>JAJEJB010000042.1 GCA_022828135.1 Acidimicrobiia bacterium | reverse complement strand
GCGACCTCAAGGCATCCATCAACGCCTGGACCGACAACTGGAACCAGAACCCCCGCCCCTTCGTGTGGCACAAGACCGCCGACCAGATATTCGAGACCATGTCCTCATATCTACAACGAATTCCCCATACAGGACACTAGTACCCGGAGGGGTCGGAGCGGCCGATGGCCTGGTCAGAGGTGCCCAGGTAGCTGGCGATCACCAGCGGGTCCTGACGCACTTGATCCGGAGGGCCCTCCGCGATGACTGCGCCCGCTTCCAGGCAGTAGACGCGGTCGCTGATGCCCATCACCAGCGGCATGTCGTGCTCGATGACGATCGCCGAGGCACCCAGCTCGGCCTGTAACTGCTTGATGAGCGGCCCGAACGCCTCGGCCTCGCGCTGGGCCACACCGCCGGTCGGCTCGTCCAGCAGCAGCACCCGGGCGTTCACGGCCAGCAGGCTGGAGAGCTCCACGATGCGGCGGGTGCCGGTCGACAGCGTGGCCACGAAGTGATCCGCGTAACGGGTCAGGCCCATGTAGTCGATGATCTCGTCGGCCTCGGCCCGCTTCGTCCTCTCCTGGCCGGGTGACGGCGGCAGCGCGGTCATCGATGCCACAAGACGCGAGCGTGATCGTGCTTCGAGGGCGACCATCAGCGACTCGCGCACCGTCAGGCCGGGATAGATCCGGGCGCCCTGGAAGCCCCGACCGAGGCCACGGGCGTGGCGGGCCGGTGAGCGCTGTGCAGTCACGTCCGCTCCGAGCACGAACACCCGCCCCTCAGCCGGAACGAATCCGCTGATGGCGTTGAGGAGTGTGGACTTGCCCGCGCCGTTGGTTCCGATCAAGCCCACCAGCTCGCCGTGGTCGATATGCACCGAGACGCGATCGACCGCGGTGTTGCCGCCGAAGTGCACCGACACGTCCTGGGTCTGCAGCGCCGGGCCCGGCCCGGCCGCGGCGCCAGCCGCGCTCATCGTCACCGGTGAGCGGGGGCGGACCGGCCGGGCCGCGGCCCGAGGGACCTCATGGACCTCAGGCTCTTCCTCGGCAGCCGACGGCTCACCGCCCGCGGCGACGCCTCTCTCCGCCATCCTGCGGTCGGCCCGTTCGAGCAGCTTGTCGCGGATGCTGTAGATGATCTGCAGCAGGCCGCCGGGGAAGTACATGAGCAGCACCAGCAGACCGATGCTGCTGGTGACCAGCCGCACGAGGTCGTCGAGTTCTTCGGGAATTATCTGGGGGATGCCCCGCACCCACAGGGCCCCGAGAATGGGGCCGGCCACCGAGCCGAGGCCGCCGATGATGGCGGTCGCCACCACCACGATCGACTCGCCGGCCCGGAACAGCGAGTCCGGCTGTAGCGAGGGCACCAGCGTCACGAGCAGCCCTCCGGAGTAGGCCGCGATGCCTCCGGCCACACCGAAAGCGGTCAGCTTCATTCGAGTGGGCGACACGGTGGACGCCGCGGCCATCTCCTCGTTGTCGCGCACCGCTATCCACGACCGCCCGATGCCGGTGCGGCGCAGCCGGGCCACCACCGCGGCCACCACGGCCAGCGAGACCAGGCACAGGAAGTAGTAGTTCCGGCGCGACGCGTCGAAGTCGATATGGATCGGGCCGATGTCGAGCACGGGCTTCTCGGCCGGACGGGGGAAGGAGGTCCCGCCGGTGAAGAAGTCCTGCAGGAACAGCCACGTTGCCGAAGCGACCGCGAAGGCGAGGGTGGTGACGGCCAGGAACAGGCCCCGTACTCGAAGCGCGGGCACGCCGACGATCACGGCCACCACGACCCCGAGCGCGGTGGCCACCACCATGGCCAGCGCCCACGGCAGTTGCAGCGACAGATCGAACAGGTCGAAAGGCACGGGGATGTCGTTGCCCTGGGTCAGTCCCAGCACAGTCAGTCCCCCGAGACCGACGAAGGCGTACTGGCCGAGCGACAGCTGGCCGGCCCAACCGGTGAGCACCGTCATCGACAGCACGACCATGGCGAACAGCAGGATGCTCGTCCACGTGAACAGCGAGCTGCTGGTGGAGAGGGTCATGCCCAGAAGGGCGAAGAACCCGAAGAGGGCCACGAACCCCAAGGCGTTGAGACGGCGGACCCACCACACCGACTCCAGGCGGCTCGGGATGGCTCGCACCCGGGGCGCGAGCGACCAGGACTCCTGCTCGCCGGTGGTTCGGATCACCACCAGCACGGCCACCAGCACGGCCAGGAACAGGTACACATCCACCACCGAGCGGTTGGCCGAGTCCACGTTGGCGCGGATGAGCGCCTCGGCCACGCCTACCGCCATCCCGCCGACGAGCGTGCCCGGCAGCGAGCGCATGCGAGCCAGCAGCGACACCACCAGCACTCTCAGCAGCAGCGGCTCGGCGATGGCCGCGGTCCCGGCCTGGGCCGAGTTGATGCCCTGCAGCGGTGCCAGGAAGATGGCGGTGGCCGCCGCGAACGCGCCCGAGATGGTCCACACGATCGTCGAGGTCCGCCGGGGCGACGTGCCGTAGACCCGAGCCGTGTCCGGGTTGGAGGCCGAGGCCCTCACGGCCAGCCCGAAGCGGGTGCGCGAGATGAACCAGGCCAGAACGCCGATGAGCACCGGGATCACGGCCAGCACGACCAGCTCGCGGGCTTGGAGACGGATGTGGTCGGTGGGGGTCCACGTCGCCTGGAACGGAGACGGGATCGGCCCCGGCGCAACCACGCTGGGAAGGTGGAACTTGGCGAAGATCACTATCTGGCCGACGCCGATGGTGGCGATCAGGACCACCAGGCGGGGCGACGCGAACAGCCGCCTGATCACTATTAGCTCGATGGCCATGCCGATGGCGGCGCAGGCCGCCAGGGCGAGCACGAACGACAGCCACCAGTTCAAGCCGTACTGGGCCAGCAGCAGCACGAACAGGGCCACGCCGAACGCTCCGACCTCGCCGTGGGCGAAGTTGAGCACGCCGGTGGAGCGGTAGATCAGCACGAAGCCGGCCGCGAAGGCCGCGTAGGTGAGACCCGTCACCAGGCCCAACATCAACGATTGCTGGCCGACCGTGATGCCGAGGAACTCGATCATCGGCTCGCAGAGGCCGAGCGGCTAGGCCGCGACCGGGGAACGAATACGTGAGGCGTGCAGCGAGGCCGTGGCCCGAGCGGCCCGTGAGCGCAGCGAACAGGAGCGGGAATGACACCGCTGCGACACGGCGGGCTCTCGCCCTGTCCGCGGACGCTCGCAGCCCCCGGGTCTGGGGCGCTCGACGGGGCGGTCATCCGCCCTCGCCTCCCAGGAACACCGCCCGGGCCAGATCGTCGCGCTCGGCCAGCTCCTGGGCCGGGCCCTCGAACCGGATGCGGCCCTTCTCCATGAAGATGGCCCGGTCGGCGAAGGCCAGGGCCACATTGAGTGACTGTTCGACGATGACCATTGTCTGTCCCGCCTCGCGGAGACTCTCCACCACCCCGAGAAGCTCCTGCACCACGACCGGAGCGAGCCCCAGGCTGAGCTCGTCGATGAGCAGCACCTCGGGCTCGTGCATGAGAGCCATGGCCAGCGCCAGCATCTGCTGCTGCCCGCCCGACAGGTCGCGGGCCGCGAGGTCGGTGCGCTCGGCCAGAGCCGGGAACAGGCTCAAGGCCCGCTCGGCCCGAGCCGCGGACTCGGCGTCGCTCAGACCCGATGCCAGTACGGAGGCTCTGAGGTTGTCGGCGACCGAGAGTTCGTCGAAGACCCCCTCCCCGCCCCTGAGCTGCACCAGCCCGGCGTTGAAACGGTCCTCGGCCTCCGCGTAGGTGATGGTGCGGCCCCCGAGCCGCACCACGCCCCGGTCGGGAATGCCCAGCCCGCTTACGGCCCTCAGCAGAGTGGACTTGCCCGCTCCGTTGGTGCCCAGCAGGGCCAGGACCTCGCCCTTCGCCACCTCGAAGGACACGTCGAAGAGCACCTGCACACTGCCGTAGGCGAAGTCGAGGTTGTGGACCTGCAGTGCCGGCACCGAGGCGGGATCGGCCGCGGCCCGCTGCTGCTCCTCCTGCTCCTCGAGCAGTTCTTCGACCGAGCGGGAGATGTCGAAGCGGATGAAGCGGCTGCCGTAGGCGATTAGGGCGCCGCCGATCAGCGCGGCCGGCGGCGCGGCCACCAGCATGGCGGTGCGCTCGTTGTAGGCGTCGGAGAGCTGGCCCACGATCAGCCCGCCGAAGAAGCCGCCCATCAGGAATATGAACACCGGCAACAGGGCGAAGGCCTGGGCCCGGATGCGATAGGGCGACACCGCCGCGATGATCGAAGGGGCGGCCACGAAGGCCATCGAGACGAGGGTCTGGGCCAACGCCATCAGCGCCACCAGAGCTCCGAGGATCTTCATGGGGAGCGCCACCGCGTACACCACGCCGGTAGCCATCACCAGCAGGCCGGCCAGACGCATCATGGCAGCCGGATCGCGGCGGAACCCCCGGTCGAAGAGCCGGCCGGCCACGGGGAGTCCGATCAGCGCGGCCACCCAGATGAGCGACTCGACGACACCCCGCTCGAAGGGTCCCATGGCGTACTTGTCCTCGAGCAGCAGGTTGAACTGGATGGGGATTGCGATCAGGGCGAAGCCGAGCACGCCCACACCGGTGGAAAGGAAGTAGAAGGTCCTGATCTTGCGGAGCCGGGCGAAGGCGGTGCCGATCGACACCGGCAACTCGTCCACCTGGACATCGGTGTCACCGAACACCGCCTCCTTCTCGAAGCGGCCTCGCGGCGGCTCGCGCAGCATCAGGGCCGACACGACCGCGGCCACCACCGGCGCCACCGCGACCGCGAAGAAGCCGGCCCGCCAGGACTCGTCGCCCCCCACCAGGGCCGCGATGCCTCCGATGATCAGCGGGCCGAGGAGTTGGCCGACGGGCCGGCCGAGGCCCTCCAGCGCGAAGATCCGGCTGCGGGCCGGGATGGGGTAGGTGTCGACCAGCAACGAATTCGAGACAGGAATGCGGTAGGCCTGCCCGAAGCCGGTTCCCGCGTTGGTGAGGAACAACTGGAAGGGGTTGACGATGAGGCCGCTCAAGAACGCGGTCACACCCCAGAAGGCGGTGGCCACCGGGATGATGGCCACCCGCTTGACCCGATCGGCGAGGGCGGCCATGGGGACCGCCCCCAGTACGAGGGTGACGCCACCGAAGCCGAGGATGCCGAAGAGCACGGTGTCGCTGATGTTGAGCGAGTCCTGGATGTCGGGAGCGAGCACCCGGATCGCTCGGGGCATCTCGTCGATGAAGGCGAGCAGGAACATGACGAACACCGTCGCCTTGCCGCCGGCCCGGAGACCCTCTCGCAGGGTCATGGGTGCGTCACCCACGCCCGGCAGCAGGTCGTCGGGAAGGACGGTTTCGGCGTCGCGCTCGGCCTGCTCGGCACGGCGCCTGGCTTCCTCCTCGAGGATCGCCTCCGCCAGATCGGCGACCGACGGCTCAGGTCCGGTCATCTCTGGCGGATCGTCTGCCATTCTCCCCCTCGCCACGCTCCGACCGACCGGCAGGGGTGCGATCGGTGCGCAGACAGTAGCCCAGCCCGTCTGCGGAGCACTCATGAGCGTCCGCGAATCGACTTGTGCGGTGCACACAGGTGAAGGAGACTTGTCCTCAGCCCGGTCGGGGTCTCTCAGAGTGGACGGAGAATCAGATGATGCAACGACTACGCCTCGCGCTCGTCCCGGTTGTGTGCCTGGCTTTCGTGGCTGCGGCCTGCGGGGGCGAGGTGACGGATTCCGGTGACGGTGGCACCGCCACGCCCACGACGCAGGCACCCGACACCGCGGAGCCTGAGACGACCGAGCCCGAGGGCTCGGATGAGATTCCCGAGGCCGAGACGACCACGACGGAGCCGGAGACCGAGCCGGAGACCACCACGACAGAAGCGGCCGCCCCCGAGCCTGAGGACTCCGGCGAGGCACCCGACGATGAGCCCGCCCCGGCGGAGCCCGAGGGTCCCCCACCGAACATCTTCGACGATCCCCGGGACGGGATCTTCGACGAGTTCCAGGCCACCTTCGACCGCGGCGACAACCCCTTCGCGCAGTTGGACGCCTTCTGCCACGCCCACGACCCGGCCCCGGACAGGGTCGCGACCGATGCCGGCATCGAGGCCGACTCGATCTCGCTGGTGCACCTGCGGTCCAAGCTGGAGGACTTCGCCGCCATGGGCTTCGCCGTTCCGGTGGGCAACGTGGCCGAGATGTTCGACACGTTCACGTCGGTGGTCAACGAGCAGTGCGGAGGCGTGCGGGGCCGCATGATCGAGTTGCACACCATCGAACTGGAGGTTCTCGGCGCCACGGTGGACGAGGACCGCAACGCGGCGTGCATCCAGGCCATCGAGGACCACAAGGGCGTGATCCTGCTCAACTCCAGCGGATTCCAGGGATCGGCCAACCTGTGCATCGTGGAAGAGCACCAGACCGCGTTCATCTCCACCCAAGGCCAGAGCGAGGAGTTCATGCGCCGGGGTGAGGACCGGCTCATATCGGTGTCGCCGACGCTGGAGGAGAGCGTGCGATGGCTGGCGGCCGACCTCGCGGACCGCGGACAGCTCGACGGCAAGACGATCGGCATCGCCGCGCCCGACACTCCCGGCCAGTACGAGGCGGTGGAAGCGGGCTTGGTGGAGACCCTCAGGTCCAAGGGCATCGAGGTGGCCGTCTTCGACGTCATCGGGTGTGGAGGCACCACCTTCTGCCTCGAGGGCGTGGTCGACTCGGTGCAGCGAATGAAGGCAGCCGGCATCGACGTCTTCTTCAACGTCCTCAACGTCGTGTCCTTCCCGGGGTACCTGACTGAGATGGCCAACCAGGGATTCGAGCCCGGCGACGTGCAGTTCTACGCCTCGGACTTCAACGCCCAGGCGGGCGAACTGGTGTCGTCCAAGGTCGTGGCGTTCGGCGGCGAGACGGCCGGAAACCTCTACAACGGGGCTCTGATCATCGACGACGCCGACACCGGCGTCTACCGGCTCGAGGGCTACGAGCCGCGGCCGTTCAACGAGATGTGCAACGACACCTACGGGGCCAACAACGCATCGGGGGCCAACCACGAGAACGAGGGGCGCCTCGATGGCTCAGGCTCGTCGGCCTACGGGATGGTGGCCACGGTCTGCAACCTCATGCGCACAGCCCTGCGGGCCATCTATGAGGCGGGCGACAACCCGACCCGGGCCGACATCTACGCGACGCTGGCCAATCTGGGGCCGATCGACTCCAACGAGATGCTGCCGCTGACGCTGCGACCGGGCAAGACGCAGGCACCCGACGCCATCCACACGATGCGATTCGAGTATCCGTGCACCAAGCCGGCCCCCTTCGGCGAGGAGAACATCTGCATCACCCCGATCGACGAGTACCGCCCCGCCCCGCGTTAGCGGACGCCCTTATGGGACGATGTCGATGAGATCGGTGAGCGGCACGTTCTCGCCGTTGCCGACGTCGGGATCGAAGGTCGTGAGCCGGTACAGGTCGCGGGCGCCGAGCTTGGTCGGGGAGAGCGAGTTGGCGGAATAACCCGGCAGAACGAAGTCGGTCAGCGTGTAGGCCGCCTGCTCGAACGTATCCGGCGTGAGATTCGGACCGGCCGCGGCCGCGATCTGCGCGAACAGCGACAGATGGCCGCAGTAGCGGCGGACCGGGTTGAACCAGTTCTCGTCGTCGTCGGCCAGTTCTGCTGTGGGCCGCAAGTCGGCCCCGATGCCGGCCTCGTTGACCACCCGCACGCAGTCCTGGAACACGTCATCGTTCCAGATGTCGAGTTCGGAGGGGCCATCGGAGGAGATGGCGCCCCGAGCCCACTCGTGGTCGAAGGTCTCTCCGAGATTGTTGAGCCCGGCCGCGTTGTTGCTCCAGATGGTCACCGAATCGAGCAGCCCGTTCAAGCCCAGGCCCCGGATGGTGGCAGCGGGGTTGCCGTTGATCATCACGGTGTCGGCCCCATCGGCCCTGATCCGTTCGGAGATGACCTGCATCAACTGGTCCTGAGCGGCGGTGTCGCCGTCGTTGGCGTCAAGGACGGCGGTGCCCACCACGTCGATCCCACGCGCGCCGAGCCCCTCGAGCACCAACGGTTCGTCGCCTGTCGATGACTGGTGCGACACCACGAACACCCTGGCCCCGTCGGCCCTGCCTGTCTGGACCAGCAGGTCTAGGAGGTTGGACGTGTGATCCTCGGTGCTGGGCTCCACGTTGAACCACGGAGCGGTGGCCTGGGCCATTTCATCGGGGGTCTGCTCACCACCCACGAGCGGAGTGTTGTTGGTCCCGACGAAGCAGGGGTCGGCGGTGCCGGCCAACGGACCGACGAATCCGAGCACCGCCGCGAACACCTCGTTGTCCTGGGTGAGAACGGTGCACGCCCGTTCCGCGTCGGCGGCGTCGATGGGGCTGTAGTAGTCGTAGACGGCCACGACGTTGCGGCCGAGGATCCCGCCGTTGGCGTTCAGATCGTCGACCAGGGCCTGGAAGACGCCCTGCTGATCGCCCCAGCCTGCTGCCGTGAGTCCCATCTCCTGCAGGAGGTCGAAGTTGAGCATCGAGACGCCGATCGTGATCGTGTCAGCGGTCACGCCCCTCCACGACGCGGTGAGTTCCGAAGGGTCGTCGGGTGCCATGTTCGGGGCCAGGCGGCTCCACGTCAGGGGTGCCGCGACCTCTTCGGCGGGTTCATCGACCGTAGTCTCTCCGTCGGCGTCGTCGGTCTGCTGCTCGGCTGCGCTCGTGTCCGCGGCCGGCTCGGAGTCCGGCTCGGTCGGTTCGGGGTCTCCCTCAGACGGCGTGGCCTCTTCGGCCGTCTCCTCGGCCGGGCTGTCAGTGTCGGAGCCGCCGCTACCGGAGCTGTCGACCTCAGTGCTGTCGACCTCAGTGCTGGCGCCGCCGGTGTCCGCCGCCGGCGCCTCGTCGCCGGCTTCGTCACCGCCGCCGCAGGCCGCAGCTACCAGAGCCAGCGCGGCGACGAGGGCCACCGCCCGCGCCCGCAGTGCTCTCTGTGTCCGCATGTGAGTCATTGACACCGTGCTCCTCCAGGGATTCCTCTGGTCCGGTGGCGGGGATTCGCCAACCCAGACTGCCTCCGACGGGCGGCGCAGTATACCGACTCGATACCGACCCGCCGAGGGAGACGCGGCTAGCCCGCGGCCTCGCCGGCGGTGCCGAGATAGCTGGCGACGACCAGCGGGTCGTTCCTGACCTCGTCGGGAGTGCCGGCCGAGATCACCGACCCGGACTCCAGGCAGTACACCCGATCGCTGACTCCCATGATCACCGTCATGTCGTGCTCGATCAGCAGGATTCCGGCACCCAGCTCGCTGCGGATCCTGCGGACGAGGGGGGCGAACGCCTCGGTCTCGCGCTGGGCGACGCCGGCGGTGGGCTCGTCCAGGCACAACACCCGGGCGTCGAGCGCCAGCAGGCCGGCCAACTCGACAATGCGCCGGGAGCCGGTGGACAGGTCCGACACGTAGTGGTCGGCGTAGGCACCCAGGCCGAACCAGTCGATCAGCTCGTCAGCCTCGGCGCGGCGGCGTCTCTCGTTGACCAGAGTGTGGGGCAGGTGCAGCGCAGTCGAGAGGAACGGCGTGCGGCCCCGGGCCTCCAGCGCCACCATCACCGTCTCACGCACGGTCAGCTCCGGGAACAGCGTGGCCCCCTGGAACGTCCGACCCAGGCCGGCACGGGCCCGGCGCGCGGCCGACACGCCGGTCAGGTCCCGCCCCATCAGCTCTACCCGGCCCTCGCAGCCGACCATCCCGCCGACCGCGTTCATCAGGGTGGTCTTGCCGGCGCCGTTCGTGCCGATCAGGCCGACGATCTCATCGCGGCGCACCTCGACACTGACCCGCGACACGGCCTGATTGCCACCGAAGCGCACCGACACGTTCTCGGTCCGCATCACAACCTCACCGACATCGACGCCGGCCGGATCCCGGCGGCTCAGGCTGGCGGGCGAGGCCGGGGCGACCCTAGGAGCATCCTCGGTCGGTAGTCGGGATTCGAGCCAGCTCAGCAGGCCGTCCCGGGCTGCATAGACCACCTGGATGAAGCCACCGGGCAGGTACATGATGATGACCAGCAGCCCGATGCTCGAGGTGAACAGCGGCACCAGATCGTTGTCGCCGAAGAAGGCCGGCATCCCCTCGACCCACACTGCCCCCAGCACCGCGCCGGTGACCGAGCCCAGCCCGCCGATCACGGCCATGCCGACGACCCGCAGCGAGTCCTCGACCTGGAACAGCACCTGCGAGAAGCGGATGTTCTGCACCAGGCCGCCAAGCAGCGCGCCGCCGAAGCCGGCGAGCCCCCCGGCCAGGGCGAACGCGGTGAGCTTCGCCCTGGTGGGGCTCACGGTGTAGGCGGAGGCACCGGCCGCGTTGTCGCGCACTGCGATGGTGGAGCGGCCGATGCCGCTGCGCCGCAGCCTCGACACCACGGCATAGGCGATCACGAAGCCGCCCAGCGTGAAGTAGTAGTACGACCGCTGCGACGAGAGATCGATGCCGAACAGTGTGCCCCGCTGGTAGGGAACGCTCGAACTGCTCCCGCCGGTGAAGAACGGTCGGCGGAACAGGTACTGGGTGGATGCGATCGAGAACGCGAACGTGCTTACCGCCAGCATCAGGCCGCGCACCCGCAGCGCTCCAGCACCGATGAGCAAGGCCGCCAGGGCGGTGAACAGGGTCGCCAGCAGGATCGACACCACGAAGGGCACCCCGGCTGCCTCAAAGTCGATCAGGCGGAAGCTGCGCCAGCCGATGTCGAGTTCGAAGCCCCGGCTGAACGCCGCCCCCGACAGCGCTCCGATCCCCGCGAAGGCCATCTGCGACAGCGACAGCTGGCCCGACCAGCCCGTGATCACAGTGACCGACATGGCGCAGATGGCGAAACCCAGAACCGTCGCGTAGAGCAGATGCCTGGAAGGCAGCGTCACGATCAGCGGCAGGACGATGGCGAAGGCCAGGGCGGCGGCGAGCGTGATCCGGGGCAGGGCCCGGACCCACCACAGCCGTTCGAGGCGCGCCGGCACGGGCCGGATGCGCGGCACGAAAGCCAGGATCGCCTCTTCGGGGCTGCCGCGGCTCTGCACGTAGACGGCCACCAGCACCGCGCAGAACAGCAGGAAGTCGATCAGACCGGCCTCGGACAGGTAGTTGAATCTCACCACCGACTCGGCCACCCCGATGGCGAGTCCCGCCATGACTGCCCTGGGAAACGATCTCATTCCGGCTATGGCGGCCGCGGCCAGCGCTCGGGCCAGGGTGAGCGGCCCCAGGTTCGCCAGGCCGGTCACCGCCCCCGACTGGCCGCTCAGCAAGATGATCGACAGGGACGACAGCAGACCGGCTGCCGTCCACACGAACGTGGACACCACCTTCGGGTTCACGCCCGACAAGCGGGCCAGGTCGGGGTTGCCGGCCGACGCGGCGACTGCACGCCCGAAGGTCGTGCGGTTCAGCATCCAACCCAGAGCGACGGCGACGATGGGCACCACCACGATGATCGCCACCTGGGGAGCGGCGATGCGCAGGCCGAACGGTGCGTTCTCCCAGGTGGTGCGGGCGGCCACCGGATAGCGCTGCGTAGTGTCGGTGATGTCGGGAAACGCGGCGATCACCGCCCGCATCAACTGGGCCACGCCCACGGTGGCCACCAGCAGTATCACCCGGGGACGGCTGAACAGGCGGCGCACGACAGTCAGTTCCACCAGCGCGCCGGCCAGCGTGCCTATCAGCAGGGCGGTGGCCAGGCCGATCCAGAAGGGGAAGCCCCAGTCGATCTGCATCAGGGCGAACAAGCCGGCCGCGGGCAGCCCCAGGTTCCCCACCGCGAAGTTGATCACCCGGGTGGAGCGGTAGATGAGGACGATGCCCATGGCGAGCATGCCGATGACCAGGCCCGTGACCGCTCCGTTGAACACGAGCTGTTTTGTGATCCAGGCTGCCAGGACCACCGCGGCTCAGCTTCCGTTGCCCGGGTCGGAGGGCGATCCGGTGCCATCAGCTCCGGTGCTGTCGCCGGAGCCTGTGCTGTCGGCTCCGGCGTCGCCAGCAGAGCCCGGTGCCGGGTCGGTACCGGCGCCGAACAGCACTGCGTGCAGCAGTTCGGGCCGCTCGATGAGCTCCTGTGCCGGCCCGGCGTGACGAACCTCCCCCTTCTCGAGGAACACCGTGTCGTCGGCCAGCGACAGCGCCAGGTTGAGTGACTGCTCCACCACGATCATCGTCTGCCCGGCTTCGCGCAGCCGCTGGAGTCCGGCCACCAGGTCTTGGACGATGGTGGGGGCCAGTCCGAGGCTCATCTCGTCGATGATGAGGATTTCGGGGTCGTGCATCATTACCCGAGCCAGCGCCAGCATCTGCTGCTGCCCGCCGGAGAGGTCGCCGGCTCGCTCACCGAGACGTCCCTCGAGCTGTTCGAACATCTCGACCACCCGGTCGATGCGCCGTTGCACGTCGGTGGGGTCCCGCCGGAACTTGTAGGCGCCGATGCGAAGGTTGTCCTCGATGCTCAGCTCACGGAACACCCCCCGCCCGCCGGGCAGCATCTGCACGCCCATGGCGGAGCGCTGCTCCGGGGTGGTGTAGGTGATCGAGCGCCCGTGCATGCGGATCTCGCCCCGCTCGGGCGTGAACAGTCCGGTGACCACGCTCAGCGCGGTCGACTTGCCCGCGCCGTTGGCGCCGAGCAGGGCCAACGTCTTGCCCTGAGCGACCTCGAAGGAGACGTCGAAGAGCACCTGCACCGCGCCGTAGCTGAAGTCGATGTTGCTGGCCTGCAACGCCGGGGTGGACTCCGGGTCGGTGCGCCTGCGGTCGTGCTCGGCCAGCTCCTCCTCGAGTTCGGCAACCACCATCGACAGGTCGTGCTTGATCGACCGCGAACCCCGGATCAGGAAGAGCGAGCCGATGGTCACGGCCGGGAGGGACAGTACGGTCACCGCGGTCTGCACCCCGTAGGAGTCGACGAGGAACGCCGCCACCAGTGATCCGCCCACTGCACCGAACAGGAAGATGAACAGGGTGATCAACGCTGAGCCCAGGCCTCGCAGCCGGTAGGGCACGATCGACCACACCACCGGAGCGACCATGGCGAATGCGGCTGACGACAGCACGGTGCGGGGCACGTCCACCACCACGAACAGGTACTCGTTGGGCATGGCGAACTGCAGCGGCACCAGGAACGCGGTCGGCAGCAGCAGGCCTCCGATCAGCCGCAGAGTCAAGGACGGGTCGCGGCGGTACAGCCGATCGAAGCGCAGCCCCACCAGCGGCAGCACCACCGCCGCGGCGAAACCGGCTACCGAGGTGGCCGCCCCTCGCCCGAACGTGCCGAGACCGAACTCGTCCTCCAGGAACAGGTTCGACTGCACGGGAATCGTGAACAGCACGAAGCCCAGAGCGACGAACGCGAACAGCACCGCTCTGACGGTCTGGATCCTCAGCAGCCGGGCGAAGGCAGCCTCCACCGAGATGGGAGCCGGGTCGGGGTCGGTGATCACCTGGCTGAGGACAGACGTCTTCTCCCACTGGCCCCTGGTCGGTTCAGGTATCCGGAAGGCGGCCACCGCGAATACCGCCACCGGCAGGCCCAGCAGGAAGAACGCCCACCGCCAGCCCTCGTCACCGCCGGCGACCCACGCCACGGTGCCTACCGCGATCGGGCTGATGGCGGCCACGGCACGGCCCGTGGACTGGGTGAGCCCGCCTATGCGGCCCCGGACCCCGATGGGGTAGGTGTCGGCCAGCAGCGAGCTGTGCACCGGGATCGTGTTCGACTTGGCGATGCCGGCACCGAAGCGGGTCCAGAACAGCATGAACGCGTTCACCGCGAAGCCCGAGAGGAACACCATCGCAGAGAACACCGCGCTCGCAACCCCCACGATCGGTGCTCGTCTGATGCGGTCGGCCAGCCAGCCCATCGGGAAGGCGCCCAGCACCACGAAGGCCGCGGAGGCAGACGCTATGAAGGTGATCGTGCCGTCGGAGACACCGAAGGTGTCGCGGATGTCGGGGGCCAGCACGGCCATGGCGGCCTGTTCGAGCTCGTCGAGGCTGTTGAGCACGAGCAGCACGATGAAGGTGAAGGCACCGCCCATCGCGAGGCCCTCGCGCAGCGGCACCTCCTCGTCGCCGACCCCAGGCAGGAGGTCGTCGGCGAAGAGCACCTGCTCACCGGCGCGGGCCTGAGCGCCGCGCCGAGCCGACTCCTCCGACAGCAGTGTCGCGGTGAGAGCAGCGGTGTCGTCTTCGGCGGTCCCTTCAGGCTCAGCCGCTCCGGGACCCTGGTCGGGGTGGTCGTCAGTCACCGGCCGGCAACCTAGAGGCCGAGCGGATAGGCGAGCGAATCCAGTTCATACGGGCGAGGCCCCTTGGGCCCGAGCGACCCGTGAGCGCAGCGAACAAGAGCGGAAGACCGGCCCGAGCGGCCCGTGAGCGCAGCGAACAAGAGCGGAAGACCGGCCCGAGCGGCCCGTGAGCGCAGCGAACAAGAGCGGAAGACCGGCCCGAGCGGCCCGTGAGCGCAGCGAACAAGAGCGGAAGACGCGACGCTGGAACGCGAGGCGACATCACCTGCCCGCGCCTGCTCTCAGGCCCTGGGATGCGATGTCCGGTGCACCTCGCGCAGGCGCTCGCGGCTGACGTGGGTGTAGATCTGGGTGCTGGCGATGTCGGCGTGACCCAGCAACTCCTGCACGGCCCGCAGGTCGGCGCCACCGTCGAGCAGGTGAGTGGCGAAGGTGTGACGCAGGGCGTGGGGATGAGTCGGCACCACGCTGCGACGATCGATGACCCGGCGCACGTCGCGGGGTGTCATGGCCCGGCCCCGCTGGTTGAGGAAGACGGCGTCAGCAGGGGTGTCGACGGTGACGAACGAGTCGCGGTGATCCCTCAGCCAGGCACGCAGCGCGGCTACCGCCGGATCGCTGAGCGGCACCAGGCGCTGCTTGGAGCCCTTGCCCCAGACCCGGACTTCGGTCTTGGCCAGATCCAAGTCCTCATGGCGGAGCCCGCACAGCTCGCTCACCCGCAGACCGCTGCCGTACAGCATCTCGACTATGGCCAGATCGCGGGCGTCGCGGGCCTGGTCGTCACCCGCGCGGGCCGGCTTCTCGATGAGCGTGTGGATCTGGTCGTCCTTGAGCACCTGCGGCAGCTTCGACGGCCCCCTGGGCGGGGCAAGCCCGAGTGTGGGGTCGGCGCCCACACGGCCGGTGCGGCGGGCCCAGTCGAAGTAGCGGCGCAGCACCGAGACCTTGCGGCTGATGGTGCGGGCCGCGTAGCGGTTGACGCCCAGCTCGGCCAGGTAGCCCCTCAGGGCGCGACGGTCCACCGATGCGGGCGCGGAGAACCCGGCCGTCTCCAGCCACTCAACAGCTGCGACCGCGTCGCGGCCATACACGGCCCGGGTGGAGTCGGCCACACCGCTGAGCGAGTCGAGCCATGCGCTCAAGCCCCAGTTGTCCACACCTTGAGTCTAGTTATCCACACCAATCAGCCGGTTCGGACGTAAGCCCTAGCGTTCCGGCCGACCTAGCCGGCAGGCGGCGGCTCGGCGTCGGGCCCCGAATCGGCCTCGAGCCTCAGGTCCGAGAAGTCGAGGCCAGGTGATCGGGTGGACAGGCTCAGCATCTCCACGCCGACTACTTGCTCGGCTTGGTTGTAGTCCAGCAGGACCCCCGGGGCGACCTCGACGGACTCGACAATTGCAGAGTCGTCGAGTCGCAGGTACAGGGCGTCGGCCTGGCTGTCAACCCGTAGCTTCACAGCCCACCACCCATCGAGCGATCGAAGAACGCAGTCACGACACGCCAGAGGTCCGATTCGGTGTTCACCGCGACCCGCAGCACTCTGCCGCCGTGTTCGGGAACCCGTGCGAAGAACCGCTCCACAGCTCCATCGTAGGGGTCTCGCGTCCTGTGCTCGGGCGCAGCCACCACCCGCTCCACCCATTCCAGACGAATCCCCCGCCTCTCCATGACATCCAGCGCATGCAGCGTGTATGTTAGCACTATCGGGTGGCGGCGATCGGGCGGTTCGGCCACTCTGCTGACCTCAGGCCCGCAGGACGAGGGCGCCGTCGCGGGCCAGCAGGCCGAGGCGTTCCAGGCCCTCGGCGGCCACGAGCACGTCGGGCGCGGGCGCTCCGGCCCGCAGCACCAGCGCGTCGAGGCTCACCGGGCCGTCGTCGAGTAGTTCGCGCAACCTCCTCTGGAGCGAGTCGAGGCCGTCGATGTCGATCGGGCCGCCCATCGGGTTGTCGACACCGGCGCGGGCGCGCTCCACGAAACCGCGGGCAGCACCCGCGGTGGCAAGGCCCAGAGCGACGAGCACGTCCTCGGTCGAGCAGGCCGGAGCGCAGCCCTCGCTGAGCAGCAGGTTGGTGCCTGCGGCGGCCGGGTTGCGCACCGAGCCGGGCACGGCCATGACGGTGACCGCGCGCCGGAGAGCCTCCTCGACGGTGTGCATCGACCCTCCGGCCCGCTTGGACTCCACCACCACCACGACGTCGGCCAGCGCGGCCAGCAGCCGGTTGCGGGCCGGGAAGCGCCAGCCCTCCGGCTCGGCGCCCAAGGGCGCCTCGCCCAGCAGAGTCCCGGCCGAGGCGACGGCGTCCCAGAGGTCGCGATTGCCCCGGGGATAGACCACGTCGAGGCCGCTGCCCACCACCCCCACCACCGGAGCGGCGTCCGCGGCCAGCGCGCCCCGGTGGGCGGCACCGTCAATCCCCAGGGCCAGACCCGAGACCACCGTCACTCCGGCCGCGGCCAGGCCTGCTCCCAGCTCCATGGCCACCGAGCGCCCCGTCGGGGTGCACCGGCGGGTGCCCACGATGGCCACCGCCGGGGCGGTCGGGTCGGCCACACGGCCGCGGCGGAACAGGATCGGCGCCGGGTCGAGGTCGTCCCTGATGGCAGGCGGATGCTGGCTACTCGTCTTCGTCGTCACCCAGGCGTCGAGCGACTCGAGTTGCTCGGCGACCGCGGCGAGGTCGGCACCGCGGGCATGGTCCCTCCAGATGTCATGAAGGTCCTCGCCGGCCACCCATTTGGCCATCTGGCCCGTCTCCACCTTCTTCCAGACCTTCGCCGGATCCTGCTTGCCCAGCAGCCGCTGGAGCCGCCACGGCGTCGCCCGCGGCAGCGAGGCCAGCGCGGCGGCGTGGACTCCCCGGTCGGCGCGAACACTCCGCTCCGGGCGAACATTCGGCTCGCTCTGGACTCCCCGCTCGGCGTGGACTCCCCGACCGGTTGTCGGTGCAGGTGCGTCATCCATGGACCAGACCTCCCTCTCTGTCGATCCGCATCCGCAATGAGAGCGCTGCGAGCACATCGGTGGCCCGCAGTTCATGGCCGCTGTCGTCAAGGTCCCGGATGGTGCGGGCCACCGTCCGGACCCGGCGCAGGCCTCTGGCACTCAGGCGCCCCTCGGTCAGGGCAGCCCTCAGCACCTCGGTGGCGGCTCGGTCCATGGGGGCGTGCTGCTCAAGATCGGCATCCGCCAACTCAGCGTTCCTGCTCACGCCCCGCCGGCGGGCCAGGGCCCGCACCTCGGCCACCCTCTCGGCGACTTCGGTGCTCGGGGTGCTGGGCCGGGTGTCGAGCAGGTCGGCCGGATCGGGACGATCCACCCGTACGACCAGATCGAGCCGGTCGACGAAGGGCCCCGACAGGCGACGCTGGTACCGGGCCAGTGCTCCGGGAGCGCACCGGCAGCCGACCGTTCCGCCGGCGCCGCACGGGCACGGGTTCATGGCCGCCACCAGCAGGAAGCGGGCCGGGTGCTCGACCATGCCCTGGGAGCGGGCCACTCGGATCATGCCCTCCTCCAACGGCTGGCGGAGGGCGTCGAGCACCGACGGCGCGAACTCTCCGAGCTCGTCGAGGAACAGAACCCCGCCGGTGGCCGCGCTCACCTCTCCGGGTCTGGCCCTGGCCGTGCCCCCGCCCACCAGCGCGGCCATCGACGACGAGTGGTGGGGCGCCCGGAACGGAGGCCGGGTGAGCAGGCCGTCGGGAAGGGCCAGCCCGGCCGCCGAGTGGACCCGGGTGACCTCCAGGGACTCCTCGTGTGACAGGTCAGGGAGCACGCCGACGAGGCGGCGGGCCAACATGGTCTTGCCCGCGCCGGGGGGCCCGACCAGCAGCAGGTGGTGACCGCCGGCCGCGGCCACCTCCAACGCCCACCGGGCCAACGGCTGTCCCGCGATGTCGGAGAGGTCGGGCTCGGGCTCGGCGGAGGGCGAGCTTCGAGCCGCCGGCGGAACGGGCCAGGGCTCCGTGCCGGCCAGCGCCTCGAAGGCCTCCTTGAGGTGGGTGACGGGCCGGACCCGCTCGGGAGCCACCAGTTCGGCGACCGCTCCGTCGCGGGCGGCCACCACGATTGCAGAGGCCCCCATGGCGTCGACCAGGGGCAACGCCCCCGGCACCGGCCGCACCGACCCGTCGAGGCCCAGCTGCCCGAGCACGCCTAGGTCGGCAATGGACGCGGCTTCGAGCTGCCCGTCGGCGACAAGCACGCCCACGGCCACGGCCAGGTCGAGACCGGCGCCCGACTTGGGCACGTCGCTCGGCGCCAGGTTGACCGTGATGCGCTTCGACGGCCAGGTCAACCGGCTGGACACGATGGCGGCCCGGACCCGGTCGCGGGCCTCGCGGCACGAGGCGTCGGGCAAGCCGACGATCGTGAACCCGGGCAGCCCGTCGGCGACGTGGACTTCCACCGACACGGGGTGGCCCCACACGCCGACGAGGGTGGCGGAGCGGACGGTAGCGAGCATTGCGGCCTCCGTGGCTCGGGGGAGCGGAGGCCGCCGTCAACTCGGCCGGCGGCTAGCCGTGGATCAAGGGTGTGCAGTGATCAACTATAGCACTTCTCGTGTATATCTGACTACGGCTATGATCTCTCTTGCATCCAGCACCTCCGCGAACGCGGGCATGGACCGAACCCCGTCGGCGATGATCTCGACCTGTTCGGCAACGTTGGGATATTGCGTGATCATCCGACCGTCAGAGATCCTCGTGCCCCGTCCCCCTCCTCCGTCGTTCCCGTGGCAGTTGGCGCAGCGGTCGATATAGACCTGCCGCCCCGCCACCAGCTCCCGGTCGGGGAAGCCGTCAGGGCCGACGGGCACCTCCGGCACGTCGTCGGCCGCGCAGGCTCCGAGCGCGCCGATCGCGGCGATCAAGGCCGCCAGCAGCAGGCGGTGCGGGAGTCGGCGGCGTCGGGTCATGGCGCGATGAGGTGCGGGGGGATCGCCGCCCAACGATACTTGCGCCATGGGATTCGATCCCACCCGTCCCCACCGTCGCCGGCCGTCTGACATTGTCTTCGTGGTCGCGGGACTGCTGGTGGCCATCGGCCTGGTGGTCTGGGCGCTCCTGGGATAGGCGGCTGTGGACGAACCGGAACGCCTGGGCGAAGTGGAGGTCCGCTTCATCCAGTCCTACCTGGCCAGCAAGGACTACACCTGTCCCAACTGCAACCGGACCATCGAGACCGGGACCGGCCACTACGTGGTAGTGCCCGTCGAGGCGCCCGACCTGCGGCGCCACTGGCACCGGGGATGCTGGGACCGGCGCCGGCCACGCGAGAACCGCTAGAAGGCTCCCTCGATCACGTCGACCTCAACGCCGGTGACGGTGGCCACGTCGAAGCGGACCCGGCCCCGGCGATCGTTGGCCTGCAACCATTGGACGGCCAGCGACCGGATCTTGAGTTGCTTGCGCCGGTCCACCGCCTCCGCAGCCGTCCCGAAGCGGTTCGAGCGCCGCGACTTGACCTCGCAGAACACGATCTCACCGTCGCGGAACAGGACCAGGTCCAGTTCGCCCGAGCTGACCCGCCAGTTCTGGTCGAGGACCTCGTAGCCGGCGTCGCGATACCAGCGAGCAGCCTTGCGCTCGCCCCAAGCTCCGCGGGCCTGCTTGGAACGGTCCGGAGACCGGCCACTCCGATGCGCGGCACCGGACTGGCGGTCAGCGATAGCGCTTTTCCTTGACCTTGGCCGCCTTGCCGACACGGTCGCGCAGGTAGTACAGCTTCGCACGGCGCACATCGCCCTGGATGATGCGCTCGATGCGGTCGATCACCGGGGTGTGTACGGGAAACGTGCGTTCCACGCCCACACCGAAGCTCACCTTCCGCACGGTGAAGGTCTCGCGCACCCCGCTGCCCTGACGCCGGATCACCACACCCTCGAACACCTGAGTGCGGGCCCGGTTGCCCTCCACGACCCGCACATGCACTCGCACCGTGTCGCCCGGCTGGAACTCCGGGACGTCGTCGCGAAGGCTCTGTGCGTCGACAAGATCTGTGGGGTTCATAGCTGTCTCCGCTCACATCGGCCACTTAGACCGGGCCGGGCGAGTCTAGGAGGACCGCTCCCCGCCTCCACCGCCGTCGAGGTCATGATCTGCGAGCAGCTTCCGCTCCTCGTCGCTGAGGCCGCCCCGGGCCTCGATCAGATCGGGCCGGCGCTCGATGGTGCGGGCCAGCGACTGGGCCCGGCGCCAGCGGGCCACCCGGCCGTGGTCGCCGGACAGCAGCACGTCGGGTACGGACCATCCCCGAAAATCAGCGGGCCGCGTGTACTGCGGGTATTCCAGCAGCCCGTCGCGGAAGGACTCCTCGGCGGTGGAGGCCTCGTTGGAGAGCACTCCGGGCACGCATCGCGCCACCGCCTCCAGCACCACCAGGGCGGCGGCCTCCCCGCCTGACAGGACCACGTCGCCAACCGAGATCTCGCCGTCCACCAGGTGCTGGCAGACTCGCTCGTCGACGCCCTCATAGCGCCCGCAGAGCATAGAGAACCCGGTCCCGGAGGCCAGTTCGCCCGCCATGGCCTGGTCGAAGCGGCGACCTGCGGGCGAGAGGTAGAAGAGCGGTCGGGGCGGTTCGACCGACTCCACCGCGTCGAACAGGGGCTGGGGCATCATCACCATTCCCGCTCCCCCGCCGAAGGGCGCATCATCGGTGCTCCGGTGGCGGTCGGTGGCGGCCATCCTGAGGTCGTGGACTCTCACGTCGAGCGTGCCGACGGAGCGGCTGCGTCCGATGACTGAGGCCGAGGCCATGATCTCCACCAAGTCGGGAAAGATCGTGAAGATGTCGATTCGAAAGCTCATATCGCTTCGAACAGCCCGTCGGGAACCTCCACCTCTATCCGCTCGCCGGGAACCGAACGGACGAGGAAGTGCAACGGTACGAGGGCGCCGTCGGTGAGTTCGAGCAGGTCGCCGGCCGGATTGGCCACGACGGACGCTACGAAGCCCCGGTCGGTGCCCGACTGGTCGACCACCCGGGCACCGATCAGCTCGTGGACCCACAGCTCATCGGGGTCCGCAATCGGCGCGGCCCGCAGCACCAGCCCCCTCAAGGCCTCAGCCTTGCTGCGGTCGTCGATACCGGCGAAGGCCACAAGGTGGCGCTTGTTGTGGGGCCGGGCCGAGGTGACCTGAAGGGTCCCCAGGTCGGTCTGCAGCTCAGATCCGGGCTCTAGACGCTCGGGCCGGTTCGACACCAGCGTGACGGTTACCTCACCGCCGGTGCCGTGGGGCCGCCCGACGCGGCCGACCTCCAGCAGAGGCGCGGTCCCAGCGCCGGACGAGTCGGATTGGCTAGTCGACGAACTCGACCTCGATGTCGACATCGTCGCGCGATCCGGCGGCGCGCACGAGGGTGCGTATGGCGTGCGCCACCCGGCCCCGCTTGCCTATCACCCTGCCCATCTCACCCTGCGCGACACGGACGTCGAGGCGTACCGCGTCGGGGCCGGCCGAGGTCGCGGTGACCTGAACCGCATCAGTGTCGTCGACGATGCTCGTGACGACGTAATGGCACATCGCCTGGGCGGTGGGGGCCAGATCGCTCACGAGCCGGAGTCCCCGGCGCCGGCTGCTTCGGGCTCAGCCGCGACTATTCCCTTGCCCCGGAAGGTCTCCCAGGCGCCGCTGATCCTCAGCAGCTTCTCCACCCGCTCGGTGGGCTGGGCACCGTGACGCAGCCAATGCAGCGCCCGATCGTTGTCGATCCGCACCACCGACGGATCCTGGCGGGGCTCGTATATCCCGATGATCTCGATGAAGCGCCCGTTACGGGGGGCCCGAGCATCTGCCGCCACCACGCGGTAGGTGGGTTGTTTCTTCTTCCCCATCCGCATGAGGCGCAACTTGACAGCCAATGTGATTCCTCTGATCTCTCGATGTCTCGGCGAAGGGTCAATTCAACCCGGGCCACTCACCCTTTTCCAACCCCGGAAGGGTAAGAGGCGTCTTGGAGACGGGCACCGGTCCCTTGGGGGTGGTTCGGCCACCGCTACCGCGCCGCTTGGAGGCGGACGACTTGCCCCCCGATCGTGCACCCTGCTTCGACGACCGGACCTTCGACGCGGCCGCCATGCGCCTTCCGCCGAGCCCTCCGAGCCCCTTCATCATGGACCGCATCTGCTTGAACTGATCGATCAGGGCCTTCACGTCGCTGGGGCGGCAGCCCGAACCGGCCGCGATGCGCTGCCGGCGCGAGGCGTCGATGATGTCGGGCTCGGCGCGCTCGTGCGGCGTCATCGAGTGGATCATTCCGGTGATGCGGCCGATGCGGCCCTCATCGACCTCGGCGCCGCGCAACTCCGGCGGCACTCCGGGCATCATGCCGAGAAGGCTGCGCAGGTTGCCCATGCCGAGGACCTGCTGCATCGTGGTCAGGAAGTCGTCGAACGTGAAGGTCCCCTCCAGCAGCCTGGAAGCGGTCGCCTCGGCCTGCTCGGCTTCGAAAGCGGATTCGGCCTTGTCGATCAAGGTCTCGACATCGCCCATCCCCAGGATGCGGCTGGCGAGGCGATCGGGATGGAAGGGCTCGAAGTCCTCCAGCTTCTCGCCGACCGAGGCGAACGCGATGGGCCGGCCCACCACCTCCTTGACCGACAGCGCCGCCCCACCCCGGGCGTCGCCGTCCAGCTTGGTGAGGATCACGCCGTCGAGGGCGAGCGTGTCGTTGAAAGTCCTGGCCGAGTTCACGGCATCCTGGCCGACCGTGGCGTCGACCACCAGGAACGTGTAGTGGGGCCGCACTGCCTTGGAGATCCGGCGCACCTGATCCATCATCTCGGCGTCGATGGCCAGGCGGCCCGCAGTGTCGACGATGACTACATCGCGCCCCGTCCGGGTTGCTTCAGCCAGCGAGGCCGACGCGGCCTTGACCGGGCCCCGGCGGTGACTGAATACCGGCACGCCGGCTCGCTCGCCCAGCGTCCGCAGCTGCTCGACGGCGGCGGGCCGCTGCAGGTCGGCGCCGACCAGCAGCGGGCTGCGGCCCTGGCGCAGGAACCACTGGGCCAGTTTGGCCGCGTTGGTGGTCTTGCCTGATCCCTGAAGACCGGCCAGCAGCACCACAGTGGGCGGCTTCGGTGCGTGGGTGATGGTGAACTGCTCGCCCCCGAGGCTGGTGGTGAGCTCCGAGAGCACGATCTTGACCACTTGCTGGGCGGGATTGAGAGCCCGCGAGAGCTCTTCGCCGACGGCTCGGCGGCGGATTCGCTCGGTGAGGCCGGTGACCACATCCAGGTTGACGTCGGCCTCGAGCAAGGCCACACGGATCTCACTCAGCGCGGCATCGACATCGTCGGCGGACAGCTTCCCGCGGCCGCGCAGCTTCGTGAAGGCAGTTTCGAAACGACTAGTCAGCGTGTCGAACATGGCCGAGCCACCCTACCGAGCAGGCGCTACCGAAGAACGCCCGTTGGTCAGGCGAACAGCGCCTCCACGAACTCCGACGTGTCGAAGGGCACAAGGTCGGCGATCCCCTCGCCGACTCCGACAAGCTTCACCGGCACTCCGAGCTCGGCCTGCACCGCCACCACGATCCCGCCCTTGGCCGAGCCGTCGAGCTTGGTGAGGACCACCCCGGTTACGTCCACGGCGCCGGTGAACTGCCGGGCCTGGGCCAAGCCGTTCTGACCGGTCGTGGCATCGAGCACCAGAAGGGTCTCGGTGACCACGCCTGATCCCTTGTCGGCCACCCGCCGCACTTTCTGGAGTTCTGCCATGAGGTTGTGCTCGGTGTGGAACCTTCCGGCCGTGTCGGCCATGACCAGATCCGCGCCACGGGCCGCAGCCGACTCCACCGCGTCGTACACCACCGACGCAGGATCAGCACCGGCGGAACCTCGCACGATGTGCACCGAGGAGCGCTCCGCCCACATGGCCAGCTGGTCCGCGGCTGCGGCGCGGAAGGTGTCGCCCGCGGCCAGCACCACGCCGGAGCCGGCATCGGCTTCGCGCTTGGCCAACTTGCCGATGGTGGTGGTCTTTCCAGTGCCGTTGACTCCGACGAAGAGCCACACCGACGGGGATTCGCCGTCGCTGCGGCGAGCCAGCGACCGGTCGAAGCCTCCGAGCCGCTCCCGCAGTTCTGTCTGCAGCGCCGCCTTCGCCGCGGTGGGATCGCCTCTGGCGCTGTCGGCCCGCGCCCTGGCTGCCTCCACGATCTCGGAGCTGGTCGCCAACCCGACGTCGGCCCTGATCAGAGCCTCGGTCACTTCGGTCCACGCTTCCTGCGAGACCGACGTCCGCTCCAGGGCGGTCAGCGGTCCGGTCAGAGCGGCACGCGCCTTCGAGAGGCGGTCGCGCAGCGAGGGGGCAGGCCCGCCGGCCGCTCCGGCAGCAGCCCTGTCGGCCAGCCGGCCGACAACCCGGTCCACGGCCTCACCCACCGCGGTCGCACCGTCACCGTCACCAGGGACCCGCGACCGGCGACGCCTGAGGACTACGACGGCCGCGACCAGCACCGCGGCCGCCAGCACGACTAGGCCGACAATGATCGTCAGCGTCATCCCAGCGCGTCCAGCACGGCCGTGGCGACGTAGAGGTCGTCGCCCCGCCTGATCGTCAACTCGACAGTCTCACCGGGCCGGCGCAGCTTGATGGCTGCCGAGAGCTCCGCGATGTCGTACATGGGCTCGTCGCCGAGGCTGATGATCACGTCGCCGGCCTCCAGCCCGGCCTCCGCGGCCGGAGATCCGGGCAGGACTTCGGCCACTACCACTCCCACATCGTCGCCCTCGCCGGCCTGGCCGCTGATGCCGAGATACCCGAGCTCCAGCGACTCCCCTTTGATGATGCGGGAGGCGATCAAGTCGACGGTGTCGCTGGGAACGGCAAAGCCCAGACCGATGCTGCCTCCTGTGGTGGTCTGGATCATCGTGTTCATCCCGATGACCCGGCCCTGCCAGTCGGCCAGCGCGCCGCCGGAGTTGCCGCGGTTGATGGCGGCGTCGGTCTGGATCATCTCTACCGGCACCGGCGAGTTGGGGTCGGAACCGCCCTGGACCTGGATCCTCACTGCGCTCACGATCCCCGCCGTGACCGTGCCCGTCAGGCCGAGAGGACTGCCGATGGCCACTGCCAGCTGGCCCACCCGCACAGACGAGGCCGGCGCGAAGGTGGCGGCCACCAGTTCAGCGGCCTCCGGATCGACCCGTACCACCGCCACGTCGTGCCCGGACGACCCACCGACAACCTCGCCGTCGAGACGGGTTCCGTCCGACAAGTAGACGGTCACCATCTCCACACCCTCCACGACATGCTGATTGGTGACGATGTACCCGTCGTCGGCGTCCCAAACGATGCCGGAGCCCAGACCGAAGCCGATCTGGGCATCGACCTCGACGAGCACTACGGACGGGCTGAGCGCCTCTGCCACGGCCACCACCGGCTCCTCGGAGACGGTCGGCGCGGGATACTGCGGGACGGTCGGGTCTGGGACCTGCTCCGCGAGGGCGACAGCAGGTCCGTCTGAGGATGCTCCCTCGCCGGGTTCCGAACGTTCGTCGATCTGTGCCTCGCCGACCGCGAACTGCTCGCCGGTAGACTGCGCGCCGGTCGACTGCTCCCCGTCCGTGGAAGTCCCGGAATCGTTGACGGTGGCGACCTCATCGGGCGAGGCCGGTCTCAGCCCCGGCGCCGGCCCCGCGTCCTGCGGGTCGTTGGACAGAATCACTCCGAGGGTGGTTCCGGCGAGGAGGACCAGGCACGCCAGGATCACCGCGGCAGCTACCTGCCACGCTGGTCGTCGAGCCGCGGGGGCAGCTTCTGGCGGCCTGACCACCGCGGTCCGGCTGACAGTCTCAGGGTCCTGCATCCGCCTTAGAAGCTAGGCCGAGCCGGTGAGAGAACCGTGAGCGGCGACCTCCGCTCAGCCTCTAGGCGGCGTCGGAGACCCGTTCCGAGACCACCATCGACGAGCCGCCCGGCTTCATGGAGACCCCCTGCAGGCAGTCGGCAGCCTCCATGGTCCGCTTCTGGTGGGTGACTATCACCAACTGAGCGTCGGCGCGGAACTCGTCGACGAGGGTCAGGAAGCGATGCAGGTTCACATCGTCGAGGGCGGCCTCCACCTCATCCATCACGTAGAAGGGCGACGGCCGGCTGCGGAACACCGCGAACAGGAAGGCCAGCGCGGCCAGCGTCCGCTCGCCGCCCGAGAGCAGCGACAGCCGCTTCACGTTCTTGCCCGACGGCTTGGCCGAGATCTCGATGCCGGTGTCGAGGAGGTCGTCGGGCTCGGTGAGGCTCAGGCGTCCCTCGCCGCCCGGGAACAGCGCCTCGAACAGCACCTCGAAGTTGGCGGCCACATCGACGAAGGCCGTACTGAACACGGTCTTGATCTCGCCGTCGATCGAGCGGATCACCCGGTTGAGGTCGCGGCGGGCGGCGCGGATGTCGTCCAGTTGGCCGCTCAGCAGTTCGTGGCGCTCGTAGAGCTCGTCGTACTCGGCCAGAGCCAGAGGGTTGACCGGGCCCATGATCTCCAACTCGGTGGTCAGCTGATCCACTCGCTGCCCGGGGTCGAGCCCGTCGGGCAGCTCCGGCAGTTGTGTGGAGGCTGCTTCGTGCGGGGACAGGCCGTAGGTGTCGCGCAGACGCTCGACCGCCGTCTGCAACCGCGTGCGAAGCTCGGCCTCCTCGATGTCATGGCGGCTCTCGGTCTGGCGGAGGGTCTCGTAGCGACTCTCGGCACCGGCCTGCCGGCGCCGCAGGTCGTCGAGGTTCGCGGCCAGGGCCCTGACTTCGTCGGAGTGCCTACGACGGACTTCTCGTATCTCGGCGAGTCCGGCGTTCAGGATCCCCGTCCGCTCCTCCACCGCCCGCCTGAGCGTGTCAAGCACCGTCGCCTCGCGCTCCAGCACGGCCAGACGACCCTCGGCCGCGGCCCGGGAGGCGTGGTGGACAGCCAGCCGCTCCTCCAATTCTGTGACGCGGGCGCCCAGCATCTGCTGGCGCTGCTCCAACCCGGCGTCGGTCGCACTCTGGTCGGCGGCCCGGGTCGCCAACTCCGACGCACGCCGGTCGAGGTCGGCGCGGGCCTCGGCCGCCTGGCGGTTCCGCTGGAGCGCCTGCGCCTCAGCCGCCTCCAGCTCGGGCAGGCGGGACTCGATCTCTGCCACCCGCGAGACGGCATCCTCCAGCCGACGGGAGGTCTCCGCCAGGTGGTCGCGCAGGGCGCTGGTGCTGGTGGCGAGGTCGCGCCGATCAGACTCGGCGCGACCGATGGCGTCGCTCGACGACGACGCGGCGAGTTCGGACGCGGCCAGCCTGCGGCCTAGCTCGTCGACATGCTCCCGACGCTCCTCGAGCCTGCTCCGGGCCAGATCGCATCCGGCCTCCGCCTGTTCGACGGCTGCCCGCGCCGCCTCGAGCCTCTGATCCGCCTCTGCCAGGGCGGGCCGGAGCCCGGCGGCGCCGTGCACGCCGAGTCGCCATCCTCTGCTGCTCAACCGGTCACCGACGGATGTGACCACCACGGCGCCGGGGTGACGCATCCACACGTCGGCCGCGGCCCGCCAATCGCCCTCCACGAGGACCGTGGAGTCGAGCAACACGTCCAGCAGCCGGGCAACATCCGGATCGGCGGCTCGCACCCGGCGCCTCAACGGTTCCAGCCCGAGCCGTTCCACCAGCACGCCCGTCGCGCCGTCGGTGCCGTTGCCCTCCAAGGCGATCACGGCCGCGCCGACGTCGCTGGCCTCCACGCTGTCGAGCACGCGACGCGCCGCGGCAGCGTGCCTCACGACCACGGCGCCGACGGAGTCCCCTGCTGCGGCCTCGAAGGCCGCTTCGAGGCCTGAGTCCACCTCCACCAGGTCGCCCAGCAGCCCCAGGACACCGTCGGCTGCGGTCTGCACGTCGACCGGTACGGGCCTCGCGGCCTGGTCGAGGGCCATGGCGAGCGCCTCGCTTCTCGCCGCCCAGTGCCGCAAGTCGCTCTCGGCCGCTGAACGGGCCTCGACGGCATCCTCCAGGGCACTCTCGGCATCGGCCCGAGCTGCTTCTGCCGCCGCGAGCTCCGCACGGAGGGCGGCGATCTCGTCGCGGCATCCCTCCTGTTCGCGGCGGTGGCGATCAACCCGGCCGACCAAGTCCTGCAAACGGCACTCGGATGCTTCCAAGCGCTGGGCGAGACCATCCCGCTCCGACTCGTTGAGCCCGATCGTCGACTGGAGCGCAGCCAGCTCGCCCCTGGCCCCGGCAGCCTCGCCGGCCACATCCAGGTCGACCCCAACGTGATCGCCCCATCGGGCCTCGAACGCGGCCCGGTCTGCTTCCAGGCGTTCCTTCATCTCCTCCAGGCGGAGACGATCCGAATCGGCCGCGCCCGCGGACAGCACGACCGCGGAGAGCTCGCTACGGCTGCGCTCCAGCTCCGCTTGCAGTCCCGCGGCCAGATCATGGTCGGCGAGGGCGGCCCTCTGATGCTCGATACCGCGCTGGCGCTCGACTGCGACCGCAGCCAGCCCCGCCGCCCTGGCCCGCAGGCCCTCGATGCGGGCCAGGCGCTCCGAATGGTCGTCCATCCCGTGCCGGGCCAGCCGTTGCTCGTCGGCGGCAACCCTTTCGCTGAGCGCGTCGAGTTCGGTTCGCAGGTCGGCTTGTTCGGCCGCTCGAGCCTCGCTCTCATCCTTGTGGGCACGCAGCCGCTCCCGCAGATCCGAGATCTCGCAGCCGATCAGATGCACCCGCAGCACCTCCAGCTCAGCGAGCAGATCGGCGTGCCGCCGGGCCGCCTCAGCCTGCTTCTGCAAGGGGCGCAGCCGCCGTCGCACCTCCCTCAGAAGGTCGCTCATCCGGGTCAGGTCGCCGTCGGTGGCGAGCAGGCGGCGCTCAGCCCGTTCCCGCCTCTTGCGGTACTTGAGAATCCCAGCCGCCTCCTCCACCACCACCCGACGATCGGCGGGACGGGCGTTGAGCACCGCGTCGATCTGGCTCTGGGACACGATCATGTGCTGCTGGCGGCCCACGCCCGTGTCCGACAGCAGCTCAATGATGTCCAGCAACCGGCACGGAGTGCCGTTCAGCCCGTAGGTCGACTCGCCGTTGCGGAACAGGGTGCGGGTTATCTGGACCTCGCTGGCCGCCAGGGGCAGCATGCCGTCGGAGTTGTCGATGGTCAGCGACACCTCGGCCCGGCCCAGTGGAGGCTTGTGGGCCGTGCCCGCGAAGATCACGTCGTCCATCCGCGCGGAGCGAACCGCGCTCGGCGCCTGGGCGCCCAGAACCCAGGCCACCGCGTCCACTACGTTCGACTTGCCGCTGCCGTTGGGGCCGACGACCACGGTGACGCCAGGCTCCAGCCGGATGGAGGCCGGTTCGGCGAAGGACTTGAAGCCCTTCAGCGTCAGCGTCTTCAGATACACGGGCGCGACGCTAGTTCCGTGGGGTGCCGGATCCGGGCATCCCCACCCTGGTTAGAGGCTCAGACCTGGGTGTCGCAGTAGTAGGTCCAGGTGCCGCGGAACTTGGTTCGCTTGATCGGCGCCCTGGACCGCTCGCTCAGGTCGCCGTGCCGGCCCCACACCTTGAGGTGGCCTGCGTAGCCGCCCGGCTGGCCGAACGGATCCAGGAAGGGGCGATCCGGCACCGACGTCCCCCGGTACTTCATGGCGTCGTGCATGGTGCCGACCAGCGACCGGTGAAGGCGGCGGATCTCCTGGGTGGAGAGTGTGTTGGAGATCCGGTCGAAGCGCAGCCCCGCCTCGAACAGGATCTCGTCCGCGTAGATGTTGCCGACACCGACCACGAAGCTGTCGTCGGTGATAAGGGTCTTGAGCTTCGTGTCCTTCTGGAGCAGCAGGCGGCCCATCTCGGTCCAGGAGATGGGGGTGGCTACCGGATCGAGGCCGTAGCCGGTCACTTCGGGCACGGCCGACAGGAACTCATCGGCGGGCACCACGAACATCTGGCCGGTGCCTTCGGTATCCACGAAGCGAAGCTGGCCGTACTGGGTGAACGAGATCACCACCTCGGTTCCCGCGACCTTGGGATGCTTGTTGGCGTTGCGGCGAGGCGAGCCCGACGAGCCAAGCGACAGCACAAGCAGCAGTTCGGTGCTCAGCTCGATCACCAGGTAGAGGCCGACCCGCCTCACATCGGTGATCTTGGCCCCCTCCAGCTGCGAGGTGAAGGCCTTGCGGGTGTGGTAGCGGCGCAGGCACTTCATGCTGGCCGCCTCTGCCGTCTTGACTTTGCGGCCGATGACCTCCCGTTCGAGGTCTCGCCGTATCGTCTCGACCTCCGGCAGCTCGAAGGCGAGGTCTTGGCTCATGATCGGGCCTCTGAAGTTAGAGCCGCGTAGGCGATCTGGGCCGCCTGCTGTTCGGCGTCCTTCTTGGTGCTTCCGCTGCCTACGCCGCTGGCGCTGCCGGCGCGGACCTCGGCCTCGAACAAGACCTTGTGCGCCGGCCCGCTGGTGGTCACGTCGTAGGTGGGAGGGGCGCATCCGAGACGGGCGGCCAACTCCTGGAGTCGTGTCTTGAAGTCTGCATGGCCGGGGGCACTGGCTGCGGCTTCGAGGCGTGAACCTAGGAGCCGGCCGATCGCCTCGTCGGCCGCGTCAATGCCACCATCGAGATACACGGCCCCGATGACCGCCTCCACCGCGTCGGCCAGGATCGACGACTTGAGGCGGCCGCCGGATGCGACCTCCCCCCGGCCCAGGCGCAGCAGCTCGCCGAGGCCGATCGATCGACCCACCTCCGCCAGCGTGGCCGAGTTCACAAGCGAGGCACGGGTCTTGGCCAGGTCGCCTTCGGACCAGTGGCCGAAACGCGAGTAGAGCCTCTGCGTCACCACGAGGCCCAGGACCGCGTCGCCGAGGAACTCCAACCGTTCGTTGGAGGACGACCCCGAGTGCTCAGCGCACCAGGAGCGGTGGGTGAGGGCAAGCTCGAGCAGCGCGGCGTCGGCGAACCGGTGGCCGAGCCGGTCCATGAGCGTCGCGGCTTCCGCCGAAGCGGTCTGGATCGTCAACCCAGCTTCGCTACGACGTAGTCGACGGCATCACGGACGGAACGCAGGTCTTCCAGGTCCTCGTCCTCGATCCGAAAGCCGACTGCCCGCTCGGCCAACTCCTCCTCGATCCCCTCCACCAGCTCTATGAGCGCCAGCGAGTCGGCGTCGAGGTCGTCGGCGAATGAGGCTCCCTCTGCGATGTCGGAGGGATCGATCTCCAGGATGTCCGCAAGACGGTCCCGAATCAGCGCCAGAACCTCCTCACGCCCCATTGGTGCTTGCTCCACATGGGTTTCTGCCGGCATCGGCGCCTCCGTGCGTCGCTCTGTCGTCGATGCAGCCCCCAACCATATCGTTGGGGATGCGACCAGCCTCCGGCACCCGGCTATCCGCGGGCGACAGCCGCGATGTGGTCCACCATGCCCGCGGCGACCATCTCCCGGGCCACCCTGATGGCGTTCATCACTGCGGCGGCGCTGCTGGCACCGTGCGAGATCACGCAGACGCCCCGCACGCCCAGCAGCAGCGCGCCGCCGACGCCGTCGGGGTGGAGCTCTCGCGCCATCTCGTCGAGGGCCGGGGCGAGCATGTCCCCGGCCCGGCGTGAGGTGTCGTCGGTGTCGATGGCCACCAGCAGCCGGCCGAACAGAGCCCGCAGCGCCCCCTCCAAGGCCTTCAGGGTCACGTTGCCGGTGAAGCCGTCGGTCACGACCACGTCGACGGTCGGAGTCATGATGTCGCGGCCCTCCACGTTGCCGATCCACTCCGCTCCGACATCGTCGGCCCACCGGCCGTTGGCGAGCAGTTCGAAGACGGTCTTGGTGAAGTCGTTGCCCTTGCCGGCCTCCTCGCCGATCGACAGCAGGCCGACCCGGGGCTGCTCGATGCCGAAACGGTCGCGGGCGTAGACCGAGCCCATCCGAGCGAACTGCACGAGCCACTCCGGACGGCACTCCGCGTTGGCGCCCGAGTCGAGCATCGTGGTGGGACTGGCTCCCGGCGTGGGGATCGGCGTGGCGATCGCCGGACGGGCGATGCCGCGAATGCGGCCCATGCGCAGCAGCGCCGAGCCCATGGCGGCGCCGGTGTTGCCTGCCGACACCATCGCCGAAGCCCGGCCATCCCGCACCGCCTCAGCCGCCCGCACGAGGGACGAATCCTTCATCGTGCGCACGCTCGATCCCGGCTCCGCGTCCATCGGAATCACCTCGGAAGCCTCGATCACCTCCAGGCCGCCGGTGTCGCCCAACTCGTCGGGCCGCCCCACCAGCACCACCGGGATCCCCAACTCGTCGGCGGCGCGTCGGGCTCCGGCCACGATCTCCGCAGGGGCCCGATCGCCCCCCATGGCGTCAACCGCTACCGGTTCCACGGAGGTTCAGACCATTCGACGCCGACAAAGGTTCCATTGCTGCGCGGCAATGCCTGATGCGGACTGCCGGCTACTCGACGTCTATGGCCTGCCGGTCGTGGTACCACCCGCAGTTGCCGCACACGCGGTGCGGACGCTTGACGGCGCCGCAACGGCTGCATGCGCTGCGGCCGCCGGGACGGATCCGCCACGCAGAGGCCCTTCGGCTGCGGCCCTTCGCCTTGGAGGTCTTCTTCTTGGGAACAGCCATGAGGGATCCTGATCTTCTGCGGCCGATCGGACAATCCGGCCCGGCAGCCTACCGGCGAGCGGTGGGGCCTACACGCCGCCGCTAGCCGCCGCCGGCCCCGTCGGGAACCGGTCCGGCACCGGTCCCGCACAGTCCTCAGAGCACAAGGGCGCCAGCGGCAGGGCCAGCACGGCGGCCTCGCGAGCTGCTGGAGCCAGATCGATGCGCTGATCGTCGATCGGCCAGGTCTCCCCCTCGGTCGGTTCCCATTCGAACACCTCGTGCAGCGACGCCTCCAGAGGTCCCCTCACCTCCTCCAGGCAGCGGCGGCACTCCGCGGTCCACACCCCCAGAACCCGCCCATCCGCCACAAAGGAGCCTCCGGCCGCTCGTACCACCGCTTCCAGGTGCACGACCCCGTCCGCCACCAGAGCCCCCGGCACGCCGGGCTCGTCCAGACCGCACTGGCCGTTGACTTCGATGTGGTCGACCGAGCCGGCGTCGAGCCGGACACAGTCCACCACCAGGTTGGTCAACCCAGGTCCTGGTCGAATATGTCGTCGTCGGGCTCGGCCGTAACGGGCGCGGGCGCGGGGCGCGGCAACCGGGTGTCCTGGAGTCGCTGGCGCCCGGTCGACACGGCGGTGGCTGTCTTGTGCAGCATGGCCTCGAAGGCTGCGAGCCGCTGGTCGCACCAGTCCTCGGTCTCGAGCTTCATCCTCCTGGCCCGCTCCTCGGCTTCGTCTACGGTGCGTCTCGCCCGCATCTCCGCGGCCTTGACGACCTCGCCGCGCTGGACCATCTGCTCGGCGCGAGCCCGGGCCGCGGCGATGATGTCCTCGCCCTCTCTCTGCGTGCGGAGCCGCATGTCGTCGCGTTCCTTGAGCATCCACCGAGCCGCCCGCAACTCCTCGGGAAGAGCCGCGAACGCCTTCTGCAGTATCCCCAACAGCTCTTCGCCGTTGATCATCACCGAGGTCGAGAACGGCATGGGCCGCGACCTCTCCACTATCCGGATGGCCTGGGTGAGCAGCTGCTCGACGGCCAGCCGTCGAGCCTCGGACGAACTCTCGGCTGAGCCCGTCCCCGTAGGCGGGACCAGGTCGCTCGAACTCATTGCTCTCGCTCGAAGCGCTCGGCCAGCCGAACCCGCACCGGCTCGGGCACCATTGACGACACGTCCCCACCGAGGCGGACTACCTCCCGGATCAGCTTGGAGGCCACGAACGACCTCTTACTGGCAGAGGGGATGAAGATCGTCTGTACGCCGGCCAGCGCGTGGTTCATCTGCGCCATCTGAAGCTCGTTCTCGAAGTCGGAGACTGCTCGCAGCCCCTTCACGATGAAGTCAGCCTCGACCTCCTGGGCCAGATTGACCACGAGGTGGGAGAACATCGCCACCGAGACGTTGGGCAGATGGGCGACACACTCCTTGATCAGCTGCTCGCGCTCGTGCAGGCTGAACAGGCCCTCCCCCTTCTGCGGGTTGCGCGTGGCCGCCACCACCACTTCGTCGAACAGCTGGGCGATTGTCTCGATGATCTCGAGATGGCCGTAGTGGATCGGGTCGAAGGATCCGGGGTACAGCACACGGGTCACTGATCGGCTCCAGTTCCGCTCGGCCTCTTGGCAGCTTGTGCGAACGTCACCACGGTACCGCCGTGACGCCGGTGATGGTGGATGGCAAAGCGGGGTCCCACGTCCACCCGGCGATCCGACTCGGCCACGACCAGTTCGGCCGGCACCCGGGACAGCAACTGCGGCCAGTCATCGAAGGCGTACGGCGGGTCCACCAGAGCAACGTCGAAGCAGTGTCGAGCCAGCTCGTCGAGGGCGGCATCGACGTCGACGACCATCACCGTCGCTCCTGCAGCCAGGCCGGTGGCCTCGAGGTTGCGCCGCAGCAGGGAGGCCACGGCCCGGTCGTGCTCCACGAACGTCGCTTCGGCCGCGCCGCGGCTCAGCGCCTCGATCCCCAGCGCACCGGTGCCGGCATAGAGGTCGAGCACGCTGGCGCCCTCGACGGCGCCGAGGGAGTAGAGCGAGTTGAACACCGCCTCGCGCACGCGGTTGGGGGTGGGGCGAGTGACGTCGCCGGCCGGCGCTTCCAGCCGGCGGCCCTTGGCTGAGCCGGCCACGACGCGGATGCTCACAGCAGTCAGACCTAACTCTTGAGCAGGTACTCGGCCTCGCGGTCGCCGAGCACCAGGTCAATCTCGTCGGCCAGCGCCGGGTGGCTGCGCAGGTCCGGGTCGGCGTCGAGCATCTCGATCGCGGCGTCGCGAGCCTTGACCACCCATTCCTTGTCGTGTCGCAGCGAGGCCAGCCGGAGGTCGTTGCGACCCTTCTGGCGTTCACCCATGATCGTGCCCTCGCCCCGCAATTCCAGGTCCACCTCGGCCAGATCGAAGCCATCGTTGGAGTCCACTACCGCCTTGAGCCGGGCCTCGGCCTCCGCAGTAGCGGCCTCGCCCACCAGGTAGCAGCTGGACGCCAGATGGGCGCGGCCCACCCGGCCGCGGAGCTGGTGGAGCTGGGCGATGCCGAACCGGCCGGCGTCGATCACCACCATGATGGTCGCGTTGGGCACGTCCACACCGACTTCGATGACGGTGGTGGACACCAGCACGTCGAGAGCTCCCGCGCGAAAAAGTCCCATGGTGGCTTCCTTCTCGGCGGGGGTGACCCGCCCGTGCAGGAGGCCGACCCGGAGCCCGGCCAGTTCGCCTCCGTCGCCGGTCAGGCGGTCGTACGTCTCCGTCACCGAGCGCACGTCGAGCACCTCGGACTCCTCGATGACCGGACACACCACGTAGGCCTGCTGACCCTCGGACACCGCGGCGCGCACGGCCTCCCAGACCTGGGCCTCCTCCAATGGGCCGCGAGCCCACGAGGTGGCCACCGGCAACCGGCCCGCGGGCAGCTCGTCGAGCACCGACACGTCCAGGTCGCCGTACACGGTCATGGCCGCGGTGCGAGGGATGGGCGTCGCCGTCATCACCAGCAGATCGGGCATGACCGACCCGAGCCCGCGGTCGCGTAGCACAGCCCGCTGCTCCACTCCGAAGCGGTGCTGCTCGTCGATAACCACCACTCCCAGAGCCTGGTACTCCAGACCCTCGGAGATCAGGGCGTGGGTGCCGACGACGATGTCGACGTCCCCGGATGCCAGTCCCGCCACGGCGCGGCGCCGGTCCGCCGCGCCTCGACTCCCCGTCAGCAGTTCCACCCGCAGCGGGCGCTCGCCGCCCAGCCTCGACACATCAGGCACCGGCAGGTCGCCGAGAAGCGAGACCATCGTCTCGAAGTGCTGCTCGGCCAGCACCTCGGTGGGCGCCATCAGCGCACCCTGGAAGCCGCCCTGCACCGCCGTGAGCATGGCACTGACGGCCACCACCGTCTTGCCCGCACCTACATCGCCTTGCAGTAGGCGGTGCATGGGGTACGGCTGGGCCAGATCGCCGGCGACCTCGTCGATCACCCGCTGCTGGGCGCCCGTCAGCGGGAACGGGAGGCGGGCCAGGAAGCGGGCGACCAGATCGCCCCCGACGGCGTGCGACAGACCCGCGGTGCTCCTCTCCAGCCAGCGCTTGCGCCTGACCAGTTCAAGCTGCACACGCAGGAGCTCATCGAACTTGAGGCGACGCCGCGCCTGGCTCGACTCTCGCATGTCGGCAGGCCGGTGGATCCCGTTGAAGGCGGTCTGGCGGCCCACGAAGTCGAACTGCTGCAGCAAGGACGGTGGAATGGGATCGGCTATGCCACGGGGCCGGCAGCGGTTCAGGGCCTGGTCGACGAACTTGGCGATCTCCCATGTGCTGACGTTCACCTTCTCCGACTGCGGGTACACGGGAACGAATCGGCCCGTGCGGTCGCCGACCAGGTCGACCACCGGATTCGTCATCTGGAGGGAGCCCCGGTATCGCGTCGGCCGGCCGTGGACGATCACTTGACGGCCTGGTCGCAGGCTTTGCTCCTGCCAGGGCTGATTGAAGAATGTGAGCTTGAGGCGGCCGGTGTCGTCGGAGATGACGACCTCGACGAGCGCTCGGCGCTGCTTGGTGCGCCTTGATGAACTCCGTTGCACACAGCCTTCCACGAATGCGTCTTCGCCCTCAGCGAGCTCAGCGATACGGGCCTGGTTCGTGCGGTCGATGTAGCGGCGTGGATAGTGCTGAAGCAGGTCCAGCACCGAGTTGATCTCCATCGCAGTCAGCGCCGTGGCACGCTTCCGACCGACGTCGCGGAGCCGGTCGACGCTGATGGCGTCCAAGTCCCGGAGGCTGAGGGGCGGGTCGCCTTCGGGCATCGGCGTTGAGGTGCAGGCCCGCCGGCGGCTATTCCAGGCCGAAGTAGTAGGGGTACAGGGGCTGGCCGCCCTCGGTCACCTCGACCTCCACATCAGGATGGTGCTCGGCCACGTGGTCGACGATTGCGTCGGTGGTCGCCGCGTCGGCGTCCGTGCCGGTGAGGACGGTGAGCAGTTCGTGGTCGTCGGCGATGATGCTGCTCAACAGCGCGGTCGCGGCCGCGACCACCTCGGACTCCACCGCGGCGATGCCGTCGGGGCCGATGCCGAGCCAGTCGCCGGTGGTGATCGGACCCGCCGAGCTGGAAGCGTCACGCACCGCTTGGGTGACCTCGCCATGGATGACCGCGGCGGCTGCGGCCGCCATCGACTCGGAGTTCTGGGCCGCGGTGGCACCAGACGAGAAGGCCAGCAGGCTGGCAATGCCCTCGACCACGCTGCGAGTGGGCACCACGCCCACCGTGCGCTCCGATTCCCCGTCGACCTGCTCAGCCACCGGGATGATGTTCTTGTTGTTGGGCAGCACTACGACATGGCCGGTCGGGAGCGAGTCGACGGCCGCGAGCAGCTCGGCTGTGGACGGGTTCATCGACTGGCCCCCGGTCACCACCCGGTCAGCTCCCATGGACATGAGAATGTCGACCACGCCGGCACCGGCGCCCACCGCCACCACCGAGCAGCGATCGTCCTCGGTGATCTCCACAGCTGCAGGCGGCCCAGCGCCTGCGTCGCCTGCCGGCTGGTCCGGCGCCGTGAACGACTCGGAATGCTCGGCCGCCTGGTCGAGCAGGTCGGTGATCTGGATGCGGTGGGGCCGGCCCACCGCGATCCCGGCCTCGATGGCCGCGCCGATGTCGTCGGTGTGGATGTGGCAGTTCCAGATGCCGTCCCCGCCCACCACCACGATCGAGTCCCCTATCTGTTGCCACGCGGCCTTGAAGTCGTCGACGGAAGGGTCGGGAGCGTCCAGCAGGAACATCACCTCGTAGCGCAAGTCGGCAATGGAGGACTCCTCCGCGGGCGCCTCGGCGCCGGTCACAGCCGCGGGCGGCGCCGCCGGCTCGGGAGCCTCGGGCATGGGCCGGCCATCGATCTCGGCCAGCCAGGCGTCGAACAGCAGCAGGAGTCCAGCCCCGCCCGCGTCCACCACCCCGGCCTCGGCCAGCACGGCCAGCATCTCCGGAGTCCGTTCCAGAGCGTCGTAGCCGCGGTCGCGGGCCGCGTCGAGCACCTCGGTCAAGCCGCCTCCAGCCTCGGCGGCCACCTGGGCCGACTCCGAGGCTTCCCGGATGACCGTGAGGATCGTGCCCTCCACCGGCCGCGCCACCGCCGAATAGGCGCCGTCGCTGGCCGCAGCCAGCGCCTGGGCCACCACCGGCGCGTCGGGCACTGAGCCGGCTGCGGCAGTGTCGCGGAACACGCCGGACACGCCTCGAAGGATCTGAGCGAGGATCACTCCGGAGTTGCCCCGGGCCCCCATGAGCGCCCCGTGGGCGAGTGCGGTGCACAGAGGCTCGAGGTCGTCGGCGACGCCGTCGAGACTCTCGATGACGGACTTCATGGTGAGCGTCATGTTGGTCCCGGTGTCCCCGTCCGGGACCGGATAGACGTTGAGGTTGTCGATTACCTGGCGGTGGTCGGCGAGCCCTCCGTGGAAGCCGACGATCACGCGGCGCAGCGTGGCCGCGTCAAGAACGAGCGGTGCCATGTCTCCGATGATACTGAACCGTGTCAAAGCGTCCCGGCTCGAGCGCGGCGCGAACGCCGAAGTCGACGCCGGCGCGCGCCGCTACGATGCGGCTCCGTGCAGGGCGTCATCAAGAGCTACGACCCCGTGACCGGCGACGGGGTGCTCGTCAACGAAGCCGACCTCGCCGACGTCGACCTCGCCGACAACGCCCTCGACGGCTCGCTGTTCCGGATGCTGCGTCAGGGCCAGCGGGTGCAGTTCGACCTTGACGACGATGGGAGGGCCACCCGGCTGCGCATCGGCTCGGAGGTCGACATGGGCACGCCCGAGCTCTAGACGAGTAGAGTTCCGCGGCCACCTCGCTAACCGTGTCGCTGACCGGCGCCGTGGTCATAGTCATAGTCGAACGACTCCCTTGTCGCCGCGGCCGACGGTACCCGGACGCTCATGACGGGGCGCGCATGGCCGCGATGTCCCCTCCCCCACCAGCCTCAGGCAACAGAATCCAGGATCACCGCCCGGATGCCGAGGCCCATCAGGAACAGGCCTGTGCAGCCGTAGAGCAGGTACAGGTGGTTGCGCAGCTGCTGCCGGTAGCTGTAGGCGATGCCGACCGCGACCAATGCCGAGAACCCGTACAGCGCGTGGAGGTCGGGGGCGTCGCGGCCCTCCCGGACCATGAGCCAGGTGCCGAGCCCGGCCTGGACGAAGACGGTGGTATGTGCGGCCGCGGTGGTCACCCACAGCCCGATCGACCGCAGGCTCGCATGGCGGTGCGCCGCGAGGGCCCAGAGCGCCACCAGCGCGTTGGAGAAGATCACAACCCACGAGAACCAGTCGTGGACATCGGCGACAATCGAGGCCGTCACCGGGTTCGCGGCGCTCATTCCTAATCGAGCGCAGCGAAGAGGTCCGTCGACGTCGCATCGCCGGAAGCCGCGCCGCGACGGATGAACCATTCGGTGCCGAAGGCCAGTTCGAAGGCTTCGTCGGGCAGAGCCACGAAGAACGAGTCGGTCGGGATCTGGGAGACGTGGGCCCGAATCGCGGCCCGCTTGCTGCTCAGAGCGGCTCGCACGTCGATGTGATGGGTGATCCGGGCTCCCTCCACACCGACGGTCCCCTCGTCGAGTTCGGCCTCGAACTCTGCTTGGTCCTGCTCTCGGATCGGGTCCAGGCCGGCCTCGGCAGCCATGCGCATCAGCTCCTTCATCGAGGAGCGGAAGTGGTCGCGGTGCAGTGTCGCCTCGTACACGACGCCGATGCCGGCCAGCTCCGCGGCCCGCACCCCGACACGGTGAACCTTGATGTGGTCCGGGTGCCCGTAGGTGCCGTTGGCGTCGTAGCAGGTGAGCAGATCGGCCTGCTCGTCGCTGAGCACCGCGGCCAACCGCTCCGCCGCCTCGAGGTCGTCTGCCTGCCAGAAGCAGCTGGGATCGTCGTTGGCGGGGTCCCCTGCCATGCCCGAGTCGCGGTAGCCGAGCATCACGACCCGGTGCACGCCCAGCAGTCCGGCCGCGGTGTGCAACTCCGCCTCTCTCATTTCGGCCAGCTGCGCCGCCGTCGGCGGCTGGGAGCCGTCCAGGCCGGGCGTCTCGCCGCGCGACCCGTCGGTGGCGCACACGAGCACCACACGATGGCCGGCGCGCGAGGCCAGCGACATCGTTCCGCCGGTGGAGAGCGCCTCGTCGTCGGGATGGGCGTGGAAGAAGACTGCGGTCGCCATCAGGCGACGGCCCCCGACTCCCGGCGCGCCGAGATGGCCGCCGCGTCGAGGCCCAACTCCGCCAGGATCTCGTCGGTGTGCTGGCCGGCATGGGGCGGCGGGCGACGGATCGCCCCCGGGGTCCGGCTGAAGCGCGGAGCCGGTCCGGGCTGGGCGATTCCGGCCACTTCGGCGAAGGTCTCCCTCTCGCGGTTGTGCGGGTGCTCGGGGGCTTCCGCCAGCGAGAGCACGGGCGCGAAGCAGGTGTCGGTGCCGTCGAGCAGGTCGCACCACTCGTCGCGGGTGCGCTGTGCGATCACCGCCGCGAGCTTCTCCTTGAGTTCGGGCCAGCCGGACCGATCCATCTGCTGGTCCCACTCCGGGCCGTGCAGTCCGAGCCGCTCCCGCAGCTCCGCGTAGAACTGGGGCTCGATCGGTCCCAGCGAGATGTAGCGGCCGTCGGCGGTCTCGTAGACGTTGTAGAAGTGGGCGCCGGTGTCGAGCATGTTGGTGCCCCGCTCGTCACTCCAGAAGCCCGAGCCGGCCATACCGAAGAAGGCGGTCATCAGCGAGGCGGCCCCGTCCACCATGGCCGCGTCCACAACCTGGCCCCGGCCCGAGGCCCGCGCTTCGAGCATCGCGCACACCATCCCGTAGGCGAGGTACATGCCGCCGCCCCCGAAGTCGCCCACCAGGTTCAGGGGCGGCACCGGGGCCTCGCCCTGCCGGCCGATGCCGTGCAGTGCGCCGGCCAGCGCGATGTAGTTCAGATCGTGGCCGGCGGCCAAGGCGTAGGGGCCGTCCTGGCCCCACCCCGTCATCCGGCCGTAGACCAGGCGCTGGTTGCGGGCTAGGCAGTCCTCGGGCCCGATCCCGAGCCGCTCGGCCACGCCGGGCCGGAACCCCTCGAGCAGCCCGTCGGCACCCTCCACGAGCGACAGCACGGTCTCGACCCCCTCGGGAGACTTGAGGTCGATGCCGACTGAGCGCCTGCCCCGGTTGAGAAGGTCCCGCGGCGGGTGATCGGGATCGCCGCCGCGCACTGCGGAGGCCCGATCGACCCGAACGACATCCGCGCCCATGTCGGCCAGCATCATGGCGCAGAACGGGCCCGGCCCGATGCCGGCGATCTCGATCACCCGGATTCCTGTCAACGGCCCCATGGGAGTCTCCTTCCTCTGTCACCTACCAAGCGATGCGGGCCGACAAGGCGGTGACGGCGCTGATCATCGGAGCCCACACCTGGGGCGGCAGATCGTGGCCCATTCCCTCGATCTCCACGTACTCGGCGCCCGGCACCAGCTCGGCGGTGCGGCGGCCTGCGTCGGGCGTGATCAGCGGATCGGCACTTCCGTGAATCACCAAGGTGGGAACATCGAGGCTTCGCAGCGCGTCGGCCCGGCTGCCGCTTCGGGCCGCGGCCTTGAACTGGCGCTCGGACGCGCCGGGATGCCACGCCCGCCGGTAGCTGCGCTCCAAGTACTCCCGCTCGGCCTGCTCGTTGCGCCAATCGGGACTTGACCAGATCCGGTAGCCGGCCAGATCGGACTCGATCTGGGCCTCAACCGTGGCCGCGGGGGGCGCCTTCAGCGCCGCCAGGGCCTCCGGAGTGGGGTCGCCGACACCCGGCTCTCCGGTATGCGAGGAGATGGAGACCAGGCCGGCCACCCGCTCACCGCAGGCCGCAGCCGCGGCCTGCGCCACCATTCCCCCGAGCGAGTAGCCGCATACGATGGCCCGACCGCAGCCGGCCGCGTCGAGCACCGCGACCGCATCGCCGGCCATGTCTTCGAGGGTGTAGCGGGCGCCGTCGGGCAGCACCGTGGACAGCCCCGAGTCGCGGTGGTCCATGCGCAGAACGAAGAAGCCGCGATCAACGAAGCCGGCGCACATCTCCTCCGGCCACACGAGCATGCTCGAACCGAGGCCGTGGAGCAGTATCAGCGCAGGGTCTCCGTCCATGCCGAAGGTCTCGTAGACGATCTCGATCTCGCCGTTGCGGGCTGTGCTCATCCGCTGATGTCTACCCGGCCGCTCGCGCGATGTCGGTGAAGGCGATGGGCAGGGTCCGCAGTCCCGACAGCCGGTTGGTGCGGGTGTAGGTGGGCTCGCCGGTGGCCTCGATGTCCCGCCAGCGATCGAGGACGGCGTTGAGCATCACGTCGACCTCCAGCCGGGCAAGGTTGGCCCCGAGGCAGAAGTGGGGCCCGTGCCCGAACCCGACATGGTTGTTCGGGGCCCGGTCGATGCGGAACTCGAACGGTGCGTCGAAGATCGCCTCGTCCCGGTTGGCCGACATCTCCCACACCACAACCTTGTCGCCGGCGCGGATCTCCTGCCCTCCCAGGACGGCGTCTCTGGTGGCGGTGCGGCGCTTGTAGACCGACGGCGTCGTCCAGCGGACGATCTCCTCGACAGCCGCCGGCATCAGGGACCGGTCGGCTCGGAGAGCCTCGAACTGTTCGGGCGACTTCGAGAGTTCCCAGATGCCGGTGGCGATCGCCTTGCGGGTGGTCTCCGCGCCGGCGGTGAACAGCAGGCTCCAGAACATGGCCACTTCGGTCTCGTCGAGGCGGGGTGGGCGCTGGTCGGGCAGCTCCCCGTGGATCACCACCGACAGCAGGTCGTCCCGGGGGTGGGCGGTTCGGTCCTGGATCAGCCGCTGGCCGTACTGGAACAGGTTGGCGCTGGCCTGCGCCCGCACCGACGACGGAACCTCGTCGCTGAAGTCCGACGACGCGATGTCGACCCACTCGCACAGCGCGTGGCGATCCTCGCCGGGGGCGCCCAACAGCAGGCAGATGGCCTGCAGCGGCAGCTCGGCGGCCACGTCGGTCACCAAGTCGCAGCTTCCCCGTCGGCCGGGTTCCGGCGCCACCGAGTCGAGGGTCCTGGTGGTGATGGCCTCGAGATCGGCTCGCAGGCGAGTGATCCGCTTGGGAGTGAACCCCTTGCTGACGAGCTGGCGGATGCGCTGGTGGCGGGGGTCGTCCATCATGTTGAGGAGCTTCCCGCTCATCTCCATGTCGTTGATCATGGTGCCGCCGTAGGGCCGGCCGCCGCCGGTGTGGGACGAGTAGACCCTGGGTGTCCGGAACACCTCCACCACGAGTTCGTGGGTGCTCACGCACCAGAAGCCCTCGCCGTCGGGGGTTCGGTCGGTGGGTTCGTGCCACCACACCGGCGCGTGCTCGCGCAACTGCACGAAGGCTTCGTGGGGGAAGCCGTTCACGAACGTCTCGTAGCTGCTCAAGTCCGGGACCCGAAGCTGAAGCTGGGTCATGGCGCGTCCCCCGGGGGCGGGACCGGAGCGGTGAAGCCCGCCTCAGCCTCCAGGGTCTCCATGGCACCGAGGAAGAACTTGGCGCCCAGACCCGCTTCGACCGAGCGGGCCAGCACATCATGAGCCGCTCTGGTGAGGGGCAGCGGCGTTCCGATCTCCGCGGCCGATTCAAGCGCCAGACGGAGGTCCTTCTCGGCCAGGGACAGGTCGTAGCTGGACGACTCCCACTGCCGCTTGACGATCATGTCGGCCAGGGGCATGCACATGCCTGCCGAACTGGCCCTGAGCATCTCGAGGAATCGACCGGTGTCCAGCCCTGCCTTGGCCGCCAGAAGGTATCCCTCACCGAAGACCTGGGTGGCCACCAGGAATATCTGGTTGTTGATGAGCTTGATGAGGGTGCCCGTTCCTGACGGTCCCAGCCATTTCGTGTCGTCCTTGCCGAAGCACACCAGCACCTCACGAACCCGATCGAAAGCAGCCTCGTGGCCCGACGGCATAAGGGCGAGATCACCCCTCTCGGCCGCCCAGGCGCCACCGGACACGGGGCAGTCGATGTAGACGACACCGGCCTGCCGGCACATCTCGGACAGGCTCCGGGACGTTCCCACCGAGTTGGTGGAGAGGTCCACGACGACCAGGCCCGAGCGACCCGCGGCCAGCACTCCGCCGTAGCCGGCCACGACAGCCTCGGAGGCCTCGGGGGTCGGGAGTGACAGCATCACCGCCTCACTGGCTGCCGCGACCTCGGCCGCCGACCCCGCACTGCGGGCACCGACGCTCGCCAGCCGGCCGGCGGCGGCCTCGTCGACGTCGAACACCGTCACTCGGTGTCCTGCGTCGAGGAGGTGTTTGGCGCAGGGCCCGCCGATATTGCCCAGTCCGATGAAGCCGACGTCCATGCGCACGCCAAACTATCTGACGGTCCGGGCGGGCGATAGCGTCGGCTGATGGTCAAGACCGGCGACAGCGGGGCGCGATGACGGCTGAGACCTCGGCCCAGACCCACGACCGCGTCAGGGTCCAGCGCCGCACGATTGCAACCACCATGGCCTCGGTGGTTCCCACCACCATGGCCATGGGAGCGTCGTTCGCGGCCTCGGCAGTTCTCGCCGAGGAGATCACCGGCAGCGAGACGCTGGCCACACTGGCCGCCGGCTCCATGTCGCTCGGCAGCATGGCGGCGGCCGTTCCCCTGTCCCGCCGCATGGCCCGCCTGGGCCGGCGCCAGGGCCTGGTCGTGGGATGGGCGCTGGGCGCAGCCGGAGCGATCGCCGCCCTCATAGCGGCAGTGTTGAACCTGTATCTGTTGGTGGTGCTGGGCATCATCGGGGTGGGCGTGGGCCAGGCCACCAATCTGGCCGCCCGCTACGCGGTGGCCGATCTCGCTCCCGAGGACCGCCGGGCCCGCGCCATCGGGATGCTGGTGTGGGCCTCCACCTTCGGCGCGGCCGCGGGACCGACGATCGCGCTGGGGCCGGTCGCCGACTTCGCCCAGTTCATCGGCCTGCCCGAGCTGGCCGGCCCTTATGTGCTGAGCTCGGCGATGTTCCTGGCCGGACTGGCGATCACGCAGACCTGGTTGCGCCCCGATCCATTGGAAGTGCTGGGCACGATCGGGGCGGCGGCGCCCCGACCGGCATCGCCCGCGACCGTGATCCGGCGGATCGCGGCCGTGCCCGCGGCCCGTCTCGCCCTGCTGGCCATGCTGGTGGGGCAGATGGTCATGGTGGCCGTCATGACTGCGACGCCGCTTCACATGACGAGCGGGGATCAGGACCTCGCGGTGATCGGCCAGGTCATATCGCTCCACATCGTCGGGATGTACGCCTTCTCACCGATCGTGGGATGGCTCGTAGACCGCCTGGGCACCCATACGGTAATCACCCTCGGCGGTCTGATCCTGTTCCTGGGCGCGGAGTTGGCCGGCCATACGGACCCCGAGCACAGCGCCGGGCTGTTCAGCGGTCTGACGCTGATCGGAATCGGCTGGAGTTGCGGGCTCATCGCGGGCAGCGCGCTGCTCACGAACTCGTTCCCGGTGCGCCAGAGGGTGGAGGTTCAGGGCGGCGCCGACTTCGTCATGATCACGGGAGGCGCGGTGGGCGGCATGTCGTCCGGAGCCCTGGTCGAACTCCTCGGCTTCCAGTCACTGAGCCACTACTCCGGCATCGCCGCCCTCGTGCTGGTGGCCGCCGCTGCGGGCGCCTGGATCACGGCCCGCCTGGCTCGCCCCCGCCCTGCCGCCTGAGCGCTGTCATCCACCGGTGCTCTGGCGCGAATTGGCAGCGCTCAAGGCCGTTTTTGGCGCTCATCGCTGCCAATTCCGGACGGAGGCTGCTAGGAACGGTCCGAGTCGAGGCGTGCGATCCGGGCCGGATCGATGATGTAGCCAAGCCGGTCGCCGGTGGCCGCTGGACGGGGATCTCGCACGAGGAGATCGACCTCTCCGGGGTCGGTGCGCAACCTCAGCTCGAATCGGTCGCCCCGGAAGCGGGCGTCGGTCACGGTTCCGGCGACGGTGTCGGCAGCATCCAGAGGCGAACCGTCCACGCGGCTGAAGGCGTCGGATCGCAGCACGGCCAGACCGGGGGACACGCTCAAGCGGCCCCACGGCACCGCTCCGCCCTCCCCCACCTCCACGACGTTGGCGTGGCCGAGGAAGCGGGCCACGGCGGCGTGGCGGGGATCGTGCCAGATGTCTGCAGGGGTGCCGATCCTGGCGATGCGGCCCGACTGCATGACCGCCACTCGGTCGGCCACCGCGAAGGCCTCGTCGTGGTCGTGGGTGACATGCAGGACGGTGACGCCGATGCGACGGAGCAGGACCCTGAGCTCCTCCGTGAGCTCCTCGCGGCGGGGTCGGTCCAGCGAGCCGAGAGGCTCGTCGAGCATCAGCAGGCGGGGCTCGGGCGCCAGTGAGCGGGCCAGCGCCACCCGTTGGGCCTCGCCGCCCGACAGCGTGGCGATCGTCCGCTCCTGGTAGCCGGCCAGCCCCACCAGGCCCAGCACCTCGCGCACTCGCCGGCTCCGGCCGGCGGAGTCCATCTTCTGCATCCGCAGACCGAAGGCCACGTTGGCGGCCACGTCCCGGTGCGAGAACAGCGCGTGCTCCTGGAACATCAGCCCGAAGTCGCGGCGATGCACGGGCAGCCCGGCCAGGTCCTCGCCGTCCCAATGAACCTCGCCCGAGTCGAGGGGCTGTAGCCCGGCCACAGCCCGCAGCAGCGTGCTCTTGCCGCACCCGCTCGGGCCCAGGATGGCGACAACCTCGCCCGTTGCTACCTCCAGGTCCACTCCGTCGAGAGCCCTGACCCGGCCGAACGAGACCGTCGCGCCCCTCACCGTCAGCATCTAGAAGGCCCCCCTGCGTGCGTCGCCCCAAAGGTCCATGACGAAGACTGCCACAGCGGTGAGCACCATGAGCGAGACCGCCAGCGCCATGGCCTGGCCCCGAAGGGCGTCCCCCGGGGTGCCCAGCAGCCTGAAGAGGGCCAGCGGGGCGGTGAGCGTCTCGGGGCGGCGGGGAATGAACGATGTCGCTCCGAACTCGCCCAGCGACACCGCGAAGGCGAACCCGGCGCCGACTGCGACGCCGCGGGCCGCGATCCGCAGGTCCACCTCGCGGCGCACCCGCCGGGGCGGGGCGCCGAGCACCGCCGCAGCCTCCCGAGCCCGAGGATTCACGGTGCGCAGCATCGGCACCAGGGTTCGCACCACGAAGGGAATCCCCACTAGGGCATGGGCGATGGGCACCACGATCACCGAGGTGCGTATGTCGACGGGCGGGCGGTCGAGCACCAACAGGAACCCCAGTCCGATGGTGACCGCCGAGACGCCCAGCGGGAGGGTCAGCCCAATGTCGAAGGCTCGGCCCAAGAGGGCGCCTCGGGAGTCCGAACGCAGCACCACCAGCGCGGCCGCCCCACCCACCAGCAGCGCCAGCGCGGCGGCGGGAAGCGCGAAGGCGAGCGAGTTTCGCAGGGCGGCCAGAGCCGTGTCCGGCAACAGGCTGACACGCTCGGCCATGGCTGTGTAGTTGCGAATCGTGTAGCCGCCGCTGCGGCCGGCCGCGAGCGATCTCTCCACCAGCACCGCCAGCGGCAGGCCCAGGATCAGCGCCATCACCGTCAGGTTGGCGATCAGGCCGGGGCCCCTGCGCCGGGGCGCGGCCGCCGGCGAGGAGGCGGGCTCGACGGTGGCCCGCCGCCGCTCGAGCGCGTTCGACACCGCCACGAGCGCAATCACCGCGGCCAACTGCACCACGGCCAGGGCCGCGGCCGTCTCGAGGTCGAGCCGGACCACTGCGTAGCGGTAGATCTCGGTCTCGATGGTGGCCCGGGCCGGTCCTCCCAGTATCAGCACCACCCCGAACGACGTGAACGAGAACAAATAGACGATGGCCGAGGTCGCCGCCACCGACGGCGCCAGTCGGGGCAGCACGACGCGGCGGAAGACCGCGATCCGCGAGGCGCCCAGCACTCGGGCCTGATCCTCCACCCGGGCGTCGAGGTTGGCCCAGTGGGCGCCGACCGTTCGCAGCACCACGGCGTAGTTGAAGAACACGTGGGCCGCCAGGATGGCCCACACCGTGTGGCGCAGGTTCACTCCGCCGCCGGCGAGGCCGAACCGGGCGAACAGGCCCTCGAAGGCGGCGGCCACCACCACGGTGGGCAGCACGAACGGCACCGTCGCCAACGCCCTCATCAGCCGCTGACCCCGGAAACGCAGCCGGGCCATGGCTGCCGCCGCTGGCAGCGCCACCGCCACGGTGAGGGCAGTGGACACGGCCGCCTGCCAGGCGGTGAACCAGATCACCGAGCGATGCGAACCAGAGCCGAGCACTTCGCCCAGCAGCCCGGCCGGACTGGTCCCGCCGAAGCCTCGTGCGATCACCCCGGCAATGGGCCAGGCAAAGAACAGCACCATGAAGGCGGCCACCGCCACCGCAGGCAGCGCGGCCGCGGCACCCCGCACGACCCGGACCGGGGCCGCCAAGGTCGCAGCCTCCGAGCAGGTGCGGCTTTTTTGGACGGGGCGGATCAGCGCAGGACTATCTCCACCCAGCGGTCGGTCCAGGCGTCGCGCTGGGCCTCGATCTCGGCCGGGTCCAACATGAACGGGTCGGCCGCGATCTCGGCGTGGACCACGAACTCCGGCGGCAGGGTGGCATCCGCCGCGACCGGGAACACGAACATGTTGAGCGGCACATCGTTCTGGAACGTGTCGGTTAGCATGAAGTCGACCAGGGCCCGGGCCCCTGCGGGGTTGTCGGTGCCCGCGAGCACGCCGGCGAACTCGATCTGGCGGTAGCAGCTGGCGGTGACGACGCCGGTGGGGGGCTCGTCGACGGGCGGATCAGCGAAGATGACCTCCGCGGGCGGGCTCGACGCATACGACACCACGATCGGGCGGTCGCCGCCGCCCGCGGTGAACTCGCCGTAGTAGGCGTCCTCCCAGCCGGCGGTGACCGACACGCCGTTGTCCCGCAGCGCGGCCCAGTAGTCCTCCCAGCCGTCGCCGTAGCGGGCGATGGTGGCCAGCAGGAAGGCCAGGCCCGGCGACGAGGTCTCGGGGCTCTGCACGACGAGCATTCCCTCGTAAGCCGGGTCGGTCAGATCGTCGAGGGACGACGGGGGCGGCGGCGAGCCGTCGAAGGCGTCGACCCAATAGTTGAGGCACACGTCGCCGAAGTCGACCGGCGTGACCCGGTGCTCGGGATCGAGCACGAAACGCTCGGGCACCCCGGCGAGGCCGGGGGAAGTGTGCGGCTCGAACATGGCGCAGTCGAGACCGCGCTGCAAGAACGTGTTGTCGATCCCGAACAGCACATCGCCCAGCGGCTCGCCCGCGGTGAGGCAGGCCTGGGCCACCAGCGCGCCGGCGTCGCCGGAGGCGAGCTGCTCCACCTCGATGCCGGTGGCCGCGGTGAACGCCTCGAAGGTCTCGGGCGAGACGTAGAACGAGTCGTGGGTGAGCAGCGTCACGGTGGTGCCCGCGAGGTCGTCGGAGTCCCCGGCGCGGTCGCCGCTGCAGGCTGCCGCGACCATGGCGACTGCGGCCACGGCGACCAGGCCGAACGACCCCCGAGTCTTTCGACGGTTGGCTCGCCGGGGCGCGCCGGTATGGGCGGGACTTGGTGGGGGTTGGTGATCCATGGGGTCTTCCTCCGCTGGCATTACCCAGATCAGGTCGGCGGGTCGACACCGCTGCGAATGGCGCGGATGCCCTCTCAGCCCGGCTGTCCCGAGCTCCCCGGCTCTTGTTGTTGCCCGCGACTATACGCGCTCGAGCGTCAGTCGTTGTCGGTGATGGTGATGATGGCTCTGCGGTTGGCGATGGGGACGGCCCCGTAGGGCGACACGAACACCAAGTTCACCTGGAACTC
>JAJEJB010000002.1 GCA_022828135.1 Acidimicrobiia bacterium | reverse complement strand
GCGACCTCAAGGCATCCATCAACGCCTGGACCGACAACTGGAACCAGAACCCCCGCCCCTTCGTGTGGCACAAGACCGCCGACCAGATATTCGAGACCATGTCCTCATATCTACAACGAATTCCCCATACAGGACACTAGTGCGGCGTGGTGCGGCGAGTCTTGCGGATCGCGTCCAACTCGTCGTCGCTGAACTCCCTGCGCTCAAAGTCTTCGGCGATCCCAGCGAACTCGTCCTCCTTGGCGGTGGCTCTGGCTGCCGCCTCGGCATCGGTGGGCATGGTCACGCTCCTCTCAGCAATGCACTGAAGGAACGCCTCAGCGGCATCGCGTGGATGATCAGATCGTACTCCGGCAGCTTCAAGTAGAGCACCTCCAGAAGGTTGCCGGCGCGGTCGGGACCGATGCAGATGCCTCTGGCCAGCTCGCGCTCGTCGGGAAGGTCGAAGAAGGCCATCCCATGCTCCCAGCAGTGGGCGATGTCATCACGGGCCACTCGGTGACGATAGGCAGATGCTGCGACATGCATTCTCGCAGCTTATAATTCATTCACAGTATCAGACGCACCAGGTGCCAGCGGGAGAGCCGACTCATTCTGCGTGTCAAGTCCTTGGCAGGGTGCGGGACTGCTGGCCGGGGGCCATCAGGTGCAGGTCGGGCAGGGCGGCGGCAGCCAGCGCGCCGAAGATCGCCATGTTGGACGGTCCGGCGATCATGATCGCCTCCTGCGGTGGAGCGCCCGGGTCTGGCGCGAGCCGTTGATGTTGGCCAGGTCCGGGATGGTGGCCGCGGCGAGGGCCTGGAAGGTCATGTTGGACGTTCCCGAGATCAAGATGGCCTCCTTCGGGGCACCGCCCGGGTGGGCTGGTTGGTTCCCGAGGCGCTGAGGTCGGCGGGAACGGCCGTGGCCAGAGCGGCGAAGATCGCTCGGTTGTTGGGCGACGAGACCAGCAGACCCCCCCCCGGTCGGTCATGGCTGATGCCGGCGGGTCGCTCGGCAGGCCGGATCCAGCGTGTGCAGATCCGGCAGAGTCATCGTCGCGAGCACTGAGAACACGGTCCGGTTCGACGGACTCGACATCAGGATCGCCGCCTCCTGGGGATCGCCCGGCATCCCCCCTGGTTGGGTCCGAGGAAGTTGAGGTCGACGATGCATGCTGCGGCGAGGACCGCGCTGAGTCCTCGATTGTTCTGCATCGGAAGGTGTACTCTCTCTCTCTCTCGGTTCATTCGGGAACATGGCTGAGATGGTCTTGACCGATGAGAGGATGCGGTCGTCCTCGTAGAGCCAGAGTTTGGTGAAGGGCCGGTACAGGACTTCGCGGATGCGGGACTCGTCGAAGACGATCTCCTCGCGTCGTCGCAGCGACTGCTTGAGGGTGCCGGTCCACTTGATCCGGTCGAGTTCGTCGTTGCCGGTGCACTCCTCCACGGTGCAGCCCGCCTCCACCAGTTCGAGGGCGTCGTCGTAGGCGCCGATCAGGCGGCGCATCCGGGCGATGAGGCCGTCGCGGGAGAAGGAGTACACGTACACATCGCAGTTGGTGGCGATGCCGAGAGCGTGGTCGGAGACGACGGTCGCTCCGGTGCGACCCGACCGCCCTAACTCGCAGACGGGCATCAAGTCCCCGAAGCTGCCGTCGGTGATGTTGACCCAGTCGTGGGCATCGTTCGGTTCGACGGTGTTGAAGTGGTCGCTGGTCACATCGCCGAGTTCGGCCAACCAGTCGAACTTCTGCTTGAGCGTCGAATACTCGGGAACCTCGGCGTAGCGCAGCACGGCGGGCTGATCCAGGGCCTTGTCGGGATTGCGCACCAGCACGGTGATCTGTACACCGTTGCGAGAGCCGGTGCCTTTCCGCACTTCTGACTTCTCGCGGATCTCGATACCGAAGATGACCTGACCCTCCCTTGCCCGCTCTTCATCGGACTTCATGGCATCGCCCAGCAGATTGACCACGTAGATGCTCGTGAATTCGTCTCTCAGCGCGGCCCGCATCCCGGCCAGCGACGGAGCGTTAGCCAGAGAATTCGGATGCACGAGAGCGACAATTCCCGGGCGCATCACGTCACCTGTAGGACCGCTCAACCTGTCGGAAGCCCATCTGATCGCTTGGACGTATAGGTTCCCGGCCGATTTGCCGGCGCCTCGTCCGGTTACTTGCTTGTGGCGGCGGCCGTAGGTGTCTCGGACTCGCTGCTCGATGTGGGGGTACTCGATGTTGGGGTTGTCGTCGCCCGCTGACTTCTGGCCCGCCGACCAGGGCGGGTTGGCCACGATCACCTGGATGGGCAGCTCGTTCTGAGCCTTGGCCCGGCTGCTGTTGTCGGCGATGGCGCCGGTTCCGGGCAGGCGACCGTCGCCGGAGAGGTGGAACGTGTCGGTGAGCACGATCCCCTCGAAGGGCTCATAGCCGCCGGTGCGGTCTCGGTAGCCCTCCTCGATCTTGAGCGCAGCCAGGTAGTAGGCCAGCAGCACCACCTCGTTGGCGTGGATCTCCGTCGCAGCCGAGCCCGCCAACCCGCGGGCGGCGACGTGGAACTTGCGATCCAGATCCCCGTCGCGGACCAGGTACTCGCCGTGCGAGCCGCGCTGGGTCAGCAGCCGGTTGACGAAGGTGCCGGTGCCGGTGAACGGGTCGAGGATGTTCACGCCCGGATCGCTCAAGCCCCGGCCGAACTCGGCTCGGGCCACGGCGTCGGCCGAGCGCAGGATGAAGTCCACCAGCTCCACCGGGGTGTACACGATCCCGAGGCGCTTGGTCTCCGAGGGCATCGCCGCGGCGAAGAACTGCTCGTACACGTCCAGCATCACCTTGATGCGGGTGTCGGAGTCGGCCGCGCCCGACAGCCGCTCCGCCACGCTGGCGTAGAAGCGCTCCAGGCCTCGGGTCTCGTCGGCGAGCAGCACGTCCTGAGCCTTGAACGTGCCGAGCAGCTCGTTGAGCGCCTTGGAGATCGGGTTGCGGTCGGCGAAGCCGCTTTCGGCGAACAGTGCATCGAACACCGGGATCGTCACCACATGCTGGGCCAGCATGGCCACCAGCTCGGCCTGCGGCAGCGGACGCCCGACGGTGGCGGCCATGTCGGCCTCGAAGGTCTCGAACGCGTCGGCCAGCCCAGGGATCGTCCGCAAAGCGGAGCGGGCCCGCGTCGCGATTGCGCCGGTGATGCGGGCCACCTCGGCGCCCCAGCGGTGCCAGTACTGGCGGTCGCCGCACTGCTCCACCACCTTGGAGGCCACCGCGTCGTGCAGCGGCAACCGGCCCTGCACGCCGATGCGGGAAGCGTCGGCGGTGTCGCAGCCGCCCTCGCAGCCGGCCTCGCCGCAGCGGTCGCAGAACCCCGAGGTGAGGATCGTGATCGGCGGCCTGCCGGTGAGGTCGGCGGTGTTGATGGCCACGTCGAGGCGCTCGTCGTGGGAGCGCAGCGCCTTGAGCACGCTCCACACGACCTTGAAGTCCGAGCCCGACAGCACCTCGTCGTCGTCGAGGCGCGCCCCCGCGGGCACCACCACCGGCAGCACCACATAGCCGCACGACTTGCCCTCGGCCCGGCGCATCACCCGGCCCACCGCCTGCACCACATCGATCTGGGAGCGTTTGGGCTCCAGGAACAACACCGCGTCGAGCGCGGGCACGTCCACGCCCTCGGTGAGGCACTTGGCGTTGGTGACTATCCGGCAGCCGTCGTCGGGATCGCCGGCCCGCAGCCAGCCGAGAACCTGGGCCCGCTGCAGCGCGTTGCGGCTGCCGTCGGTGTGGCGCACCTCGAACGCCAGCAGGTCGGGCCGGGAGGCGTGGGCGCCAGCCTCGCCCTCGGTGCCCCGAGGATGCCACGGCTCGATGTTGCCTGGCTCGTCGAGCGATTCTCCTGCGCCGGCTGCGAAGGCCGAGCGCGATGAAGCCTGACGGCTCCCGGCGCCGGTCGGGGCCCGGGCGCCTGAACCCGGCGCGAGCCGGCCCGCCCGGTCGCGCGCCGCATGCGTGTTGGCTTCCTCGCCGGCGACGGCCGCGACTATGCGGTTCCAGTGCCCCTCAACGAGCTGCGAGCGCTTGATCGTGTTGGTGAACGCGATGGCCCGGCGGGCGCTCGGACCGCTGGGTGGCACCGCGCCGGTGGTGCGGCCGTGCGGGGAGCGGGTGCTCGGGTCGGCCAGCGCGTCCCAGCACCCCACGAACTTGACGGCATCGCGCATCGTGACGCGCGCTCCTCGTCCACGCCCCCCCCCGCGAGCGATTCGGCCTCGTCGGGCAGGTTCAGCACATCGGCGCCCAGGGTGCTGGCAACGTGCAGCTCCGACACTGCGATCACCAGCACCTCGTAGTCGCTGAGATGGCCCTGCTCGACGGCCGAGCCGAAGCTCATCCGGTACAGCTCCGGGCCGTAGGCGGCCTCGTCGTCCATGGAGAACACGTCGAAGTCGCGGCTCTGCTCGCTCGCGCTGGCCCGCACCCGGTCGGTGTACACCCGCGGCGTGGCCGTCATGTACAGGCGCTTGGCCGCGGCGATGCGATCCGGGTCGTGGATGAGCGTGAAGTGGCTGCCCGCCTCGGCCTCATGCACCCCGGTGGTGCGGTGCGCCTCGTCGCACAGCGCCAGGTCGAAGCCCGCCAGCGCCGTGCCGCGGCCGTCGCCAGCAACCATCGGCTTCACATGCGGGCCTTGCCGCTGATCGAGGTCGCCGGGATCGGACCTCGGGTCGCCAGCGGCCGTCTGCTGGGCCTGCTCGATCACCTCCAGCGACTGATAGGTGCAGAACACCACCGTCATCGCGCCCGGCCCGGCGCCGGCCAGCGCTTCGGCCACCCGCTCGGGGTCGGTGGTGACCGGCATCGCCAACTCGGCGATGTCGGCATCCTCGTCGTTGCGCCCGGCCCGGGTGTCTGAGCACACCCCGATGTAGCGGTGCGGGATCTGAGGGTCGCGCTGGGCCGCCCACTCGCGCATCGTCTGGCCCATCAGCGCGATCGACGGCACCAGGTACAGCACGCTGCCACCGGCGCCCGCCATCTGCTCGGCGATCCACAGCGCCACCGCCGACTTGCCGGTACCGCACGGCAGGATCAACTTGCCCCGGTCGCGCTCCGCGAGCCCCGACACCACCGCATCGACCGCCTCGGCCTGATAAGGCATGGGCTCATGGCGCACCGCCGCGAACCGCAACTCCTCCGGCTTGTCGAGGAACGCCGCCCAGTCAACAGGCCACTCGTCGAGCTGCGCGCCGTCCAGCACCTCGCAGCGGGGCTGCGCCTGCTTCACCATCAGCGCCGCGTTCGGCCCCAGCGGCGCGGTCACCACCAGCAGCCGCGCCTGGCACCATCCGGTGCCGGACGCCGACAGGAACGAGTCCACATCGGACTTCGAGACGATCTTGGCGGGGTCGTGCAGCTTCGCCTGGACAGCGCACAGGCCACCGCCCCACGCCTCGGTCAACGACGCGACCAGGTCGACGCCCACGTCGACGCCGTACCCGAGCCGCTCCCGCTCGGGCCACTCCTGCCAGAGCCACACCTCCTTGAAGCGCTGCGGGCCGTACTCGCCGGGATGGGCCTTGAACGCGGCCTTCAGCAGCCGCTCGAACATCCGGCCCCGATCCTGGGGGGAGTAGCCGCGTGTCCGCAGTGCCTTCATCACCGCCGGCTCCAGCAGCATGCCCTGACCTGACAGATCGGATGAGCCCGCGCCGGTCACAGCGCCGCAGCCTACGCCGGTCGGGCAGGATCGAAGTGGGACAGTCCGTCGAACCGTGCGAAGCCGGAGTCCGCGGTGGCGACCCGGGCTCCGGCGGTCACCGCCAACGCGGCGATCCAAGCGTCGGGAATGAGGTTGCCGACCAGGTACGGATCACGGTCGAGGAAACGAGCGAACTGGCGCCAGGCCGACTCGGTGGGCGGCAGCGCCACAGCGGCACGGGAGGCGCGCAGTGCGTCCACGAAGGCCAGCGCCTCGGCTGCGGGCGCCGGCTCGGTGAAGATCCTCCGGTTGGTGACGATCCGCAGGAAACCGGTCAGCACCACATCGGCGAGCAATACGGGCTCTGCGCCGGCCGTCGCCGAGTTGAGCCATCGGGCGTACCCGTCGTGCGCCACCGAGTCGCGGTGGAACGCGTAGACGAGGGTGTTGACATCGGGAAGGATCATCGCAGCCCGTCGGCGTCCAGGGCCTCGGCCACGGCCGCCCTGTCAGTGAGGTCGAGGAGCAGACGACCCTCGCCGGTGCCGTAGCGGGGCAGCTCCGCGGGCGGTTCGCGCTCCTCGGATCGGCGCAGCACCAGGGTCAGGCCCTCCGAGACAAGGGCGGTGAACGTGCAGCCGCGCTCTGCCGCAGCCCGCTTGGCCCGTTCGCCCAGAGCATCAGGCAGGATTATGGTTGTTCGCATATGCGTGAGCATACCACACCCTGTGCGGCCGGTGACTTCGGGTGCCGGCCCCGGGGCCGCGAGGCTAGGAGCAAGCGGTGAGAGCCTGTCGCGTCGAAGCGGTGTCGTCCCCGCTCTTGTTCGCTGCGCTCACGGGCCGCTCGAGCCACGGCCTCGCGCCGTATGGGCCACGTTGTCCCGCCTGTTCGCTCGGCCTCTAGGCCAGGCGGTCTACGAAGGCTTCCAACTGTCGCAGGTTGCGCACCTCGAACACGCCGTCGCAGTGGGGGGCGTACTCCCCCACGATCGAGTCGCCGGTGTCCCAGTAGCTGCGGGGCTCGGGGTTGAGCCAGAACACGTGGCGGGCCTTCTGCTGAAGGGCCTTGATGATCCAGCTCTCGGGTGCGTGGTAGTTGTTGCGGGCGTCGCCGAGGATCAGCACCGTGGTGCGGGGACCGACGTCTTCGGCGTAGTTGTCCCAGAACACGCCGAGGGCGTGGCCGTAGTCGGAGTGGCCGTCCACCCACACCACGTCGGCCTCGGTGTTGACCCGGTGCACCGCCTCCGCGATGTCGTCGGTGCCCTCGAAGAAGCTGGTCACCTCGTCGAGCCCGTCGATGAACACGAACGAGCGCACCTTGGAGAACTGGCTCGAGATGGCGTACACCAGGTGCAGCGTGAACCGGGCGAAGGCGGCCACCGAGCCCGACACGTCGGCCACCACCATGATGTCGGGCTTGTGGGGCCGCGGGTGGCGGAACTTCGGCTCCACCGGCACGCCCCCGTACGACAGCGAATGCCGCACGGTCGAGCGGAAGTCGAGCGGTCCCGCCCGTCCGTGGCGGCGCTTGCGGACCAGCCTGGCGGCCAGCTTGCGGGTCAGCGGGTAGATGGCCTTGCGCAGGCTGGCCATCTCCTCGCGGGAGGCGTGCATGAAGTCGATGTCCGACGGCAGCGGCTTGCGCAGGGTCTTGGCCATGGCCTCGACGCCCCGGTCGGCCACCAGCCGTCGCCGGATCTCGGCCTCGATCTGGCGCTTGAGCTCGGCGATGCGCAGCTCGAACTCGTCGCGTCTCAAGCGCAGGTCGAAGTCGTCGACGTCGCCCTCGGTGTGCTGTTCCGCGTCCATGAGACGCTCCAGCACACCTTCCAGGTCGAGATTCCGCAGGGTGCGGTACAGGTAGTACGTGCCTCCGACGGGACGGCCCGGCTCCATCCCCGCGTACCGGCGCACCGCCTCGCGGGCCGCGGCGCGGAGCATCTCGGAGTCGCCCCGCATCAGCGCCCGGTAGAGCATCTCGGCCAGCTCCTCGGGGCTGAGCATGTCACCACCGGAGCCCCGGTCGCCCTCGGCCCGGATCTCGCCGTCGGCCTCGTCGGCCTCGTCGAGATCCTCCGCGGCGATCTCGTACTGGGCGCCCCGCAGGGAGAAGTACACCTCGAAGACGGTCTCGAAGGCCTTCCAGTGGGCCTGGTTCTTCACCAGAGTGGCCGCCAGGGCGTACTTGAAGGTCTCGCGATCGGTGATGGGGACGTGCTTCACGGCTTCCATGGCATCGAGGTTCTCGGTGAGGCTGGCCGGAATGCCGACAGCCCGCAGCTCAGCGATGAAGCCGTTGAGAAGGTCCAGGAGGGGGTCCCCCGCCTCGACCGGGAGTTCGGGCAGGCCGGTGTCGGTGGCGGCCATTGCCCAGTCCCCCAACCCGCCGGGTACCCGAGTTAGGGCTCGATGCCTTCGACGGTCGCCAGTTCCTTGTTCGCCTTGGCGATGTCGCTCTGGTACTTCAGCAGAATGTTCACTGTCTCGGCCGCCACGTCGGCGTCGATGTGCTGCACGCCCAGCAGGACCAGCGTGCGGGCCCAGTCGAGGGTCTCCGACACCGACGGCGGCTTCTTCAGTTCCAGCCGGCGGATGGAGCGGACCACCCGGGCCACCTGGTCGGCCAGGTTCTCGGCTATGTCGGGAACCTTGGCCAGCACGATCTCCTTCTCCCGCTCCATCGTCGGGTAGTCGATGTGGAGATACAGGCAGCGCCGCTTGAGGGCCTCGCTCAGCTCGCGGGTGTTGTTGGAGGTCAGGAACACCAGCGGCACCTGCAGCGCCTCCATGGTGCCCAACTCCGGGATCGAGACCTGGTACTCGCTGAGGATCTCCAGCAGCAGGGCCTCGGTCTCGACCTCCACCCGGTCGACCTCGTCGATCAGTAGCACGATCGGCTCGACGGCCCTGATGGCCTCCAGCAGGGGCCGGGTCAGCAGGAACTCGTCGGAGAAGATGTCGTCTGAGACCTCGTCCCAGCCCACGTCCGCGTCGCGCTCGGTCTGGATCCGCAGCAGCTGCTTCTTGTAGTTCCACTCGTACAGCGCCTTGGCCTCGTCGAGGCCCTCATAGCACTGCAGGCGGATCAGGCGGCTGCCCGTCATCTCGGCCACGCTCTTGGCCAGCTGGGTCTTGCCGGTTCCGGCCGGACCCTCGACGAGCACGGGCTTGTCGAGCCGGTCGGCCAGGTAGACGACCCCGGCCAGACCGGAGTCGCAGAGGTAGTCGACCTTGTGGAGGTCCTGTCGGACCGCGTCGACGTCAGTGAAGCGATGCGACATGGCGACCGGTCAGCGGACGTGGCCTTCGCCGCGCACGACGAACTTGAGGGTGGTGAGCTGGTCGAGCCCCATGGGGCCGCGAGCGTGGAGCTTCTGGGTGCTGATGCCGATCTCGGCCCCGAACCCGAACTCCTCGCCGTCCACGAATCGGGTGGAGGCGTTGACGAGCACCGCCGCGGCGTCGACCTGCTTGGTGAACCGGTCGGCCGCCGCAAGATCAGAGGTGATGATGGTCTCGGAGTGGCCTGATCCGTTGTCGTTCACATGGGCGATGGCCTCGTCGAGAGTGTCCACGACCCTCACCGACATCTTCAGGTCCAGGAACTCGGTGGCGTGGTCGGCGGCGGTCGCCTCCCCCATCGACGGCACGGCCTGGCGGGCCCGCTGGTCGCCGAGCAGCTCGACGCCAACCAGCGCGGCTGCAGCCCGGGGCAGGAACTCTGCCGCCACTGCGGAGTGGACCACCAGCGACTCCAGAGCGTTGCACACCCCCGGTCGCTGGGTCTTGCCGTTGACGACGATGTTCAGGGCGGCGTCGAGGTCGGCAGAGGCGTCCACGTAGGCGTGGCAGTTGCCCGCCCCGTCGATGACCACAGGCACGGTGGCGTGCTCGATCACCGACTCGAGCAGCGACGGCCCGCCCCGGGGGATCAGGCAGTCGACGTAGTCGTTCTGCTGCATGAACTCCACTGCCGCGGCCCGCGAGGTGTCCTCCACCAGGACGAGCCCGTCGGCGGGCAGGCCGGCCGACGAGATGGCCTCGCGGATGGCGGCCGCGATGGCCAGATTGGACTGGATGGCCGACGACGACCCCCGCAGGAAGGCGGCGTTGCCCGACTTGAGACAGAGGCCGGCCGCATCCGAGGTGACGTTGGGACGGCTCTCGTAGATGATGGCCACCACGCCCAGGGGAACCCGCAGCCTCTCGATGCGCAGCCCGTTGGGCCTCACCCAGCCGTCGGCCACCTCGCCCACCGGATCGGGCCGGGCCGCTATCTGCCTTAGCCCGCCGGCCATGGCGTCGATCCGGGCGCTCGACAGCCGGAGGCGGTCGACGAGCGGAGCCGGCGTGCCGCCGGCGATGGCCCGCTCGACGTCGATGGCGTTGGCCGCGCAGATCTGGTCGGCTCGGGTCACCAGCAGGTCGGCCGCCGCGTGCAGGGCGGCGTCCTTGACCGCAGTGGATGCCGTGGCCATCGCCCTGGAAGCAGCCTTGGCCCGGGCAGCCAACTCAGCTACCGGCGTCGGCGGGGGCGCGGGTACGGACTCGGTGGCGGGCGCGGCGGACGGCATGACGGTGGTTGCAGCGCTGCTCATCGTCTCAGGCTATAGGGACGGCGCGACTAGCCTCGCTCCGGGCGTGCGTGATGGAATCCCATAGCAGTGAGTGAGCCGAAGCGGCCTCGCCGGGCTTCGGGCTCGGTAATGGTGGCACTGGGAATTGCGGCCAGCCGCTTGGCCGGCCTGGGACGCGAGACGGTCGCTTCCCGCCTGCTGGGAAACACCGCGGCCGGAGACGCCTTCGCAGTGGCGATGCGCATTCCGAACATGCTCCAGAACCTGCTCGGAGAGGGCGTGCTCTCAGCCAGTTTCGTGCCCGTGTACAGCCGGCTGCTCGACGAGGGTGCCCGCGACGAGGACAGCGGCACCGACCCCGGCCAGGTGGCCGGAGCGGTGGCCGCCGCGCTCATGACCGTTGTGGGGCTCTCGGTTGCCCTGATCGTCACGCTGGCTCGTCCCATCACGTTCGTGCTGGCACCCGGGCTGACGGACGACCGTTTCGATCTGGCCGTCTCGCTGGTGCGCATCACCGCGCTGGGCACCGGGTTCGCGGTGCTGTCGGCGTGGTGCCTCGGGGTGCTCAACAGCCACCGGCGCTTCTTCGTGTCGTACGCGGCCCCGGTTCTGTGGAACGCAGTGCAGGTCGGGGCGCTGGTGGTGGCCTGGATCCTGGCCTTCGACCTCGACGGGGTGGCCCGGGCCCTGGCCTGGGGCGTGGCCGGTGGCGGGCTGGCCCAGTTGCTGGTGCAACTGCCGCTCACCTTGCGCCTGGCCCGGGGGCTGCGGCTGCGATGGATGCGGGGCCATGCCGGACTGCGGGAGATCCGGCGCCGGTTCGGTCCCGCTGTTCTGGGGCGCGGCGTGGTGCAGGTGTCGGCGTACGTCGACCTGGTGCTGGCGTCGCTGCTCGCCACGGGCGCCATGGCGGCCCTGTACCGGGGCCAGATCCTCTACATGCTTCCCGTGAGCCTGTTCGCCATGAGCGTGGCCGCCGCCGAACTGCCGGAGATGTCGCGGCAGGCGGACGATCCGGTCGCGCTGGCCACCCGTTCCCGGTCCGCCATGCGCAAGGTCGCCTTCTGGATGCTGCTGGCCGCCGCGGTGTACATCGCGGCCGGCGACCTGGTGGTGGGTCTGCTGTTCCAGGGCGGCGTGTTCTCGGAGGCCGACACCGTGCTGGTGTGGTTCGTGGTGGGGGCCTACGCGCTCGGACTGCCGGCCACCGGCCTGAGCCGGGTGCTGCAGAACGTCTGCTACGCCCGGGGGGACACGGCCGGCCCGGCCGGGATCGCGGCGGTCCGCGTGGCGGTGGCCGCGGCGGTCGGCATGGTCGTCATGTTCCCCCTCGACCGCGTCGTGGTGAGCGGTGACCGGCTGCTCAGCGCCGCCGAGGGCATCGGACTGGCATGGGCCTTGCCCGAAGCCGAGCGAGCGCTGGGCGATGTGGTGCGGCTGGGCGCAGTCGGGCTGGCTCTGGGGTCGGCCGTCGCGGCCTGGATCGAGATCGTTCTGCTCGCCCGGCGGCTCCGCACCGAAGAGGCAGTCCGCTCGGCTCTGGGTGCTCCGACGGCGGCCGCGGCGGTGGCCTTCGCCGCGACCGCCGCGCTCAAGCTCCTGATCGGCGGGTGGCCCCTGCTCCTGTCGGCCCCCATGGCGGCCGCGTGCGCCGTGGGCGTGTACACGGTGGTCGCCTACCGGCGCGGCATCGCCGAGGCCCACCTGCTGCTCCAGCCCGCCCGCAGGATCATCTGGCAACGCCGCAACCAGTCGGATTGAGCGTTGCTGGACTCCCGCTCCGCCGCTGAGGAAGTACAGTTGTGGATATGTGGAAACTCCTCAAGCGCCGCTGGAAGTATCTGACGGCCCGGCTGGGTGGCCGCTGGGAGGAGACAGCCGACCCCAAGACCCAGCTGGAGCAGGCAATCCGCGAGGCCCGGGAGCAGCACAAGCGGCTCAAGGAGCAAGCGGCGAACGTGATCGCCAACCAGAAGCAGACCGAGATGCGGCTCAACCGGGCCATCTCGGAACTGGAGCGAGTCAACGTCAACGCCCGCCGCGCCCTGATGATGGCCCAGGAGGCGGTCTCAGAAGGGGACCAGCCCAAGGCCAAGTCATACAACTCCGCAGCCGAGCAGCTCGCAGGACGGATGATCACCCTCGAACAGGAGATCGAGAGCCTCAAGGACCTGTACCTGCAGACATCGCAAGCATCAGACGAGGCCAAGGCGGCCGTGACGCAGAACTCGCTGAGCCTCCAAGAGAGGCTGAGACAGCAGCAAAGGCTGCTCGGTCAGATCGACCAGGCTCGCATGCAGGAGCAGATGAACGAGGCCATGACCTCTCTCTCCGAGGCGGTCGGAGAGGAATTGCCCACCTTCAACGAGATCCGGGACAAGATCGAAGCCCGTTACGCCAAGGCCAAGGGAATGGCCGAGCTCGCTGAGGGAGGACCCGAGGTGAGCATGCTCGAGATCGAGGAGGCGGCTCGCAACAAGGATGCAAAGGCTCGCCTCAACCAGATAAGGGAGAACCTGGGCCTGCCCGCACCGGCGATGGACGAGATCATGGAGGCTGCGGTGGTGGAGTCAGCCGACACCGAAGCGCCAGCTCCCGCTGAGGACTGAAGCTGGGCGAATACCGCCTCAGCCATCAGGAGTTGGGCAGCACCACCAGGTCGTTGGCGTGGATCACCACGTGGGGCGCGCCCGGTGGCAGGTCCTCACGCCGGCGGCCGGCGGCGGTGCGGAGCTCGTCGCCGCTGTGGCGGGCCAGGCCCTTGGCGAACACCGCGCCTCCCGTCTCGCGCACCTCCACAGGAGCACCGGCATCGAAGGTGCCTGACACCGACCTCACCCCGATGGCCAGCAGCGACTTCCCCCGCTCGAGCGCGGCCCGGGCTCCCGAGTCCACCGCGATCTCGCCCTGGGAGCCCACCGCGAAGCCGATCCACAGTTTGCGGGCCGGCAGCCGCTGGGCCGAGGCCCGCACGATCGTCCCCACCCCGGCAACCCCGGCCGCGGCGTCGGCCAGCACGCCGGGCCGCTTGGCGTCGGCGATGACGGTGGGCACACCCGACAGCGATGCCACCCGGGCCGCAGTGAGCTTGGACGCCATGCCACCGCTGCCCCGCTGCGTTCCGGCGCCGCCGGCGCGGCTCTCCAGATGCTGGTCGAACTCGACGATCTCCTCGATGAGCGAAGCACTCGAATTGCGGCGAGGATCCTCGGTCAGCACCCCCGCGGTGTCGGTCAGCAGCACGAGCAGGTCGGCCTGGACCAGGTTGGCCACCAGCGCGGCCAGGCGGTCGTTGTCGCCCCACCGGATCTCGTCGTCGGCCACGGCATCGTTCTCGTTGACGATGGGCACGACATCCAGGTCAAGGAGCTTGCGCAGCGTGGACGAGGCGTGCACGTACTGGGTGCGGATCACGAAGTCGAGCGGCACCAGCAGCACCTGGCCGGCCACCACACCCAGACGGGCGAACACCTCCCGGTACATGCCCATCAGCGCGCTCTGGCCGACGGTGGCCACCGCCTGGAGCGTCTCCATGCTCGTCGGTCGCCGGTCGCCGCCCATGCCCAGCTCGGGCAGACCGGCCGCGATGGCGCCGCTGGTCACTACGACCACCCGGTTGCCGTGCGATCTGAGGTCGGCCACCTCGGAGCAGAACTTCTCGATGCAGGCGCGGTCGACGGCGCCGGCGGCATCGGTGATGGACGACGTGCCGATCTTGGCCACGATCGTCCGGCCCGCGGCCCGTGTGCCGGCGTCGACCGTCGTGTCGTCGGCGGCGGTCATCGGTCGGACCTGCCGGTGCCGCTCACGGCGGCCTCGGCGTCATCCTGGTAGGTGAACGTGAAGTCGCCGATGCGAACCTCGTCGCCGTAGGCCGCGCCGGCCCGGGCCAGGACGCGCTCCACCCCGAGGCTGCGCAGCCGATCCTGGGCATAGGCCAGAGCGCCGGGATCGGTGAGGTCGCTCAGGGCCACCGCCCGGGCCGCGGCCCGTCCCTCCACCGCCCAGACGCGGGCGTCGATGCGCCGGACCGTCACCTCCTGCGCAGACGCCAGAGGTCGATGCACGACTGGAACTTCGAGAACCGGCTCGCTGGTGCGGGCCTCGGTCACCATCCAGCTCAACTCGCCGAGCACTTCCGGCACGCCCTCACCGGTAGCCGACGACAGGCGCCCGACCGGCCCCGAGCCGAACGATTCTCCGGGCGCGGTGTCGGCCCGGCTGCCCACCACCAGCCGCGGCCTCTCCGCCAGCTCGGGGCGGTACCGGCCGAGCTCCTGCAGCAGCACGGTCAGCTGATCACCGGGCGGACACTCGGCCAGTTCGCACAGGTCGATCAGCACGAGCAGCACCCGGGCCCGCTCCACATGACGCAGGAAGCGGTGGCCGAGGCCGCGGCCCTCGCTGGCGCCCTCGATCAGGCCCGGGATGTCGGCCAGCACCATCTCGAACTCGTCGTCGAGCCGGACCACGCCCAGGTTGGGCTCCAGCGTCGTGAACGGGTAGTCGGCGATCTTCGGTTTGGCCGCCGACACCCGGCTGATGAACGTCGACTTGCCGACGTTGGGGAAGCCGACGATGGCCACATCGGCCAGCAGCTTGAGCTCAAGGCGAAGCCAGCGACGCTCGCCGAATTCGCCCTGCTCAGCGAAGGCGGGGGCGCGACGCCGGTTGGCGAGGAACCGGGCGTTTCCCCTGCCGCCCTCGCCGGCGCCGGCGGCCAGCCAGCGCTCGCCGTGAGCCGACAGGTCCGCAAGCTGTGAATGGTCGCCGTGGTCCAGCACCACGGTGCCGACCGGGACCTTCACATCCAGATCGTCGCCCCGGGCCCCGTGGCGATTGTTGCCGGAGCCGTGCTTGCCGTTGGTGGCCCGGCGGTGAGGGTGATCACGGAAGGCCAGCAGCGAGGCGACGTTGCGGTCCGCCACCAGCCAGACGTCTCCCCCGCGGCCGCCGTCGCCGCCCGAAGGGCCGCCCCGGGACACGTGAGCCTCCCGGCGGAACGCGACACACCCCGCCCCTCCATCACCCGCGGTGACATGAAGGTTGCACTCATCAACAAACCCGGACACCCCTAAAGCCTAAGCGCAGGCTTCCCGACAGGAACGACAGAAGGGATGACCCCCTCGGTCAGCTATGAGGAGCGACCGGCAAGGCCGGGGGGTGGCACGGGGGCAAGGAATGGCGCCGCACCGCGGCGCCAGGCCGCGCCCGTGACAGGACCCGCCGGCCGGACGTCCCCGGCCTCAGACTTCGGTCGGTACGACCTCGACGAGCTTGCGGCCATGGCGGGAGCCGAAGCGCACCACGCCGTCGGCCTTGGCGAACAGGGTGTCGTCGCCGCCTCGCCCCACGTTGGTCCCGGGATGGAACTTCGTGCCGCGCTGGCGCACGATGATCGCACCGGCCAGGACCCGGCCCCCGTCGTAAACCTTCACACCGAGGCGCTGCGCGTTCGAGTCGCGGCCGTTGCGGGTGGACCCCCCGCCCTTGGTCTTGGACATGTCGAATCAGCCCTTCCGGATGTCGGTGATCTCGAGAGTGGCCAGCGTCTGGCGGTGACCCCAGCGTCGCCGCTGGTTGCTCTTGGACTTGTAGGTGAAGCCGCGGATCTTGGGGCCGCGGTGCTCGTCGACGACTATCGCGGTCACGCTCGTGCCGGCGAGGTCGTCCGGCGTGGCCAGGACCGCGTCGCCGTCCACCAGCAGCAGGGGGCGCAGCGAGATCTCCGAGCCGGGCTCGGCGACACGCTCCACCTCGATGGTGGAACCCTGCTCGACGCGGTACTGCTTCCCGCCGGTCTCAACGACTGCATACATAGCCATCAGAGGGTACCTCCGAGGGGGTCTAATCCATCAGCTCGGCCAGCAACCGGTAGCCGCGGCCGGAGCAGTCCCCGCAGATGTCCGACAGCGACTCGAGGAGGCCTTCGCCGCTGCGTTTGCGAGTCATCTCCATCAACCCCAGGCCGCTGATGTCCAGCACCTGGGTACGAGTCTTGTCCCGGGCCAGCGCGTCGCGGAAGCGCTTGGTGACCTGGGCCCGGTTGGCGGCCAGTTCCATGTCGACGAAGTCCACGACGATGATCCCGCCGATGTCGCGCAGCCGCAGTTGGCGGGCCAGCTCGTCGGCGGCCTCGAGGTTGTTGGCCAGGACCGTCTCCTCAAGGCTGGACTTGCCCACGTTCTTGCCCGTGTTCACATCCACCACGGTGAGAGCCTCGGTGTGCTCGATGATGAGCGAGCCGCCCGAGGGCAGCCACACCTTGGGCTCGAGCGCCTTCTTGAGCTGTTCGGTGACGTAGTAGCGCTCGAAGAGCGGCAGCTTCTCCTTCTTCGTGTTGTAGTGCTCCACCCGGTCGGCGAGCGGCCTGATGATGGACGAGACGTAGCCCGACACCTCGGAGTAGAGCTGCCGGTCGTCGATGATCACGCCCCGGTAGTCGGAGTTGAGCTCCTCGCGGATGAGGCGCAGCGGGGCCTCCGGCTCCCGGTACAGCAGCGCGGGCGCGGAGGACGACTTGGCCAGCTTGGAGATGTCGTTCCACTGGCCCACGAGACGAGCCACGTCCCGCTCGATCTCGGCCGCGGTGACCTTCTCGGCCGCGGTGCGCATGATGAGGCCGTGGCCCTCGGGCTTGACCCGCTCGAGGATCGACCGCAGGCGCTTGCGCTCCGAGTCGGGCAGCCGCTTCGATATCCCGAAGCCGGACGAGTTTGGCACCAGGACCACGAACCGTCCCGCCAGCGACACGTCCTGAGTGAGGCGGGCCCCCTTCTCCCCGATGGGGTTCTTGGTGACCTGGCACAGGATCGACTGCTTGGGCCGGAGCAGGTCCTCGATCCGCGGCTTCGCCTGGGCGCCGTCGCCCGACTCGATCTCCTCCGGGTCGTACTGGACATCGCCCCGGTACAGCACCGCGTTCTTGGGCGTTCCGATGTCGACGAAGGCGGTCTCCATCCCCGGCAGGACATTCTGAACCCGACCCAGGTAGATGTTGCCGTGAATCTGGCTGACGTCGTCGGCCGGGCGGGACACCCTGAACTCGATTAGGCGACGCCCCTCGAGCACCGCTATCTGCGTGGCCCGGTCGGAGACGTGGACGCACATGAGGTAGCGGCCCACGGCCTGACCCTTGCGGGTACGGCCCCGCCGCCCCCGCATGCTCTTCTCGTCGAGCTCCACCGGCTCGTCGTAGGTGACCGCCTCCACCACCGCGGCCGCCTGAGGCTTCGACGCTCCGCCCCGGCCGCCGCGCCGGCGCCGGCGGCGCCGCCCGCCAGAGCCCGACCCGCCCTGGGAGCCCCCGGAGCCCGGCCCGCCCCCAGATCCCCGGGAGCCGGGCGCGCTCGGGGACGTCGGCGGTGCAGGCCGGGTGTCGCCTATCTGCGGCTTTCGGCCCGCCGGCTGGCCCGACTTCGCCGGTTGGGGCTTGCGGCCCGCAGGAGGGCCGGAGGCCTTGGTCTCCTTGCCGCCCGCTTTCCTAGAGGCCTGTTCTCTCTTGTCGGCGGCGCGGGGGGCGCTCGCCGGTTGGCGTTCGTTCGTCATTGTGTTCCTTCGAGTACGTGAACGGGGCCCTCATGGCTCGACTCCCGCTCCGACGACCGACAGCTCGGAGACCGCCAGCGGTTCGCTGCGCTCTCCTGCGTCGGTTGTGATCCATTGGTGAAGACGGCACGCCCGCAGAAGGCTGAGCGGCGGACGGAGGCTCGCCAGCAACTCGGCGGGACGCACTGCCCGCGGTTGCGTGGCCAACTCGGCTATGAGCCTCACGCCGTCTGTGATGTTCCCCTGCACCTCGACTGCATGGACGGCGGGACGGATGTCGTCGATGGTGACCCGCCCCTTGCGCTCGCGCTGCACGAGCAGCTCGCTGCCATCCATGGCCCGCGACACGGCGTCCGACGCCTCGGTGGCGTCCGCGCCGGCTGCGTCGATCCTCCAAGTACAGCTAGTTACCGCGTGCTGGAGCGACGGCTCGCCGGAGGCGATCCCGGCCGCGGCCAGCGCTGTCATGCCCGTCGGCAGCGACGCGGTAAGCGCGCCGACGAGCCTCTCGTTGTCGATACCGGCCATCCACGCAGGATCAATCTCGGCGTCGAGATACTCAGCGTCGGAGCTGTATCCGGTGGGGAGGGCCAGCCCGAATGCAATCCTCGGCCGGGGACTGAACCCGGCCGAGTAGACGACGGGAACCGCGGCGCGACGCAGCGACCGCTCCCAGATCCGGGCCACATCGCGGTGCGATGTGAAGCGAACCTTCCCGTGCTTCGAGAACCGGAGCCTGATGCGCGACCCCGTCATCTCGCCGCCCCCACCGGTTGACGGCGCGCGGGCGCATGAGAGTCGCTCTCGCCGACACGGGGTGTCTCCCGCTCTTGTTCGCTTCGCTCACGGGCCGCTCGGGCCACGGCCTCGCTCGCGCCGGTAGCGGGGTCGCGCCCCATCCGCTCGGCCTCTGGCGACCGTTCGAGCAGGCGCACCGGGATCTCGCCGCCGCGCGAGAGGTCGACGCCGGTGCCCTGGCTTCCTCCCGCCGGAGGGACGGCGGACGCCACGACATGCTCGATGCCGTAGCCGGTGCACGCTCCGCAGTCGTAGCACGGCGTCCAGCGGCAGTCCTCGAGGCCGACCTCATTGAGGGCATCGCGCCAGTCCTGCCACAGGAAGTCCTTGTGGAGCCCCGCGGACAGGTGGTCCCACGGCAGCACCTCATCGAAGGTGCGGTGCCGGTGGACGTAGGCGTCGATGTCGACTCCGCACGCCTCCGCAGCCGACTGCCAACGGTCGAGGTCGAAGTGTTCGGACCACTCCTGGAACGTGCCGCCGTGACGCCAGACGTGCTCGATCACCGCTCCGACGCGACGGTCTCCCCGGCTGGCCAAGCCCTCAGCCAGGCTGGCCGCGGGATCGTGCCACTTGAGCTGAACGCCCCTGGCCCGGCGCAGGTCGTCGCGCAGCAGGCCGATCTTGCGGCGCAGCTCCACCACGGTGTTCTGGCCGAACCACTGGAATGGAGTGAAGGGCTTGGGCACGAACCCGCCCACCGAGACGGTGACCGACGGTGAGCGGGTGTGGGTCCGACCCAGCGCAACACAGTTGCGGGCCAGCTCGGCGATGGCGAGCGTGTCGGAGTCGGTCTCTGTGGGCAGGCCGGTCAGGAAGTAGAGCTTCGTCCGGCGCCACCCCTGCGAGTAGGCCGACTCGACTGCCGAGTAGAGATCATCGTTGGTGATGAGCTTGTTGATCACCTGGCGCATGCGCCAGGTGCCCGCCTCCGGCGCGAAGGTCAGCCCAGTCCGGCGCGCCCGCTGGATCTGAGCCGCGATGCCCACGGTGAAGGCATCGACCCGCAGGCTGGGCAGGGACACCGAGACCTGGCTGCAGCCCGCGTCGTTGACGGTGTCGGCCACGACCCGCTCGATGCCGCTGAAGTCGGCGGTGCTCAGCGAGGTGAGAGCGACCTCGTCGTAGCCGGTGCGCCGCAGGCCCTCGCCGACCATGGTGCGAACCTGCTCGGCCGGACGCTCACGCACGGGACGGGTGATCATCCCGGCCTGGCAGAAGCGGCAGCCACGCGTGCAGCCCCGGAAGACCTCGACGTTGAGCCGGTCGTGCACTACCTCGGTGAGCGGCACGAGCTGCTGCTTGGGGTAGGGCCAATCGGCCAGATCGGCCACCGTGCGCTTCTCGACCACGGCGGGCACATCGGGGTGCCGCGGCTCGACGGCTACTAGCCGGGCACCGTCGTAAGTGACCTCGTACATCGACGGCACATACACGCCCGGCACGCGGGCCAGCGCTCGCAGCACCCCGCTGCGGCCTCCGGGCCGGCCGGACGCCTTCCAGTCAGCCACCACGGCCGTTATGTCGCCCACTGCCTCCTCCCCGTCGCCGAGCACGGCGAAGTCGAGGAAGTCGGCCAGCGGCTCCGGATTGTAGGTGCAGTGCCCCCCGGCGCCGATCAGCGGATCCGAGTCGTGCCTGGAGGCAGCCCGGACGGCCACACCCGCCAGATCGATGCAGTTCAGCACGTTGGTGTAGATGAGCTCGGCCGAGAGGTTGAATGCGATCACGTCGAACAGCGGGGCCGGACGGTGGGTGTCCAGCGAGAACAGCGGCAGCCCCTCGGCCCTCATCAGAGCCTCGAGGTCGCCCCAGGGCGCGTAGGCCCGCTCGGCGGCCGCGTCAGGGCGCTCGTTGAGGATCTCGTAGAGGATCTGCAGCCCCTGGTTGGGCAGGCCTATCTCATAGGTGTCCGGGTAGGTGAGCAGCCACGACACGACGCCGGGACCGTGGTGAGGGACCCGCATCCCGTCCTCGGCACCGATATAGCGGGCCGGTTTGGACACCTGTGGCAACAACGGTTCAAGTCGATGCCACAGACTGCTCACTGCTCCAGCCTACTGCTGCGCGCTGAGCATCCCTTCGATGTCGAGGCGGCGCCGGTACACGCCGGCGACGAGCCCGAGAGACGCCATAGTGGTGAGCATCGACGAACCGCCGTAGCTGACCAGCGGGAGGGGAATGCCGGTCACCGGCATCATCCCCATGGTCATGCCGACCGACTGGAACGTCTGGAACAGCAGCATGGCGAAGATCCCGGTGCACATCATCCGTTCGAACTGTGTCAAGGCGAGCTGGGCCGTTCGCCAGACGCGAAACAGCAGCAGGGCGAACAGCCCCAGCAGCAGGGACGCGCCCCGCAGGCCCAGTTCCTCGCCGGCAACGGTGAAGATGAAGTCGGTCTGCTGCTGCGGCACCAGATCCGACCGGGTCTGCGTCCCCTGGAACAGCCCCTGCCCCCGCAGCCCCCCATTGCCGATGGCTATCTGGGCCTGCTCCACGTTGAAGGCGTAGCTGGCGGCCTCATCGGCGACATCGGACTCGAACAGGTACACGCGCAGGCGGGCTTCCTGGTACTCGGCCAGCGCATCGGAGCGGTACACGCCGACCGTCCCTGCCAACGCGACGATCGCGAGCAGCGCGATCCAGCGAGCCTTGATCCCGCTCACGATCACCGTGATCAGAGCGATCACGAGATAAACCAACGTGGTCCCGAGGTCGGGCTGAAGCAGGAGGAGGGCGATGGGCGCGGCGGCCAGAGTCAGCCCCAGCAACACCCGCGTCAGGCCGACCTCGCCCTTCCGGGGCGACAGCAGCAGCGCCAGCCCGATAATCACCACGAGCTTGCCGGGCTCCGACGGCTGCATCCGGAACGTGCCGAGGGAGAACCAGCCCTTCGTGCCGTTGACCTCCACACCCACCTGCAACACCAGCCACAGTGCGCCCATCATGGCCGCGAAGGCCAGCGGATAGAACTTCCTCATGAGCTTGGGCGACACGAATGCCGCGGTCGCTCCCACGACCACGCCCATCACGATGAAGAGCACCTGACGCTCGAGAAAGTCGCTGTTGGGCTCGGTGAAGTCACCGACGACGCCCCTGGTCGCCGAATACACCAGCACCGAGCCCATCGCCGCGATGGCGAGGGCCGACAGGATCAGGAACGGGTCGACCAGCAGCCACCAGGGATCGGGCGCGACGTTCCGGCGGGCCGGTTCAGTAGTGGTTGTGGTCGCGGTCATAGCAGAGCGTCCAGTCCCCGCCGCTCCACCGCCTCCTCGCCCCCTACCAACTCGGAGCAGTCCTCCGAGAGTTCGGGTCGCGTCTCGGAGATGGGCACGCCGTCGTGGTCGACCTTGATCTCGCCGGTGCGGACACCCTCCAGGAACGACGCCAGATGCTTGACCTCCGCGTAGCAGGCGTCGACTTCCCTGGCCGTGCGGGCCCTGTCAACGGTGTGGGTGGCGATCGGTAGCAGAACCCTCGCCACCGCCGGTGCGGCCACGTCACCGCCGAAGCCGGCCTCCTCCAGCACCATCGCCACCACCACCTCGGGATCGTGGCGGAAGCCGCGTTCGGGCCAGGTAGCCGGGCCGAACGCCGCGAACCAGGCGAAGTCGGCCTGTCCCTGCTTCTCCGCGGTGCCCGTCTTGCCCGCCACCGGCCATGCGCCCAGCGGAAAGTTGACACCTCCCTCTCCAGGAAGATTGAAGGCCTCGTAGGCCGTCCCCCGCAACAGAGCCTCTCCGCCGGAGCTGCTCGGAAGGTTGTAGGCAGTCACACCGTTCATCCCGTCGAGCAGAGGCGTCGCGATCTCAGCAGTCCATTCCAGCTCACGCAACAGCCGGGGACCGAACTCCTCGAGGACCTGTCCGTTGCGGTCGGTGATCCTGGTGGCGATGTTCGGCTGGTGGAGCTTCCCGTCGCTGGCCAGGACCGCGTAGGCATTGGCAACCTGCAGCGGCGTGGTCAGCAGGTTGCCCTGGCCGATCGCCAGGTTGATGGTGTCCCCTGCGAACCACTGGTCGCCGCCGCGCAGGAAGACGCCCTGCTCGAACTGGTAGTCGTAGTACTCCCTGTCGGGCACCACTCCGGGGCGCTCGTGAGGCAGCGGAACCCCGGAGTAGGAACCAAGTCCGAACGCCCTGGCCGACTCCTGAATGCCCTCGTCGAGTGGCTGCCGCCGCCGGAAGAAGCCCTCGCCTCCCAGCCGGTAGAAGTACGTGTCGCTCGACACTGTGATGGCGTCTCTCAGATCGACGCCGCGGTCGCAGCAATAGGGGCTCTCGAACAGGCAGGTATCGGATTCCTCCACGCAGAAGGGATAGCGGTACGTCCCGGTGTCGTGGTAGAACTCGTCCGCCTCGATGAGCGAGGAGCCATCGGCGCCTATCACCCCCTGGGTGAGCGCGGCGTAGGCCGTGACCACCTTGAACGTCGAGCCGGGCGGATAGAGGCCCTGGATGGCCCGGTTGAGGATCGGGGAGAAGTTCGCCTCGTCGGTCAGCTCGTTGAACTGGCGCTGCGAGATGCCGTTCACGAACTCGCGGGGATCGTAGGTGGGGAACGACGCCATGGCCAGGACCGAGCCGTCCCTGGGGTCGAGCGCCACCGCGGCCCCCGCCGAAGCCACGAAGTCGGGCGGTCTCGGAGCGTCAGGCTCCTGCAACGGCTCCTGGCGTCGGGCGTCGTCGAGACCCCGGCGCAGCTCGCGTTCGACGAGACTCTGAATGTCCAGGTCGATCGTGAGATGCACATCATTGCCGGGAATCGGCATACGACCCTTGTCGTCGTGGACCTTCACAATCTCGTCGAGCCGGTTCACCTCGAAGACGCGCACGCCGGGCACTCCCCGCAGCTCGCTCTCGAAGATCCGCTCCACGCCGGACTTCCCGATCTCGTCGCCGGGCTGGTACGTCTTGGCAGAGGGATCGGTGGGATCGATCTGCGCGCTCTGAGCCCGGTACTCCGACTGGGTGAGCGGACCGACGTAGCCGAGCAGATGCGCGGCCAACTCGCCGTACGGGTAGCTGCGCACAGTGCGCTCCTCCACCGAGACCCCTGGGAACAGGTCCGGCCGCTCACCGAGATACACGAGCAGGTCGGGGTCTATGTCGAACGCCACGGGAACCTGGTCGAAGGGGCCGTACTCCAGGCTGCTGAGCCGCTCCTCGATGTGGCGCACCTTCGTGAGGCGCCCCGAGCGGCTGACAATCTCGGCCAGCTGGAGCAGAACGTCCCGCTGCTCGGACTCGTCCAGGGCGGCCCGGAACTCCAAACGGTCGACGGTCACCACTTGGACCACGCGGTTGTCGACGAGGATCCTGCCCTGGGCGTCGAAGATGCGGCCCCTCGGCGCCTCCGTGTACACGACTCGCAGGATGTTGGTGGCCGCCACATCCTGCAGCTCCTCGCTCTCGAGTACCTGCAAGAACCACAGGCGAGCGAACAGGGCGGCCACCAGGCACACCGCCACGATGCCGATCGCATAGAGCCGGAATCCCTGCCGCTCGTCGACGTCGGCGCCGTTGGAGGCCATCAGCGACCCTTCAACGGCGAAGCATGGGGTTCACGCCGTCGCGTCCGGCTCCGAGCGGGCCCACTGGCGACCGCCCATCGCACCGCGGGTGCGGCGACCAGCGAGAGCAATGCATTCAAGCCGGATGCGATCAGCACGACCCGCGGCAGACGGTCGTCGATCAGGCCGCGCTGGCCGACCACCGCGCCCAGCAGGGCGTAGACCGTCACCATGGCTGCCGTGCCGACGAACACCAGCAGCAGCGTCTGGAGGCGCGTGTCGTGGAACAGGTCCTCGGTTATGCCGCCCAGCGTGTAGGCCACCACAACGAAGGAGGCCGCGGCCAAGCCGAGCGGCGTGGACAGGTAGATGTCCCACATCAGGCCGGCGCAGAACGCGATCACCGAACCCCGCCGGGGGCCGGCGAAGAGGCCGGCCAGGATGGCTACGAGCGCCGGCAGCTCCGGCGCAACCCCGGCCACCCTCACCTGCGAGAAGAACGTCAGCTGCAACAGGAGCGCGAACATGTACACGACGGTGAGCCGCAGCCCGATCATGACCACACTGCCCCCGGCCAGAAGGCGGCGCGAGCGCAGCACACTCTGTACCGGCTGCGACGCCGTCATGGCGACGGCTCCGAGAACGGGGAGTCCGGGCCGACCGGTGCTTCGTCGGTGGGTGTCAGCAGCAGCACGGTCATGTAGCCGAGATCCTGGACGTCCGCGGCCAGGTCGACGGTCACCAACTGGGCCAACCCTGCCTCCGACGGCTCGACCGATGCCACCCGGCCCACCGGTATGTCGGCGGGATAGCGGCTGCCGGCCGCAGTCACCACCGGGCTCCCCACCGCCGGCAGTTCCGACAGGTCCCCGGTCTCGGGCCAGCGCAGGCCGGCGTCCACCACGAACTGGGTCGGGTCGCCGGCCATCCCGTGGCCGAGCGCCACGTCACCGGTGTCCAGCAGGCGCACTCCGACGACCAGGCTGGGATCGCTCACCGCGGTGACCGTGCTCGAGGCCGCGTCGACGGTCTCCACCCGGCCCACGAAGCCGGCCGAGGTGACGACGGCCATGCCCGGAGCCACCCCGTCCCGGTGACCCACGTCAATCGACATCACGTCGTCATCGAAGTTCCCCACAGAGTCGCGCAGCACCGTCGCGGTCAGCCGTTCGACGCCTTCGACAAAGGTCACCCCGGTGGCGTCCAGCAGCCTCTCAAGCGCGTCCTGCTCGGCCGCGTCGCGTATATCGGCGCTGGCGAGCCGGTCGACTTCGTCCCTCAGCCTCTCGTTCTCGGCGCGGAGGTCGTTGTAGGTGAACATGACGGTCCAGACCTCGGCTACCGGCCCGAGAACTACATCGACCGCGGAGACCACCGGCTCGAGTGCGTCGCGCACCCGGCTCTGGGCGGTGTCGAGCGGCCCGAAGCCGCGGAAGTCAAGGGTGAGAAGCGTTGCCGCCGTCAGGATCAGCAGCAACAAGCGGTAGCGGGACCGCCCGCTGCGCTGGGCGACCGCCATCGTCCAACGTTAGAGATCGCCCGATGCGGTCACCGCTGGTCCAAATTGTCGAGCACGTGGCCACAGCCCCTCACCACGGCGAGCAGCGGATCCTGGGTGACCGTGATCGGCATACCCGTCTCGTTGGCCATCCGCTGGTCCAGATTCCTCAGCAGCGCGCCCCCGCCCGCCAGCATGATGCCCGATTCCATGATGTCGGCGGCCAACTCCGGGGGTGTGTGGTCCAGAGTGCCGCGCACCGCGTCGCAGATGGCGGTCACCGACTCCTCCAAGCCCTCGCGGATGTCCTCGGTGGTGACCGAGACCACACGGGGCAGTCCGCTCACGAGGTCGCGGCCCCGGATCTCGGCCCTCGCCTCCCGTGCCAGAGGGTAGGCCGACCCGAGCATGATCTTGATCTCCTCGGCGGTGCGCTCCCCGATCAGCAGCGAGTGCTCCTTCTTGACGAACTGGGCGATGACGTTGTCGAACTCGTCTCCCCCCACCCGGATCGACTGGCTGGAAACGATGCCGCCGAGCGAGATGACGGCCACCTCGGTCGTGCCTCCGCCAACATCGACGATCATGTTTCCGGTCGGCTCCCACACCTGAAGCCCGGTGCCGATCGCGGCGGCCATCGGCTCCTCGATGATGTGGGTCGGCTTCCGGGCGCCCGCGGACTCGGCCGCCTCCTGCACGGCCCGCTGCTCGACGCCGGTGATTCCCGACGGCACGGCGATGACCATCCGCGGCTTGGTCCAGCGTCGCTGATGGACGCGCTCGATGAAGAAGCGCAGCATCTCCTCGCACATGTCGAAGTCGGCGATCACGCCGTCTCTGAGCGGACGGACGGCTTGGATGTGCGCCGGTGTGCGACCGATCATGCTCTTCGCTTCGGAGCCCACCGCCAGCACCTTGCCGTTCTTGGTGTTGACGGCCACCACCGACGGCTCATCGAGCACGATCCCCTCGCCGCGCACGTACACGACGGTGTTCGCGGTACCGAGATCGAGAGCCATGTCGCGCCCCATGACCCATCCCAGCCCCGAAAGCATGCTCGCTGTGCTCATTGTGATGCCTCGATCAGGTAGTGGACGCTACCACAACGCCGGAAGACCCGGCCGACCGCTAGCCGATTGTAGACGACGGCGAGAGTCGGCACACAGTTCGCGTCAAGGGACCTCCAAGAACAATACAACAACAGAATTCGTACGTTTCTGCTGCTATTCCTGCTGTAGATCGGGAAAGAAAATGGCGATCTCGCGAAGGGCCGACTCGGCCGAGTCGCTCCCGTGGACCAGATTCTCGGTAACCAGAGTCCCGAAGTCTCCCCGGATGGTCCCGGCCGAGGCCTTCATGGGATCGGTGGCACCCATCATCTGACGCACCACGCTCCAGGTGTCCTCCGGCCCCTCCACCACCGCGACCAGCACGGGGCCTCTGCCCATGAAGGCGACGAGCTCGTCGTAGAAACCCTTGCCCACGTGCTCTGCGTAGTGGCGGGCGAGCACATCGCGATCGAGAGTGCGAAGCTCGGCCGCGACGATCCGCAGGCCCTTGCGCTCGAAGCGACCGATGATCTCGCCCACGAGGCCGCGCTCGACCGAGTCGGGCTTGCATATGACCAGCGTGCGGCCCACGGCGGCGATGCTACGGGCCGCTCGGGCCCAGGGCTACTTTGGCCGCACCGATGACGGTGAAGGAGCCGGTCACGGTGATCACGTCGGCGGGGCCGGCCAGCTCGAAGACCCTCTCGAGGGCGGCGCCGACGTCGGTGACCGCCTCCGCGGCCGCGCCGATCCCGATGGCCGCGGAGGCCACCTCGGCCGCGGGGATGCCCCGGGCGGTGGGTGCGGTGCAGCACACCACCAGCTCGGCCTGGCCGGCTTCGAGCCCCTCGAGCACCCCGGCGACGTCGCGGCCCGACTGCATCCCCACCACCAGGAACCGACGACCCGCCGGCGCGAAGTCCTCGTTGAGGGTGGCGGTCGCGGCCCGGGCGCCGTCGGGGTTGTGGGCGCCGTCCAGGATGGTCAACGGCTCGCGGCCGACAATCTCAAACCGGCCCGGCACCCTCACGCTGGCCAACGCCGCGTCGACCACGTCCTCCGGCAGCGGTCCGTCGAAGAATGCCTCCGCGGTGGCGACCGCCAGCGACACGTTGTCGAGCTGGTGGCGCCCGTGCAGCGCGACCAGCGCCCCCTCGTGGCGGCCGTGGGGCGTGTACAGGTCGGCCGACCACCCGCCGACCGCCAGCCGCTCGTTGTCGAACCCGAAGTCGCGGCCCCTCTCGAGCATGGCCGCATGGGGCTCGGCCCGGAACGCCTCACGCACGCCGGGGTCGGTCTCGCCGCACACCACCGTCGAGTCGGGCTTGACGATGCCGGCCTTCTCGCTGGCCACGGCCATGCGCCAGTCGCCGACCCCGTCGGTGTGGTCCATCCCCACGTTGGTGAGCGTGGCCACTTCAGCCTCCACCACGTTGGTGGCGTCGAAGCGTCCCAGCATCCCGACCTCCACCACGGCCACGTCCACGGCCACGTCGGCGAAGTGCTGGAGCGCGGCCGCGGTCACCGTCTCGAACCAGGTGGCCTGCATCCGGAGATGGTCGGTGAAACGGGCTACGTCGCCGACGGCCGCGCCGAAGGTCTCGGGTTCGATGGGCTCGGCGTCGACCGAGATCCGCTCGGTGGGGGCCACCAGATGGGGGCTGACGTAGGCGCCGACCTTCAGGCCCATCTCCTGGAGCAGGCGGGCCGTGACCCGCACGGTGGACCCCTTGCCGTTGGTGCCGGTGACGTGCACCACCCGGTAGCACCGCTGGGGGTCGCCCATGGCATCGCTGAGCCGGCGCATCGACTCCAGGCTGAGGCCGTGGACCCGGCCGGCGCGGGGCCGGGACTCGTAGTTGATCAGAGTCTCAAGGTGGTCCAAGGCCGCGCCGTAGTCCACGGAGGGCCCTCTGGCGTCAGCTAGCCCGCCGGGAGCGAGTGTCGTCCTCCTCGGCACGGGGTACGAGCGTGGGGTTCACGTTCCGGCCTACGGCCTCGCGGTCGATCACCACGGTGGAGATGTCCTCGCGGCCCGGGAGGTCGTACATGATGTCGAGCAGGACCTCCTCAAGCACGGCCCGCAGCCCCCGAGCCCCCGATGCCCGCTTGATGGCCTCGTCGGCTATCGCCTCCAATGCGTCCTCCTCGAAGGCCAGATCGACGTTCTCGAACCGGAACATCTTCTGATACTGCTTGACGAGGGCGTTGCGGGGTTCCACGAGAATCCGCATCAGGGCGTCGCGTTCCAGACTGCCCACCGCTCCCATCACCGGCAGCCGCCCTATGAACTCGGGGATCAGCCCGTACTTGGTGAGATCCTCCGGGAGCACCTCGGCGAAGATGGCGCCCAGGTCCTTGTCCTCGGGCCGGCGGATATCGGCGCCGAATCCGACGCCCCGGGTGCCGGTGCGTCGCTCCACGATCCTCTCGATGCCGGCGAATGCTCCCCCGCAGATGAACAGGACATTGGTCGTGTCGATCTGGATGAACTCCTGGTGAGGGTGCTTGCGCCCTCCCTGCGGGGGCACGGATGCCGAGGTGCCCTCCAGGATCTTGAGCAGAGCCTGCTGGACCCCCTCGCCTGAGACGTCGCGAGTGATCGACGGGTTCTCGCTCTTGCGGGCGATCTTGTCGATCTCGTCTATGTAGATGATGCCCTTCTCCGCCTTCTTCACGTCGTAGTCGGCGGCCTGGATCAGCTTCAGGAGGATGTTCTCCACGTCCTCGCCCACGTAGCCGGCCTCGGTAAGGGCGGTGGCGTCGGCTATGGCGAAGGGCACGTTGAGCATCCGGGCAAGCGTCTGGGCCATGAGCGTCTTGCCGCAGCCGGTCGGGCCTATGAGCAGGATGTTCGACTTCTGGAGCTCTACCTCGGGGTCCTGGCTCTCGCCGAGCTGCACTCGCTTGTAGTGGTTGTAGACCGCGACCGAGAGGATGCGCTTGGCGCTGTCCTGCCCGACGATGTAGTCGTCCAGGAAGGTGTAGATCTCGCGAGGGGCGGGCAACTCGCCGACGGGGTCGTCGGACGGGCCGGCCAGTTCCTCGTCGATGATCTCGTTGCAGAGGTCGATGCACTCGTCGCAGATGTACACGCCGGGGCCGGCAATGAGCTTCTTGACCTGTTTCTGCGACTTGCCGCAGAACGAGCACTTCAGAAGCTCGCCACCCTCACCAAGCTTGGCCACGCGGTCGTCTCCCCTTCGACGTCAGCTGATCGCCCGGATGGCGCTGCTGTTGTCCACCACATTACGCGCTTCGATCACCTCATCGATGATCCCGTAGTCCTTGGCCTGCTCGGCGGTCATGACGAAGTCTCGGTCGGTGTCGGTGGCGATCTGCTCGATGGCCTGGCCGGTGTGCTCCGAGAGCACCTGCTCCAGGGACTTCTTCAGCCGTGCCACCTCGGAGGCGATCAGTTCGATGTCGCTGGCGTCGCCGTGGGCCCCGGCGTAGGGCTGGTGGAGCAGGATCCGGGCGTGTGGGAGGGCCAGCCGCTTGCCCTTGGTGCCGGCCGCCAGCAGCACCGCAGCCGCCGACGCAGCCTGGCCGAAGCAGATGGTGGTGATGTCGGGCTTGATGTACTGCATCGTGTCGTAGATCGCGAACAACGAGTTGATGTCCCCGCCGGGACTGTTGATGTAGAGGTTGATGTCCTTGTCGGGATCCTCGGACTCGAGGTGCAGCAGCTGCGCGCAGATCAGGTTGGCGACCACGTCGTCGATAGGGGTGCCCAGGAAGATGATGTTCTCCTTGAGAAGCCGGCTGTAGAGGTCGAAGGCACGCTCGCCGCGGTTGGTCTGCTCCACCACGGTCGGGACCAAGTAGTTGCGGGGGCTGATGCTCATGATTCGTCCTGGGCTTGTTCGTCCTGTGCCTGATCGGTGTCTACATCCTGAGGGCTCTCCGCGCCTTCGCCAACGTCGGCAGGAAGTCTCAGCAGTTCCGGATCGACGACCTCGCCGTCGGGATCGACCAGTTCGACTCGCTCCGTGATCCACTCCAGGGCGGTCCGCTTGGAGATCTGGGAACGCATGTCCGACAGCTGTCCGGACGAGGCCAGCGCGTCGCGCAGCCGGGCGGCTTCGGCCGCCGCATCGACCTCGGCTCCGTTGCTGGCCGCGAGCACGGCCTGCTCCAGTTCGGCGTCGACGGCGGCCTCGTCTGCCTCGAGACCCTCGGCCAGGGCCACGGCCCGCAGCGCGAGATCCAGCTTGACGCTGCGATCGGCGCTGAGCCGCAGGCCGCCCTCGAACTCCTCGCGGGACTGGCTGATGCTGTCGAGATAGTCATCGAGCTCATAGCCCCGCTGGGCGAGGTCTCTCGTCAGGTTGTCGCGCCGGGCCTCCACCTCCGACGCGATCATCGCCTCGGGGACCTCGTCGGTGACGAGATCAGCCACCGCGGAGGCGATGGCCTCACGGCGCACCGATTCGGCGTACATCACTCTGGCTCTGGCCTGTCCGGTCTCGAGCGCGGCGCGGAACTCCTCGGCGGTGTCGAACTCGGTGTTGGCCCCCACGAACTCGTCGTCCAGGTCGGGCAGGACGGCCTCCTGCACCTCCTTGACCAGCACCCGGAAGCGGAGCTTCTGATCCTCCTCGGGATCGGGATGCGAGGCCAGGAATTCCAGGATGTCCCCGGCGGTGGCACCGCGCAGGTTCTCGTCGATCTCGGGTACCACCGCCCCGGTGCCGAGCAGGTAGTCGTAGTCGGAGGTCGTGAGACCGTCGATGGTCTCGCCGCCCAGGGTGCCGGTTATGTCGATCGTGAGATGATCGCCATCGACCGCGGCCCGCTTCACCGGAGCCAGTTCCGCGAACTGCTTGCGGAACCTGTCGATCTCGGCGACGACCTCATCCTCGTCGACTGCGGGGCTGGGGATCTGCACGCTCAACTCGTCGTAGCCCGACACCAGAATGGCCGGGCGGACGTCGACCACTGCGTCGAAGGACACCGGACCTGCTTCCGAGCCCTCGGTGACCTCGATGTGGGGCGCGTCGATGACGTCGATGTCGTGCTCGACGACGGCGCGGGCGTAGTAGTCGGGCAGGGAGGCCCGCAGAGCCTCCGCCCGGCCCGCCACCGGTCCCAGTTGCGCCTCCAGCAGCCGTCGGGGCGCCTTGCCGGGCCGGAAACCCGGAATCCTCACCTCGCGGGCGATGCGCTTGAAGGCCGCCTCGACCTCGGTCTCGAACTCCGCCTCGTCCAACTCGACGGTCAGCTTGACGCGGTTGTCGGTGAGCGTCTCGACGCTGCTGCGCACGGCTGCGAGTGTACCGGTGCCGCCCCGCGGCACTACGGGAGCCCCGCCGCGCGGTCGGCTCCCATGATCGAAGCAATGCAGCACACCGAGGACCGCTACCGTGAGGGGCCCGCGGGCGTAGTTCAACGGCTAGAACCTCAGCCTTCCAAGCTGATGATGCCGGTTCGATTCCGGTCGCCCGCTCTAGCACCCGACAACCAGCAGGCACGTGCCCATGACCGAGTCGCTGCTAGAACGCTCGGCCCGTTTCATCGACGGAGCCGTCTACGAGGGACCCGCCAGCGTCAACCCGGTGGACGCTTCGTTCCACGAGGTAGCCGACGGCGTGGGGCTGGTGTGCGGCTTCTCCCACATCTGGACGCTCGACGCCGGCGAGGGGCTGGTGGTGCTGGACACGTCCCAGCCGGACTACGCGTCGGCCGCGCTGGAGCATCTCCGCCACTGGCGCGACGTCCCGGTCGACACCATCGTCTACACCCACGGGCATCTGGACCACGTCAGCGGTGCGCCCGTCTTTGTTGGCGACGCAGTCGAGCGCAGGCGTCCCCCGCCCACAGTGGTGGCCCACGACGAGGTCGGGCCACGCTTGGACCGCTACGCCCTGACCCGCGGCTACAACGATCTCATCGGCGCCCGCCAGTTCGGCCGGAGATACAGGCCCGGGTTCTTCGACGCCGACTGGGTGGAGCCCCAGGTGACCTACTCCGAAGACCTGGAGCTGGACGTGGGCGGGACCAGGATGCAGCTGATCCACGAGAAGGGCGAGACCGACGACCACACCATCGCGTGGCTGCCGCAGCAGGGGGTGCTGTTCACCGGCGACCTGATGATCTGGGCCTTCCCCAACGCGGGCAACCCCCAGAAGGTGCAGCGCTACCCCGCGGAGTGGGCCGCGGCGCTGCGGCGCATGATCGATCTGCGACCCTGCCTGCTGGCTCCCGCGCACGGCCTGCCCATCGCCGGCACCGAGCGGATCGCCCGAGTCCTCGACGACACCGCCACCGCGCTCGAGGGCCTCGTCGCCGACACCCTGGCGATGATGAACGGGGGTGCTCCCCTCGACGAGATCCTGCACACGGTGCGGGTGCCCGACGATCTCCTGGAGCGGCCGTACCTGCGCCCCTCCTACGACGAGCCCGAGTTCGTGGTGCGCAACATCTGGCGCCTGTACGGCGGTTGGCACGACGCCAATCCGGCCCGGCTCAAGCCCGCACCCGACGCCGCGGTGGCCGCGGAGGTGGCGGCCATGGCCGGCGGGGCGGCCGCGCTGGCCCGGCGGGCCACCGAGCTCTGCGAGGCCGGCGAACTGCGGCTCGCCTGCCAGCTGGTCGAGTGGGCCGCCCAGGCCGCGCCGGCCGACGGGGAGGTCCACGCCGCACGGGCCGAGGTGTACCGGATCCGCCGCGACAGTGAGCAGTCGCTGATGGCCCGCAACCTCTTCCGCCAAGCGTTCTATTCCTCGAAGGCCCGGCTGCAACCTGAGCAGGCGGCAGACTGACCGCATGCGCACCGAGTTCGATCCCGACCGGCTGCCCCTGACCATCCTGGAGCTCTTCAGGATCAAGCAGGGGGAGATGGTCTCAGCCCTCATGCACCTGGGCACGCGCCTGGGCCTCTGGGAAGCGCTGCGAGACTCCGAGCCCTGCACGAGCACCCAGTTGGCCGAGGCATGCGGCCTCCAGGAGCGGTGGGTGCGAGAGTGGTTGCACGGCATGGCCGCCACCGAGCTCGTGCAGCATGACGACGGCCGGTTCGCGCTGACGCCCGAGGCCCGGGTGGCGCTGACCGACAGCGACCACTGGTCCTTCATGCCCGGAGTGTTCGGGCCGCCCATGACGCACTACGAGATCGAGCGCACCGCGGAGGCATTCCGCACCGGCGTGGGCATGACCTGGGCCGAGCACGGCGAGCACGCCTGCCACATGCAGTGCGCCATGTCGGCGGCACGGCAGGAGAGCTTCCTCGTGCCGACGGTCCTGGCATCGTTCGATGGAGCGACCGACCGGCTCCGTGCCGGCCGCGCCCGCATCGTGGATGTCGGCTGCGGAGCCGGTGTCGCGGCCAGACTGCTGGCGTCGAGCTTCCCCCAGGCGACCGTGGTGGGCATCGACCCCTCCGAGCGGGCGATCACCGCGGCCCGGGCCGAGTCGGCAGCCGCCGGCCTCGACAACGCGACCTTCGAGCAGGGAACGTTCGACGACCTGGACCGCTTCGGGCCGGTGGACCTGCTCGTGACGCTCGACGTGCTGCACGACCTGCCGCGCCCGCAAGATGCGATCGCGGCCGCCGGCCGGAATCTGACCGCCGACGGCTGGTGGCTGGTGGCCGACATCAAAGGGCGCGGCGATCTGGAATCCAACCGGAAGATCCCGGTGCTGCCCTACATGTACGCGATGTCGGTCTTCTACTGCATGTCCTCCGCTCTGTCAGAGCCGGGGGGTGAGGGCCTGGGGACCCTGGGGATGTACCCGGCCCGACTGGAGGAGATGGTCAGAGGCGCCGGGTTCACCCACTTCACCCGCCATGACGTCGAGTTGGACCCGACCAACTGGTATTACGAGATCCGGCTCTGACCCAGGCCGCCCTCAGGTCTAGTCGTCGGCCGAAGCGGACTCCGCGGCACGGGGCGCCACCTCGGGATAGAGGTGGGAGATGGTGCCCGGCTCGATGCGGCAGGACTCGATGTAGGCATCCACGTCCTCGCCCTTGACACGGATCACCCGGCCCATCCGGTAGGCAGCGATGTATCCCTCATCAATGAAGCGGTACAGCGTTCGCGTCGTGATGCCGAGGCGTTTGGCCGCCGCGGTCGTACCCAGCCACTCGATCTGAGCCTGCTCGGGTTGTTCTTCATCGATCATGGCCATAGTTGCCTTTCGATCCATTCTATGATGACTTAGGCGTGTCGAAGCTCATCGCACGAACAGCATGCCCTGCGACGAGATCGGGCACAGTCTACGGCAATGACCGCGGTAGAAGGTGGATACACGTCCATCTCGGCCCAACTAGCCGGCCACGAGAATGCCCCAACAGCCAACGACCGCTGCCCGCCACACTCGCGGGCTCCGGACGCAGGTGTCAGCGACTAGCCTGAGGAACGTGATCGATCGGGTACTGCTGGCCTCGCCCCGCGGTTTCTGCGCCGGAGTGGACATGGCGATCAAGGCGCTGACCTGGATGATCCAGGCCTTCGATCCGCCCGTGTACTGCTACCACGAGATAATCCACAACCAGAAGGTGGTGAAGCGCTTCGAGGACGCGGGCGTCGTGTTCGTCGACGACATCTCGGAGGTGCCGCCGGGAGAGCCGATCATGCTCTCAGCCCACGGCTCCGCACCGGAGGTTGTGCAGGACGCCCGCGATCGGGGCGGCTACGTCGTGGACGCCGTCTGCCCCCTGGTCACCAAGGTCCACCACGAGGTAAAGACCCGGGCCGCCAAGGGATACAAGATCGTGTACGTGGGCCACGAGGGCCACGAGGAGGCCGTGGGAACGATGGCCGTCGCCCCGGAGGCCATCTACCGCGTGGAGAACGCCAGAGGGGTGGCCGCCCTGCCCGAGTTCAAGGAACCGGTCGCCGTCCTGGCCCAGACCACCCTCTCGCACCGTGAGTGGGAGGGTGTGCTGGAGCACACCCGTCGGCGGTTCCCCGACTTGTGGCAGCCGAGCATCAGCGACCTCTGTTTCGCGACTACCAACCGGCAGACGGCGCTGATGGAGATCGCGCCCGAATGCGACGCCGTGCTGGTCATCGGATCCGCCAACTCCTCCAACACTCAATCCTTGGTGGACTTGGCAGCTGAGGCGGGCTGTCGCAGGGTGCTGAGGATCAACGACGCCGACGATATTCCCCCCGACCTCTCGGGAACGATCGGCGTGACAGCGGGAGCCTCCGCACCCGAGGACCTGGTCAGGGAGGTCATCGAGCGCCTGGCGCCGGCTCAGGCCGCCGAGGAGGTGACCGTCATCGACGAGGACGAGTACTTCCCGCCGCCGCGCAACCTTCGCGACCTTCTGGCCGCCGTGGAGGCGGCCGCCATCGTCAGCCTCGGATCCCGAACCCGGCACCGGAATCCCTTGAACGACCGCTCGATCGATGCCAGCGATCTGCTCGACAGGCTCAGCCCCGCCTAATTCAGGCTGCCGCCCAACTCAGGCTTGCGGCGGTTCCTGACCGGCAAGCACGCGGGCCTCCACGTAGAGGTCGCCCAACTCCACGAAGAGGCGGTCAGTGACCTCGCCCACGGCCCGGCGCGGCACAGGTCCGCCGACCTTGGCGGGAGGCGGGATGGGTTCGCCCACAACGACGACCACCCGGCGGGGGCGCGGCACGAACGAACCCACTGGAAGGGCGCGGACAGTGCCGCCGAGCCCGACGGGAACGATCGGTACGCCGGCGCGGGCCGCGACGAACGCCGGTCCGTCCAGCATGTCGTCGCGCCGGACCCGATCCCCGGTGCGACGCGTCCCCTCAGGGAACATCACCAGCGGCTCACCGAGTGCCAGTACGTCGGTGGCGGCGCGCAGCGCGGTGCGGTCGGCGGTTCCCCGCTCCACGGGAAAACCGCCCAGCACGGTGAGGAATGCGCCCAGGGGCCTGTTCTCCCAAAGGCTCTCCTTGCCCATGAAGCGCAGCCGCCTGCTGGTGGCCATCCCCGCGATCGGGGTGTCGATGAAGGACCGATGAACGGGTGACAGGATGAACGGGCCGGGCGGGAAGTTCTCCTTGCCCTCTACCCGCAGCCTGAACAGGACCTTGCACAGGGCGAGAACCATCGACCACAGGACGCGGTAGAGGATGCGCCCCCACAGAGGCTGGTGGCTGCGGCGGAAAGCGCCGTCGCCGGAAGAGTCGGCTCCGCTGCGGCGCCCGTATGCGCTGCGGCTCACACCAGCTCCTGTATGCGCTCCCGCACGCTGGGGCTCACAGCAGCCCCAATATCTGCTCGATCGTCTCGTCGAAGGTCTTGTCGGTGGTGTCGATCACCAATGCGTCCGAGGCCACAGCGAGCGGACCGGCACGGCGGGTGGAGTCGATCAGGTCACGCCTGGCCAGATCGGCGGCGACGGTCTCGACCCCTGCGGCTTCGGGCCCGCCGTCGGGCGGATTCCCCGCGTCGGCCAGGCCGTCCTGGCGGGCCCTGCGCAGGGCTCTGACCGCAGGGTCGGCGGTCAGGTAGACCTTCACCGCGGCGTCGGGGAACACCACCGTGCCGATGTCGCGCCCCTCCAGCACTCCCCCGCCGCACCGGCGGACCCAATCGCGCTGGCGGGCCACCATCTCGGCCCGCACGTCGGGGTTGGCCGCAACCAGGCTCACAGCACGGTTCACCGACCGCCCCCGGATCTCCACGGTGGCGTCCACGCCGTCGACGAAGACCTGGTCCTGCTCGACTCGCAGGTCGATGGCACGGGCCACCTTCGCGCTGAAGCCGTTGTCGGCGGGATCCCCGCCGGCTCGCAGCACCGCGAAGGTGACCGCCCGGTACATCGCCCCGGTGTCGAGGTACTCCATGCCCAGCCGGTCGGCCACGGCCCGGGCGACGCTGGTCTTGCCCGAGCCGGCCGGGCCGTCGATGGCTATGACCCTCATCGGTGCGCTCCGCCGGGCATTCTCAGAGCCTCCAGCACCTCGTAGAAGCCGGGGAACGTCTTGGCCACGCACCCGGGGTTCTCGATCTGCATTCCCGGCACCACCAGGCCCAGCACCGAGAACGCCATCGCGATCCGGTGGTCGTCGTAGGTGCGGACTCGGGCGCCCACCGGAGCCGGAGGGGGCACCACGGTGAACCCGTCATCCAACTCCCGAGCCTCGACGCCGCACCGGCGGAGCTCCGAGACCACGGCGGCTATCCGGTCGCTCTCCTTGCCCCGCACGAACCCGATGCCCCGCACCGTCGTGGGCGTCCCGGCCACGGCAGCCACCGCGCCCAGAGTGGGAGCGGTGTCGGACATGTCGGACAGGTCGACGTCCACGCCCCGCAGGGGGCCGCCGGTCACCCGGGTGCCGGCTACGTCCTGGTCCACGCCCGCCCCCATGTCCGCCAGCAGCGCGGCGAAGCGGGTGTCGCCCTGGACCGAACCGGAGCCGAGGCCCTCGACCCGCACCGTGCCGCCGGTCACCGCGGCCGCCGCCATGAAGTAGGAGGCCGACGAGGCGTCCGGCTCCACCTCGAAGCGCCCGGGCGGCTGGTAGCCCTTCCCCTCGATGCGCACCTCCTGGTCGCCGACCTCGACGGCGGAGCCGAAGGCTCGCATGACCTCGGCCGTCATCTCGACGTACGACCGGCTCACGATCGCCCCGGCGACGTGGATCCTCAGCCCGCCGGGAACCAGTGGTGCGGCCAGCATCAGCCCGGAGAGGAACTGGCTGGACCGATCGGCGGCCACCGACGTGTCGCCGGAGCGGATGGGTCCGCGGATCGACATCGGCAGGCCGTCACCGCCGGACGGGAACTCCACATGCGCGCCGAGCCGCCGCAGCGAGTCGGCCAGATCACCAAAGGGCCGGGCCCGCAACTGCGGATGGCCGTCGAGAGTCACCGGCCGCTCAGACAGGGCCAGCACCGGCGCTACGAAACGGCCGGTCGTGCCTGACATCCGGGCGTCCACCACGGCGCCCTCAGGCGTCCCGACCGTCCCTGCGGTGCCGCGGATCCGCATAGCCGCCTTCTCGGGCGTGCAGATCACTTCGGCGCCCAGCGACCTGACCGCCTCGACCATGGCTTCGGTGTCGTCGGCGAACAGGGCGCCGGTGAGCGTGGTCTCGCCCGAAGCCAGCGCGGCGCAGATGAGAGCCCGGTTGGTGATGCTCTTGGATCCCGGCAGCGTCACGGTCGCGTCCGGCGGGACCTCCAGCGGGGCGATTTCCAGGACCGGGGGCGACTGCTCTCTCATCCGAGCGGGTTCAGTGACGGGCGATACCCGGCGTCGATCAGGCTCTGCGCGAACTGCTCTGCCGCGTCGCTGTCCACTAGGGCCAGCACCACACCGCGCGCCCCCTCCGCGGAGTGCGCAATCTCAAGGTCGTAGATGTTCACGTCGAGGTCGGCCGCGAGGGTTGTGATCCTGGCCAACTCCCCCTTCTGGTCGCGGATCGCAATCCGCACCTCGGTCAGGCGTTCGGGCTCGGGGGCTCCGGTGGACAGGCTTCGCCGGCTCTCGCGGGCTGCCTCCAGCCGGGCCAGCAGCTCGGCACGGTTGCCACCGGAGACGATGAGGCGCATCTCGCCCAGCTCGTCCAGCAACTCGTCGAGGACGCCGGTGATGGCAGCCCGGTTCTCGACGCAGATCTCCGGCCAGATGGCGGGGTGGCCGGCGGCCACTCGGGTCATGTCACGGAAACCGCCGGCCGCGAGCCGCATCAGGGCGCGATGCTCATTCGAGCGTCCTTCGGCGATGCGCATCAGCACGGCCGCGGTGAGGTGCGGCACGTGGGAGACAACCGCCACCAACGCGTCATGGCGCTCCGGCGAGAGCGCGATCGGCTGGGCTCCCAGCTGCGAGACGATCTCGCGCACGTCGGCCAGAGCCGAATCGTCGGTGATCGCGGTGGGGGTGAGCACCCAAACCGCGTTCCGGAACAGGTCGGGATGGGCGCCGTCCAAGCCGTCCTGCTCGCTGCCGGCCATCGGATGGCCGCCCACGAACCGGGGATCGTCCACCGCGCTGCACACGGGGGCCTTGACGCTGCCGACATCGGTGACGATCGACGCGCCGGCGTCGAGCAGTTGCTGGGCGACTGGGGCCAGAACCGAGGGTGGAGCGGCGACGACGGCCAGGTCGCACGGTCCCGGCTCGCCGATGCAGTCCACCGCGCCCATGGCCACGGCCGACGCGGCTCGCCGAGAGTCGGGCTCGATGCCGGTGACCTGCCACCCAGCCTTACGGAGAGCCATGCCCACCGAGCCCCCGATGAGTCCCGTGCCGGCGATGACGGCGCTGCGGGTTCGGGCCATGGACGGCGATGCTACCGGTGTGATCCGCCGGCCTCTGCTTCTCCGCTCTTGTTCGCTGCGGCCTGCTCCAGAAGCCTGGTCTCTGCGGGTGTCAGCGACCGCCAGCGGCCCGGAGCCAGGCGCCGGTCGGCCAGGGGGCCGATCCTGGTCCGCACCAGGCGGCGCACCGGATGGCCCACCGCCTCGCACATCCTGCGGACCAGCCGATTGCGTCCCTCGTGGACGGTGATGCGCAACACGTCGGGCGCCACCAGCGCCACCTTGGCCGGTCCGGTCGGCCCGTCGTCGAGTTCCACACCTTGGCGCAGGGCTCTGACCGCAGCGGGCTTCGGCTCCCCCGACACCTGGGCCAGGTACTCCTTGGCGATGCCGAACGACGGGTGGGCGAGCCGATGGGCGAGGTCCCCGTCGTTGGTGAGCAACAGCAGACCCTCGGTCATCAGATCGAGGCGCCCGACCGGGAAGACGCGCGGCTCGGCCGGAACGAGGTCGGTGACGACGGGCCGTCCCTGCGGGTCGTGCGCCGTGGTAACGACCCCGGGCGGCTTGTTGAGCAGGTAGTGGACGAGGTCGGGTCGCACGCCGACGACCGCGCCGTCGACCTCCACCACTGCCCGGGTCGCATCGATGCGGGCGCCCAGCCGAGCCACCGCGCCGTCTACTCGCACCCGTCCATCGGCGATCAGGGACTCGCAGGCGCGGCGGCTCCCGAACCCGCACCGGGCCAGAACCTTCTGCAGTCGCTCACCGTCGGCCGATGTCACTCGTCCGGGCCCGGCCCGTCGGTGTCGGACACCACCCGCAACCGTCGCTCCATGGCCTCCACCGCATCGGGGTCCGGGACGAACTCGCCGAGCGGGGGCAACTCGTCGAGGGAGTCGAGGCCCAGATGCTCCAGGAACTGGGACGTGGTCCCGTACAGCACCGCCTGGCCCGGTCCCGGGAGACGGGCGATCTCGTCGATGTAGCCGCGGCGTCTCAGGGTCCGCATCACGCCGTCCACGTTCACACCCCGGATCTCGGCGACCTGGTGGCGGGACACCGGCTGCTTGTAGGCCACGACAGCCAGCGTCTCGAGCGCGGCCGCCGAGAGCCGCCCGCCATGGCCCTCGCGCACGAACCGCTCCACGTAGACGTCCTGGCTGGGCGCGGTCTGGTAGCGGTAGCCGCCCGCCACTCGCGCCAGCACGAAGCCGCGTCCCTGCGACTCGTACTCGGCCGCGAGGGCATCGCAGGCGGCGAGCACCTGCTCTGTGGAGGTCTGGACGACTGCCGCCAGCACCTGCGGCGACAGGGGTTCGTCTGCGAGCAGCAGCACCGCTTCGAGCGCGGCCGCGATCGAGGTGTCCGGTGAAGTCGCGTGGTCCGTAGCGCTGGTCACCGGTGGACTCAACCGTCGTAGGTGTCCGCGCCGGCCATCGCGGCCTGGCGAACACCGGCATCGTCGCCGCCGGTCCACGAGATGACGATGTCTCCGAACGTGGTCGCCTGCTGTACGTCGGCCAGTCCCTGCTTGACCAGCTCGAGCACAGCCAGGAACCGCACGACCAGTTCGAGACGATCGTCGATGCCGACGGTGAGCCGCCGGAAGGTGGCCTGCCCCGAGCTGGTCAGCTCGCCGATCAACTCGGCCACGGCGTCGCCCACGGTCAGCGAGATCGGCGTGATGTGGGTTGTGTCGACCCGCGGCGCGGCGCGGGGAGCCGCGGCCCGCAGGTAGGCGGTGCGGAGGTCGGGGGGCGCCACTCCCTCCAATACGGCTGGAGCCAGCATGAGCCAGCGGTCCTCGGTGATGCCCATCGCGCGGGGGTGACTGCGGGCCGCCGCCTCGAACAGCCGACGCAGCCTCCGGGACGCATCCCGGAACGTGTTGCACTCCAGGAGGCGGGCCAGCAGCAGATCCCGCTCCGAGATCACTTCCAGTTCGTCATCAAGGTCCACCGCAGCCTCGGTGGGCAGCAGGCGCTTGACCTTCAAGTCGACCAGGGTTGCGGCCATCAGCAGGAACTCGGTGGCTACCTCCAGGTCGCAATCGGACATCCGCTCGATCTCGGCCAGGAAGGCGTCGGTGATCCGGGCGATGGGAATGTCGTAGATCTCCACCTGCTCACGGAGGATGAGCTGCAGCAGCACTTCGAACGGTCCGCTGTACGCGGGCGTGGATACCTCGTAGCCGGTCGACAGGCCGCCGTGAGCGAGCGTGGACACCTGGTAGGACATTGAACGCGAGATTACTCCTCTACGCTGGCCCGCCATGGTGAGGGTCCTGTCCGGCATCCAGCCCAGCGGTGATCTGCACTTGGGGAATTACCTCGGCGCGATCCGCAACTGGGCGAGAATCCAGCACACCGCCGACGCCTTCCACCCCGTCGTGGACCTCCACGCCGTGACCGTGCCGCAGGAGCCCGGCGAGCTGGGGAAGGCGACGCTGCGGATGTCGCAGATGCTGATGGCCGCCGGGCTCGACCCGGAGGTTTGCACGATCTTCGTGCAGAGCCATGTGCGGGAGCACACCGAGTGTGCCTGGCTGCTGGAGTGCACCGTGTCGTTCGGTGAGCTGAGCCGGATGACCCAGTTCAAGGACAAGTCGGGCCAGCAGCAGTTCATCTCGGCCGGGCTGTTCACCTACCCTGCGCTCCAGGCGGCCGACATCCTGCTGTACGACGCCGACGAGGTGCCGGTGGGCGCCGATCAGCGCCAGCACATCGAGCTGACCCGCGACATCGCCGAGCGGTTCAACTCCCGCTACGGCGAGACCTTCAAGCTGCCCGCCGCAGTTGTTCCCGCGGCGGGGGCCAGGGTCATGGACCTGCAGAGCCCGACCAACAAGATGTCCAAGTCGTTGGATTCGCCCCGGGGCACCGTGGACATCCTCGACGACCCGTCGGTCATCACCCGCAAGATCAAGTCGGCCGTCACCGACAGCGAAGCCGAGGTGCGCTACGACGTCCAGGCCAAGCCGGGAGTGTCGAACCTGCTGTCGATACTGGGGGCGGCCACCGGCCGCACGCCGGAGGAGGCCGCCGGGGACTACACGATGTACGGGCCGCTCAAGGCCGACACCGCCGATGCGGTGGTCGAGTTGCTGCGCCCCATCCAGACCCGCTTCGCCGAACTGGAGGCCGACCCGGCCGAGACGTCGCGGCTGCTTCAGATCGGCGCCGACAAGGCCCGCTCCATCGCGGCCGTCACTCTCGAACGGGCCCGCTCCAACATCGGTCTGCTTTCCCCCTAGCCCACCGCACGGGGGTGGGCGGCCCGGTAGACCGCTCTGAGGCGCTCGGTCGACACCCGCGTGTAGATCTGGGTGGTGGAGACCGAGGCGTGGCCGAGCATCTCCTGCACTATGCGTATGTCGGCGCCGCCGTCGAGCATGTGGGTGGCGCAGGAGTGGCGCAGCACGTGGGGAGTGAGCAGCGACCCGATCCCGGCCGCGTCGCCGTGGCGGCGCACAATGAGCCACAGTCCCTGGCGGCTCAGACGCCCGCCCCGCTGGTTGAGGAACACTGCCTCGGCGTCGCCGCGGCGGGCCCAGCGATCCGGCTCCAGCGCGCCTCGGCCCGCAGGCTCAAACCACCGTTCCAGTGCCTCGGCGGCGCATCGGCCCAGCGGCACGATCCGCTCCTTGGCGCCCTTCCCGGTGACGCGGACCAGGCCGTCGTGGAGGTCCACGTCGGGAAGCGACAGCGAACCGGCCTCCGAGATCCGGCAGCCCGTGCCGTAAAGCAGTTCCAGCACGGCGCGGTCGCGGCGGGCGGGCGGATCGTCGCCGACGACGGCATCCATCAGCGAGGCGACCCGAGCTGCCGACAGGGCCTTGGGGAGGCCCCGGGGCAGGCTCGGGATCTCCACATCCGCGCAGGGGTCGTCGACCCTGTGGCCCTCGGCGACGAGGAAACGGTGAAGCCCCCTAACCGATACCAGAGTCCTAGTGACGGAGGCCGGGGCCAGCCCGTCGTGCTTGAGGCCCCGAACGAAGGCGACCACATCGTCGATGGTGACGTCGTCGAGGCTACGCCCGCGGCCGGCGACATGACCGTGGTAGCGAACCAGGTCCCGCCGGTAGGCCTCGACGGTGCGGGGGGACCGGCCCCGCTCCACTGCCAGCCAGGCCAGGAACTCCTCGGCTCTGACGTCCAGAACTGCCTCGGACGACGGCGCCGGCGGCGAGGCAACGGTGCTCATTGCTTGAGCCGGCGCAACGCCAGGAGCACGCCGATGATGGTCTTGGCGTCGCGGATCTCACCCCGGTCGATCATGTCCTCGGCCTCACCCAGGCTGACCCGCTCGATGGTCATCCACTCCTCCTCGGCTCCGTCGGGCTGGCGGGGCACATCACGAAGCCCGGTGGCCAGGAAGACGTGGGACAGTTCGTCGCAGAAACCGGGCGAGTTGAAGAACGTCCCCAACTCCTCCAGAGAGTCGCAGGCCAGACCGGCCTCCTCGGCGAGCTCGCGGCGGGCCGTGCCCGCTGGATCCTCTCCGCCCACGTCCCGGGTGCCGGCCGGGATCTCGAGCAGTTGGCTCTCCACCGGCGTGCGATACTGCCGCAGCAGCACGATCTCGTCGCCGTCGACGGCGACCACGGCCACTGCGCCGCGGTGGTGCACCACATCTCGTGTCATCGTGCCGCCACCGGGGGTAGTGAAGACGCTCTCGGTCAGGCGCACGACCCGGCCGGCGTGGATCTCGCGCTCGCTGACCTTGCGGAAGTCCTGGCTCGGCTCCCCGGACACGGGCGTCACGCCGGAGCCGAGGGCTCCGCAGCAAAATCGCTGATGTCGGGCAGTCGGGGGTTGCGGCCCGCCGCTCTCACCATCGCGGCGGCCACCAACCCGCTGAAGAGGGGGGCCGGCCGGTTGGGGCGGCTCTTGAACTCCGGGTGGGCCTGGGTTCCCACCCAGTAGGGGTGGCCGTCCAGTTCGATGAACTCCACCAGCCTGCCGTCGGGCGACTCGCCGCAGAGCACCACGTCGGACGCTTCGAAGCGGCTCCGGTAGCGGGGGTTGAACTCGTAGCGGTGACGGTGCCGCTCCGACACCACCTCCTCGCCGTAGGCGCGGGCGACCTGCGAGCCGGTAAGGAGTTGCGCCACGTAGGCGCCCAGGCGCATGGTGCCGCCGTAGTCGGTGACACCGCGCTGGCTGTCCATGAGGTCGATCACGGGATGCGGCGTCAGTGCATCGAACTCGGTGGAGTTGGCGTCGGTGAGCCCCAGCGCGTTGCGGGCGTACTCGATGGTCATCACCTGCATGCCCAGGCACAGGCCGAGGCACGGGATCAGGTGCTCGCGGGCGTAGCCGGCGGCCGCGACCTTGCCCTCGATGCCGCGCTCGCCGAAGCCTCCGGGAATGACGATGCCGTCCAGGTCGCGCAGCCGCCCGGCAACGAGCAGCCCCTCCACCTCCTCGGCCTGCACCCACTCGATGTCGATCTCGGCGCCGTGGTGGATCCCGGCATGGTTGAGAGCCTCGATCACCGACAAGTAAGCGTCGGGCAGGCTCACGTACTTGCCGATGAGACCGATCCTCACCGGCGTCGAAGCCTCGCGGACGCGGCCCACGAGAGCCTCCCACTCCGCCAGGTCCATCGTGCGGGCGTCGAGTCCAAGCTGCCTGCACACGACGTCGTCGAGACCCTCGTCCCGCAGTATCAACGGGATCTCGTAGAGGCTGGCCGAGTCGGGACAGGTTATGACCGCCTCCGACGACACATCGCAAAGGTTGGAGATCTTGCGCTCAAGGTCTCTTGTGAGCGGGGTCTCGCACCTGCACACAATGGCGTCGGGCTGCACGCCCCGAGACCGGAGTTCGGTCACGGAGTGCTGGGTCGGCTTGGTCTTCTGCTCACCGGTGGGTCCGATGAACGGCACCAGGGTGACGTGCACGAAGCAGACGTTCTCGCGGCCCACGTCCAGGCGGAACTGCCGGATGGCCTCGAGGAAGGGAAGGATCTCGATGTCGCCCACGGTGCCGCCGACTTCGGTGATCACGACATCGACGTCGTCGCCGGCCAGGCGGGCGATGCGCCGCTTGATCTCGTCGGTGACGTGGGGGATCACCTGCACTGTGCGGCCGAGGTAGTCGCCCCGGCGCTCCGCGGCGATCACGTCCGAGTAGATCGATCCGGTCGTGCCGTTGGACTCCCGGGTGAGGCTCTCGTCGATGAAGCGCTCGTAGTGGCCTAGATCGAGGTCGGTCTCGCCGCCGTCGTCGGTGACGAAGACCTCGCCGTGCTCGAACGGGTTCATGGTGCCCGGGTCCACATTCAGGTAGGGATCGAGCTTGAGCATCGTGACTCGCAGGCCCCGGGCCTTGAGCAGCCGGCCCAGCGATGCCCCGGTCAGCCCCTTTCCCAGGCCGCTGACGACGCCACCGGTGACGAAGACGTGCTTTGTCATCGGGATCTCACCCTACCGCTATTCGGGCCGCACCCGGCGGACACCAGGCCGGAACCTTGCGGGCACTCCCGACCGAGCACCTGCCACAGCCTGTCTCGATGTGCATGCAAAGCAGCGCTATAGCGCTACAGTGTCCGGGTGGCTACCATTCAGATCCGGGACATCTCCGAGGACGCCTATGAGGTCATCAGGCGCCGAGCCCGCGCCGCGGGCCAGTCCATCCAGGCCTACATGAAGAGGCACATCGAGCGAATGGCCAGCGAACCCGACGACGAGGAGCTCTTCTCGGATCTCGAGCGCTTCGTCGAGGCCCACGGAATCCGGCTCGACATCGAAGCCCTGCTGGCCGACCTCGACGCCGACCGCCGGTGAACGGCGGAACCGTAGTAGTCGACGCGTCGACGCTCGTTGCCGCGGTTGCGTCCACTGGCTCCCTCGGAGGCCGGGCGCGGGCGATGCTGCGGGGTCGCCGCCGCGCCGCGCCTCACCTGATCGATGCCGAGGTCGGCAACGCGCTGCGCTCGATGGTGCTGCGCGGCGACCTCACCGATGGCGTCGGGGCCTCAGCGCGGTTGATGGCCGAGCGCCTCGTCCATCGCCGCCACCCGACCCATGGGGCGATCGCGGCACGGGCCTGGCAACTGCGCCACAACGTCAGCTTCTACGACGCCCTGTACGTCGCCCTCGCCGAGAGCCTCCACTGCCAGCTGATCACCGCTGACAGCCGCATCGCGAGAGCGTTCAAGGACCACGACCTGATCAGCGCCATCACCCCAGACGACTAGCCGCCGGGGAGCGGCGCCCTTAGCGGTCGTTGAGCCCGAACTTGGCCTTCAACACCTGGTGGAATCGGCGAGTCCCGAAGGTCACCAGACGTGCCGGGTGGGGCGAGGCCGAGCAGACCACCGAGTCGTGCAGCTCCAGCCCGGCCAGCCTGCGGCCATCGATCGACAGCACCGCGCCGCGGTCGGTCAGGACCTCGAGCCGCAGCTCGGAGTCGGCCGGCACCACCATGGATCGGTCGAACAGCATGTGGGGCGACACCGGCGTGAGCAGCAGAGCCCGATGGGCGGGGTCGATCACCGGCCCGCCGGCCGACAGCGAGTACGCCGTGGAGCCGGTCGGGGTGGCCACGATGAGCCCGTCGGCGGCATAGGTGGTGAACTGCTCGCCGTTGAGCGACACCCCCAGGCGCAGCGCGTAGGAAGCCGCGGGCCGCTCCACCACCGCCTCGTTCAAGGCGACGTGGAGTTGGCGGCCCGCTGTCCCGCCGGCGGCCGGGTCGCCGCACTCCACGGTGAGCAGCATCCGCTCCTCGATGGTGTGGTCGCCGGCCAGAACCCGCCCGATGGCCGCGCGGGCGTCGTCCGGCGCCACCTCGGTGAGGTAGCCCATGCGGCCGAAGTTGACGCCGAGGATGGGCACGCCCGACTCTCCGACCAGCTCGACCGCTCGCAGGATCGACCCGTCGCCACCGAGGGTGACCACTGCGTCGAGGTCCGCGCCGAAGCGGTCGGAATCGGCGGCCAGATCCGGGCGGGACGCGGCCGCGGCCTCCTCCGGCGGCATGCGGACCTGATGGCCCTCCGATGCGAGCCACACCGAAAGGTCCCGGGCCGCGGCAGTCGCCTCCGGGCGCTCGGAATGGACGATGAGACCGACGACCGCCATCTATCTCAGACCCCCGCAACCCGAATCGCGTCGGCTACGGCTCGGGCGACGACCGCGTCGGTGTCGCTCAGACCTTCGGCGTCCGGGCGCGCGTCGGCGTGCAGCAGGAACTCCACGTTGCCCTCGGCACCGGTCAGAGGCGAGGCCATGACCCCCATGATGGCCGCTCCGGCGCCGACAACGGCGCGGCAGACCTCGATCAGCGCCCGTTGCCACACTTCCGGGTCGCGGATCACGCCCCTGCCGCGGTCGGCGTCGGCCTTGCCCGCCTCGAACTGGGGCTTGACCAGAGCGACGATGTCGGCGGTGGCCAGCCGGCACAGGTCGGCCGCGATCAGCCGCAGCGAGATGAACGACACGTCGGCCACCACCAGCTCTGCCGGCCCCCCAAGGACAGCCTCGTCCACGTCCCGCACGTCGGTGCGCTCCCGCGACGCCACCCTCGGGTCGGCCCGCAGCCGTTCGTGGAGCTGGTTGCGGCCCACATCGACTGCGGCCACCGCGGTTGCGCCGTGCTGGAGGAGGCAGTCGGTGAACCCGCCGGTGGACGCCCCCACGTCGATGGCCCGGCATCCCGAGGGATCGATCCCGAACCCGGCCAGGGCGGCCTCGAGCTTGTGCCCGCCCCTCGACACGTAGCGGGGCGGGTCGCCGGCCACCTCCACCGCCTCGCCCGCATGAACCAGCCGGGCCGCCTTGACCGCGGGCGCCCCGCCTACGGTGACCCGCCCCTCGTCGATGAGCCTCTGGGCCCCGCTGCGGCTGGCGGCCAGGCCTCGTCGCACCAGCTCGGTGTCGAGCCGGCGGCGCGCCGGGGTCACCACGTCGGGCCCAGCCAGCGGCACGCAGGCGTCAGGGCAGCGGGCCCAGCGGGCGTCATGACGGCGGGCTCAGCCGGTGATGCGAGCCTGGCGGTCGAGCCAGCCGAGGGTGAATGCGTTCCACTCGTCGACCATCTCGTGGAAGGCGATGTGGCTGGAGTGGGGGCCGCGGAAAACGTGCATGGTCGAGCCCGGAATGGCTTGCTGGACCGCCAGCCCGTAGCGGGTCGGCACCTGCCAGTCCACCTCGCCCGAGGTGATCAGGGTGGGCACCTCGATGGAGCCGAGCCGGTCGAGCGCGTCATGGGTCTTGTCGGCATGGAAGTGGCCGAGCATCCCGGCCTTGGAGGGCGGATGAGGATTGTCGATGATGAAGCCCCGCTCGAAGGCCTCGACATCGTCCGGCTGGTCGTTGATGAACGTCGGGCTGGCCACCCACAGCAGGGCGGTTCGGATGTACCCGGCGGGATCGTCGTGAAGGATGTAGGTCTCGTTGGTGTCGATCATGCGGATGAACCACTCGTCGGAGCGGCCCCAGGTGCAATGCATCTGCAGGGTGGCCACCAGGCCGGGGTGGTTGATGGCGAGTTCCTGGGCGGTGGCCGACCCGAGGGACAGGCCCGAGACGTGGGCTCGCTCCACCCCGAGGCTGTCACAGAGCGCGGCCGCGTCGTCGGCCAGGATGCGCATCGAGTAGTCGTTGACATCGGGCGGATGGGTGGACCGTCCCGTGCCCCGGGCGTCGTAGGTGATGACCGTGTAGTGGTGCCGGTAGGCCTCCACCTGCGCGGCCCAAGTGGTGTGATCGGCGGCCGTGCCCATGATGAGCAGCAGTGGGTCTCCGGTTCCCTCGACCTGGTAGTACATCTCTATCCCGTTGGGCAGGTTGACGAAGGGCATCGAGGACGTCCTTTCTTGTCTCGGCTCAGCCTGACGCGTGGGTGGGCGGCCGCCGGCCCCGGATGCCCGCCGCCGCTTCGAAACAGGCGCCGACTCGGAGTGCCGTCTCCTCGTCGAACGGCGCTGCCGCGATCTGCAGTCCGATGGGCAGACCGTCGCGGTCGAAGCCGGCGGGCACCGACAGGGCGGGCAGACCGGACAGGTTGAACGGGCCCGTGGTCCGCACGTAGGCCAGCGTCACCGGCTCGGCGGAATCTCCGAACAGGAAGTCGTCCGCGTCCTTGGGCGCGGCGGTCGCCGGCAGGGTCGGGGTGAGCAGGGCGTCGAGCCCGTTCTCCACGAACACGCGGCGCAGGGCGTCGGCGATGGCCCGGCGGGCCTGCAACGCCTTGAAGTAGTGCTCCGGTTCCAGCATCAGGCCGGCCACCAGCAGCGTGCGGATGCCGGGGTCGATCTGGTCGGGGCGGCTGCGCACGAGCCCCCGGTGGTAGGCGCCGGCCTCGGGGGCGACGATCCCGAACTCCGCAGCCAGGCCGTGCTCCAGTTCGGGCACCTCCACACCGACCATGGCTGCACCGTGGGCGCCGAGCAGGCCGGCCGCGCTCGCGAACGATTCGGCGACGTCGGGCTGCATGGGCTCCAACGGCGCACCGCTGAGCACCCCGATCCTCAACCCGTCGACGCCGCGGTCCAGGCCGCTGGTGTACTGGGGCACGGGCCTCGACGAGGCCGAGGGATCCAGCGGGTCCGGTCCGGCGAGGACCTCGAGGGCGGCGGCACTGCCGGCCACGGTGGCGGTGAGGGGTCCTAGGTGGTCGAGCGACCACGCCAGAGCGGCCACCCCGGCGCGCGACACCCGCCCGTAGGTGGCCTTCAGCCCCACCGTTCCGCACAGCGAGGCAGGGATGCGGATCGAGCCACCGGTGTCGCTGCCGATGGCCATGGGCACGATCCCGGCCGCCACCGCGGCGCCCGAGCCGCCGCTGGACCCGCCGGGTATCCGGCCCAGGTCCCAGGGATTGGAGACCGGCGGGCTGTAGACGCCGCACGCCAGTTCGTGGGTTGTCGTCTTGCCCACGATGACCGCGCCGCCTCGGCGCAGGCGCCGAACCAAGGTGGCGTCGGTCGCGGCCGGTGTCGCCGGGTAGGCGGGCGAGCCACATCTGGTGGGCAGGCCGGCCACGTCGACGATGTCCTTGATCCCCACCGGCACGCCCATCAGCGGCCCGAGGTCGCGTCCCGCGGCGATCGCCTGGTCCGCCCGGTCGGCGGCTTCCAACGCGCCGTCGGGGTCCAGTGCCACGAAGGCGGCCAACTCGCCGTCGAGCGCGGCCGCGGCAGCCAGGCTCGCTTCGGTGAGCGCCCGGCTGGTCATACGGCCCGACCGCAGCGCCCCCGCAGCCTCCGGGATGGTGGTCATCGGTTAGTCCGGGTGCTCGGCGGGCCAGCTCGGATCGAAGGCGGTGGGGTCCAGCCCACCGCTCTCCGACACCAGGATGTCGAGGCTGGCGCTCGCGGCGATCCGGCCGGCCAGGTCGGCCGCCGTCTCGGCTGGGTCTATGGCCGGGTGGTCGAGCCCGAGCTCCCGCAGGCGGGCGGCCACCAACTCGACCGGGTCGGGCCCGCCGCCCTCACCCACTGCCGGCGCCGATCACCGCGATCACGTCCACCTCCATCTTGAGGCCGGGCAGGCCGAGGGCTGCGGCCTGGCAGGCCGTGACGGCCGGGAACGGGCGGCCCGCGAACACATCGCGGCGAACCTCGATCTCCTCGGCGATCTCCCGCACGTCCTGCATGAAGTACGTGATCTTGACCACGTCGGCGATCGAGCTGCCCGAGGCGTCCAGCACGCTGGCGATGTTGTCCCACACCTGCCGGGCCTGCTCGGTGACGGTGGTCCCCACGACTTCGCCGGCCTCGTCCAGGGCGACCTGGCCGGCCAGGTAGAGGGTGTCGCCGGCTCGCACCGCGTAGGAGTACGGCTCGGGCGGCGGGCACAGCCCGGGCACGTCCACTACGGATTCCAGCGGCACGGCGGTCAATATAGGCTGCCGTCCAGCCACCATCCGCACCCGGTCCGAGCCAGGAGCGTGGGCCGGGGACAGTTCGTCTGGGAGGTCGCCGATGCCAAAGGTCAAGGTAAACGGAGTCGACATCTGGTACGAGTTCACCGGCGAGGGCTCCACCGTCGTCCAGATCGGCGGCGCCGTCAGCGCCCACGAGGGGTACGCCACCATCACGCCGGGCCTGTCGCAGCACTACCGGGTGCTCGACTACGACCACCGGGGATACGGCAGCAGTGATCGTCCCGCTCAGCGCTACACGCTCGACACGTGGAGCGACGACCTGGCCGGGCTGATGGACGCGCTGGAGCTGGAACGGGCCCACATCCACGGCGGGTCGATGGGCAGCTTCATCGCCGTGAACTTCGCGGCCCGCTATCCCGACAGGGTCGACAAGCTGCTCCTCGGGGCGGGGGCCGTGGGCCGGTGCGACCGCATGGGAGTGCTCCAGTTCCGGATCTGGCAGAGTCTGGCCCGCGCCTACGGGGTGGCGTCGAGAGAACTGGCCGAGCAGCTGCTCACCCACGCCTTCTCGCGCGCCTTCCTCGATGGCCCCGACGGCGGCGACGAAGGCCTGGACCTGATGCAGGAGGTCACCGCCCGCAACGTGGGCACCGACGTGTTCATCGATGCCTGCCAGGCCATGATCGACGCCGACGTCACCGCCCGGCTGGGCGACGTGACCGCGCCGACGCTGGTGATGGTGGGGTCGGAGGACGTGCTCACGCCGCTGGACGCGGGTCCGGGCGGGGCCGGCGCCCGGTACGTCGCGGAGAATCTGCCCAACGCCCGGCTGGTCGTCTTCGAGGGCAGCGGCCACGGGCACTACATCGAGCAGCAGGAGGATTCGCTGACCGCGATCCTGGACTTCCTGGCCGAGTAGCACCCTTGCGAGGTCACTGAACACCCGAGTCCCGACTAGCCTCGCCCGCCATGGCCGGTCCCGGCGGAGATCGACAGATCCTGGAGGTCAACGGCCAGCGCCTGCTGCAACGGCTGTGGGACCTGGCCGAGATCGGACCGATCCCCGGAGGGGGCAACAATCGCCTCGCCCTGACCGACGCCGACAAGGAGGGCCGTGACCTGGTGGTCACCTGGATGCGCGACCTCGGCCTCGAAGTGAGCATCGACACCATCGGAAACGTCGTGGCCGTGCAGCCCGACACCGGCAGCGGCCCGCCGGTGATGATGGGCTCCCATATCGACACCGTGGCCACCGGCGGCAAATACGACGGCAACCTGGGCGTGCTGGCCGCGCTGGAGGTGATCGAGACCGCCATCGAGAGTGGCATCGGCCTCGAGCGCCCGCTGGCCGCGGCCTTCTTCACCAACGAGGAGGGCTCCCGCTTCCCGCCCGACATGATGGGCAGCCTCTGCTACACGGGAGGGCTCACCACCGAGGAGGCCATGTCGACCACCGACGCCGACGGGGTCGCGGTCGGGGACGAACTGGACCGCATCGGCTACCGGGGCCCGACGCCGTGCCCGGGACCGGCTCCCTATGCCTTCGTGGAGCTGCACATCGAGCAGGGGCCGGTACTGGAGCGCGACGGCATGCGCATCGGTGCGGTCACCGGCGTCCAGGGCATCTCCTGGACCGAGGTGAACATCACCGGCCAGTCGAACCATGCGGGCACAACCCCGATGAGCATGCGGCGCGACGCAGGACTGGCCGCGGGCGAGCTGGTGGTGGCGGTGCGGCGCATCGCCGACGAGATGGGCGGCACCCAGGTAGGGACGGTCGGGGCCCTGAGGCTGCACCCCGACCTTGTGAACGTGGTGGCGGCCCGGGCCAAGCTCATCATCGACCTGCGCAACACCGACGACGACGACCTCCAGTCGGCCGAACGGCGCCTACTAACCGAGGTAAGGCGAATAGCCGACTCCGAGGATGTCGAGATCGACACCAAGTGGGTGGCCCGCTTCGAGCCGGTGGTGTTCGATCCCCGGGTCGTGGAACTGGTCGAGTCCAACGCCTCGGCGCTGGGGCTGTCGGTGCGGAGGATGCCGTCGGGGGCGGGACACGACGCCCAGATCCTGGCCGCGGTGTGCCCGGCGGGAATGGTGTTCGTACCCAGCGTGAAGGGCATCAGCCACAACCCGGCCGAATTCACCGAGCCCGACGATCTCATTGCCGGAGCCAACGTGCTGCTCAACACGGTGGTCACTCTGGCCACCGAGGGCGTGTGAGGGCGCCGGAGGTGACGATAAGGGCCACGTTCACCGGCTGGGGCAAGTGCGTGCCCCCGGTGAAGCTCACCAACGCCGACCTCGAGGAACTGGTCGACACCGACGACGACTGGATCGTGGAGCGCACCGGCATCCACGAGCGCGGCATCTCCCACGTGGAGACCACCGATCTCGCCGAGGTGGCCGCCCGCCAGGCGCTGGCCGCGGCCGGCCTGGAGCCCGCCGACGTCGACATGCTGATCCTGGCCACGGTCACGCCCGAGATCACCTGCCCGAGCAACGCCTGCGTGCTCCAGGAGCGCCTGGAGGCGGTGAACGCGGCCGCCTTCGACCTCAACGCGGCGTGCAGCGGCTGGATCTACGGCACGACCACGGCGTCGTCGATGATCACCTCCGGGGTGGCCGAGCGGGTGCTGCTGGTCGGGGCCGAGAAGCTGCACTGGGTGATGGACTACTGGGACCGGGCCACCTGCATCCTGTTCGGGGACGGCGCGGGCGCCGCGGTGCTGGAGCCGTCGGAGGACGGCGACGGGGTGCTGAGCACCGATCTCGGCGCCGACGGCGGGGCCGGTCGCACCATGGTGTTCCCGACGCTGGGCACCCGCGGCGAGCTGAGCCAGATCCGAGACCCGTTCATGCACCGCCTCCACTTCGACGGCCAGGCCGTGTTCAAGATCGCGGTGCAGGGCATCGAGCGGTCGGTGCGCCGGGCGGTGGACCGGGCCGGACTCAGCCTCGACGACGTTGACGCGGTCATCCCCCATCAGGCCAACGAGCGGATCATCACCGCTGCGGGCCGCCGCCTCGGCATAGACCCCGGCCGGGTGGTGCTCAACATCGCCACCCACGGCAACTCGGCGGCCGCGTCGGTGCCCATGGCGCTGTGCGACGGCCTGGAGAGCGGGCTGATCCAACCGGGCTCCATCGTGGTGCAGACCGCGTTCGGCGGGGGCGTCACCTGGGGGTCCACCGTCACCCGCTGGGGCGAGCGGGTGACGCCACTCGGAGTGTCCGACGCGACGCTGCCCCCCTGCGACGAGACGGTGTTCGACCTGCTGGCCTCCAACCGCGACTTCTACGCGCCGCTGCACGCCGCAGCCGAACCGACTGAGACTGGTTCCTACTGCTAATGTCGCGGCCGGTCTTGGCCTATTCCTAGACACGAGGGAGGCACCCGCATGACCCTGATTCGACGACGCGGCCTGAAGACGGCCGGAGTTGCGCTGGCCGTCGGCGCGCTCTTGGTGGCCCTGCCGGCAGTCGCCCTGGCCGATACAGCACAGGGCGAGTCATCGGGCCTGCCCCGCGAGGAGTTGCAGTTCATCCTCAACACCTTCGCCTTCCTCATCTGGGGCGCGCTGGTGATGTGGATGTGCGCCGGCTTCACCATGCTGGAGTCGGGCGCGGTGCGCACCAAGAACGCCTCGATGATCTGCCTCAAGAACATCGGCATCTACTCCATCGCCGGTCTGGCCTACTACTTCGTCGGCTACAACCTGATGTACGTCGAGGTCGGCGACGTGATCGGCTCGTTCCAGTTCCTCTACGGGCCGTCCGACGCCGAGTTGGGCCTGCTCGACGGCGCGGCCGACCATCTCGGCGAGGTGGTCGGCAACGGCTACGCGGTGATGTCGGACTGGTTCTTCCAGATGGTGTTCGTGGCCACCGCGGCGTCGATCGTGTCGGGCGCCATCGCGGAGCGGATCAAGATGTGGGCGTTCTTCCTGTTCACCCTGATCCTGACCGCCTTCATCTACCCGATCGTCGGATCCTGGTACTGGGGCGGCGGCTGGCTGGCCGAGCAGGGTTTCGTGGACTTCGCCGGTTCCACCATCGTTCACAGCACCGGCGGCTGGGCCGCCCTGGCCGGCGTGCTGGTCATCGGGCCCCGTCTCGGCAAGTTCCGCAAGAACGGCACGGTCAAGCCCACCCCGCCCTCCAACGTGCTGCTGGTGACCCTGGGGGTGCTGATCCTGTGGCTCGGCTGGTTCGGCTTCAACGGCGGGTCGCAGCTGGCGCTGGGCAGCGCGGCCGACGCGGTGGCCATGAGCAACATCCTGGTCAACACCAACCTGGCCGCGGCCGCCGGGGTGGTGGCCGCCCTGGTCGTCTCACGGCCGATCTTCGGCCGCATGGACCTGTTCGCGGGCCTCAACGGCGCCCTGGCCGGTCTGGTCTCGATTACCGCCGCGCCGGACATCACCGAGCACTGGTGGGCGATCATCATCGGCGCCATCGGCGGCGTGATCTGCACCGCGGCCATCAAGGCTCTGGAGAAGCTCAAGATCGACGACGTGGTGGGGGCCATCCCAGCCCACCTGGTGTGCGGCATCTGGGGGACGCTGGCGGCCAGCATCGCGGGCGGCGCCAACTTCGGCACGCAGCTGCTCGGCGTGGTGGCCATCGGCGCCTTCGCGTTCATCTCCTCCCTGATCGTGTGGAAGCTGATGGACATGGTCATGGGCCTGCGGGTGCCCAGGGAAGCGGAGCGTCTGGGCCAGGACACCGCCGAGCTGGGTATAGAGACCTACCCCGAGTTCGTCCTCATGCCCGAAGAGTTCGACGACGATGCCTGACGCGGCGTCGGCAATAGCGGTCGGCGACGGAGGCCGCGGCGGGATCGGCAGCCATCACCGGGCCCGACAGGTGGGACGAGTACCAGAAGCGAGTGCCATACCGGATCTTCCCGGGCATCTACTGAGGCGGGTGGAGCACGCCGCGGCCACATAGGGCGATGCCTGACCGCTGGTCAGCTGTCGTTGTCGGTGATGGTTGTTGTGGCTGATCCGGGGGCGGCTATTTGGTAGCCGCCCGATGGTTGGAGGGTGAGGGTCAGCTCGGTGTCGGGTTGGTCGGTGTCGTCGTCGTGGGTGCCGATGCGCACGATGGTGCGGGC
>JAJEJB010000031.1 GCA_022828135.1 Acidimicrobiia bacterium | reverse complement strand
CTCCCCCTTGGGCCGGCATCTAACCCCGCACACTAACGTTGTGGTGCGACTGGGTGGGGGTCTGTGGGGGGGGGGCGCTCCGGACACTGGCGCCCGCCCGCCCCTCACGGGGAGGTCAGTTGACGGCTTCGAGGAAGCTGGTGTCGACGAAGTCGTCGTAGCTTCCCAGAGCCGAAGCGATCTCGCCCTGGGCGACGAAGAAGTCCATCTGGTCCTTCATGACCTGCTGGACGGTGCCACCGAGCCACGCCCCGGACAGCTGCACGTCGCTCTCGGGGAACGAGAACGCGTCCAGTAGAGCGATGGTCGACTCGCGGTCCATGCCCGCCGCCTCTGCGATGGTGTCGATGAACGGCGCCCGGTCAGAGTTGTAGGCCCGGTTGGCGTCCTCGGTCACCTGCAGGAAGCCGGTGATCACGCTGGGGTAGGTGTCAGCGAAGTCGCCGGTGGTGGAGATGATGTCGAAGACGCGTATGCCGATGGCCTCCTGCTCGGAGCCGGTCATCACCAGGTTCCCGCCGTTGGCGATCATCTGGTTCACCGCACCGCCGAACGCGCACGCCATGGCCACCGCACCCGAATCGAGTGCGGCCACTGCGGCCGGGCCGCCCTCGGACTGGATCAACTCAACCGTGGATGTGTCCACTCCCAAGTGCTCGAGCATCTTCAGCAGCTTGAAGTGGGTCACGTTGCCCAGCGGGGTGTAGATGCTCTGACCGGCCAGTGTCTCCGCCGCGTTGTCCGCGGTGATCCCGTAGTCGGGATTGGCCACACAGTTGTCAGCATCCGCGTAGGAAACGGCGACACCCACCAGCAGCAGGTCAGATCCGCCGGTCACGAAGTTCGCGAACGGGGTCAGGCCCTGCGAATAGGAGATGTCGATGTCGCCGGACTCCATGGCCTGAGCCATGTCACCGCCCGACGCGAACGGGATCCAGTTCACCGTCAAGCCGAGAGCCGCGTCATAGGTCTGCTCCGCCTGGGCCACCTGGTTGGCCGTCGGCCACTCCAAGAAGTAGGCCACATTCAACTCGTCCGGCATCATCTCGTCGGCCGCAGCCATGCTTCCGCCGGCACGGCCCTCGACCGCTTCGAGGAAGCTGGTGTCGACGAAGTCGGCGTAGCTTCCCAGGGCCGAGTCGATCTCGCCCTGGGCGACGAAGAAGTCCATCTGGTCCTTCATGACCTGCTGGACGGTGCCGCCCAGCCACGCTCCGGACAGCTGGGCGTCCTTCTCGGGGAACGAGAACGCATCCAGCAGCGCGATGGTGGGCTCGCGCTCCATGCCGGCCGCCTCGGCGATGACGTCGATGAACGGCCCCCGGTCGTCGTTGTAGGCCACGTTGGCGTCCTCGGTCACCTGCAGGAACCCGGTCACGATGCCGGGATGCTCCGCGGCGAACGTGCCGGTGGTGGAGATGATGTCGAAGACGCGGATGCCGATGGCCTCCTGCTCGGAGCCGGTCATCACCAGGTTGCCGCCGTTGGCGATCATCTGGTTCACCGCACCGCCGAACGCGCACGCCATGGCCACCGCACCCGAATCAAGCGCGGCCACCGCGGCCGGGCCGCCCTCGGACTGGATCAACTCGACCGTGGATGTGTCCACACCGAGATGCTCGAGCATCTTCAGCAGCTTGAAGTGGGTCACGTTGCCCAGCGGCGTGTAGATGCTCTGACCCGCCAGCGTCTCCGCCGCATTGTCCGCAGTGACGCCGTAGTCGGGGCTGGCGACGCAGTTGTCGGCATCGGCGTAGCTGACGGCCACACCGACCAAGAGCAGGTCGGAGCCGCCGGTCACGAAGTTCGCGAACGGCGTCAGGCCCTGCGAATAGGAGATGTCGATGTCGCCGGACTCCATGGCCTGAGCCATGTCACCGCCCGACGCGAACGGGATCCAGTTCACCGTCAGACCCAGCGCATCGTCATAGGTCTTCCTGGCCTGGGCCACCTGGTTCGCGGTCGGCCACTCCAAGAAGTAGGCCACATTCAACTCGTCCAGCATCATCTCGTCAGCGGGTGCTGGTGCGGCATCGTCGTCGGTGGTGGCCGCAGCCGTGGTGTCGTCGCCATCGGCGGGGGCGGGTGCTTCTTCATCGTCGCCGCAAGCGGCGGCAATGAGCACCAGTACGGCCAGTAAGGCCAATAGTCGTTTCATGGGGATCCCTCCAATTCGTTGGGTATGTCGAAGCCTCATGTCGAGGTCTTCAGCCAACCGCCCAAGCGGTCGAGCACCTGGTCGAGACGACCGAGCAGGTCGTCGATCACGTTCTCGTCGGCCACCAACGGCGGTGACACCGCTAGCATCACTGCGCCCCTGCCGTCGGGCCGCACCAGCACGCGTGCGGAGCGAACCAGCCGATCGAGCAGGCCGCCCGGAAGCAACTCGGCGACCTCCGCTTCGTTGAGGTCCACCCCTTTGGCACGATCGCGCATCAACTCGACGGAATAGAAGTAGCCGGTGCCCCTCACGTCCTTGACGCAGGCGTGAGACTCCATCAGCGCCCGCAGGCCGTCACCGAGACGATCCTCATTGGCCAGGACGCGCCCGAAGACGTCCTCGTCGCGCATGGCGGTCATGTTGGCCACCGCAACCGCAGTGGCCACCGGGTGGCCGCCGAAGGTGGAGCCATGGACATACATGGCGAGCGGCGAGTTCCACAGGCGATCCACGAGCGGGCCGCGCACCACCAGCCCTCCGAGGGGCTGGTAGGCGCTGGTGACCCCTTTGGCGAAAGTAATCATGTCGGGTGCAGCACCGAAACGCTCGCTGCCGAACCAATGGCCCAGCCGCCCGAAGGAGTTGATGACCTCGTCGGCGCAGAGCAGCACGCCGTAGGCATCGCAGATGCGGCGCAACTCCTGCCAGTAGCCCTCGGGCGGGACGAGCGCCCCCCGACCGTTCTGCACCGGTTCGGCGATGACCATGGCCACGGTGTCGGGACCAGCGGCGACGATCGCCTCCTCGATCGCCTGCACGCAGTCGAGCTCCCGGGCGGGCCGGCCGCCCGCCGCGGCGCATTCCAACGTGTTGGGAACACGGAGCACGTTGTCGGCGAGCATCGGCAGGAACGGGTCCCGGAAGTTGGGAATGCCCGTCAGTGCCAGGGCGCCCAAAGTCGTGCCGTGGTAGGCCCACCGGCGGGCCACCACCTTGTGGCGGCGCTCCTCGCCGTTGGCCAAGTGGTAGCAGCGGGCGAACTTCAGGGCCGATTCCACTGCCTCAGATCCCGAACTCACAAAGAACACCCGGTCGAGGTCACCCGGCGCAACGGCGGCGATCATCGACGCTGCCTGTATCGCCGAAGGGTGGGCCATTCCCCAATTCGGGTAGAAGGCGAGCTTGTCCATCTGCTTGGACGCAGCCGCGGTGAGATCGCTGCGGCCGTGACCGAGATTGGTGCAGAACAGGCCGGCAAGGGCGTCCAGGTAACGGTTCCCGTCCGCGTCCCACACGTAGCAGCCCTCGCCGCGGTCGATCACGACCAGGTCATCGCGGCGCCAAGCGTCGCCCCGCGTGAAATGCGGCAGCAGATGATGGCGAGCCTGCTCCCTATCCCCCACCGTGTACGCCTCCTGTACCGCGGAAAGCGGTCCGTACCTGACTGACTCGCTTAGAGGCTACAACATTTATGTGAGTATGTCTAACCCAAACAGTAGGGGTTCTCTAGGTTTCGGATGGTGCGGCTGTTGCAGACCGACTCACCGCCCGGAGTCGGCCCGGTAGATCAGATCCGGAGTCAGTTCGGCCACGCTCGCCGCGCCGCACAGGGCCATGTCTCGCTTCATGCCTGTGTGCAAGTGCTCGATGACCCAGTCCACGCCTTCCTCGCCGGCGGCAGCCAGCCCGTACAAGTAGGGCCGGCCGATCATGCACGACGTGGCTCCGAGGGCCAGCGCCTTGACGATGTCGCCGCCCCGGCGGACGCCACCGTCGCAGACGATGTCGAGGTCGCCGCCGACCGCCTCAGCCACCGGTTGAACGAGCTCGATGATGGAGGGGGCCGAGTCGAGTTGGCGGCCACCGTGGTTGGACAGCACGATGCCATCGAGCCCCCGATCACGAGCGATCACCGCGTCAGCCACGCTCTGCACGCCCTTGATCAGCACCGGGCCGTCCCACAGCGAGCGCATCCACTCCACGTCCTCCCACGACAGGGTGGGATCGAACTGCTCGTTCATGAAGGCGGCCAGATCCACCGCAGTCGATCCGTCGATGTCGGTGTTGCCGGCGACATTGGCGAACTCGATCGGATCGGAGAACGCGAACCGCAGACTCCAACTGGGACGGATCATGCCCTCCATGACGATGTCCAATCCCATCTTGGGAGGCAGGGTGAACCCCCGGCGCACATCGCGCTCGCGCCGGCCCAGCATGGCCGCGTCCACCGTGATGCACAGCACTTCGAAGTCGGCCTCGGCAGCCCGCAAGATCATGTCCTTGAGCAGGCCCTTGTCGCGCCAGACGTACACCTGGAACCACTTCGAGCCGCTGCTGACCGCAGCCACCTCCTCCACCGACCTCGTGCCCATTGTCGACAGCGAATAGGGAAGCCCGGCTCGCTCCGCCGCCCGGGCCACGGCCAACTCGCCGGGCGGGTGGGCGATCCGGGTGAAGCCCGTCGGCGCCAGTACCAGCGGGAAGGGCACCTCGCGTCCGAGAATGGTGCCGGTGGTGTCCACGCTTCCCATGTCGCGCAGGACGCGAGGCACGAACTCGAGTTCCCGGAAGCCGCGCGTGTTGCGGTCCATCGCGACCTCGTCCTCGGCTCCCCCGTCGATGTAGTCGAACACCCCGCCGGGAAGGCGGCGGCGGGCGATCCGGCGCAGGTCTTCGACGCTGGCCGCTCTCTGGAGGCGCCGCTTTGCCGCGTTGAACTCGAACCGGCGGAAGCGCAGAACCGATCTGAGCGTGTCGATAATCATGATCGCGACAATATCCCACCAGCCCTCATGGCGGCTCTGGCTTCGGCATCAGCCAGAGCTCTAGCTCTGGCGCGCAGCCCGGCCGCCTCCTGTTCGAGTCTGGAGGCTTCGCCACGCAATGCCCGGCTGGCTGTCGCCAGGTCGAGAGCGAGGGAATACAGTGCCGCGCCGATGACGCGGCGCAGCTTGTGGCGGCTGGCGGTGGCAGCCCGCCCCCTCCAGACCTCCTCGTGGTGCAGAGCTGCCACCGGCCGGTGGCGCTCAGCCAATACAACCCGTCGACGATCGAGCGCCTCCGCCACTGAGCGGCATCTCTCGGACCGCAGTGCCTTGAGGGTCGCCTCCTGGAATAGCTGAGAACTACTTGACATCAAATGGACCATAGCAAAATATACCATAATCAGCTGCGGCGGACATGATCGAGCAGGACCTCGTCGACTTCGCGGTGGCCGCGGCCCGGCGGGCCGGGCGCATCACTCTGGACTGGTACCAATTGCGAGGCCTGTCGGTGACGGCCAAGAGCGACGGATCACCGGTTACCGAGGCCGACTACGCAGCCGAGCGGTTCTTGCGCTCGGAGATCCTGGCGACATATCCCGACGACACGATCCGCGGGGAGGAGGAGGGTGAGGTGGCCGGCCGCACCGGGCGCACCTGGGTGATCGATCCGATCGACGGCACCAAGGCCTTCACTCAAGGCGTCCCCCTCTTCGCCACCCTGCTGGCCCTGATCGATGATCGGGGCCCGGCCGCGGGTGTCATCTTCCTGCCTGCCCTGGACGAGTGCGTCTGGGCCGGACGGGGCCGCGGTGCCCGCTGGGACGGCGAGCCGTGCCGGGTCAGCGACTGCTCCGACTTCGAGGGGTCCTACATCTGCACGAGTGGTCTCTCCTACTGGCCGGACCACGCCCTGCAGAGGGTTCGCGCCGGGGGTGCCCGGGTGCGAACCTGGGGCGACGCCTACGGTTACGCCCTCGTGGCGACCGGGCGGGCGGAGGCCATGGTCGATCCTGAGTGCTTCGACTGGGATGTCGCGCCGATGTCCGTCATCATCGCCGAGGCCGGGGGCCGGTTCTCGGACACGGCGGGCGTGGACGACTGGCGCAGCGGCTCAGCGGTGGCCACCAACGGAATCCTGCACGACGATCTGCTGGGCTGCTTCCAGCATTCAGATGACGGCGTCGCGTGACAGGGCGAAGCCCTCGAACCGGCAGGGCCGCAGTCTCCGAGCCGCTACCTGCCTCAGCAGGCCATCAGGGCTAGGGATCGAGGCCAACCCGGCAGCGCCAGGCGCCGTGGAGTGATCGATGAGGTGCAAGGCCGTCGAGGCGGCAACAATGGCCGCGCCCTCTGCCGGGCGCGCTTGAGCGCCGAGCACAACCACGTGGCGACCGGAATCACGCCAGCCGCGCAGTTCGACACGCACCGCCCCTATCCCGCCCTCGGGATGAGGGCGACGCATCATGGGCAACGGCGCGGTCAACCGATCGCGGCGGGTGGCAGCCATCCGGGCCGTCACCCGGTCAACGCCGGGGAACGCCGGAACCAGTAGCAGCGCATCCGGGAGCGCGGCCCGGTAGCAGTCCCGTCCAGCCACCGGATCGGGGAACCAGCACAACTCCCGCCCCGAGCCGCCCGGCCGGCGGGTCCAGCGACCGTCTCTCCAGTCGATGGCGAGACTGCTCAGGGCACGATGGTGCTGGCGCGCGCATGCCGGGCCGCCCGTGCCGACCTTGGCAACATGAATCTCGTCGACTGAGTCGAACTCCACGGCGCCCGTACGAGCCAGCAGGCAGGTGAGACCAGGCATGAACCCGGCGCCCACCACCAAGGGCACACCATGCTGCCTGGCCTGCCGATCGAGGGCCAGCAGATCGCGGGTCTCGATGATCTCGTTGGTGGTCGTGACAACCGCCGTGGCCGCTCTCACCGCGTTCAGGGCCACCGCGGCCTGAGTGCCCGCGGCCGTGGCCACCACCACGATGTCCGCGGAGTCGGGCACGTCCGGGCCTCGGCCGAGGACCACAGTGTCGTCGAACGAGTTCGAGACTTCCTGCAATCGGGCCGGATCCGTGTCGCGCACCTCAACGGAGCCCACGCGGGTACTGGCGGCCAGCATGCGAACAATCCGAGCACCGGTTGCGCCCGCACCGAACACAACCACGCTCGCGCCTTCGGTGCGCGGTGTCTCCCGCTCTTGTTCGCTGCGCTCACGGCCCGCTCGGCCTCTGTGGACGTCCGTCACGCCAACTCGTCGTCCCGCAGTTCGCGCCAGCCGCCTGTCTGAGGGGGCACGCCGCCGCGGCCGCGCACCCGGATGGCCGCGGCTACTGCCATCCCGACGACGACGGCAACGAACGTCCGGCGGATCAAGGTGATGAATCCTGCGGCCAAGACGGCCTCCGGGCGGTGTCAGGCTGTCGGTCTGGAGTGTGGGGCTAGCTGGAGTCGAACCAGCGACCTCACCCTTATCAGGGGTGCGCTCTAACCGGCTGAGCTATAGCCCCAGCGGCGCCCCACGCTAGCCGCGGGGTTCGGGTGTGCCACCGGTCGTGGTGGGCAGGGGTTCGGATGGCGGGTCCGCACCGGGAGGAGGGGCAGCCACCAGAACCCGCCGCCGGGTCCGGCGCGAGCGCGGGCGGGCCGTCTCCTCCTCAATGACCGTCAGGCGCACTCCCCCGGTGACATCGCTGATCAGATTGAACAGCACCGCACCGAGCACTGTCAGCCCGCTGCCCGCCAGAACCAGGACGAGCCCGCCGACGGCCGCAATCCTGAAGATCTGGTCGGCGTTGATCTTGAACGACTCCAACGCGAACAGCTCCACCACGAAGTTCTCGATGTTGGCGACCAGCCCGGAGTTCACTGCGAGGTTCCACAGCGTCACCCCCACGAACAACATGACCACCCAAGCACAGAAGTAGAGGATCAACGAGACCTTCAGTACCGACCAGGGCTCGACATGCCGCACAAGACGACGGACCCGCCGAGCGCGCAGACGTCGGTTGGAGCGTGCTCTCAGGGCGCGGCCGACGGCCGAACGCGGCATTGGTCTCGGGCGAGGACCGAGCGGGGCGCCGTCGCCGACACTCGAATCGGCGGTGGAATCCGGAGTCGGAGCCTCGTCCGATGACGAATCGTGGTTCTGATCACCGGTGCCGGAAGTCGACTCTTCGCTCATAGTTGTCCATGGCCCCCCGACGATGCCGCAGTCTAGTTATCCGTTGCATCCGGGGGTGCAGTCCACTCGACCAGGCGTTCGGCCCGGGCTGTCTGGCTGGCTCGGCCCACTTGAACCGCAACGGTCACGAGCAGGGCATCAGAGTCGCCATCCGCCTCCTGTTCGGTGTAGGACAGCAGCAGCCCCCCATTGGCCTCCGCAAGGGCGGCCGCTTCGGTGCGGCCGGCCGCCGCTCCGGCCAAGGCCGCCGCGTCGGCCGCCGTCCGGGCTCGGGCGCTCTCGTCCAGGAACCGCCCGATCTCAACGGTCGCCGCAACGGCCACCATCAACACCAGCAACATCACGACCATCAGGGGCGCGGCTTGTCCCCGGTCCCCAAGCTCAAGCCTCGCCCGGGCTGTCATTGAGCGTCGGATTCAGCTTCTGGTTGTACCTCAGGATCCTGGTCCGAGTTGCCGTTGATGTCGTCGCCGACGAGGGCAACGGCCACCACCTCGTCGCCGGGGTCGGGGTTCATCACCTTGACACCCGACGCCATCCGGCTCCGCTCAGACACGTCGCCCACCGGAACCCGGATCACCACGCCGTTGGCGGTCACGGCCAGAATCTCATCGCCAGGATCCACGACAAGCGTTCCGACCACTTCGCCCTTCTCCTCCGTCGGCTTGGACCCGATGTTCCCCTGGCCGCCACGACCTCTGCAGTTGAACGCGTCCACCGGTGTTCGTTTGCCGTAGCCCCGAGTGGTCACGTACAGCAGCGCCGCGTCGGGACGGGCAACCGCGCACGACACCACCGAATCGCCGGCGTGCTTGAACTTCAACCCGATTACCCCGGCAGCCATCCGGCCCATCTCACGAACCTGGCGCTGCGCGAAGCGGATCGTCTGGCCCAGACGCGACGACAGCAATATGTCGTGCACCCCGTCGGTCGGCACGACCGCTACCAGCTCATCGCCGTTGCGCAGGTGAATAGCGATGAGGCCCGCCTTGCGGGACGAGTCATAAGCCGTGAACTTCGTGCGCTTCACCCGGCCCTTGGCCGTGGCGAACAACAGGAACCGGTTCATCTCGTAGTCACGCGTGTCGATCACAGCCTGGATCCGCTCGCCGTCCTGCAGCGACAGCAGGTTCACGATCGAGGTGCCCCGCGCGGTGCGCGAGGCCACCGGCACCTCATGGGCCTTCAGCCGGTAGACCCGGCCCCGGTTGCTGAAGAACAACAGGTAGGAGTGGGCCGTGGTGTGGATCAGGTGCATAACGCTGTCGGCTTGCTTGAGCTTCGTGCCGGCCACGCCGCGGCCGCCCCGGCCCTGCAGGCGGAACTCGTCGGTGGGGACGGTCTTGACGTAGCCCGATGCCGACATGGTGAACACCAGATCGTCGTCGTCGATCAAGTCCTCGATGTCGAGCTCGCCCGGGTCGATCTCGAGCACCGACCTGCGACCGGTTCCGAACTTCGCGGAGACCTCCTTGAGTTCGTCGCGGATCGCCATCCGAAGGCGATGCTCGTCGGCCAGCAAGGCCTCCAGATCCGCGATCAGGGTGCGCTTCTCGGCGGCCTCCGTCTCAAGCTGGGTGCGGCCCAGGCGAGTCAGGCGGGAAAGGGCCATCTCGAGAATGTGGTTGGCCTGCTCTTCGGAGAACTCGTAGGGCTCGGCCATCAGGGATGCACGGGCCGCGGCGGTGTTCTCGCTGGCCCGGATCGTGGCGATGATCTCGTCGATGGCGTCCAGCGCGCGCAGCAGCCCTTCCACGATGTGGAGCCGGGACCGGGCCGCGGCCAAGCGGAACTCCGACCGCCGGGTCACCACTTCGATCTGATGCGCTACGTATGCGACCAGCGCATCGCGCAGGCTGAGGGTGCGAGGCACTCCGTCCACTAGCGCCACCACATTCATGGCGAAGCTGGACTGCAGCGGGGTGTGCTTCCAGAGGTTGTTCAGCACCACCTCCGGGTTGGCATCCCGCTTGAGCTTGATCACGAAGCGGGTGTCGTCGCCGGAGGATTCGTCGTTGACGTCGGCAATCCCCTCCAACTCCCCAGCGTTGACCAAGTCCGCGATCTTGCGGGCGACGGTGCCGGCCGACACCTGGTAGGGCAGGGCCGTGACGACGAGCGCATTGCGACCCGCGATCTCGGCGAGCGTCGCGTCGGCTCGCATCTTCACCGAGCCGCGCCCGGTTCGGTAGGCGGACTCGAACCCGCTGCGGCCCAGTATCTGCCCGCCGGTGGGGAAGTCCGGGCCGTGCACGCGCTCCATCAGGTCCCCGACGCCGGCGTCGGGGTCTTCCAGGAGCAGCACGACCGCGTCGATCACCTCGGCGAGGTTGTGAGGGGGAATGTTGGTGGCCATGCCCACCGCGATCCCCTGGCTGCCGTTCACCAGGAGATTCGGAAGGCGGGCCGGAAGTACGGCCGGCTCGGTGAAGTCGCCCGAATAGTTGTCGACAAAGTCGACCGTGTCCTCTCCGATGTCGGCGAGCATCGACATGGCCAGCGGATCGAGGCGGCACTCGGTGTAGCGGGCCGCGGCCGGCGGGTCCTCGGGCGAGCCGTAGTTGCCGTGAAAGTCGATGAGGGGGTGTTGCAGCGAGAACGGCTGAGCCATCCGGGCCAGGGCGTCGTAAATGGCTGCGTCGCCATGAGGGTGGAAACGGGCCATCACGTCCCCAACGACCCGGGCGCACTTGACGTGACCCCGGTCGGGACGGAAGCCCTGGTCATACATCGACCACAGGATCCGACGGTGCACGGGCTTGAGACCATCGCGGGCGTCGGGCAGCGCCCGGCTGATGATCACCGACATGGCGTAATCCAGGAAGGAGCTCTCCATCTCCTCCTGGATCTCGACGACGGTCACCCCCAGACCGTCACCGGTCGCAGGACCGATGGGGTCTGGGGAATCAGCTTCGCCGGTTCCGCCTGTCGTTTCGTTCATGGGCGTGCTTCCGTGGGGGGATCAGAAGTCGAGGTTGCGGACTTCTCGGGCGTTGGTGACGATGAAGTTCTTGCGCTGCTCAACGTCGTCGCCCATGAGCACCGAGATGACCTGATCGGCGATGGCAGCCTCCTCGACCGACACCTGCAGCAGGCTGCGCGTCTGCGGGTCCATGGTGGTGGAGCGCAACTCGTCCCAGTCCATCTCCCCCAGTCCCTTGAGCCGCTGGAACTCGCGCTTGTGCTTGGGGTTCTCGGCCAGGAAGGCATCCTTGGCGGCGTCGTCGAGCAGATAGACCGTCTTCGAGTTCGACACCTTGGTGGAGTACAGCGGCGGCTGGGCCACATACACGTAGCCGGCTTCAACCAGCGGGCGCATCTGGCGGTAGAAGAATGTGAGCAGGAGCGTGCGGATGTGGCTGCCGTCCACGTCGGCATCCGCCAGCACGATCACTTTGTGGTACCGGGCCTTGCTGATGTCGCAGCTGTGATCGTCGGGCTCGCGGCCGTCGGCCGGGTTGCCATCGCCATTGCCGTTGGAGCCGGCGGCGCCACCGATGCCGGCGCCTATGGCTGCGATAATGGCCTGTATCTCGTTGTTCTTGAGCATCCTGTCTATGCGAGCCCGCTCAACGTTGAGGATCTTGCCCCTGATCGGCAGCACCGCCTGAGTCTGGGGATCGCGTGCCCGCACGGCAGAACCACCCGCGGAGTCCCCCTCGACAATGAACAGCTCCCTGCGGGCGGAGTCGGTGGCTGTGCAATCCTTCAGCTTGTCGGGCATGCCGGCACCGTCGAGCAGTGACTTGGAGCGAACCTCGGAACGCACCCGAGCTGCGGCCTCGCGAGCGGCGGAGGCCGCCACGGCTTTCAACACGGCCCGTTTCGCTTCGGCCGGGTGCTCCTCGAGCCATTCCGACAAGTGGCGGTTGGTGACCCGCTCGGTGAAGGACCGCATCGACATGTTGCCCAACTTGGCCTTCGTCTGCCCCTCGAACTGCGGCTTCCCTATGCGCACGCTGACGATCGCGGTGAGGCCCTCACGGATGTCCTCGCCGTGGAGGTTCTCGGCCTTCTCCTTGAGCAACCCCTTCTCGCGGGCGTAGGCGTTGACAGTACGGGTCAGCGCCGAGCGGAACCCCTGCTCATGCATGCCACCGTCGATGGTGGAGATGCCGTTGGCAAAGCTGTGCAGACCGTCGGTGTTGAAGCCGGTGTTCCACTGGAACGCCACTTCCACCTCGTGCGGGTTGCCGTCGATGGTCTCCGTGTCGGCGAAGTGCCCAACCGCATCGAAGAGCCGGACCTTCGACTGGTTCAGGCGGCTCACATAGTCGACAATGCCGCCCCCGTAGCGGTACGACGTCCACTCGGTGTGTCCGTGCGGACCAGGCCTCAGGTCGCGGACCCGGATCTCCAGCCCCCGGTTCAGGAACGCCATCATCTCCAAGCGTTCAGCCACCGTCTGGTACCGGAACGACACATCCTCCAGGACCGAGGAATCCGGCCAGAACCGGATCGTCGTGCCCGTCCGGATGTCGCCGTTCAGCTGCGGTGCGGGCCCCAGCACGGAGAGGGCCTCCTCGATCTCGCCACCGTTGACGAAGGTCATGCGATGCCGCTGCCCGGAACGGTAGATGTCGACTTCCATCTTCTCTGAGAGGGCATTGACTACCGAGACGCCGACGCCGTGGAGGCCGCCCGAGATCTTGTAGCCGTCGCCACCGAACTTCCCGCCCGCATGCAGCAGCGTCATCACCAGCTCAGCCGCGGGAACGTGGTCATGGAGGGGATGCGGGTCCACGGGAATGCCGCGGCCGTCGTCACCCACCTCACACGAACCATCCTCGTGGAGCGTCACGTCGATCCGGGTGCAGTATCCGGCCATGGCCTCGTCCACCGAGTTGTCCACGACCTCCCACACGAGATGGTGCAGGCCGGTCGGGCCGGTCGACCCGATGTACATGCTGGGCCGCTCCCGCACGGCCTCGAGGCCCTCGAGGACGGTGATCTCGAGCGCGCCGTACGAGGGGTCGATGTCGGGGGTTGTCTCGATTGCCGGCTCGCTGGCAGTCACGCCGAACAGACCCTCCCTCACATGGTCCCGCTGGCCGCGGGCGACGATGGATCGAAGGTCTGCCGCCAGAACTGCACAGAGGCTCGGGGCACTCGCTGGCACGCCCCGGCCGAAGCAGACAAGAACCGGGCGAGCCGGGGGCGCCGAACCGGGCCAGAGCCCTTCGTCGAGCCACCGATCACGCCCGTGATTCTACCAGCGAGCATCGGCCGAATGGCACTTTGTTCGACTAGTCCGCGACCGGCCTCACCCGCACCGCAATCGACGTCAGCCGATCGGTGGACGACAGCTCATTGACTCGTTCCAGCACCCGTTCGGCAAGCCATCGCACCTCGCTGGCCCACATCGAATCGGAGGCCACGATCACCAGCCGGTCCCCCTCCACCGCGGCGGGCCGGCAATGCCGAGCCACGTCGGCCCCCACCACCTCCTCCCACCGGTGGAACACCGTTGACAGCAGGTCGGCGGGTGGCGCTCCGAGCGAGCCCAACACTCGCTCCAGAGCATCAGCCAGCTCGATGGGTTCGTCGCCCGCCGGCACCATCACAACGACCTAGCGGTGCCGTTGGCGACCCGGATCAACTGGTGGGGCTGGACGCCCGCAGGCAGCTCAGAGGCCGCGGTGGTGAGGATCCGCTGACCGGGCGGGAGCGTCTCCAACAAGGCGGCCGCCCGGCCGGCGTCCAGTTCTGAGAACACGTCGTCGAGCAACAACATCGGCTCCACGCCCCGGCACTCGCGAACTTCCGCATCCACCGCCAATCGCAGGGCCAACGCCAGGGACCTCTGCTCTCCTTGAGAGGCGTGGCTTCGGGCCGGAAATCCTCCCACCTGCAGCAGGACGTCGTCGCGATGGGGACCCACCGTGCTCGTGGATCGCTTGAGATCCTCCGGCCGGGCCGCGGCCAGTGCGCCAGCCAGCGAGTCCTCCCCCCAGGACGAGAGGTAGGTCACACCGGCGTCGCCCTGGCGCTGGGAGATGTGGCCGTAGTGACTCTGGATCCGGGGCTCCATCGCAGCCAGCAGGTCACGGCGCCGCATGCGGAGCTCGTCGCCCGTCGCGGCCAGCTTGTCGTCCCACACGTCCAGGGTGATGGCCACGTCACCAACAGCGCGGCCCTGTGCCTGCCGCAGCAGGGTGTTGCGTTGGCGAAGGATCCGGTCCAACTCGCTGCGCAGCGCCCCCCAGGCCGGCCGGACTGCCGCCAGGGCGTCATCCATCCATCGTCGCCGGACTGAGGGCTCGCCCTTCACCAATTCGAGGTCCTCCGGCGAGAAGGCCGTTGCCGTGAGCACTCCAAGCAAGTCACGGCGCCGCGCCACCGGTTGCCGGTTCACCCTCACCCGGTTCGGTCGGGCCCGGGCCAGTTCCACCTCGATCAATACCTCGCGGTCGCCGTCTCCGAGCCCCGAGCAGCGAATGACCGCCGCTGATGCCCCGTCACGTATGAGGGCCGCATCGGAGGCGCCGCGGAACGAACCCAGGCCGGCGGCAAAGCCCAGAGCCTCAAGCAGGTTGGTCTTACCATGACCGTTCGGCCCAGTGATCGCCGTCATGCCCGGGGCGAAGACGACCTCGGCTTCGGCATAGGACCGGAAGTCGAGAAGCGATAGCGAGCAGACCCGCACGGCCGACGCCCGAACGATCAGCCCACGCGCACGATCAGCCCACGCGCACGATCAGCTAACCCGCACCGGCATAAGCAAGTAGAGGAACCCCTCGTCCCCCACCGAACGAAGCAGGGCTGGCTTCACCGCATCAGCCGTCTCCAGCGTGACTTCCTCGCCGGTGGTGGCCTCGATGCCATCGATCAGGTAGCCGGGGTTGAACGCGACGGTCAGATCCTCACCCGTGTAGCTGGCCTCCATGGATTCGTTCGCCTTGCCGACGTCATGGGTTATGGCAATGACCTCGAGGCTCCCGTCGCTCATCACCAACCGGACCGGCGTCGAGTCCTGGGCAAGCAGGCGTACCCGCCGAACGACTTCGAGCAGCTGCTCGCGATTGGCGGTCAGGCAATTGGGGTGGTCGGTCGGGATCAGGCCCTGGTAGTTGGGAAAGTCCCCCGGGATCAGCCGAGTAGTCAGCTGGACGCTTCCCACCACGAACTGCGCATAGTGCTCGGCCAGCTTCAAGGTCACTTCATCCGAATCCGCGATCAGCCGCTGCAACTCACCGAGGGCGCGACTCGGCACCAGCACTTTCTGGTGCTCACCGAGGATCGACGAGCCCTCAAGATCCCGCACCGAGAGCCGGTACGAATCCGTCGAGACCAGCCGCAGCCGGCCCTCGCCCTCCGAGGCCATGAGCACACCAGTGAGGATCGGCCTGGAATCATCCGACGAAGCCGACCTGACGACCTGGCTGAGCGCATCCCGGAACTCGGCCCCGCTGAACGTGACTGCCGGACTGAACGCCGCCGAGTCGCCGTCGTCGCCTGCCTCCTGGGTGAACGACAGCTGCGGGTAGTCCTCCTCGGGAATCAACCGGATCGAGAACTCCGACGACCCGGCCACGATCGAGGCCTCACCCTCAGTCACCGAGAACTCCACCGCTCCGGCCGGAACCGCCCGGACCACATCGGTCAGCAGCCGGGCTGGTGTCACAGCGGCGCCGCCGGCGGTGCCCAGCACCTCAGCCGTAACCGACAGCGTCAAGTCGAGGTCACTGCCGGTGACGGTGAGAACGCCCTCAGTCAGGTCGAGATGAGCTCCTGTCAGCGCGGCCCGGTTCGAGCTGACGCCCGCCGCGGCCCGCACCGCGACCGTCAGAGCATCCAAGAGAGTGTCTCGTTCGCAACGGAACTTCATGCCCATGATCTTCTTGCTTCTCCTCTAGCTGGATTCAAAGGGTTGTAGAGGACATTAGGCACTGTGGATTGGGGATTTGGGTCGACTCGCCTTGGAATCACAGCGCTTCTGATATGCCCAGATTTGCTGTGCCGTTCAGTGGACCGGCGCCGCGTTGCCGACTGGGTGTTGCTTCCGGTGTTGTTTGGCACAGTTGTCCAGAGGCGAGGGGGCAGCGGTCCCCATGGTTCTCCCCTGTGCCCGGTGGACTGGGCTCACGAGATTTCCCCGACCCGCCTTTGAAGGTCCTGGATCTTGTCGAAAATGTCCTTGCGTTCGGTCATGTGGTGTTCGATCTTGCGTACGGCGTGGATGACGGTGGTGTGGTCGCGGTTGCCGAAGGCCCTGCCGATCTCTGGGTAGGACAAGTCGGTCATGTTCCTGGTTACGTACATGGCGATCTGGCGTGCGTCGACGAGGGGCCGGCGCCGGCTGCCTCCGGTGATCTGTTCCACCGAGAAGCTGAAGAGCTCGGCCGTGGCGGCGAGGATGCTTCTGACCGTGACCGGTGCTTTGACGGTGTTGCCTATCAAGTCGGCCAGGACGCGTTTGGCGAGCTCGTAGGAGCATGGCTGACCGGTGATGTTGGCGTACGCCGTGACCTTGATGAGGGCTCCTTCGAGTTCACGGATCGAGTCGGTGACGTTCTCAGCGATGAATGAGAGGACTTCGCTTGGGATCTCAATGGCCGCCGACTCGGCCTTCTTCTCCAGGATGGCTAGTCGGGTGACCAGGTCCGGGGGCTGGATGTCTGTGATCAGGCCCGACTTGAACCTGCTTCGGAGCCGATCCTCCAGAGTGGGCATTGCATCAGGAGAGCGATCGGAGGAGAGGACGATCTGCGCGCCGTTCTGCAGAAGGTCGTTGAACGTGTGGAAGAACTCCTCCTGCAGACCGTCCTTGCCCTCCATGAACTGGATGTCGTCGACCAGAAGCACATCGTTGCTCCGGTACAGGAGCTTGAACTCCGGTTGCGTACTGTTCCGTATCGCCTGCACGAACTCGTTCAGGAAGGTCTCGCTAGTGACGTAGCGCACCTTGTACGAGGGGTAGTGGTGGTTCACGTAGTGAGCGATGGCCCTCAGAAGGTGGGTCTTTCCGAGCCCGGAATCTCCGTGGATCAACAGCGGGTTGTACGGCCCGGCCGGGGTCTCGGCCACCGCGAGCGCCGCCGCGTGCGAGAACCGGTTGGAGGTTCCGGTCACAAACTGCTCGAAAGTCAGGCGAGCATGGGGTCCGGAATCTCCGTTGGTGCCTGTGGCTGCCGATTCGCGGTGGCTATCACGCAACGTCGGAGCTTCCTCCGTTGGAGCTGCAACGTCGGCAACGGAGAAGTCGTTGCTCTCGTCCCAGTCCGGGTCGATCTCGATCCGAACCATCACGTCCGGCTCAGCTTCGTCCAGGGCGTCGGTCAACAGATCGAAATAGCGGCGCTCGATCCGGGCCTTCTGGAGGCTGGTCGGCACAACCAGCGTCAGGGAGCGCTGGTCGAAGGCGGTTGCTCGGGCACCGCTGAAGGTGGTTCTCCACACGGCGTCGCTCACCTGGCTGCGGATGCTCTGGGCGCAACTAGTCCATATCCGCTCCGCCTCGGCGTCGGTGTTCACCTGTCGATCTCCTTTCTCCACAGAATCATCCACAGATGTGGACAAGAGATCTCCGTGGTCCCTTAGTGGAGGAGGGCGGGACCCAGATCCGGTTGCGGTGGTGACCAGCGGAACGTAGCAGCATCCACATCGGCTGCAAGTCCGACGCCGGAGTGCCGGTAAATGACTAGTTCAGGCTGGATGAAGTCCAAGTTAACTACATGCACGTAAGATGTATGACATTGATGTTCTTTGATCCGGTGCGAGACCGGTGGCTGGCGGATGGGTCGCGGCGCCTGTCTGAGCCGGTTGGTTGTCGCAACGCAGGGTCAGCCCTACGGTGGATGCCGACCGCCGTTCATCCACAGCATCGACCCGGATGGCGGCTCTTGTGGCGTGCTCGAATCGGAGCAGGCCGAGGAGGATCTTCATGAAGCGCCCTTTTCAGCCGAATGTAAGAAAAAGGCATAAGAAACACGGGTTTCGAGCCAGAATGAGGACACGCGGAGGGCGTGCTGTGCTGCGTGCCCGCCGCCGCAGAGGGCGAAGCCGACTGGCCGCGTGAACGGCTCGGCGATCAGCCGCCGCGCGTGTCACGAACCCCGAATGCCGGTCAGCGTCCGCCGCGGTCCTCTCAGGGTTTCGTACCGTGCTACTCCGACGGACGCACGCGTCCTGTTCGCGGTGCCGAAGTCGGTGGGGACGGCAGTTGTGCGCAATCGAGCTCGTCGACGGGTGCGGGAGGCTCTGCGCGAGCTTGCTGCCGACGGAACGATCGCATTGTCCGATGGGGAGTATCGCCTGGGCATCTCGTCGTCGCTGGAAGGCCTGTCAACCGCTGAGCTCCGGACGACCTTGGGGGAGCTGCTGGGGGACGTCCGGTGAAGCGCCGGCTTCCGACACGACTCGCCTGCCGTGCAGTACGGGCCTACCAGTTGGCCCGGGCCGGGCGCCCGTCGATGTGCCGGTATATGCCGTCGTGTTCGGCCTATGCGCTCGAGGCGCTGCAGAAGCACGGCTCGGTGCGTGGCGCGTGGCTGACGGCATGCCGCCTGGTCCGCTGTCACCCGTGGGGCTCGATGGGGCTGGACCCGGTGCCTGATGTCCGGCGAGTCGCGGCCGTAACGGGGGAGACCTCCGATGTTTGATCCTCTGTTCGACGTCGTTACCGCGGTACTGGCCTGGCTCTACTCACTGTGGCCGTCCTACGGCATGGCCATTGCCTTCCTGACCCTGGCCGCCATGATTGCGGTGACCCCTCTGACTCTGAAGACGACGCGAAGCATGCTGCAGATGCAACAGCACATGCCTGAGATAAAGAAGCTCCAGAATCAGTACAAGGGCGATCGGCAGGCCTCGAATGAGGCCACCATGGCCTATTACAAGGAGCACGGGGTCAACCCGGCCGGGTGCCTGCTCCCGATGCTCGTGCAGGGCCCGATATTTCTCGTCATGTACCGGGTCGTGCATGGACTCACGAGACGCACGACGGAGATAGGCACCCAGATCGGGTTCACGTCGCGCCGCTTCGCCGACAGCGCGTCCGGTGGGGTGGCTGAGTACGCCGAGACCCCGATCTCCAGGGGCGAGCTTCCGTTCGATCCGGACTTCCTGTCCAGGGACAGCGACTTCTACGCACGCTTGAGCGACAACGTCGAGATGGTCTCGTGGGGCGTCGACCTGTCCCGGAGCGCGAGTTCGGCTATGGCTGCCGGTGTCGTCACGGCGCTCCCCTACTTGGTGATGATGGTGGTCGTGCTGGTCACCGGCCTCTATCAACAGCGGCAGATCCAAGGCCGGCAGAACGTCGCTGCAGTCAATCCGCAGCAGCAGATGATGATGAAGCTGATCCCGTACATCTTGCCGGTCATCTCCTATGGGATCCCGGCCGCGGTGGTCATCTACTTCATCGTCTCGAACGGGGTCCGGATCGCACAACAGGCCTACATCACCAGGTCCTTCTACCGGGGAGAGGATTCTCTCGGAGCGCAGGTTGCCAAGCAGCGAGCGGCCACCGAGGCCGAAGGCACCGGTACCGCTGGCACCCAGGATCGCTCGCCGAAATCGGTGACTGAGGGCAAGGGTGCTCCGACGCCGCGAAGGGACGCGAAACCGTCCAAAGCCAAGGCGCCTGCACGGAAACGAACCCAGGGCACCGACAAGGCGCCCACGCGGAGGAGGACACCTCCGCAGGCAAAGTCGACAGAACAACGGGGACGGACCGGCAAAGCCCCCTCGCGAGGCCGTTCCGGCAACCGGTCCGGCGGTGGCCGCGTCACACCGCCTGGCTCGGGAGCGAAGCGTCCCAGCCAGAACCGCAGCCGTAGCAAGAGGAAGAGGCGCTGACTCGCGCGCCGCACGAAGGAGTTCTTTTGGAATGGAATGGTTGGAAGTCAGAGCGACAACGGTTGAAAGCGCCAAGGAGCAAGCTCTCGTTCATCTTGGTGTCGACGAGTCGGACGCAGAGTTCGAGGTGCTCTCAGAAGGAAGGATGGGGCTGTTCGGGAGGATCAAGCAGGAAGCTCGAGTGCGGGCTCGAGTGCTCCCCACACCGGTGCGTCCGAAAGATGGTAGGAACCGAGGTCACAACAGCCGCAGGTCAGGATCCTCAAGACGGTCCGAGTCCTCGCGGTCGGCCGGCGAGGCAGCACCGGAACCAGTTGCCCGCTCCCGTCGGAAGGGCTCGGCTGGTTCGGAGCCCCAACGGTCTGCTAGCGCTGGAAACGGTGCTCGGGACAAACCCCAGGAAGAAGGCCTGAAGGCACGTGATACGAAAGAGAGTGCAAAAGCCATGACAATTGATCAAAGTAGAGGTCCTTCGCTATTGGAGCAAGCCGACCTTGCCGAGGCCTTCGTTCGGGGTATCACAGAATCGCTGGGCATTGCCGTCACGTTCAAGCGGCATGACTTGGAGAACGGCATCATGCGAATCGAGGCAAACGGAGACGGGATCGGGATCCTGATCGGGCGCCGCGGTGGTACAGCCCAAGCGATTGATGAGCTGGTTCGAACGGTGTTGCAACGATCCGGTGGAACGACCAGGGAAGGAAAGATCCGCATGGACGTGGGCGGTGTTCGTGCTCGCCGTGCCTCAGCGCTGGCAGAATTCACTCGCAAGGTGGCTGAGGAGTCCATCGAGACGCGATCGGACATCGCCCTTGAGCCGATGAACCGGATGGATCGCAAGATAGTCCACGATGTCATCTCCGGAATGAGCAATGTGGAGAGTCGGAGCGAAGGAGAGGATCCTCACCGGCGGGTGATCATCGCAGCCGTTTCCGACTGAGAGATGCCTGAATGGCGTGGAGCCCTCTTCGCATCCTCTAGCAGACATAGATTCTGAACGTCTGGAACGACTGGATCGGGCGTGGGCGCCGGCGCGGGCGGCCGGCGTCGTCGGAGGAGTCTCAATCGAAGCCCTCCGCCTTCACGCCGGCGGGTACATCCTGGATGAGTGGCGAACGCTGACGGAGGGGCAGTTCGTGGACTGTGGCACCGGTGCCGGTGTCTTGGGGGTACTTCTGGCGCTTGAGCTTGGTAGGTCGCAGTGGCGCCTGGTGGACGCTAGGGAACGACGGTGCGAGATGGCGCAGCGAGCCGTGGCCGCGGCGGGTCTCACGGAGCGAGTCACTGTGGAGCATGCCCTCGTGGACGAGATGGCTCGGGCAGGCGGCCGAGGAGGATTCGACGGAGCGGTGGCACGCTCGTTCGGTCCAGTGCCCGAACTTGCAGAGTGCGCCTTGCCGCTGCTTGACGAAGGCGGCTCGCTCGTGGTCTCCGTCTCGGCGTCGACCGCCCGGCGTTGGCAGCAGATGCCCCTAGCGGTGCGGACTGGTTGCGAGATAGAGGGGACCTGGGTGACACCGTACGGCAGCTACCTCGCGGTCAAACGATTCGGGCCGATCCCGGCGAGCCTTCCACGCCGCCGCCCGGCCCGGCATCGCTCTCCACTGGGCTAGCGGGCTGAATCTGGTCGTTGTCTCTGGCGTTTCACGTGAAACATGAGGGTGCTTGACTTACCGGGGGTCGTATGGGACCGTACCCGGGAGTCTCTGCGACGGGGAAGTGACGCCGTGGGCATGACAGAACGATCCGGCCCAGGTCACGCTCGGGTCTTCGCCGTCGCCAACCAGAAGGGCGGCGTGGGAAAGACGACCGCAACCGTGAATCTCTCGGCGTGCTTTGCCGAGAAGGGGATCAAGACCCTCGTCGTGGACCTTGATCCTCAGGCCAACGCAACTACCGGGGTGGGCTTGGATCCGCGAGCACTCGACGGATCGATCTACGACGTGCTGCTCCAGGATGTTGAACTCGAGGAGATCATTGAGCCGACAATGATCAAGGGTCTGCACATTGCTCCCTCCAATCTTGATCTCGCCGGCGCTGAAGTCGAGCTCGTGCCTGCCTTCAGCAGGGAACGGAGACTCCGGGACTCCATGTCAGGGGTGGTCATGGAGTACGACCTGATCATGATCGACTGCCCGCCGTCGCTCGGCTTGCTGACCATCAACGGCCTTACGGCCGCCGATGAGGTCATCGTTCCCATTCAGACTGAGTACTTTGCGCTCGAGGGCTTGACCCAACTCGTCAACAACATCGAACTGGTGCAGCGCAGCCTCAATCCGGATCTAGAGCTGACAAAGCTGATCCTTACCATGTACGACGCTCGCACGAATCTCTCACGGGATGTCGCCCGGGAGGTTCGGACACACTATGGCGACAAGGTCTGCTGGCAGGTCGTGCCGCGCACCGTGCGTCTCAGTGAGGCGCCGTCCTTCGGTCAGCCCATCATTCTCTACGACCCTTCATCCAAGGGGGCAAGAGCATTCCGCGACCTGGCAAAGGAGGTGCTCCGTGGCGCGTCGTAGTGGTCTCGGGAAGGGTTTGGGAGCCCTGATCCCGTCCGATCCAGATCCGGCGGGTTCGGTCTTCCAGGAGCTTGACATCAGTCACATCGTCCCGAATCCGTACCAGCCGAGGGAACGCTTCGACGAAGAGTCCCTGACTTCGTTGGCTGCTTCCATAGCCGAGGTTGGAGTGGTTCAACCGGTAATTGTTCGGAAAGCACCAGAAGGATATGAGATAATCGCAGGCGAGCGGCGCTGGCGGGCTGCACAACGAGCCGGCCTCCGAGACATCCCGGCGCTCGTACGGGATGCGGACGACAGGGGAGCCCTTGAAGCCGCGGTGGTTGAGAACGTGCACCGCCAAGACCTGAATGCCCTTGAGGAGGCCGCCGCCTACCGGCAGTTGATCGACGACTTCGGACTGACCCAGGAGGACGTCGCCGCTCGAGTTGGTCGTTCTCGCTCCGCAGTGGCGAACACCATGCGGCTCCTGAACCTGGCTCCGGCCGTGCAGCGCCTTGTAGTCGAGGGTGATCTCTCGGCAGGCCACGGCCGGGCTTTGCTGGCCCTCGAAGACGGGTCGGCCCAGCAGACTCTGGCTGAGGAGATCGTTCGAGAGGGCTTGACGGTTCGGGAGGCGGAACGCAGAGTCGCTGAGGTTCACGCCGCATCGGGGCCGGCAGCGTCGTCCGGGCACGGCAACGGGACACCCACGCCGGATGAGTTGAAGGCCGGCATTCTCGAACTCGAGGATCTTCTCTCAACGAGGCTCGACACCCGGGTCTCGGTGCGGTTGGGCAAGCGCAGAGGCAGGATCACGATCCAGTTCAGCGGGTTGTCCGACCTCGAGCGGATCTACCACCTCATTGTGTAGGATTTGTATCTTCTTTTATTGCATTTCAATGCAAACCCGGATCGAGGCACCAGTCGGCGATTGCATCAGCGAGGGCACGCGCGATGTGGGGAGCCCGTGGCACGACAGTCGACCCAGGACCAATGCGGCACCAAACGGCAGGCATCCGAGTCTCTCGAAGAATGGACAGTCGCATTGGCATCGTCGGGGCGGGCTCATCCAGCCAGGGCGCAAGCGCGGCTGAGCACCGTTGGGCTAGAGCCCGACCCCCGACCGACTCGAACCCGCTCATAGCAAAGTACGAGACGCCGAAATTGTCACCGGCCAGCGTCACGCCGAGGTATATGTCGCCGTTCCACTGATTCGAGGTTCGAGCCTGGTGACTGAGGTCGGGAGTGCTGAACGACAGGACATCGGCCCCGACTTGGCGCAATCGGCGAGCGATCGCCTGAGCAATCACGGGCAGTTCGCCGGTGTCTCCCACCACGATGCGCTTTCCCTCCACTCGGTTGGGTTGGTGGCGTAGCCGCTCGTGCTCACGCACCTCGGCAACCGTCAGCTGGCCGGTGGTTCGCGATGTGAGCCTGTCCAAGGCATCGATGGTGGACCGTCCGATCACCCCGTCGTCAGGAAGGCCTGCGTTCCGCTGGAATTGCTGGATCGCGGTATGGGTCCGGGGTCCGAGGATGCCGTCGACCCAGTGGGGATCGAAGCCGAGTTGGCCGAGTCGACGCTGGAGTTCCGCTACGTCATCGCCCCGCATCATCGGGTCCCGGTAGTAGAGGAGCCGATCACCGAGCCGATGATCGGCTTCGACGAGGGCGTTCCACGACTGCGGGCCGCAGATCCCGTCGACTACCAAGCCGCGATCGCTCTGAAAGCGACGCAGCGCAGCCTCAGTCTCTGTGCCGAACTCCTGCGGCTCGCCATCGGTGCGGTAGCCGATCAGGGCAAGCCGGCGTTGGAGATCGCGGACGGCATCGCCCGAATCGCCGCGGCGAAGCGGCAGGCCGCCGGGCGCGATTAGAGATACTCCGCGAGTTCGCCCAGCAGGGCTTCCTTCGGCTTGGCCCCCACCATTCGCTTAGCGGGCTCGCCGCCGTCGAAGAGGATCATGGTTGGGATACTCATGACCTGGAACCTACGGGCGACGTCGGGGGCCTCGTCCACGTTGAGTTTGGCCACCGTCAGCGTGCCTTCCTGTTCGGAGGCGATCTCGTCGAGAATCGGCGCGATCAGCTTGCACGGGCCACACCATTCAGCCCAGAAGTCCACGAGGACGGGTGTAGCTGCGCTGTTGATCTCCTCATCGAATGTCGAAGCGCTCAGCGTGATGGTCGGTCCTGCCACGATCTCTTCCCTTTGCTTGCATCATCGAAGACGAATCACTCGTCGCCGTGCGACGGTTCTGACGCGGTCACCCTACTTGCCGGTGCGGCGAGTCATCGCGGCCACACGCTAGTGGAGGCTCTCGAGGTATCTCTCGGCCTCGATCGCGGCCATACAGCCCGTTCCCGCGGCCGTGACAGCCTGTCGGTAGTAGTCGTCCTGCACGTCTCCGCAGGCAAACACGCCCTCCACCACGGTCTTGGTGGAGTTCGGCTTGGTTATGAGGTAACCGCTCTCCTTCATCTCCAGCTGGCCCACGAAAAGGCCGGTGTTGGGCCGGTGGCCGATGGCGATGAAACACCCGGTCACGTCGAGTATCGATGTCTCGCCGGTCTTGGTGTCGCGGATCCGCAGACCGGCGAGAGTCGACTCGCCGAGGTATTCCTCGACGACGCTGTTCCACATGAAGTCGATCCGCTCATTGTCGAAGGCGCGCTGCTGCATGATCTTGGATGCTCTGAGCGCATCCCGGCGATGGATGATGGTGACTCGCGAAGCGAACCGGGTCAGGAAGGTGGCCTCCTCCATGGCCGAGTCGCCCCCTCCCACCACTGCGATGTGCTGGTCGCGGAAGAAGAAGCCGTCGCAGGTGGCACAGGTGGAGAGCCCGTGCCCCACCAGCTCGACCTCCCGGTCGAGGCCCAGCATGATGGACTGGGCGCCGGTCGACACGATCACCGTTCGAGCTCTCAGAGCGGGTTCATCCGTGTCGGGATCGCCGATCCAGACGCCGTAGGGCTGCTTCGAGAAGTCCACCCGGGAGGCCTTCGCCGTGTGGATCTGGGCCCCGAACCGGGCCGCTTGGTCCCGGAATCGCTGCATCAGTTCCGGCCCCATCACGCCTTCGGGGAACCCGGGGTAGTTTTCCACGTCGGTGGTGAGCATCAGCTGCCCGCCCGGCTGATCACTCGTCGAGCTCGGCTCGCCCTCCAGAACCACCGGATGGAGGTTGGCCCGCGCCGCGTAGATGGCCGCGGTCAGCCCGGCCGGGCCAGATCCGATGATGGCCACCTCCACCTCGCGTCCGGCGAGGTCGTCAAGGCTCATTCCAGCATCGCTCCTCTCAGAGGCCGAGCGAACAGAGGAGCCTACCCGGCTCATACGGGCGAGGCCGTGGCCCGAGCGGCCCGTGAGCGCAGCGAACAAGAGCGGGAGATCAAGGTTGGACTGTCGATCAGGCGTGGTCGTGGTCTCAGGCCACTGCCTCGATCACACCGTAAAGCACCACGCCCAGGATGATGAGAGCGTCGATGATCACGGCGACATAGACGGGTTTCGCCGATCCGGTCCGTGCTCGCCAGGCGCCGAATCCGATGATGGAGACCAGCAATCCGATGAAGCCGTGGGCCGCCCATGTCGCCGAACCGACGCCGGCACCAATCGGCAGGTAGGTATCGGCGAGGCGCACAGTGACAATGGCGAGCAACACCACGGCGGCGACGGCGGCGACTGCGGCCACCAGGCAATAGACGACAGCCCGAAGCAGGAACACAGCCCGGTCGGTGGTCTGCACCCGCACTGCATCGACGACCTCGACGACCTTGTCGGCGACAGTCGCCGGCCAGTCGTCGGATCCCAGGCTCAACGCTGGCCGGTCGCGGTGGGTGGACTCGGCATCAGCCATGAAATGAAGCCTAGAGCGAGCGCCAATAGGTGCGATCGTGTTGCGTTGCGGTTCAGGAACCGTCTGGTGCGTCCAGGTCGTGGGTCCCAATCTCGCAATCGGGCGGTGCCGCGTAGACGATGACGGCGGTTCCGTCGGCTCGGCGAGCGAACCGGCCGTCGAAGATCACGGGATCTTCGGCTCCGACTGTGGCAATGAAGGGTCGGCCTGTCTCGACATCCAACTCGAGTTCCCGCTCGTGCACCGCTGCGGAGCACGCCTCGGAGTCAGCCGTCGTCCCATCCTCGAGAGCCGCGGACCAGCGCGCCGCGACATCGTCGAAGAGCGACTCGAGGCTCTCGAACGCGCCCAAGTCGACGACCGGCACAGCTGCCTCGTCGGCCCTGCGCCGTTCCTCTTCGGCGCTCGCAGTCGGTACATCCGCAGCTTCCTCCGCGGGTGCCTCCATGGCCGACTCTGCTTCAGTCGCCGCCAGGGCGGCCTCAAGCTCGGCAATTGCGGCGTCATCCGGCTCCTCATCCGCCGTGCCGGCCATGGCGGCATCAAGCTCGGCCATCGGTTCTTCTTCGGCCATCGGTTCTTCTTCGGCCATCGCCATGTCAGCTGGGGCGGTGGCTTCGTCCGCGGTTGGAGCCTCGGCGGCCATTTCAGCTGACTCGTCACCGCCCCTGCTGGCGATCAGACCTGCGCCGACGACGGCGGCGAGAAGGACGGCGGCCGCGGCCACGGCGAGCAGCGTCTCGCGGCGCCGGTGGACCGGAACGATCCTGGCTTCGCGTCGTTGGGCGTACTCGGCGTCGGACACCGCGAGCGCGGCGCTGATCATCTGCTCCCGCCGCTCCGCGGACATGGGTGCAACCGGCGCGGCAACCGCGTCGCGTACCGATCGCAATTGCTCGACCCGAGCCAGCAGCGCGTCGTTCTGCTCGACCTCAGCGATCTCGGCCGGGGTTGCCTCACCGTCGAGATAGGCCGAGACGAGTTCGTCTTCGCGGAATTGTTCGTCACTCATGGTTGCTTGCCTCGTCGTTTCGACGTTCTGCAGCGTCGTGGTGGTTCCCGCCGTTGGCTCGCATCGCCTCCGCCAACCGGGCTCGTCCTCGCGCGATCCGGGATCTGACCGTTCCCGCGGGGATGCGCAGGATCGACCCGATCTCTGCGTAGTCACAGCCGGCCACGTCACGCAACACGACGGGTGCTCGAAACTCCTCGGGCAATTGGGCCAGCGCGGCATCGAAGTCGAGGCGTGCCACTACCGCGGTCGAGTCGTCGGCGGTGGCCGTTCCGGCGAAGCGGTCGCTTGCCTCGATCACTGTGGGCACCGGGCGGCGGCCACGCCTCCGCAGTTCGTCGAGAGCGGCGTTGGTTGCTACCCGGTAGGCCCAGGTCGAGAACTTGGCCTTGCCGTGGAAGCGGGGGAGTCCTCTGACGATGGCAATGAGCGCCTCCTGGGTAGCGTCCTGCCCGTCGGCGTCGTTGCCGGCCAGGCGCCGGCAGATGGCGTGGATCTGATCATGGTGGAGCCGCAGCAACTGCTCGAGAGCACGCCGATCTCCGGCCTGTGCGGCCTGGGTGAGTCTGGCGTCGTCGAGATCGTCGCGAATCGAAACCGGCTCCTATGGACGAGCCCCTATGCGGCTGGAACCTGGTACGCCATGCCCAGCACGCCCTGACCGGCGTGGGTGCCCACGACCGGTCCGACTTTGCAGACCCGGATGTCGCCGGAGTGCACTTCGGCCAGCATCGCGCAGAAATCGTCCACGTCGGGAGCCTCTCCGTGCATGACCGCGAGGTGTTCTACCGGCGCAGCCGCCCTCACCGTGTCGCGCAGCCACCCGAGCGCCTTGCGCCGGGTCCGTTGCTTGGCCGCCTCGGCCACCTCGCCGGTGGAAATGTCGACGATGGGCTTGATCGACAACATCGAGCCGAGCAGGGCCTGAGCGCCGCCGATTCGCCCTCCCTTGCGGAGGTTCTCCAGCGTGTCGAGGGTGCCGAAGACGTGCGTTCGCTCGGAGGCGTCAGCCACGAATCTCTCGATGGCGTCGGCACCGGCGCCGTCGGTGGCCATGCGAGCCGCCTGCAGCACCAGCGTTCCCAATCCGGCTGTCACCGACCGGCTGTCCAGCACCCGGATGTCGACGCCGCCGTCTTCCGCTCGAATGGCGTCGGCAGCCTGCACTGCCGACTGCATCGTGGCTGAGATGGCCGCAGACAGGTTGATGCACACGACCGCCTCGGAGCCAGCGTCCAGGCACCGCCGGAAGGCCTGTTCGAAGCGTCCGGGCGGCGGTGCCGCAGTCTGCGGCAGCTCCTCGGAGACCGCCATCCGCTGGTAGAAGTCCTCCACCGCGATCTGCTCGCGGTCGACGAACTCGTCGGTTCCGAAACGGATGAACAACGGGACGATCTGCACATCAAGCCCGTCGAGTTCGGCGTCGCCGAGGTCGCAGGAACTGTCGGTGACGATGCCAACGGCCATGTCAGCTCCTCGTATCGCTGGTTGTGGAAGGTTGGCGCCCAACCCCGCAGCGATCCCGCTGCGGCGTTGGAGCCGGTATAGCGACGGTAGCACCGCCCAGCCGGACCGCGGTGCAGGACTGGGAGTACGGTCAGGTCAAGTCGCGGTGCAGGACTGCGAGTCGGTCGGGCTCTACACGGAAGCCGCACCGCAGGTACAGCGCGAGGGCTCGCTCGTTGTCGGGCGGAGTGTTGACCAGTGCGGTTCGTGCACCTCGGCGTTGCAGCCAGTTCAGTGCGTCCAAGACCAGCATCGTGCCCAGGCCCCGGCCCTGGGAGTGGGTTGCCACCGCCAGTCGCTGCAAGTAGCCCATCGGTCCCGCTCGTCCCGTGATGCTGTAGGCCGTCACCTCCGGGCTTCGAATCACTCGCCACCGACTCGACGGTGTGGCGGTGCGGGCCTCGTGGAGACCTTCGGCGTCGAGGCGCCAGAACGGGGGGAAGGCCCCGGCATCAACCTGCAGAACACCGTCCAGATCCCGCCGGCGGGCTCTCCGAGAACGCCCGCCAGGGTGGGCCAGCCTTCCGGAGGCCTCGATATCCCGGCTCAGGGCGGTGAGTTCGGACCGGATGCTGAAGCCGTCGTTAACAAGCCGGTCGCGCGCTGGCGCAGCAACGGCAGCGGTAATGACGGACCTGAACCCCTGATGCAGGAGCCGATCCCGCAGGGAGGCCAGTACCGGGGGTGCGAGAGTCGACGCGGCGCTGACCGGGGCGATGTACGCCACATCATGCTGGCCCTGCCAGGGCCCGACGCGAAATCGCGCCGGACCGATCCTTACCGAAGTCAGCGCCACGAACTCAGACGTCGCATGCGTCGCCACGATACGCGATCGTTCTTAGCCGAGGAGAGGGCACCAGGTACGATCCGGATCGTGCTGGTGATCACCGACGAGCGTTTCCTCGACCACGACACCGGCTTCCGGCATCCCGAGAGGCCTGACCGCTTGAGAGCCGCCCTGGCCGGGGTGACTGCGGTGGACGCCGAGCTGCTCTCGGACAGCCGGGCACCGAGGCCGGCGGAGCGGTCGGAGTTGGAGCTGGTGCACCGTCCGGAGATGATCGATCGGGTCGTAACGCTCGCTGAGCATGGCGGCGGCCACCTGGATGCCGACACACCTATGGGCGCGGCCAGCCTGGACGCAGCCCTGCTCGCGGCCGGAGCCGTGCTGTCGGCTGTGGAGCAGCTCGGAGCCGGGGGCACCGAAGCCGAGGCCTACTGCATCGTGCGGCCGCCGGGACATCACGCCACGCCTTCGGCGTCCATGGGCTTCTGCCTGTTCAACTCGGTTGCCGTGGCCGCTGCCTCGCTGGCCTCGGCCGGCCATCGGGTCGCCATCGTCGATATTGATGCCCACCACGGCAACGGCACGCAGGACGTGTTCTTCAGTCGTGACGATGTTCTCTATGCGTCGATTCACCAGTACCCGCTCTATCCGGGCACGGGGGCACTCGACGAGCGAGGCGCCGGCATCGGCGAAGGCTTCACGATCAATGTGCCACTGCCACCGGGCGCTACCGGCGAGGTGGCCCGGGCCGCGCTGGACGAAGCGATCATTCCCGCGGTCGAGCGGTTTGCCCCGGATTGGCTGCTGGTATCGGCGGGCTATGACGGGCATCGAGCCGACCCGTTGACGGGCTTGTGCTATTCGTCGTCGGACTACGGAGACTTCGTCCGCCAGTTGATGCCGCTGGCGCCGCGGACGGTGGCCGTGCTCGAGGGCGGCTACGACCTGGAAGCCACACGGGCCTCGTCATACGCCGTGGCCGGAGCATTGCTGGGCCTCGATCTGCGGCCTGAGCCTGCCAGCAGCTCCGGCCCGGGCATGGAGGTCGTGCGAGCGGCGGCCCAGCTCGCCACGCGGGACAACATGCGGTGAAGGCCGGCGCGCGGTGAGGGTGGAGGTGCGGTGAAGGCGGAGGCCTCCGAGGCGCTTTCGGCGGCGCGGCGCGCTGCATCCGGTTTGACTCTGCTCTTCGAGGCCGCAGGGCACCGGTTGTACCTCGTCGGCGGAGTGGTGCGTGAGGCTCTTGCCGGCCGGTTCCTCGCCGGGGCGGATCTCGACTGCACCACCGACGCCCGGCCGGCGACCGTGCGGCGGATCGTCGGTGGGGTGGCAACGTCGGTTTGGACTCAGGGTGAGCGGTTCGGCACCATCGGCTGCGTCGTGGAGGGCCGGGCCTTCGAGATCACCACCCACCGTGCCGAACACTATGAGAGGCAGTCGCGCAAGCCCGTGGTGGCATTCGGCGACGACGTGGTCCAGGACCTCGCGCGTCGCGACTTCACCGTCAATGCCATGGCGGTCGACACGGCCGACGGCGCCCTGATCGACCCGCACGGTGGGTGGGACGACCTGGTGGCCGGGGTGCTGCGTACGCCTCTCGACCCCGCGGTCTCCTTCGGCGACGACCCTCTGCGCATGCTGCGGGCGGCCCGGTTCGTCGCCAGCCATGGACTGGCACCCGACGATGCGCTGGTCGGTGCGGTGGAGGCCATGGGCGACCGGCTGGACATCGTCGCGGTGGAGCGGGTTCGCGACGAGTTCGAGAAGCTGCTGCTGCTCGACGACCCGTCGGAGGGCTTCCGCTTCCTGTTCCACACCGGCTTGATGGGGCGGGTGGTTGAGGGCCTGGCTCGCCGCGACCCGGCGGAAGTGGGCCGGATCGCGGCTGCTGTGGCCGCCGAGCCGGCGGCCCGCTGGGCCTCGTTGTTCGTACGCGACTCGGCTGAGGTCGCAGCGGCCTGCCTGCGCAGAATGCGCTGCTCGAACGCGGTGGTCTCCTCGGCGGCCGCACTGATCGCGGCCCGGGCCCGACTGGCCGAGACTGCCGGCAGCCGGCCCGACGTGCGCCGGTTCGTCGCTTCGTCTCCAGCACCGGTGGACGCCGCCCTCGCCTTTGCCATGGCGGTGGCCACGGCCTCCGACCAGTCGACTGATCGGCTCCTCGACTTCGCAGGCACGCTCACTGAGCTGCGAAGAGTCGAGGATGTGGACAATCTCACCCTCCCGGTCGACGGCGACGAAGTGATGGCGGTACTCGGCCTCGATCCCGGTCCGGATGTCGGCCGAGCCCTTGCGTTCCTGCGCGAGAGAGCCTTCGAGGAAGGTCCGCCCAGCAAGGCCGAGGCGGTGGAAGCCCTGCAACGGTGGCGGGCAACGGACTACTGTGCCGAACCGTGAAGCCGAATCCGTTCAGCCTGGCTGCCGCCGCGACCGGCCTGCCGGACGGGTCCCAAGCGCCGGAGGGATCCGCGACCGCGGCCGTGGATTACCGGCTGGCTCGGGCGGCCACGCTGAGAGCCTGGAAGTCGGGCCAGCTCGGTCGACACGAGGTCTGCGACGCTCAACGGGAGTTGCACCGCAACGCGGAGTTCTGTGGCCAGCCGACGCGGCGCCGGTGTCCGGTGTGCGCCGTCGCGGGCCTCGTCGAGGTCACCTATGTCTTCGGTTCGCGGCTTCCCAAGCACGGCCGCTGCGTCACGACCCTGGCAGAGATGCGGCGCTTGCAGCACCGCGCCAGCCTGTCGACCGGGTACGTGGTTGAGGTCTGCACGGACTGCGGCTGGAACCACCTTGTGCGCCGGTTCACGCTCGGCGGCAAGCGCTCGGCCTGAGGCCGAGCGAGCAGGGCCGCGAATTCGGCCCATACGGGCGAGGCCGTGGCCCGAGCGGCCCGTGAGCGCAGCGAACAAGAGCGGGAAACACAGCATCTCCTGATACCCGCTCGACCCGCTTGCGGTCGGGCCGCGGCGGGCGGTAGCCTGCGGTCACCGCTGGCAGCCGCAGCGCGCTGGACGGGAAGGAGCATTCCATGGACACGCTCACCGCGCCCTCCATACGGGTACGCAAGGTTCGAGACGGGGCCGATCCGCTGGTGATGGTGACGGCGTACGACGCGCCGAGCGCCCGCGTCGTGAACGAGGCGGGCGCCGACCTCATCCTGGTCGGCGATTCTGTTGCCATGGTCGTGCTCGGCTACGACGACACCCTGCAGGTGACGGTCGACGACATGGCCCATCACGTGGCCGCCGTAGCGAGGACCAAGCCCGATGCCCACATCGTGGGCGACCTGCCATGGATGAGCTACCACGTGTCGGCCTCCAGGACGGTCCGCAACGCGGCGCAACTCATCAGGGCGGGTGCGCATTCGGTGAAGCTGGAGGGCGGCCGCAAACGCCTGCCGATGATCGAACGCATCTGCGACGCCGAGATACCGGTGATGGGTCACATCGGCCTCACGCCGCAGTCGGTGCATGCCATGGGCGGATTCAAGGTTCAGGGCCGCAAGGCCGAGGCCGCTCGCCGGCTGGTGCAGGCGGCGAAGTCACTGGCGCACGCCGGTTGCTACGCGATCGTGCTCGAGGGCGTTCCCGTCCAGGTGGCGGAGATGGTCACCGAAGCGATCGAGATCCCGACGATCGGCATCGGCGCCGGCCCCCATTGCGACGGTCAGGTGCTCGTCTACCACGATCTGCTGGGTATCGAGCAACGGCTCGCTCCGAAGTTCGTGCGTCGCTACGCGGATCTGCATACCGCCGCCACGGAGGCTGTGCGCCGCTTCTCCGACGACGTTCGTTCCGGTGCCTTCCCGGCTCTGGAGGAGTCGTACCACCTGTCGGAGGCCGAGCTGGCCGCGCTGGGAGTCGCCGGCGTCTAAAGGGTCCCGACAGCCCCAGCAACGTCTGGGGATGGCTTTGTGGATAGCTGGGGATGGCACCTCGGCCGGTTGGCATGGGGGTAACGGCCGATACCCTGCGTGGCCGACAATGTGACCGGCTCCGGTTCGCTTCGATCGGGTCCAGTCCGTTTTCAACAACACAGAATTCTCCAACCCTGCCCCGGAGAGGGGCCCCGGCGCCGCCGGGTCCAGAGGGAGGTGCTTGCCCGTGCTGCGGGCCTACGAACTGATGATCATCATCGATTCCGATGTCGGAACAGCCGATGTCGAGACGGTGATCGCCCAGGTGGCCGGCCTCGTCACCGACGAGGGAGGGACGATCGTGTCCACCGACAACTGGGGTCGGCGCAAGTTCGCCTACAAGATCAACCACAAGACCGAGGGCACGTACGTGGTCTGGGAGATCGTGACGGACACATCCGGTCTTCCCGACACCGAACGGCGGCTGCGGCTCGCGGACGACATCGTTCGCCACAAACTGTTCAGACTTCCGGAGGCCGAGGCTGAGCGCCGCGGCCTGCTTGCGGAAGTCACACCGGCCGTGGCCGGCTGAGATCCGGAGGTTCCTCAATGGGATTCGACAACACCGTAACCGTCGTGGGCAACGTCACTCGCGACCCCGAACTGCGATTCGCCCAATCGGGCATGGCCATCGCCCAGTTCGGGGTGGCTTGGAATCGCAGGCGGCAGGACCAGGAGGACGAAGTCTCGTTCTTCGACGTCACCTGCTTCCGCCAGCTCGCCGAGAACGTCGCCGAATCGGTTCGCAAGGGAGCTCGGGTGGTCATCTACGGCACCCTCCAGCAGCGGAGCTGGGAGACGGACAGCGGAGACCGTCGCTCGAAGGTTGAGATTCTGGCTGACGATGTGGCGCCCAGCTTGAAATGGGCCACGGCCGCGATCACCAGGAATGAGCGGCCCGGTGGCGGCGACTACCGTGGCGGCCATCGCGGTGACGGCGGGTCCCGCAGATCGAGCGGAGCCCGGCCGGCTGGTCTTGAGGCGCTCGAGTCTCGACACAGCGGCGGGCCGCAGCAGACAAGCGCGGCGAGCTCCAGCGTCGACGAAGAACCGTTCTGAGACCGGTCCACCGATTCTGAGACGAGGAGACAGGAGTGCCCAAGACCAAGGTGCGGGGCAAGAACCGCGACAACAATCGCCGAGCGAAGAAGAAGGTGAGCTTCCTTACCACCGAGGGAATCACCTACGTCGACTGGAAGAACGAGAAACTGCTGCGGAAGTTCATGTCCGAGCGGGCCAAGATCCGGGCTCGGCGCGTAACCGGCAACAATGCCCAGCAGCAGAAGCTCGTCGCCGATGCCATCAAGCTGGCTCGCGAGATGGCCCTGGTCCCCTACTCGAACCGGGTCACGACCCAGCGCCAGAACAAGGACCGCGACGGCCGGTCCCGTGCCGCCGGCCCGGTGCCGCGCCCCTCCGCGCCGCCTCCTGGGAGTGCATCCCATGAGGAAGCGGACGATGCTGACGCAGCCACCACCGAACTCGTCGACACTATGGTCGACACTATGACTGTCGGGGCGGGGGAGGACCGAGCATGAAGGTCGTCCTGCGGGCCGACGTGGACGGGCTGGGCCGCAAGGGCGACGTCTGCGATGTGGCCTCGGGCTATGCCCGCAACTATCTCGTTCCCAAGGGCCTGGCTCTGAAGTCGTCGGCCGGCGCGGAGCGCCAGGCCGAAGCGATGCGGCGCAGCGCGGCGCTGCGGCGGGCGGCCGACCGCGCCGATGCCGAAGAGATTGCGGTGAGGCTTGCTCCAGCCGTTCTGACCGTGTCGGCCCGTGCCGCCGAGTCCGGGCACCTCTACGGCTCGGTGGGACCGGTCGACATCGTGGCCGCAGTCGAGTCCCAGGTCGGGGCAGTGGTCGACAGCAAGGCCGTGGCCCTCGAGGCACCCATAAGGGAGACCGGCTCTCACACCGTGCTGTTCCGGCTGCACGACGACGTGGAGGTGCCGGTGACCGTCGAGGTAACGGCGCAGGACTGATCCGCCCACAGCCTTCCACACCGGCTGTACGAAATCCCCGGCTTACCCACCGCGAGTAGCGCGAAATCAACAGACCTCGTCCACCGACGGCGGACGTGCGTGACACACCCCCTCGGTACTGTCGTGACGTCACAGCGGTACGGCTGCAGGGGCTGGTTTCGTGGGCATCGACACATGAGCGTTACCGACAGCGCGCCGTGGCAGAACGGAGGCGCCGCAGCGGTCCAGGACCGGCGCGACGTGCGCGTTCCTCCTCACAACCTGGTGGCCGAAGAGTCCCTGCTGGGTGCCATGCTGCTGTCACGCGACGCCATTGCCGACGTGCTGGAGACGGTGACGGCGGAGCACTTCTACCGGCCCGCGCACGCTCGGGTCTTCGAGGCGGTGCACAGCCTCTACAGCGCCGGCGACCCGGCCGACGCGGTGACGGTGGCCGAGATACTCGAGCGCAACGACACGCTGGAGGCCATTGGAGGCCTGGACGGCCTGCTGTCGCTGCAGATGAACACGCCGGCTACCTCGAACGCCGCCTCCTACGCCCGCATAGTGCAGGAGAACCACACGCTGCGCCGCCTCATCGAGGTGGCCGGCGAGATCGCGGAGTTGGGCTACGGCCGCCCCGACGATGTGACCAAGGCAGTGGACTGGGCCGAGAACCTGATGTACCAGGTGGCTCAGGGCCAGGTGGGCGACAACACGGTCCAACTCTCGGAACTGCTGGACGGCACGCTGGACAGACTCGAGGAGCTCTACGAGCACGGCGGGGCCATCACCGGCACCGCCACCGGCTACAACGATCTCGACAAGCTGCTGTCGGGTCTGCAGCCATCCTCGCTGTACGTGGTCGGTGGCCGTCCGTCCATGGGCAAGACCTCGTTCGCGCTGGGCATGGCCGCGCACGCGGCCATACGCGGGCCGCGGCCGGTCCTGGTCTTCTCGCTGGAGATGGGCCACATGGAGCTGACCCAACGGCTGCTTTGCTCCGAGGCCCGGGTCGACTCCACCAAGATGCGCGACGGCCGTCTCAACGACGACGACTGGAACCGGATCAACACCGCCATCGGTCGGCTGGCGGAGGCACCCATCTGGATCGACGACAACCCGAACGTGACGGTCATGGAGATCAGGGCCCGCGCCCGTCGCCTGAAGAGCCAGGTCGGCGACCTCGCCATGGTCGTCGTGGACTACCTGCAGTTGATGACGGGCCGTCAGAGTGCTGACAACCGTCAGGTCGAGGTAGCCGAGATCTCGCGGGGCCTGAAGATCCTCGCCCGCGAGCTCGAATGCCCTGTCGTGGCGCTGTCGCAGCTCTCCCGCAATCTCGAGATGCGTCAGCAGAAGCGTCCCATCCTCGCTGACCTGCGGGAGTCGGGTGCCATCGAGCAGGACGCCGACGTGGTGATGTTCATCTACCGCGACGAGGTCTACAACCCCGACAACGCCGACACATCGGGCACGGCCGAGGTGATAGTGGCCAAGAACCGCAACGGCCCCACCGCCACAACCACTCTGGCGTTCCTGTCGCGGTTCACCACGTTCGCCAATTTCGCGGCCCGGCAGGGCATCTGAGGCCGACCCCAGATGTTTCTCGGTCAGAACCTCCTGGCTTGGTTGGTGCTGGCTCTGGGCGCGTCGATGGCTGCGGGCAATCTGGCGGCATTGCTGCGGCCGAGACCGCAGCGTCGGGATCCGTCAGATCTGGATCGCGCTCCGCTGGGTCGCAGCATCCTCTACATAGTCGTCGGTTCGGTGGCCGCCGTCTGGGCCATAGCATCACTGCTGTCGTCCTGAACGCGGGAGTGAGGCCGAGTCATGACACCTTCAGCACTGATCGGCAACGTGGACCCTGCCTCGCTCGATCTCGCGATGTCGCCGCAGGCCCGCCCGCTGTTCGACCGGGTGGTGGAATTCGTGGCCGTCGAGGTGGAGCCGGTCACGGCCGAGTTCTTCAGGCTCGGCGAGGGCCGGGCCGAGCGCTGGGGTTACGGCTCCGGTCAGCTCGAGTTGCTCGACAGCCTCAAGGCGCGGGCCAAGACCGCCGGGCTGTGGAACTTCTTCCTGCCCGACGCCACCAGCGGAGAGGGCCTGAGCAACCTCGACTACGCCTACATCGCGGCCGAGCTCGGCAAGAACCCCATCGCCTCGGAGTGCCTCAATTGCAGCGCCCCGGACACGGGCAACATGGAGGTGCTCGAACGGGTGGGCACTCCCGCACAGAAGAAGCAGTGGCTCGAGCCTCTGCTGGCCGGGGAGATCAGGTCGTGTTACGCCATGACCGAGCCGACGTTGGCCTCATCGGATGCCAAGAACATCGCCACCCGGGCGGTGCTCGACGGCGACGAATGGGTCATCACCGGCGAGAAGTACTACATCTCGGGAGCCGGGGACCCACGCTGCAAGATCATGATCTGCATGGTGCAGACCAGTCCCGATGGCCCTCCGCACCGTCGGCAGTCTCAGATCCTGGTGCCCATGGACACACCGGGCGTGAACGTGGTCGGCCCGATGCATGTGTTCGGCGAGGACGATGCGCCTCATGGCCACATGCACATCCGACTCGATGATGTACGGGTGCCGGCATCGAACATCCTGCTCGGCGAGGGTCGCGGCTTCGAGATATCCCAGCTGCGCCTCGGTCCGGGCCGCATCCATCACTGCATGCGTTCCATCGGCGCGGCCGAGAAGGCCTTGGACCTCATGGTGCGCCGGGGTCTGAGCCGCGAGGCCTTCGGGCGCCCCCTGGCCCAACTCGGCGGGAACACCGAGATCATCGCCCGGGCCCGGGTGGAGATCGAGGCCATGCGGCTCATGGTATTGCGGGCGGCCAAGGCCATGGACACCCTCGGCAACGCCGAGGCCCGGGTCTGGGTGAGCGCGGTGAAGGCCCTGGTTCCGGAACGGGTCTGCAACATCATCGACCAGGCCATCCAGATGCATGGCGCCACCGGTGTGTCGCAGTGGACGCCGCTGGCTCGCATGTACACCAACCAGCGGACCCTGCGCTTGGCGGACGGCCCCGACGAGGTTCACTGGTTCGTGGTCGGCCGGGCGGAGTTGGCGGCCCACGAAGGGCTCAGCGATCCGGCCGAGGAGGCACGGCAGCGACAGCTTGGCCGCGATTGAAGTAGCGTTCGCCGGACGGTTCGCGGGACGATTGACCGCTTGCATGAGCGTGAAGGAGGTCGACGCGTGACGATCACCTCGGAACGATCCAGCCCTGATGTGCCCCTGCCTGCCGGTGGCGAAGCCGGTGCAACCACGGTTGCGTCGTTGGCTCGGGACTGGGCCCGGCGCAGCCCCCAGCAGATCGCGATGCGGGAGAAGGACTTCGGCATCTGGCAGGAGTACACCTGGGCCCAGACCTGGGACCTGATCGAGACCGCGGCCCATGGCCTGCTGGAGCTGGGTGTCGACGTCGGTGATCGAGTGGCCATCCACTCCGAGGACCGGCCCGAGTGGATCATTCTCGACCTTGCCGCCGTGGCCGTGCGGGGCGTGACCGTCGGCCTGTACCCGACCAACCCGACCGCCGAAGTGGAGTACTTGATCGGCGACTGCACGCCGGTGGTCTTCTTCGCCGAGGATCAGGAGCAGGCCGACAAGGTGCTCGAGGTTCCGCATGAGACGGCCGCCTCCGTCCGGCGCATCATCTACACCGAGCCGAGAGGCTTCGGCGACTACGACGATCCGCGGCTGCTGTTCTGGGACACCTTCCTGGAGATGGGCCGCCGCCACCGCGAAGCCCACCCCGGAGCGGTGACTGAGCGGATGGCCGCCGCCGCCGACACCGATGTGATGACGCTGGTGTACACCTCCGGCACCACCGGTCCGCCCAAGGGCGCGATGCTGACCAACGCCAATGCGAGCTACTGCGTCGACAAGATCGTCCACGAGGTCGACCGCTTCCCCGACGGCACCGGCCCCAACCCCAAGGACCTCATCGTCACGTACCTGCCACTGTGCCATGTGGCTGAACGGATCTTCTCCACGTGGACTCTCGTCGGGGCGGGCCCGTCCCTGAACTTCGCGGAGTCGATCGAGACCGTCACCGAGAACCTGCGCGAGATCCAGCCGACCCTGTTCTTCGCCGTGCCCAGGATCTGGGAGCGGTTGCATGCCCTGGTCACCATCAAGGGCAACGATGCGACATTCTTCAAGCGGGTCTGCCTGCGCTTCGCGATGGCGCTGGCGCAGGTGATCGGACGGCAGAAGGTGGCCAGCGGCGGCAACCACACGCTGGTCACCCGGCTGCTGTACGCCGTGGGTCAACCGCTGGTGTTCCGGGCCATGAAGGAGCGGATCGGTCTGCGCCGCTGCCGTCACGCCGGCTCGGGCGCGGCCGCCATCGCGCCCGAGGTGCTCGAGTTCTTCATCGGCATCGGCGTGCCGGTGTACGAGCTGTACGGCATGACCGAGAACTCGGCCGTGGCCACCTGCAACTTCGCGGGCCGGATGAAGCTGGGGACGGTCGGTGAGCCGTACGCCGACATCGGCCTGCGCATCGACGAGACGACCGGAGAGATCCAGACCAAGCATCCCGGCGTGTTCGCGGGCTACTGGAACAAGCCTGACAAGACGGCGGAGACGTTCACCGACGACGGCTGGCTGATGACCGGGGACGTGGGGGAGTGGGTGGACGGCACCCACATAAAGATCGTCGACCGCATCAAGCACATCATCATCACCTCCGGCGGCAAGAACATCTCGCCGTCGGAGATCGAGAACAGCCTGAAGACGTCGCCCTATGTGAAGGAGGCGATGGTCATCGGCGACGGCCGCAAGTTTGTGACCGCCCTGATCGGCATCGAGCTGGAGACGGTGGGCGACTGGGCCCAGCGCAACAACATCCCCTACACCACCTACCGGGACCTCTCCGAGAAGGAAGAGGTGATCGAGTTGGTCTCCAAGGTGGTCGACGAGACCAACTCCAAGTTCGCCCGGGTCGAGCAGATCAAGAAGTTCAAGATGCTGCCGAAGGAGCTCGACCACGAGGACGGCGAGCTGACCGCGACCCAGAAGCTCAAGCGAAACGCCATGGAGGACATGTTCCGCGACCTCGTGGAGTCGATGTACTGATGGTCGGCGCGGCGATCCGAGGCCCGGAGAGCCTGGCCTGATGGCAGGCATGGCAACCAGGCTTCAGGCGGTCGACTTGCGTCGGGGCGCTCCGGTGGGCTTCCTTGTCGGAGCGCTGGCCGCAACCCTGATCTTCGGGATGGTGCAGCTGGCCAACGATCCGGTCCTGTTCTTCCAGACGTTGATGAAGTCACTGGGGCTCGGCTCGGTGTACGCCCTGATCGCGCTCGGCTTCGTCCTCATCTTCAAGGCCACGCAGACCGTCAACTTCGCCCAGGGGGCACTGGCGGCCACCGGCGCGCTGTTCCTGGCGTTCCTGGTGCAGGAGCGCAGCGTTTTCTCCGAGGGCCAGAGCGTGGTCGAACGAGACGGCCACATCCCCTTCACCAACATCAGCAACCCCCTCGACAATCTGGGCGGACCGCACTGGGTGCACTGGTCGCTCAGTGTTGTGGTGGCCCTCGCGTTCGCAGCGGCGGTCGGACTGGTGGTCGAACGGCTGGCGATCCGGCCCATGATCGGGCAGCCGCTCTTCTCGGTGGCTGTGATCACGCTCGGCCTTGAGATCATGTTCCGGGTCTTCAACAACGACGCCGTCGAGATCGAGCTCCGCCCGATCGGCGTGCCCTGGGAGATAAGCGGCTTCAGGGTGGGCGACATGTTGATCAACTGGAGCTTCGTGGCGGCCATGGTCGCGGCCGCGGTCGCCTTCGTAGCGGTCTACTTCTTCTACCGGTCCCGACTCGGCATAGCCATGCGGGCCGTCGCCTTCGATCAGGAAGCGGCCATGGCCCAAGGAATCAACGTGGGCCGTGTGTTCGCCATCGCCTGGGCCGCGGGTGCGGTCCTGGCCGCCGTCGGCGGGATCTTCGCCACCCAGCCCCCGGTGGAGCAGACCATCTCTGTCGATCAGAACACGGCCAACATCGCCTTCCGGGCCCTTCCCGCCGTGATCTTGGGAGGACTCGACTCTGTGACTGGGGCTCTGCTGGGCGGTCTGATAGTGGGGGTGGCCGAGATCTACGCGGGCCAGTACGCGGCGGCCCACACCTCGTGGCTCGGCGCCGGGTACCCGCTGATCGTGCCCTACATCGTGATGATCATCGGCCTGCTGGTGCGGCCCTACGGGCTGTTCGGCACGCCCGAGATCCAGAGGGTGTGACGAGAGCCGTGCTCGGTCGGCCCCGTCTGTACACCGCATACCGGCAGGAGGCGCAACTGCTGCCGACGTGGACCCAGAAGGTGGTGTGCACACTGTTCGTGGCGGTGCTGTTCCTGCTGCCCTTCGATCTGCCGGTCATCAATCAGATCCCGGTGGTCCGCTTCCTGGGTGACAGCGACTGGATGCGGCCCATGGCGCTCCTGATGGTCCTGGCTATCGCCGCCCTCGGCCTCAACTTGCTGGCCGGTGTGGCCGGACAGGTGTCGCTGGGCCATGCCTTCTTCATGGGCGTGGGCGCATGCACCGCGGTGTATCTCGGAGGCACCAGCGGCGAGGCGACTTGGGGCCATTCGCTGCCGATCTGGGTCTGGCTTCCCGGCGCGGGCGTCGTCGCGGCTCTGGTGGGTGTGGCCGTGTCTCCGGTGGCGGTGAGACTGCGGGGCCTCTATCTGGCCATCGTCACCCTGGGCCTGGTCTTCCTGGGCATCCATTTCGGCAATACCAGCTGGGGCCGCAAGATCGCCGGACCGCCCGCGCTGGGCCGTGAGTTCCCCGGTCTGGATGTGCGGCTGTGGAAGGAGGAGACCCCGCTCATCAATGTGGAGGACGACGGCCATTGGCTCTGGTTCGATGTCACCGACCTCCAGAAGCGCTATCTGTTCCTCCTGGTGCTCACCATCGCGTTCACGCTCGTGGCCAAGAACCTGACCCGCACCCGCACCGGTCGGGCCCTGCAAGCGATCCGGGACCGCGACATCGCAGCCGAGGTGATGGGAGTGCCCGAGTTCCGCTACAAGGTGATCGCCTTCGCGGTGTCGTCGTTCTTCGCGGGCGTCGCCGGAGCACTGTTCTCCGCCCTGTCCCAGAGGATCCTGGCCACCGACTTCGGTCTGTTCCTGTCGGTGGAGTTCATCGCCATCCTGCTGATCGGCGGGGCCGGGACCACGTCCGGCACGCTGATCGGCACCTTCTTCGTGGTGATGGTGCCTCAGTTCGTGGAGGAGTTCACCAAGTGGCTCGACCGCGCCGAGGGCGGGCTCACCGAGCTCCTGGCCCGGGTCCTGCTCACCGAGGGGGACGACTTCGGCATCATCAACACGGCCATCCAGACTCCCGGATGGACGCTGAGCGTATTCGACTGGAACATCGTCCTGTTCGGCGCGCTTATTGTTGTTTTTTTGATCGTGGAGCCGCTGGGAATCTTCGGCATCTGGGTTCGCGTACGCAACTACTGGAAGCGGTGGCCATTCAGCTATTGAGGTTCGCTATTGAAAAGGCAGCAATCCTCCGTCAAGATGTGGGCACCGTTCGAGTGCTCCTAGACCAACAGACAACCTTGGAGGCAATACCGTGAGACGAACGAGATGGTTGCTCGCAGTGATGTGTGCCGTGGCCCTGGTCGCGTCGGCCTGCGGCGACGACGAACCCGATACGTCGGCCGCCGACGCAGCTGCTGAAGCGGAGCGGGCCGCGGCGGCTGAGGCTGAGGCCGCAGCTGCTGAAGCGGAGCGGGCCGCGGCCCAAGCGGAGGCCGACGCGGCACAAACCGCCGCGGAGGAAGCCCAAGCCGCGGCCGAGGAAGCCGCGGCAAGGCTGGCCGATGCTGAGGCGGCCGCCGCTGAGGCGAGCGCTGAACAGCAGGCTGAGGCGCAGGCCGCGCTGGAAGCGGCCCAAGCTGAGGCGGCGGCAGCTCAGGCTGCCGCGGAGACGGCCCAAGCTGAGGCGGACGCGGCCGCGAGCGAAGCTGCTGCTGCCCAGGAGGCGCTGGCCGTGGTCGAAGGGGCCATAGCTCACGACATCGGTGTGGACATAGAGTCGAAGACGATCCGGGTCGGTCTCAACACCGACCTGACCGGCATCTTCGCTCCGCTGACCACCAAGATCACCGACGCCCACCTGGTCTACTGGGAGTGGGTCAACGACAACGGCGGGATCCAGGGCTGGACGATCGAGCCGGTCGTGCTCGACAACGCCTACGACGTGCCCACACACCTCGAGAACTACGAGGTCTTCTCGGGTGACGGTCCCGAGAGCGTGGTGATGTTCGCCACCTCGACCGGCTCACCCCACTCCGCGTCGACCGCCGAACTACTCATCGAGGACAACATGGCCGCCATCCCGCTGTCGTGGTACTCGGGCTGGGCCGACCCATCGATCGGCAAGAACCTGTTCGAGGTGCAGACCAACTACTGCATCGAGGCCATGAACGGCACGACCTACATGGCCGAGACCTACGGTCCGGACGTGGCCATCGCCACCTTCCCCGGCGACTACGGCCAGGACGCGGCCCGGGGCGTGAAGATCGCGGCCGAGGCACTGGGCCTCAACATCGTCTACGACGGCGAGGGCGCGGTCATCCCCGGCGCAGACCAGACCCCGGTCATCACCGGCATCGTCGAGTCCGGAGCGGACTGGGTGTGGGTCACGCTCAACCCCAGCACGACAGCACAGCTCCTGGGCGGCTCGGCCGCGGCCGGATACACCGGCCAGTGGATAGGCAGCGCGCCGAGCTGGAACCCGGCTCTGCTGCTCGTCGACGGCTTCAAGGAGTTGGCCGACGCGTTCTACACCCACTCCACCTACACGGTGCTGCTGGGCGAGGGCGCCGGCGCGGGCGCGGTAGGAGAGGCCGCAGGCATGCAGGAGCTGCTCGACGTGATGCGCGAGTACCGCCCCGACGCCAGCTGGGACGACTTCTACATCATCAGCTGGATCCAGGGCTACGTCGTGCACCAGATCCTCGACCAAGCCATCAGCAACGGCAACATCACTCGGGCCGGGGTGCTGGCCGCGGCCAATCAGGTCACAGCCGACCTGAACGGTCTGGCGCCCAACCAGTCGTGGGTGGGCAACCCCAACGACAACGTCGTGCGCGAGACGTACCTGTACGACGTTGACCTGTCGCTGTACACGCCGGGGGCCACCATCTCGGATGAGAGGGCCAACAGCGGCTTCTCGCTGATCAAGGGGCCCTATGCCTCCGAGACGGCCCTGAACTGGGAGTACGAGCCCTGCTTCGTGGCTTCCTAGTCCGTTAAGGCCCGTCGGCGGGGCGACACTGCAGCGCAGGCCGCCCCGCCGGGCCTGCCCGCCCACAAGACCAAGAAATGCTCGAAGTCGCCAACCTTGAGGTCGTCTACAACGAGGTTGTCCTTGTGCTGCGCGGCCTGTCCATCGATGTTCCCGACGGCAGCATCGTCGCGTTGCTCGGCGCCAACGGAGCGGGCAAGACGACCGCGGTGCGGGCCATCACCGGACTCCTCGACGTCCATGAGGGCGACATCACCAAGGGCTCCATCGTCTGGAACGGCACCGACATCTCCCACTTCAAGCCGTCTCGCATCGTCGAGGCTGGCATCACCCAGGTGATGGAGGGCCGGCGGATCTTCGCCGAGTTGACGGTGGATGAGAATCTCAACACAGGTGCCTTCACCGTGCGCGACCGGAAGGAGAACGAGGAGGCCTACGAGCGGGTGATGGAACTGTTCCCGCTCCTGCAGGGCCGGCGGCGGGACACGGCCGGGTACCTGTCAGGTGGCGAGCAGCAGATGCTGGCCATCGGGCGGGCGCTGATGGCCGACCCGAAGCTGCTGATCCTCGACGAACCCTCACTGGGGCTCGCGCCGATGCTCATCCAGCAGATTCGGGACATCATCGTGGACATCAATGCCCAGGGCACGAGCGTGCTGCTGATCGAGCAGAACGCGGTCATGGCCCTGTCCATCGCCCACTACGGCTACGTCATGGAGTCGGGCAAGGTGGTCATGGACGGCGATCCCAGGAAGCTCCTAGCCGACGAGGACGTGCAGGAGTTCTATCTGGGCCTGCACGCCGAGGGCGAGCGCAAGTCGTTCCGCGATGTCAAGCACTACAAGCGCCGCAAGCGCTGGCTGTCGTGAGCCCCTCCGGAGAATCGACGCACGCCCTGCTGGAGGTGGACGACATCTCCTTGCGCTTCGGCGGGGTGACTGCCATCGACTCGGTCTCGTTCGAGGTCCGCCCGGGAGAGCTGTTCTCCATCATCGGACCCAACGGGGCGGGAAAGACCTCGATCTTCAACTCGATCTCGCAGGTGTATCGACCGCAGTCCGGCGACATCCGCTGGAAGGGCTCTTCGATCATGGGCACACGTCCCGACCGGGTGGCCCAACTGGGGGTGGCTCGCACGTTCCAGAACATCGAGCTCTTCTCCCACATGACTGTGCTCGACAACCTGCTGACCGGTCGCCATATCCGCATGAGCGGCTCCTTCCTTGCCGGAGCGCTGTGGGTGGGCAAGGCCAAGCGGGAGGAGATCGAGCACCGCCGCAGGGTGGAGGACATCATCGACTTCCTGGAGATCGAGGGGTGGCGGAAGCACCCGGTGGCCTTGCTGCCCTACGGGATCCAGAAGCGAGTAGAGCTCGGCCGGGCGCTGGCTATGGATCCTGAGATGCTCATGCTCGACGAGCCGGTCGCGGGCATGAACCTGGAGGAGACCGAGGACATGGCCCGCTTCATCCTCGACATCCGCCGCGAGCTCGGCATCACACTGCTCATGGTGGAGCACGACATGGGCCTGGTGATGGACATCGCGGACCGGGTGATGGTCCTGGACTTCGGTCGACGGATCTCAGAGGGGTCTCCGGCGGAGGTGCAGCGCGATCCCAACGTGATCGCGGCCTACCTGGGCAGCACGGAACTGGACGCGTCCGACGCCGAGTGAGGCCGGCCGCCTGGCGCCGGCCGCGTAGCCGCACGAATCCGGCCCATACTCGCCGGCAACCGGTAGCGTTCGTCGCGGGGAGGAAGAGACTGTGAAACCCATGAGATGGATGCTCGCGGTTCTCTGCGCCCTGGCCTTGGTTGCCTCGGCCTGCGGCGACGACGAGCCGGACACGTCGGCAACCGACGCCGCCGCGGCGGCCGAAGCGGAGAGGGCAGCGGCGCGAGCCGAGGCCGATGAGGCCCAAGCCGCGGTCGAGGAAGCTGCGGCAAGGTTGGCCGCGGCCGAGGAGTCCGCTGCTGAGGCAAGCGCTGAACAGCAGGCTGAGGCGCAGGCCGCGCTGGAAGCCGCCCAAGCCGAGGCCGACGCGGCGCAGGCCGCGCTGGAAGCCGCCCGAGCGGAGGCCGACGCGGCGGCGGGGGAAGCTGCCGCGGCCCAGGAGGCGCTGGCCGCGGCCGAGGGCGCGATAGCTCACGATCTCGGCGTGGACATAGAGTCGAGGACGATCCGGGTGGGTCTGAACACCGACCTGACCGGCATCTTTGCTCCGTTGATCACCAAGATCACCGACGGACACCTGGCCTACTGGGAGCGGGTCAACGACACTGGCGGGATCCGAGGCTGGTCAGTCGAGCCCGTTGTGCTGGACAACGGCTACGACGTTCCCAGGCATCTGGAGAACTACGAGGCCATGGCGGGCGACGGCGACCAGAGCGTGGTGATGTTCAGCATGTCCGTCGGCTCGCCCCATACCGCGGCCACCACCGAATCGCTCATCGAGGACAACCTGGTCGCCGTCCCGATCTCGTGGTACTCGGGGTGGGCCGACCCCCAGATCGGCAAGAACGTGTTCGAGGTGGGGCCCAACTACTGCATCGAGGCCATGAACGGCGTGACGTACATGTCGGAGACCTACGGCCCCGACTTCGCTATCGCCAGCTTCCCCGGCGACTACGGCGAGGACGGCGCCGAGGGTGCGAAGATCGCGGCCGATGCACTGGGCCTCAACATCGTCTATGACGGCCAAGCCCAAGTGATCCCCGGCGCCGACCTGACGCCGGTCATCACCCGCATCGCCGAGTCCGGCGCCGACTGGGTGTGGCTCGCCACGAGCCCCAGCACGACCGCGAACCTGATGGGCGGCGCCGCACAAGCGGGCTTCACCGGCCAGTGGGCGGGCAACGCCCCCAGCTGGAACCCGGCTCTGCTCGGCGTCCAAGGCTTCGCGGAACTGGCCGACGCCGTCTACACCCATTCCACCTACGCCGTGCTGTGGGACGCCGAAGACTCGGAGGGCATGCAGGACATGATCAGCGGTATGCGCGAGTACCGCCCGGACGCGCCGTTCGATGACGTCTACATCGTCAGCTGGATCCTGGCCTACATCGCCCACCAGATCTTGGACCAGGCCATCAGCAACGGCAACCTCACCCGGGCCGGCGTGCTGGCGGCGGCCAACCAGATCACCGCCGACCTCAAGGGCCTCTCGCCGGACCAGAGTTGGCGCGGCAACCCCAACAACAACGTCGTGCGTGAGACCTACCTGTACGACGTCGACCTCTCGCGGTACACGCCGGGTGTGACGGTGTCGGAGGAGGGAAGCAACAACGGCTTCACCCTCATCAAGGGGCCTTACGCCTCCGAGGCCGCCTTGAACTGGGAGTACGAGCCCTGCTTCAAGCCGTAGTGAGCGACTGGGAGGCCATAGCGCGAGCGTCGGTGGCGCTGCTCGATGGGCACCGCCAACTCACGGCCGATGATCTGGCCGAGCTGGCCGTGGTCGACGACTCGGCGGTGCCCTCATTGGCCGCGCTGGCCCACGAGGTTCGGCTGGCGTGGGCCGGCCCCACCGTGGAGGTGGAAGGCATCCTGTCGGCCAAGACGGGGGGCTGTCCGGAGGACTGCCACTTCTGCAGCCAGTCGGCCGCATTCGACACGCAGGTCAAGGCCACGCCGTTTCTCGACACCGAAGAGGTGTTGGCCGCGGCCCGCGAGACCGAGGAACTGGGGGCCAGCGAGTTCTGCATGGTGCTGGCGGTGCGCGGCCCGGATCGCCGCACCATGGACCGCTTGATCGAATTGACCGCGTTGGTCTCGGCCGAGACCGGCCTCAACGTCGCGGTCAGCGCCGGCATCCTGACCCGGGATCAGGCCTTCGAGTTGGCCGCGGCCGGGGTCCATCGCTACAACCACAACCTGGAGACGAGCCGGTCGTTCTTCGGCGAGGTCGTGACCACCCACAGCTTCGACGAGCGGGTGGACACCTGCGCCTACGTGCGCGAGGCCGGCATGGAACTGTGCTGCGGGGTGCTGCTCGGCATGGGTGAGAGTGTCGAGCAACGTCTGGAGCTGATCGAGCAGATAAGGGCGGTAGAGCCCTGCGAGGTGCCCATCAACTTCCTGAACCCCCGGCCGGGCACGCCGTTGCAGATCCGCAAGCCGGTGGGGGCCCTGGAGGCCATCCGCTGGATCGCACTGTTCCGGCTGGCGTTGCCGTCGGTGATCCTGCGCTATGCGGGCGGTCGGGAGATAACCCTGCGCGACCTCCAGGCCATGGGAATGACGTCCGGGATCAACGCCCTCATCGTGGGCAACTACCTGACCACCCTGGGACGATCGCCCCAGCAGGATCTGGACATGCTTGCCGATCTGCGTATGCCGATCGGCAGTCTGTCCGCCGCGGTTTGAGCGGCCAGGAACCCTATTGCCACGGCTGCGGCCGAGGCGATTGTGCCGGCTGCCTGCCCGAACTCGATCCGCCCCGCTACTGCGGGGCGTGCGGCGCGTGGCTGGCCACTTCGGTCAGTCCTGCGGGCTGGACGGCCAGGTGCCGCCACTGCGGCACCATGAGCTCACGCTCGTAGCACCTCCACCACCTCGCCGCAGGCTGTGCAGCGGTAGACGGCCCGGCACCGGGCCGGCCCGAACGGTGACTGCTCCACCAGCGCCTTCACCCCGCAACGGGGACACTCGGTCGGCTTGCCGGGGACGGCGACGGCCACTGTGAAGTCTCGGGCCATGACGGCCCGAGCATGCTCGCTGAGCCTCGAGGTGTCCCAGGCCTCGGCGCTGCGTCGCACCTCGACACCGGTGATGCCGTCCAGAGTCCCGACTGCCCTGGCGATCTCGGACGAGATGACGTCCAGGGCCGGGCAGCCGCTGAAGGTGGTGATCAGTTCGATTGAAACCCATCCGCCGGCGAGCTCGATGGCGCTGATCATGCCCATTTCGACCACGCTGACCCCTGGATACTCGGGGTCGTCCACCCTCCGGAGGGCGTCGATGACGTCGATCTCGCGGATGGCGCAGAGGCCGCTCATCGCTCTCAACCCTACGTCCGCAGGACCCGCGCTTGCGCCGTCGCTTGCTGCCCCCTCGCTAGCAGCCGCCGCCGCCGGGCCACTAGTGTCGCACCATGTCGGTGACGACCGCGCCAGAGTCCAGTGAGCTGGTGCGGGGCTGGAGGACTCTGCACCCGGTGGGATGGTTGTCGCTGGGAACGTTGCTGGCCGCGCTGGTCGCCCACCTGTTCGTTGACACGTCCTACCTGATCGGCCACTTCGAGTGGTGGTGGTGGATCCTCCTCGTCGCCGGCGTGGCCCTGTCGGCGTGGCACGACGGGCTCCATCGCCTGCGTCTGGGGATCGAGATCATTCCCAAGGTCACGCTGAAGATCGCGATGATCCTGGCATGGGCCGTGTTCATCCTGCAGTTCTTCAACGTGATCACCCGCTACAGCAACGAGTACGTGGAACAGGACATCCTCATCGGTGAGGTGGTCAGCCTGGCCTGGCAATCCTTCGGACTGATGTTCCTGGTGGCCATCAACATGGGAGTCCGTGACGGGGTGAACCCTCGCATCGACTTCTGGTGGGTGAACTTCCGCAACAAGACCAAGGCGGCCCTCGACTTCGGCATGCACACGGTGCTGCTGCTCCCCTTCATCTTCATGAGCATCCGCATCCTTCAGCACTACTCGGCAGCGGCTCTCGGCCGGCGCCACAACGGCGAGTGGCCCGCCGGCTGGCGGGTGTGGCAGAGCTGGGAGGAGGCCGTGGACGCGGGCGGTCTCGCGGTGGGGCCGATCAAGACGATGCTGCTGGTGGGTTTCTGCCTGTTCGGCCTTCAGATCCTGGCTGAGGTCATCAAGACGGGGTTCGTGCTGATCGGCCGGGACGACTACGGCGACATCGTCGAACGCGACATCCCGCAGAGAATCGAGTAGACGCCGATGATGCTGGCGCTGGAGACGATCCTCGGCATGGACGCGGGTGTGTTCCTGGCCCTGACCATGTTCGCGGTGTTCATGCTGGTGATCCTGTCGGGCTACAACGTGGCCTTCTCGTTCGCGGCCACCGCGCTGTTCTTCAGTTTCGTGGGCGACTGGCTGGACGTGTTCGATCCCAACACGCTCAACACGCTGCCCGGGCGGTGGTACAAGGCGGTCAGCGACCCGACCCTGCTGGCTGTGCCGCTGTTCGTGCTCATGGGCGCCATCCTCGAGCGGTCGGGCATGGCCGAACGGCTGCTCAACGCCTTCGGAATGCTCATGGGCCGGTTGCGGGGCGGGGTGGCGGCCGCAGTGGTGGTGGTCGGCACCCTGCTGGCCGCGGCCACCGGTGTGGTGGCCGCCACGGTGATCGTCATGGGCCTGCTGTCGCTGCCCGCCATGGTCCGGCTCGGGTACGACAACAAGCTCTCCACCGGCGCCATCATCGCCTCGGGCACGCTGGCCCAGCTGCTGCCACCCAGCATCGTGCTGATCCTGCTCGCTCAGCAGCTGGGCGTGGGCATCCTCGGGCTGTTCGCCGGCGCGCTGCTGCCCGGCCTGCTGCTCAGCGGCCTCTACGTGATCTACGTGCTGGTGCTGGCGTGGCTGAGGCCCAAGACGGGGCCGGCCATGCCCAAGGAGCAGCGCACGCTCTCCGGCGACCCGTCACTGCGGACGAAGCTGCTGATCGCGATGATCCTGGCCCTGATGGTCGGGGCGGTGACGCTGCTGGCCAGGGCGAGCGGGATCGGCTTCCTGGCCAGCGGGTGGTCGCCGCTGGTGGTGGCCGTGATCCACTTCGGCGTGTTCCTCGTGATCCTGCTGCGCACCCGGATGCTGGCCGCCGAGGTGCTGGTGGCCATCGTGCCCATACTGGCGCTGATCTTCGGGGTGCTGCTGTCCATATTCGCGGGGATCGCCACCCCGTCGGAGTCGGGCGCGGTGGGAGTGTTCGGGGCGCTGGTGCTGACCGTGTTGAACTGGTTGTTCGACGATCTGATGGTCAAGGGGGGCGCCACCCACATCACTAGGGGATGGCGGCTCGACTGGCAGGCGGTCAAGGATGCGGCCCGCTCCACCACCAACGTGGTGGTGCTGGTCATGACCCTGCTGTTCTGCTCGACGTTCTTCAGCGCCATGTTCTTCCAGCTCGGCGGGTCGGACCAGACCTCCGAGTGGCTGACCTCGATCGGCGGCGGCAAGTGGGGCTTCGTGGTCATCGCCATGGTCGCGGTGTTCCTCCTCGGCATCAATCTGGAATTCCTGGAGATCACCTTCATCGTGGTGCCGATCTTCGTTCCGGCCATGGATCTCCTCGGGTTCACCCCCGACGAGAAGATCTGGTTCGCGGTGCTCATGGCGGTCAACCTGAACATGGCGTTCATCTCACCGCCGGTGGGGTTCTCGCTCTTCTACCTGCAGAGTGTCGCGCCGCCCGAGGTCAAGACGGCCGACATCCACAAGGGCGCCTTCCCGTTCATGGGCCTGCAGGCGCTGGCCCTGGTGATCCTGGCCATCTTCCCCGCCATCACCTACACGTCGATCGAGGCGTTCCGGTTCGGTTGACGCCGGCCGCGCCCGGCCCACAGAAAATAGTTGGCACAATCATCATGTCGGTTTTCCTGGGCAGGCCGCGTGTAGGTCGTGTATTCTTCCGCTCGCCAACGACTCGGAGTCATCCGTGCCTGCGGAGGAGTCGATGGTGGAGCAACAAGCGTCCAACATGGAGGGATTCTCATGACTCAGGAAGCAAGCTCGGCCCCGACCGACGGTGATGCTGTCGACTCGATCCTCGACGAGGCCAACTCTTCGAGTCTGGCCAGGAGGGGATTCATCAAGGGTGGACTCGGTGTAGCCGGGTTCGCAGCGGCCTCTTCGATCCTGGCTGCTTGCGGGGACGATGCCGAGGAGGCTCCGGCCCCCACCGCGGCGGCTGAGCCCGATGCTGCCGAGACCACCACGACGGCAGCCGCCGAGCCCACCGACACGGTGGCTGTGACCGCGCAGGGTCCCGAGATCGAGTGGGAGATGGCCACCAGCTGGCCCACCGCCCTCGTGACGCTGTTCGGCTCTGCTCAGTACTTCGCGAGGCGGGTGGGCGAGCTCACCGGCGGGCGCTTCGTCATCAACGCCCGCCCCGCGGGCGAGATCGTCGGTGGCCTCGAGGTGCTGCAGACGGTGCGCGACCTCGGGGTGGAGATGGGCCACACCGCCTCTTACTACTACGTCGGCATCAGCCCGGTGCAGCAGTTCGGCACCGCCGTCCCGTTCGGGCTCAACCAGCGCCAGCAGAACGCCTGGCTGTACGGGACCTTCGACAACGATGGCAGACGGAGCGGCATCGACATGCTCAACGAGTTCTACGCGGCTGAGCACGGCATTATCGCCTTCCCCGGAGGCGCCACCGGCTGCCAGATGGGCGGGTGGTTCACCCAGGAGATCAACTCCACCGACGACCTGAACGGCCTCAAGATGCGCATCCCCGGCCTAGCCGGGCGGGTGCTGGAGAACCTCGGCGGTGAGCAGGTGACGCTGGCCGGCGGCGAGATCCTGCAGGCCATCCAGACCGGCGCCATCGACGGCGCTGAGTTCGTGGGCCCGACCGACGACCTCATCCTCGGCCTCGACCAGTTCCAGGGCGACCTGTACTACTACCACCCGGGCTGGTGGGAGCCGGGCACGGCACTGGAGGTCCAGGTCTCCCTGGAGAAGTGGAACGAGCTGCCTCCGGAGTACCAGGCCGCCGTCCAGTGCGCGGCTGCGGACGCCAACATGAGGACCATGGCCACCTACGACGTGCTCAACCAGGCGGACCTCCAGAGGGTCAAGCAGTTCGCCCAGATCCGCGAGTTCTCGCCCGAGTTGATGGCCGCCTTCAAGGCCGAGACCGAGAACGTGCTCAACGACGTGGCCGCCGACGACGAGAACTTCGCCCGGATCCTCGGACCGTGGCGCGAGTTCCGCGACGGCATCTCGGAGTGGCACGGACTGGCCGAGCGGTCGTTCCTCAGCCAGCAGACCCAGGTCTGATCACCGCGGTCAGCGTCCTGGAGAGTCGCTGATCTCAATTCACTTGCTTGGCCCTGAACAGGGCCAGCAGACTGTGGCGTGCCTGAGTCCGCCCCCGCCGAGAGCGAGCTGCCCAACGCTCCGAAGTTTCGGACCGATCGCAGCCACTACCGGGCTGCCCTTCAGCAGTGGATGCAGCGGGCCTTCCCCGCCAGGAGGGACCTCGCGGTCGTCGACATCGAGGTGCCGGTCAGCACCGGGTTCTCCAACGAGACGGTGATCCTCGACGCAGCCTGGCCTGAGGACGGCACCGACCGCCGGAGCCGGTACGCAGTGAGGATCGAGCCCGCCGACGGCGGCATGTTCCCGCCCCAGACGCCGCACTGCGAGGTGTCGGTGGAACTCCAGTACCGAGCCATGAAGGCAGTGGCGGAGGCAGGTGTTGCCCCGGTCCCACCGTTGTTCGGCTACGAGCCCGACCCCGCGGTGCTCGGCGCCCCATTCTTCGTGATGGGCTTCGTCGACGGCCGCATTCCCGCGGACGTGCCCCGCTACACCGAGGCGGGCTTCGTGGTGGACGAGGCCACTCCGGCGCAGCGTCGGCGCATGGTGCATTCGGCGATCGACACCATCGCCGGCATTCACAGCCTGGACTGGCGCGCCGCGGATCTGGGCTGGCTGGACCCCAGCGGCACCGGCCGGCCGACGACCGCGCAGCAGATCGACCTGTACCGCGACCACGTCCGTTCGGAGCTGGCGGGCAGGGAGCATCCCGTGCTGTACGCCGCGCTCGACTGGCTGGAAGCCAACGACCCCGGTGACGACCGGATCGGGCTCACGTGGGGAGACGCCCGGTTGGGCAACATGATCCTGCAGGACTACAGGGCCGCGGCCGTGCTCGACTGGGAGGTGTGCGCCCTGAGCCCGACGGAGGCCGACATGGGGTGGTGGCTGATGTTCGACCGGATGTCCTTCGACGACATGGGCATCGAGCGGATGGAGGGCTACCCCACCCGCGATGAGATGGTCGCCCGTTACGAGCAGGCCTCGGGCCGAACCGTGCGGGATCCGCACTACTGGGAGGTGTTCGGGGCGATGCGGTTCTGCACCATCTTCATCCGCCTGGGTGACCGTCTCACCGCGTCCGGCTTCGTGCCGCCGGAGCGGAACCCGGCCGTGGGCAATCAGGTGACGGCCGCGCTGGCCGTGCTGCTGGGTATCGACAACCCGACACCGGACCTCCTGGCCCGATGACCGGACCCGACGCCCGGCGCCCGCCCGAGTGATCGTCAGGTGCCGAAGTCGTCGGGCACGTGGATCGGCATGTCCGTCTCGGCCCACTCCTTGACGGTCTTGGCCACCTGGGAGGCCTCCTCCGGCGGGAGAGTGGCCACGATGCTGCGTCCCAGTGCCTCGAACACCGGGATCTCGTCGTCGTCGAGGTCTCGCATCGGTGCCTTGCGGGCCATCGCCGCGTCCAGGCCCGGAGCCAGTCGCTCCAGCTTGGCGTGCTCCCGCTCGGCCTCGGTATCGGCGAACTCGCCCATCACGTCGGCTGCGAACAGCTCGAGGGTCTCGCAGATGTGATCGTGGCGGTTGTTGCCGCCCTGCTGGATGAACACGACCTGGTCGACGCCCGCCTCCGCGAAGCCTTGCAGATGCTCGCGAACCTGCTCGGGCGTGCCGATGCCGCTCTGGTTGCCCCTGTCCTCAATGGTGTGCCTGGCCGCCAGATAGTCGGCCCAGATGTCGGTACGCCCCGGCTTGTGCTGGCCGAAGATGTAGTGGTGACCGAGCCCGTAACCGAAGAATTGGAAGCCGTCGAGTCCCCTGCGCTTCGCCTCCTGTTCATCCGGGTGGATCGACAACCCGGTGACCATGGCGATGTTGGGGTTGATGGCGTGGCCTATGGGCATGCACTCGGTCTCGAGGATCCGGTAGTAGTCCTGCACCCATGCGGCCGCGTCGCTGGGATCGACGAAGGAGAAGGTGAGAGCACCCATTCCCAGCCTGGCTGCCAGCTTGATCGTTTCCCGGTTCGAGCAGGCCACCCACAGCGGGGGATGGGGCTTCTGCACCGGCTTGGGCACCACGTTGCGGCACGGCATCGAGAAGAAGTCGCCGTCATAGCCGGGGTAGGGGTCCATGGCCATCATGTTGCAGCACTGCTCGACGGCCTCCTGCCAGGCGGGGCGCTTGTCGTCCACATCAACTCCGAAGCCGCCGAGCTCGAGGATGGATGACGACTCCCCGGTGCCGAAATCCACCCGGCCGTTGGACACCAGGTCGAGCGTGGCGATCCGCTCCGCGACCCGGGCGGGGTGGTTGTAGCCGGGGGGCATCAGCACGATGCCGTGACCGAGCCGGATGCGCCGGGTGCGCTGGCTGCATGCGGCCAGGAACACCTCGGGTGCCGAGGAGTGGGAGTACTCCTCGAGGAAGTGGTGCTCCACCTCCCAGGCGTAGTCGAAGCCCAGCCGGTCGGCCAGCTCCACCTGCTCCAGCGCCTCGTTGAAGAGCCTCTGCTCGTCGCCTTCGTCCCAGGGCCGAGGCAACTGATGCTCGTAGAAGATCCCGAACTTCACGGCCGCGACTCTAGAGGCCGAGCGGGCAGGGGCGCGAGCTCAGGTCATACGGGCGAGGCCGTGGCCCGAGCGGCCCGTGAGCGCAGCGAACAAGAGCGGGAAACACCCCGCCCCGACGCGAGAGCCTGCACCTACCCGCGTGGTCCTAGAGGCCGAGCGGATGGGAGCGACTCGGGCGGTGGGGGTAGATGAAGGTGAACAGCACGAAGTTGCACAGGTAGCCGCCGGCGCACACCATCCACACCGTGTTGTAGGCAGCCAGCTGGGCCGCGCCGCCGGCCGGCTGGCCGATCATCGCGAACGCGACGGCGATGGCGAACGCCACCGAGAGTTGGAAGAAGGTGGTGCGACCGGCGGTGGCCATTGCGTAGCGCTCCGGGGGAATGTCACGCAGCGCCGCGCCCACCAGCTGTGAGAAGCCGGTTCCTGCCGACACTCCCACCAGGACGGTGGCCACTAGAAGGCGTGCCAACGAGGGATCGGTGGAGATGGTCAGAACGAGCCATAGCAGTCCTGCCATGCCGCAGGCCGATCCGGCGGTGAGGAGGGGGGCGTTGCCTATGCGGTCGGCCAGCCGGCCGGCCTGTGGCGCGACCAGGAACGAGACCATGGGTCCAACCGAGTATGCGAGCCCGGTCTCCAGCGCGGACCATCCCCAGACTTCCTGGATGAACGACGGCAGCGGCACGAGCAGCGCGAAGAATCCGATGGCGAAGAACAGCGAGCCGAGGTTGCCGAGCGTGAACGAACGGATGCGAAGCAAGTGGAGGTCGAACAGCGGTGCGGGGTGGCGCCGGCTGCGCCACGCGAATGCGGCCACCAGCAGCGCTCCGGTTGCGAAACAGGCGCCGGTGGCCGCGGTGGCCCATCCCCATGTCTCACCCTGGACGATTCCGAGGATGATCGCGCCCACCCCCACCGACGCCAGGGGCACGCCGATCACGTCCACCCTGGCCGCGGGCGCCTCTCCCGTGCTCTCGGGCAGGACTCGGGCGCCGATCACCAGGGCGGCCAGGGCCACGGGCACGTTGACATAGAACACGGCCCGCCAGCCGAAGGCCTCGATGAGTACTGCGCCCAGGGCCGGTCCGACGGCGGCGGCCAAACCGCCGACGGCCCCCCAGGTGCCGATGGCTGTCTGATGGCGGCTCCGGGGGAACGCATCGAGCAGCAAGGCCAGCCCGGCCGGATACTGCATGGACCCGCCCACCGCCTGCAGGGCCCGTGCCGCGATGAGCATCCCGATGCTGGTCGAGGCGCCGGCCGCGACGGAGCCCAGCGCGAACAGGGCCAACCCGGTGCGGAATACCCGCTTGCGGCCGTAGCGGTCGGCCAGCCAGCCCGACAGCAGCAGCAGGGCGGCCACCACGATCGAGTATGCGTTCACCACCCACGAGAGGGCGGCCGGCGTGGCGCCCGCCAGCGCCGCCCGGATCTTGGGCAGTGCCAACGCAATGATCGTGAGTTCCATCGCGACCATGAACACGGCCACCGAGACCACCGCAAGTGTCAGCCAGGCCGACCGCGATACCCGTTCCATCCCGGGCAACTCTACGGATCAGTCCGGGCGAGACCCGCAGCCGCTGCTGCCTATGTCAGTAATGTGGGGAAAGATTCGCTACTCTGATTAGACATATGGGGAGTCGTCGCGCTAGGATTGAGCCCGGCTCGAGGCATATTGGCGAGGCTCCTGCCAACAGCGCTACGGTTTCGCCGCAACACAAGCTCACCCGTAGGGGGAAAAATGGCCACTGATCTTGAGAGGTTCGTCGAGGCGGACGGACGCGAGGAGCAGATCAGAGAGGTGGAGGCCCGTATCGAGCGGGACGACATCCGGTACCTGTACTGCCAGTTCGTCTCGGTGACGGGACGGATCATGGGCAAGGGCATACCGGCCAAGCACTTCGGCATGATCGCCCGCAAGGGCTTCCAGCTGGTGTACGGCTCCACCGCCAACCTCTTCATCGACCGCCACGGCAACTACATCGGCTACGGCCCCGAGGCCCGCGAGCTCGTCGGCATCGGCGAGCCCGAGACCTTCATGCCCCTGCCCTGGGACTCCAGGACGGCCCGGGTGTGGTGCACGCTGTTCAGGGGCCGCGAGGAAGAGGTGGACGGCGGCGCCTACCTCACCTCCGACTGCCGGGGGAACCTCAGGCGCCAGCACGCCGCGTTCGAGGCCAAGCACGGGCTGCACCTCCGGGCCGGCTGCGAGCCCGAGATGATGTGGCTCAAGGCCGACGCCGACGGCAAGCCCACCGTGGAGGGCATGACCAAGCCCAACTGCTACCACATCGACCAGTTCGCCGAGCTTCAGCCCCTCATCCACCGGGTGATCGAGTACTGCGAGGCCATGGGCCTGGACATGATCCAGGGCGACCACGAGGACGCACCCGGCCAGCTGGAGCTGAACTTCAACTTCGACCGGGCCGAGCTCACCGCCGACCGGCTCACCACCTACCGTCAGGTCTGCAAGCAGGTCGGCCGGGAGCTCGGGGCCTTCCCGTGCTTCATGCCCAAGCCGTTTATGGGGGTGTCGGCCAACGGCTGCCACCACAACATCTCGCTGTGGGACGCCGACGGCAACAACAAGTTCATGCCCGAGGGCGACAACCCGCAGCTGCCCGGGCCCGTCGGCATGAAGGCCATCGGCGGGATCCTGGAGCATGTGCGGGCCCTGACCTGCCTCACCTCGCCGACGGTCAACTCCTACCGCCGTCTGTGGGACACGGGCTTCTGGGCGCCGGTGTTCGCGGACTGGGGCTTCCAGAACCGCACCACCGCCCTGCGGGTGAGCGCCCCGGGCCGCTTCGAGTACCGCTCGGTGGACAGCGCGGTCAACCCGCACCTGTCGTTCGCGGGCCTGCTGCAGGCGATGGACGACGGTCTCGACCGCGGTCTCGATCCGGGTGAACCCGAGGAGCGCAACATCTACGAGGCCATGGAGGCCGGCAAGCCCGTCCAGAAGATCCCGCTCACCCTGGGTGAGGCCCTGGAGGCCTTGCGCAGCGACGAGGTCGTCATGCGTGCCCTGCCGGACGAGATGGGCAAGGTGTTCTTCCACTACAAGGACGACGAGTGGGAGCGCTTCCTGGCCACCGTGACGGACTGGGACGTGGAGGAGTACCTGGACGTCCTTCCGTAGCGGACCGACAAAAGGATCCGATGACAGAACTCAAGACACCTAGAACAAGGGGGTAACACCATGTGTGGTATCGCAGGGGTGATCCACCGCGACGGCACAGCCGACATCGGCGCGGAGCTCACGGCCATGCTCCAGTCGATGAAGCACCGCGGGCCGGACTCCACCGGCTACGCGGTGTACGGACCGGCCGACGACCTCGTCGTGATCCGGTTCGTGCTGGCCGAGCCCAACAAGAGCACCGGCTTCGGCATGGAGGAGCGCCTGGAGCGCAACCGGGCCGAGGTCGAGTCGCGCCTGGCCAAGATCGGCGCCGAGGTGGCCACCGTCACCAGCGACACCGGCTACGCCTTCCGGGCCACCATCCGCTACGGCGGCGACCTCAAGGCCCTGGCCGACTATCTCGAGGACGTGCCCGGCTGCGAGGTGCTGTCGCTGGGCAGCTCGTTGGAGATCATCAAGGATCTCGGCGACGCGCAGACGGTCAGCGGCCAGTACAACCTGGGCTCGTTCCAGGGGACCCACGGAATCGGCCATGTGCGCATGGCCACCGAATCCGAGGTCGACCTGGCCAGCGCCCATCCGTACTGGGCGTATCCCTTCGCGGACGTGGCCGTGGTCCACAACGGCCAGCTCACCAACTACCACCAGTGGCGCCGCCGCCTGGAGCAGCACGGCCACCGCTTCCAGAGCGAGTGCGACTCCGAGATCATCGCGGTGTACCTGGCCGAGTACATGGCACGGGGCCTGTCGCTGGAGACGGCCATGAAGCACAGCCTCGACGACCTCGACGGCGTGTTCACCTACGTGTGCGTCACCGGCAACGAGCTCGGCATCGCCAAGGACGAGATGGCGGCCAAGCCGCTGGTGCTGTTCGAGTCCGACCCCCTGGTGGCGGTAGCCACCGAGGAGGTCGCCATCAGGGCGGTCGTCAAGCGCGAGGTCGAGACCCGCGATCCCTACGAGCGAGAGGTGCTGGTGTGGCAGGTCTAGGTTCGGGCCTCCGCCAGAGAGGGGAGCAATAATGCCAGGTTCAGGTTCACGCAGCGGCGTCAGCTACGACGCCCGCGGGCTGGTGGAGCCCCATGCCGAGATGCCCGACAACATCGAGGTCGACGGACACCGTGGCCGCTTCGACGCGGCCGATCTGACCATCCGCCAGATCAACATGGCGTTGCGCCAGCTCATCTACAACGACGGCATCACAGACGTGACCGTGCTCAACCCCTCGTCCAAGCACTCGCTGGCGGTGGGGATCCTCAAGCGCTGCCGCATCCACTTCGAGGGCAGCCCCGGATGGTTCGCCTGCGGGCTCATCGACGGCCCCGAGGTCACCATCAACGGCCGGGTGGGTTGGTCGGTGGCCGAGAACATGATGTCGGGAGTGGTGACGATCGAGCGTGGCGCCGGCTCGCTCACCGGTGCGGCCATCCGCGGCGGCGACCTCATCGTCAAGGGCGACGCCGGGGCCCGCACCGGCATCGACCAGAAGGGCGGCACGATCATCGTCACCGGCGACGTCGGCATCAACACCGGGTTCATGATGCAACGGGGCCGCCAGATCATCTGCGGCAACGCGGGCATGAACCTGGGCGACTCGATGTACGACGGCTCCATCTATGTGGCCGGCAAGGTGCGCTCCCTGGGCGTGGATTGCGTGCCCGGCGAGTGGGACGACGCCGACACCGAGCTGATCGAGCGCAAGTTCCGCATCCACGGTCTCGGCGACCCGCCCGAGTTCCAGAAGTTCGTGTGCGGAAAGCAGCTCCACAACTACGACGCGCTGGAGCCCTCCGAGCGCAAGCTTGTAATCCACTAGGGGACGACCATGGCAAATCAGAGCGAAGTAAACAAGAGCACCGATGTTCTGGGCAAGAGCCGGATCTTCACGCCGGAGGTCATCAACGACATCCATGTGAAGTCCGAGCTGGGCCGGTACCGGATGAGGGGCTTCTCCATCTTCAAGAAGATCCCCCACTGGGACGAGCTGGTGTTCCTGCCGGGCACTCTCACCCGGTTCGTGATCGAGGGCTACCGCGAGAAGTGCGAGACCAAGACGGTGATCGGCTCGCGCTTCGCGGCCAAGCCGCTGGAGCTCGAAGTCCCGGTGTACATCACCGGCATGAGCTTCGGTGCGCTGTCGCTGGAGGCCAAGATGGCGCTGGCCAAGGGCGCCTCCATGGCCGGCACCGCCACCTGCTCGGGCGAGGGCGGGATGATCCCGCCCGAGCGGGACCTGTCCACCAAGTGGTACTACCAGCTCATCCAGAGCCGTTACGGCTTCAACCCCCATCACCTGATGCTGGCCGACGCGGTGGAGTTCTTCATCGGCCAGGGCTGCAAGGTCGGCCTGGGCGGTCACCTTATGGGCCAGAAGGTGACCGAGCAGGTGGCCGAGATGCGCTCGCTGCCGGCGGGCATCGACCAGCGCTCCCCGGCCCGCCATCCCGACTGGCTCGGCCCCGACGACCTGTCGCTCAAGATCCAGGAGATCCGCGAGGCCACCGACTACCAGATCCCCATCCAGTTGAAGCTGGGCTCGGCCCGGGTCTATGACGACGTGCGCATGGCGGCCAAGTGCGGCCCCGACGTGATCTACCTCGACGGCGCCGAGGGAGGCACCGGCGCGGGGCCCCACCTCGCCACCGAGGAGACGGGGATCCCGCTGATGGCGGCCATCCCCGAGGCCCGCCGGGCCCTCGAGGACGTGGGTCTGGCCGACGACATCGACCTGGTGGTGGCGGGCGGCATCCGCAACGGCGGCGACGTGGCCAAGTGCCTGGCCCTGGGGGCCAACGCAGTGGCGCTGGGCACCGCCGCGCTGATGGCGCTCAACTGCAACAAGGAGATCCCCGGTGTCACCGACTACGAGGGCACCATCGGCGTCCCCGCGGGCGAGTGCTACCACTGCCACACCGGTCGCTGCCCGGTGGGCGTGGCCACCCAGGACGTGGAGCTGCGCAAGCGCCTCGACGTCGACGAGGCCGCCCTGCGGGTCTACAACTTCCTGATCACCCTGACCATGGAAGTGCAGATGCTGGCCCGGGCGTGCGGCAAGACCGACATCCACTCGCTGGAGCCCGAGGACCTGGCCGCCCTCACCCACGAGGCTGCGGCCATGGCCAAGGTGCCGCTGGCCGGAACCAACTACATACCCGGCGTCACCGAGGAGCGCACCCTCGCCGAGATCCGGGACCTGTTCGACAAGCACGTGATCGACGGAGGTATGTGAGAATGGCTGGATCGGCGAGCACGGGCGAGAGCTCGCGCGAGACCCGGACGGTTGCCATCGATGCCGAGGTGTTGGCGGGCAAGCGCTTTGCCTACCAGGAGGACATGTCCCTGGTCGAGGACATCGACCTGCTGGCCGCCACTCCGGGACAGGACATCAACTGGCTGGAAGACATCACCCTGCTGGAGGAGGACGGCGTGCCGGCGGTGTTCGACCGCTACTCGAACTCGTTCCTGAAGATCTACTTCGACATCCCGCCCGGCCGCGAGGACGAGATCGCCCGCAAGGTGCTGATCCGGCACCTCACCGACGGCAACTCCTACGGGATCACGCTCAAGGACATCCACTGCAAGTTCCCGCAGGTGGAGTTGGGGCCGTGGGTGGAGGATTCCCCGATCGTGGGCACCGACTGGAAGCGGCCGGTGCTGGAGGGATGGACCGCCCCCGCCGGTCACTGAGTTTCTAGGCTGGGTCGAGCACACAAGGGAGGGCAGCGCGAATGGGACTTCCCAAAGCGGCGCGCTATGTGATCATCGGCGCCGGCATCCACGGTCTGTCGACCGCCTGGAGCCTGGCCCGGGACCTGAAGTCGTCCGGCCGCGGGTCGGGCGACGATGTGGTCGTGATCGACAAGACGGGCGTCGGCGCGGGAGCGTCGGGCATCGCCTGCGGCGTCGTGCGCAACAACTACTTCCAGCCGGCCATGCGCGAGCTGATGTCGCACTGCGTGGACGTGTGGGAGAGCGATCCGGAGGCCTTCTCCTACCATCCGGTGGGCTACCTGCAGATAAGCCACGAGGCCATGCGGTCCGACGTGGCCTCGATCCACCAGCAGCAGAAGGCCATCGGCTACTCGTCGACGTTCATCGAGGGTGCCGAGGAGTCGGCTCGCTACATGCGCGGGATCTTCGATGACTGGCAGGCCCGGGGCATCACCAGCGTGCTGCATGAGCACCGTGGCGGCTACGCCAACAACATGGCGTCGCTCAAGGGGCTGCTCGGCAAGGCCGAGGCCCAGGGCGTCGCGGTGGTGGGCGGCGTCACCGTGACCGGCTTCGCCCGCGACGCGGCCGGAGCGGTCACCGCGGTGCTCACCGACCAGGGTCCGGTCGCCTGCGAGCAGGTGGTGGTGGCGGTCGGTCCGTGGGTGCAGCAGATATGGGCCATGCTCGACCTGCCGTTCAGCGTCGACGTGCTTGGCCATGACGGCCGCCTCCATCGCCGGCCGACCTGGACGTACATGTGCCTCCAGGAGGGCACGCTCGCCGTCGATCCCGGCTATCTCACCGACAACGACGGCAACATGCCGCCCGTGGTCCACGTCGACACCGATGTCGATCTCTACGACGAGGCCGGGCTGGTCACCGAGGGCCCGTGGGGCATCTACTACAAGCCCGACTTCAGCTTCGGCGGCGTGCAGGGCGGCTACGTGCCCTACGTGGTGGACAAGCCGGCCGATGAGGTGGCCGTCGACCCCTACGGGCCCGACTCCCCCGACTTCATCGTGGGCGAGGACTTCTACCGCACATGGACGGCGGCGCTGGCCCACTGCCAGAAGCGCTTCGAGGGCAAGTCGCATCTCATGAGCACCGAGCCCTCCGGCGGCATCGGCAGCTTCTCGCCCGACAACTTCCCGGTGTTCGACACGTTCTGCGACAATGTGTACTTCATCGCCGACTCCAACCACGGCTACAAGATGATCGGCGTCGGCACGCTGGTGGCCTCCGAACTGCTGGGCGAGCCCCAAGGGCTGCTGGCGCCGTTCCGGTGGTCGCGCTACGCCGAGGGCAAGCTCCACCCGGTGAGCAACTCGCCCTACCCATGGAGCTGACCGCGATAACGGTTGCAGTATCGATTGTGGATAACGTGGGGGGGGGGGGCCTGTAGAAGCGACCGAGGCACGTATTCCTTATGGGGCAACTCATCTCGAACGGTGCCAACGGAGGCTCCGACGGCTCTGAACCGCTGACCATCCCGTCGGACTATCTCGCCACGTATGCCCGGGCGCGGGCGGCGGACCCGGCCAGGGCCCGCAACTACATCGTTCACACCACCATCGGCGATCCGCTGTGCGACGAGATGATGGAGCAGCTCAGCGAGGTCTCGGCCCGGGACTCGGATCGGTTGATCCGCGCCGCCATCGAGAATCCCGACGATCCGGCGCTGCGCGATGCCCCGGCCGCGGTGCATGCCTTCGTCGAGGACTTGCAGACCGTTCCCGCCTGGGTCGAGTCGGCCAGCTTCGACGGAGGCATCCGGGCCTTCCACCGGGACTCGGGCGCGTGTCTGGCCTCCATGCTGGGCGGAGTGCTGGTGGAGGGATTCACCACCACCATCGCACGGTCGTTCTTCATCACCGGCAGGCTGCGCGACCAGGGTGTGAGGCGCCTGCACCAGAACAACCGCCACATGATCGAGATCCTGCTGCCGGGAGGGTTGGACGTCCGAGGCGATGGCTGGAGGCTGTCGATCCGGATTCGGCTGATCCACGCCAAGGTCAGGCACCTGTTCAACCATTCCGACGAATGGGACTCGGAGGCGTGGGGCGAGCCGCTCAGCGCCGCCCAGGTCGGATTCGCCCTCACCGCCTTCTCGGCCCGGATGCTCCAGCACATGAAGAAGATGGGCGCCGACTACAGCGAGTCCGAGCGCGACAGCTTCATGGACGTCTGGCGCTACTCGGGTCACCTGATGGGGATCCCCGAGACGATCCTGTGCAGCGACTACGACGACGCCCTGGCGCTGTTCGAGATCGGCCGGCTGTGCGAGCCCGATCCGGGCATGGAGTCGATCGTGCTGGCCAACGCGCTGATCAACTCGGCCCCGGTGGTGGCGGGCATCGCCGAGCGGGACGCTCGCCGCAAGTTGGCCAAGTACATATTCGAGGTGTCGCGGGCCATGATCGGCAGCGAGGTGGCCGATCAGCTCAACTACCCGCCCTCTCGAACCATCGGGGTTCTGAGGTGGTTCCGACTGCAGCGGCGGTACCACCAGTTCATGCGCAGGCGATTTCCGAGGCTGACCCGCGAGTCGAACTTCACCGCATTCAACACGCTGCTGGAGGTGTCGTCCCTCGAGGAGCTCGGCATCGACTACCGGCTGCCCGACCACGTATACGCGGAGGAGTCCCGCTGGTGGTGAGGACTTAGACCCAGGAGTCGCCCGCGCCGGCCTGCTCAGCCTCCAGCGGCGCCTCCACCGGCAGGGTGATGCACATCTCGGTGAACTCGCCGGGCTCGGACTCGACCTGAATATGGCCGCCGTGGCGGCGGACGATGTCGCTGGAGATCGACAGGCCGAGACCGGTGCCCTGGTTGGTCGGCTTGGTGGTGAAGAAGGGGTTGAAGATCTTCTCGATCACATCCGGGGGCATGCCCGTGCCGTTGTCACGGATGCGGACCTCGACGTGATCGTTGGACCGCGCCGTGGAGAGCCACAGCGTCGGCTGGAAGCCTTCGTTGCCGGCCGCGATCTCGGCCCGGTGGCGGTCGTTGGTGGCGTGGCCCGCGTTGGTCACCATGTTCAGGAACACCCGCCCCAGGTCCTGGGCGATCACCTTTAGCTGGCCCACATCCGGGTCGAGGTCCTGCTGGATGTCGAGCTGGAAGTCCGAGTCCAGCGCCCGGGCGCGGTGGAACGACAGCTGGGCGTGCTGCTCCAGCAGGTCGTTGATGTCGGTCAGCTGCCACTCGCCGGAGTCGCGTCCCATCATCAGCATGTCGCGCACGATGCGGTCGGCCCGCTCGCCGTGGGAGCGGATGCGTTCGATATTGCCGGTCAGATCGCTGGCGATCTCGTTGACGTAGTCCTTGTTGTCGTCGCTGATGCTGTCGCCGATGTCCTCCAGCAGCTCCTTGAGCTCGTCGATGAGCTCTTCGGAGGCCTCGGCGAAGTTCTTCACGAAGTTCAACGGGTTCTTGATCTCGTGGGCAACGCCGGCAGTGAGCTCACCCAGAGCGGCCAGCTTCTCCCGCGTGACGATCTGGTCCTGAGCCTTCTGCAGCTCGGCCAAGACGCCCTCGAGCTGTTCGTTCTTGCCCTGCAGCTCCGAGGCAAGCTGCTCGACCAGGTTGAGACGCTGGACCTCCAGGGCGTGGCGCCGGAACACCTCCAAGGTGGCGGCCATGTCCGCGACCTCGTCCCGGCCGGTGATCGGGACGGTGACCTCGAGATCACCGCCGGCCATGCGCCTCATCCAGTCCGACAGCAAGGCGATGCGTCGCACCAGAGCCTTGCCCACGAAGAACCAGATGATGAACAGGGCACCCACAATGCTGAACGCGCTGATGGCCAGCAGCAGGGTTCGGGCGGTGCCGATGGCCTGCTCGGACGCGGTGGTGGCCTCCGCGGCCCGGTCCCGGGAGGCGTTCACCACGCTGTCGACCTCGGAGACCAGCGTGCGCGAGAGCTGGCTGTTCTGGTCCAGCAGCTCCTGGTGGTGCTGGCGGATCGTGAAGTCGCTGGCCGCGAGGTCGAACGAGTTCTCCGCGCCGAGTCCCAGCTCCCGCAGGCGGGAGAAGATCGGGGCCGCGTCGGCATGGAACTGCGTTCCCTGCAACGTGAGGAGGTTCCGGTCGATCCGGCCGGCAGCCGCTTCGAAGCGCTCCCGCAGCGGCTCCAGCAGGGTCTGGTCGTCCAGGGCGAAGGCGCTGGCCAGGAGGTCGGAGGTGATGTTGGCATCGGCCTCGAGCTCGGCCAGACGCCGGTACCGGAAGACCTCGTCTTCCGAGAAGTGCTCGGACCGGGGAACCGGGGACGTATCGAGTTCGGAGTGGCCGGTGAGGGTGTAGAAGAGCTGGTCGTCCAAGGCAGGGACCAGGACGTCGCTCACCCGGGCCCTCAGGTTCACGAGTTCCGCCTGTTGCACCGTTCGCTGCTCGGTGATGTCGAACCTCTCCGAGACCTCGCGCCGGATCTCGGCGATGTTGGCGATCAGCGTGTCGGCACTCTCGCGGATGCGGGCCACGCTGGCGTCGTCGCTGTCGCTCTGCTCCAGGACCGCCATCCGCTCCTCGAACTCGAGGACGGTCTGGTCTATCTGCTGGCTCTGCTGGAACAGCTCCATGGGCGTGACTGCGGCGGCCAGGCTGGGCGCGGCGTTGGCGAGGACCCCGCCGTACTGCGCGACGCCGAACGCGGCGACCAGTTCGGGAACGCTTCCCTCGTTGACCCGCCTCTGGACGTCGCCCACACGGTTGAAGGAGAACCACCCGACCAAGCTCGCGGCCAGCGTCATGGCCACCGCTCCGCCGATGCCCACGTAGAGCTTGGTGGAGATCCGGGACCAGAACCCGAGCGAAGGTCTCATCGCGTCCTCGGCGGGAGCGTCTTCGACCGACGACTGGTCGGTGTCACCGGCTACCGGTTCGTCGGGAGTCGGTGCGGTGGGGTCCTCTACCGGTTCGTCGGGAGTCGGTGCGGTGGGGTCCTCCACCGGTTCGTCGGGCAACGGAGTCACGGGCTCTTCCGCCACCGGTTCGTCGAGCGGGGAGCTCATCGAGTCACCCAGAGAACGGTCTCGTGCAGGGTGTCGACCGGGTGGTACTTGCCGTCGGAGCCGATCACCGTCAGGAATACCTCGTCAGAACCCTGGTTGTCGCCGTCACCGAACCGCAGCTTGAATCCGTCAAGGTCGAAGTCGCCGTGGTCGATCAACTGGTCGAGCAGGCAGGATCGGTCGACCTCCGCCCCGCACTCCTGGAGTGCCGCGATCACCATCCGTCCCGCCAGATAGCCCTCGAGCGAGACGAACCCGGGCTCCGCCTCCGGATCGTGGCTCGCCAGGGCGTCCAGGTACGACAGGATGACGGGCAGGGAGTTGTCCTCCGGGAACGGGACGACCTGGGTCACCAGCACCCCTGCGCCGTCGGACCCGAGTTCCTGGGCCAGGGCGTTGCTGCCCACGAAGGAGACCGTCATGAAGACCGCGTCCATGCCCGTGCGGCGGGCCCACAGGATGAGCCTCGCGACCGGCTCGTAGGCACCGATCATGATCACCGCTTCGGGGTCGCCCTGCCGCAGGTCGAGCAGGGCCGTCTTCACCGCGGTCGTGTTGCGGGGGTAGATCCCGATCGAGGTGAGCTCCATGTCCCGTCGCTCGAGCGCCGCGACCGTGCCCCGGAACCCGGCCCGTCCGAAGGAGTCGTTCTGGTACATGACGCTGATCCGGGTGATCCCGAGGTCCTCCGTGAGGCGGGCCACCATCTCCTCGGTCTCCTGGTTGTAGGAGGCTCGCAGGTTGATGATGTTGTCCCACTCGTCGTCTCGGAGGAAGGCGGCGCCGGTGAACGGTGCGATGTAGGGAACCCCGGCGTTGCGGGCGATCGGGGTGGCGGAGCGGGAGGTCGGGGTGCCCACCGCGCCTATCAGCGCGAACACCTGCTCCTGCTCGATGAGATGGCGGGTCATCACTATCGCGTCCTCGGGCTCGTACGCGTCGTCGAGGGACTGCAGTTCCAGGACGCGACCGTGGACGCCTCCGGCCGCGTTCACCTCGTCGAACGCGGCCAGGATCCCCAGCCTCATGTTCCTGCCCAACTCCTTGGCCGGTCCGCTGAGCGCGGCAGACTGTCCGAACAGGATCCGTTCCTCGGTCAGGCCCAGTGAGTCTCCCTCCGCCTCGACGACGGGACTGACCGACACCGATTCGTCGATGCCCGGGGTGTCCACGGTTCCCCCATCGCTGCCGCACGCCGCGAGCAGCACCGCAACCACCACCGCCCACCATCCGCCGGCAATCCATCGGCGACGCGGCCCGCGGTGGTGGGTCATCTCACTTGTGGGCGACGATCTTCAGGCGGTTCTTCCCCGACTCCCGGCAGTACTCCACCTCGTCCATCAGGGTCTTGGTGAAGTGCACGCCCAGACCGCCGATCGGCCGGTCCTCGATCGAGGAAGTCAGGTCCGGCTCGGGTGCCTCGGTCAGCGGGTCGAACGGGATGCCGTCGTCGATGATCTCGATGACGATGTCCTCTTGGAGCGTGGTCACCTCTACCTCGACATCGCCCGGCCCGCCCTCGTGGGAATAGTCCACGACGTTCTGGGCCAGCTCGTCGATCACCAGGCTGATCCGGAACGTCAACTCGCCGGACCAGCCGTCCCGTTCACCGAGTGCCTCGACGGCCGCGACCAGTTCCGGCAGCTCCTCGTAGCTGGAGCGGACCTGTTCGCCGTTGGTGTTGGTGGTCAGGAACAGCATGGCGCGGTCAGTTCTCTCGGCGCAGCACGAGACAGGTGGTGTCGTCGAACTGGGGCACATCACCGGCGAACTCGTTGACGAGGTCGATGACGCGGTGGCCGGCGTCCTCTGCATCGCCCGGGGGATTGGCCTCGAAGGTCTCACGCAACCGGGTCAGGCCCAGCTGCTCCTCCTCGGCGTTGATGGCCTCGGTTACGCCGTCGGTGTAGAGAATGACAGTGTCACCGGGCGACAACTCGTAGGAGTGCTGGAGGAAGTCGAATCCGGGCAGCACGCCCAGAGCAAGACCGTCGGTCACCGGCAATTGGGTGCTGCTGCCGTCCGCGTGTATGACGAGGGGCGGGTCGTGGCCTCCGTCCGCGTAGGTGAGCACACCGGTCGTCGGGTCGTACACGGCATAGATCATGGTGACGAACATGCAGGCGTCGTTGTCCTCGTTGAGTACGTCGTTCACTTCCGTGAGCGCCTCGCCAGGACCGTCGGCCCGCATGGCTGCACCCTTCAGCAGCGTGCGGCTGGACATCATGAACAACGCGGCGGGCACGCCCTTTCCGGATACGTCCGCGATGGCCAAGCCCACTCTCTCGTCGGACAGACCGATCACATCGAAGAAGTCGCCCCCTACGTTGCGGGCAGGCTGCATGGTGCCGAATAGCTTGTAGTCGTCGTTGCGGGCGAACTTGTTGGGCAGAATGGACTGCTGCATCATGCTTGCAACATTCAGTTCGTTCTGCAGGACGACAAGCTTGTCACGAGCACTTAGGGCTTCTTTCCATTCACGAATATGCTGCAGTGTTCGATCTATTGTGAACTTCAAGTCGTCGAAATCGACCGGCTTTGTGACGAAATCAAATGCACCGCGGTTCATGGCGATCCGAATGTTCTTCATATCGCCGTAAGCGGAGATTATGACGGCCCGTATGTCCGGTGCTACATCCGGAATCCTGTCAAGAAGTGTGAGACCATCCATCTTGGGCATATTGATGTCCGACAGGACCATGTCGATGCTCTCGTCCGCGTCCAGCGCTTCAAGTGCCTCTACTCCATCGTGGGCGAAGACGAACTCGTACACACCAGTCCTGATGTAGCGCCGCATACGCTGCAGCATGAGGGGTTCGAGATCGGGTTCGTCGTCGACCACGAGGATCTTGTGCTTCTGCGGCGACTCAGTCATTGTCATTGGAGTCCTCTCTAGCGATCGGCGATGGCCACTTATGCGCTGACTGCGGTGAGCGCCTCAGACTGCGAGCTATGGATCGGAATAATCTTGTCGAATCCACTGATCTTGAACACTTCACGAATTGGTTCGTCCATTGAGCAAAGAACAAATCTCGTACCACCGCTCTGGAGGCTCTTGGCCGCAAGAAGGATCACTCTCATCCCGGCGCTGCTGATGTAGGAGACGTCCTCGAAGTTCAACACAACTGCAGAGTCACCATCGGTGACAACCGCCTCCAGGCCTGAATGAAACTCCCGAGAGTTGGAACTGTCGATGCGGCCGTTGGCCCTGGCAATGACGGCTCCGCCTTCTCTCTCGGCGCTGATCTCCATCGTTACGCTCCTCAGTCAAATCCTCTAATGGTCGGGTGGATACTACCGCGCGGGCCGTGACGTGGCTCATGCGCGTGCGCTGGGGCCGTAGGTCAGGTGCATCAGCTCACCATCGGCGAACCGGCTGGGTCTGAGCGCGCCGGCGCCGATCGGTGGGGCGCCGCCGACCTGCTCTACGCCGAGCACCTGGGAGGCGACGATCTCGCCGATGCACGGCGACAGCTTGAGTCCGTGTCCGGACAGCCCGACGGCGAGGTACAGGCCGGTCACATCGGCGATCTCGGAAGCCCACCCGAGGATGGGATGGTAGTCCGGCGTGATGTCGTAGGCCCCGCTGGTGCTCGCGACGATCCCGGCCAACCTCAGCGCCGGGAGCCGCTCCGCCAGGGCTCCCTCGAGGCGCGCCGCATGGTCGTCGAGGGCCGCCGGCGGGGCGTCGGCCAGCGGATCATCGACCGGGGGCATCTCCGGTGGGTACGCCACCGCAACTATCCGGCGACCCATATCGGGACGGATCACCAGATTGGAGTTGCCATCGGTGATGCAGGATTGCAGGGCCCGGGCTCCAGGCTCCTGCTCGAGGGTTGCCATGTCGAGGCGCCGTCGCTCGATGGGCACGTTCACGCCCAAGGGTTCGAGCAGGTCGGGCGCCCACGCGCCAGTTGCCGCCACGACTACGGGAGCTCTGATCTCGCCCCTGTCGGTAGCCACTCCGCTGACCGCGCCATCGGTCACCAGAATTTCCTGCACGGCGAGTGGGGTCAGCACGTCGGCACCGCACTCGGTGGCGGCGCCCAGCCAGCTCAACACCATCTTGGTCACGTCGATATAGCCCCCGTCGGGCTCGTAGGCACCGCCCGCCAGGTTCTCGGCGTTCACTAGAGGCTCGATCGCCGCGATCTCGTCCGGCCCCACGAAGCGGGTGTCCACGCCGAGCTTGCTGCCCAGCTCGACGTTGCGCCGCAGACCGTCTATCTGGTTCTCCGTGACGATGAGCATGTAGCCGAGGCGTACGTATCCGGGGTCGCCGTATCCCACTTCCGACGCCCAGTTGCGGATGCAGTGGAAGCCTCGCAGTGCCATGCGCACCATGAGTTCGTTGGAGTAGTGCTGGCGGATCTGGCCGAAGGTGCGTCCTGAGATGCCGCCGACAGGTGGTCGAGCGTCCACCACGACCACCCGGCGGTCCGAGTGCCGGGCGAGCTGGTAGCCGATGCTGGCTCCCGATACCCCGGCTCCGATGACGACAACATCGGCTTCGGTCGGAACGGTGCGCATGGTGGCGGATCGTACAATTTGTTGCGGTGTCCCGGCGGATTCTGGCGCCGATTCGTTCAACTTCCAGGCTGCCTATTGCGCCGAGCGGGCCTTGACCTGCCGGCGATGGGCCCGAAGCACCCGCTCCGTGTAGCCGCTGGGCTCGTCCCGGGCCGAGAACACGAGCTCGACAGCTGCCGCGAACGGAACGCTGGAGTCGTAGTCGGGGGCCATGGGCTCATAGTCGGCGTCGCCGCTGTTCTGCTGGTCGACCAGGTTGGCCATTCGACGCATGGTCTCGCGTACCTGGTCAGCGGACACAAGTCCGTGATGCAGCCAGTTGGCGATGTGCTGACTGGAGATTCGGAGGGTGGCCAGATCCTCCATGAGACCGATGTCACCGATGTCGGGCACGGTTGAGCATCCCACTCCCTGGCCCACCCATCGGACCAGGTATCCGAGGATGCCCTGGATGTTGTTGTCCAGCTCGCGTTGAATCTCGTTCGGGCCGAGCTCCCGGCCCGCCGCCAGCACGGGTATGTCGATCAGGCTGGCGAGGCGGGCGGGCGTGCGGTCGGCGAGGTCCCTCTGGCGGTCGGTCACGTCCACCAGGAAGTAGTGCATGGCGTGCAGGGTTGCGGCCGTGGGGGAGGGCACCCAGGCGGTGCTGGCGCCGGCGATCGGATGCTGGATCTTGGCCTTGACCATGGCCGCCATCTCACCGGGCATCGTCCACATGCCCTTGCCGATCTGGGCACGCCCCTGCAGCCCGCAGGCCAGGCCGGTGTCCACGTTGGAGTTCTCGTAGGCGCCGAGCCAGGCTGCCGCCTTCATCTCGGTCTTGGGGATCACCGGGCCTGCCTCCATGTCGGTGTGGATCTCGTCGCCGGTGCGATCCAGGAAGCCGGTGTTGATGAACACCACCCGGTCTCGTGCCCTCCAGATGCATTCCTTGAGACCCAGCGAGGTACGACGCTCCTCGTCCATAATCCCCATCTTGAGGGTGCGCTGCACCAGACCCAGGGCGGTCTCCACCCGGCTGAGCAGATCGCAGGCCATGGCAACCTCGTCGGGTCCGTGCAGCTTGGGCTTGACGATGTACACCGAACCGGAGGCCGAGTTGCGTATGGGCCGGCTGTCCACCCGCCCCATCCCCCGCAGATCGTGGAGCGCGCACAGAGCCGTGACCATGGCGTCGACCATGGTCTCGTAGACCGGCTCGCCATCAAGCCTCACCATGTCAGTGGTGAGATGGTGTCCCACGTTGCGGACCAGCATCAACGAGCGCCCCGGCAGCGTGATCTGCATGCCGTCCGGGCCAATGAACCTGCGGTCACCGTGCAGCGACCGGTTCACCGTCCTGCCGTCGCGCACGAACGTCGTCTCCAGTGTGCCCCGCATCAACCCGAGCCAGTTCCGGTAGACCGCTACCTTGTCATCGGCGTCCACGGCCGAGACGGAGTCCTCGAAGTCCATGATGGCGGTGAGGGCGGACTCCAGGCGGATGTCGAAGATGCCAGCGTGGTCCCGGCCTCCTACCGGGTGGTCGGCGTCGATTCGCAGCTCGCAGTGCAAGCCGTTCTTGCGCAGCAGGATCGACGCGGGCGCGTCCGCGGCGCCGGTGTAGCCGACGAACTGCTCGGGGCGCAGCAGCGCGCTCACCGTGCCGTCCCCGCTGCGGACTCTCAACGAGCCGTCCTGCACCAGGTAGTCGGTCGCCCAGGCATGGCTCGCCGAGTCGAGGGTGAAGTGCGTGTCGAGGAACTCGCGGCCCGCGGCGATCACCCGGTCACCTCTGACCGGGTTGTAGGCGTCGCCGCGGCTGCAACCGTGCGCCTCGCTGAGCACGTCGGTCCCGTAGAGGGCGTCGTACAGGCTCCCCCAGCGTGCGTTGGCTGCGTTCAGCGCGTAGCGGGCGTTGTCGACGGGCACCACCAACTGTGGTCCGGCCACCTCGGCGATCTCGGGGTCGACGTTGGTCGTCGTGGCGGTCACCGCGCTGTCCATGTACCGCAGGTATCCGATGTCGCGCAGGAAGTTGGCGTAGGCGTCACCGTCGTGGCCGCGGCCGTCGGCGCGGGCCGCCCGGTGCCAGTCGTCGATCTGGGCCTGAAGCTCGTCGCGGTGGGCCAGCAATGCCGCATTGCGTGGCCCCAGGTCGGTCAGTATGGACTCCAGAGCACCCCAGAACTCGTTGATCTGGACGCCCGTACCCGGCAGGGCCTCGACCGCGATGAACTCATCGAGCGGTGGAGCAATCTCAAGCGACCCGGAACGCACGCGCTGTAGCCAACCACGCGCCGTCGACCGTTCCAAATCCTTGTGATCGCTGTCTGGCTAAGGGCGTGTACCACTGGAGAGGGACTCGCGGTCGTAGCCGGCCACCTGCTTGTACCGGTCGGACATCGCGGCCATCTCCTGCGGCGTGATGACTTCGGCGATGTTCTCGAAGGGCCGGTCGCCGGTTCGCTCGTGGACCGCCTTGAGGATGACGTCCGGGGGCGCCGATCGGCTGGCGTGCACCACCGCTGAGGTGGCTGGGAGCCGCTGCTCCTCGTAGGCCTGAAGCGCCTCCTCCACCGACGGGTGCGACTGCAGGCTGTCGGCCAGAGACCGCGCGTCGAGGATGGCCTGGCCCGCGCCGTTGGAGCCCCGCGGGTACATGGGGTGGGCGGCGTCGCCGAGAAGCGTCACCCGCCCGTGAGTCCAGCGGGGCAGCGGATCGCGGTCGACCATCGGGTACTCGAGGATTTGCTCCGCCCCCCTGATCAGGCCGGCCACGTCGAGCCAGTCGAAGGTCCAGTCCGCGAAGACGTCGTAGAAGTCCTCAAGACGACCGGTGCGGTTCCAGTCCTGCTCGTTGTACTGGTCGGTCTGCACCTCGGCCACCCAGTTGACGAGTTGGCGGCCCCGGCCGTCCACGTCGTGCCGGACCGGGTAGATCACCATCTTCCCGACCGTCAGCCAGCCGGCCCGCAGGTAGGTGGAGCCGCTGAGGAACGGCTCCCACACAGTCGTGCCGCGCCACATGTTCACGCCCGAGTAGACGGGCGGACCCTCGTCACCGAAGAACTGACGCCGCACGGCCGAATGGATGCCGTCGCAGCCGATCACGGCCGCGCCCTCGGCCGACGGCAAGGCCCGGCCGGTGGCGGAGTCCACGAAGTGAGCTGCTGCGCCTCGGGCACCGGAGTCAGTGGCGATGCAACGGTGCCCGGTCAGCAGCCGCTCGGATCCGTCGGGCACCCGGTCGAGGAAGGCACGGCAGAGCACCTGCTGAAGGTCTCCCCGGTGTATCTGGAACTGCGGCCAGTCGTAGCCGGCGTGGCGGCCGACGGGCTCCGAGTACACGAACTGGCCGAACCGGTTGAAGAAGCGGGAGTCCCTGGTGGTCACGGCCACGTCGGTGAGCGCGTCGAGCAGTCCGAGCAGGCCCAGCTCCTTGCCGGCGTGGGGCAGCAGGCTGATCCCTACGCCGATGGGCTTGATCTCCGGGGCAGCCTCGTAGACGCGGACGCCGATGCCCCGCGCGTGCAGCATGAGGGCAAGTGTGAGCCCTCCGATGCCGCCGCCGACGATGATCACATCGTCCATGGCAGATCAGTGTTTGCGGCCGGAAGTGGGGTCACTCCCGCTCTTGTTCGCTTCGCTCACGGGCCGCTCGGGCCACGGCCTCGCTGCGCTCGGCCTCCGGTGTCAGGCCGAGTCGGCCAGATAGGACTCCAGCGAGTCGTCCAGCGCATCCTCCCAGGAGGTGTGGTGGATGGGTGCCACCGTGCCGGTGAGTGGGGAGGTGTGGCCGTGGTCGCGGTAGCCGATTATCGACTGCTTCTTGTGCTTCTTCCAGTCGTAGAACATCTGGTTGACCAGAGGTGTGTTGAAGTCGGGGTAGTCGGTCTGGTCCACCAGGTCCTGCGTGTAGGCACCCTGGAAGTCGATGCACGCGTAGTCGTCGGCCAGCGCGTCCTCCTCGGCTTGGGCTTCCTCTATCCAGCGGGCCTGCTCGGCGGCGTCGGGAAGGGAGATGCGGCCCAGGATCACATCGCGGGCATACCACGCTTGCGCGTCGAACATGTTGAACGTGTACCACTGGTCCTGCATGCCCAGGTAGAGGATCCGGTTCTCGGGCTGGAAGACCACGCCGCGGTACAGCATCGATGTGGCCAGGCGGTTGGCGGTGACCAGGCGCAGCTCGTCGTCCACGAACGGGAAGTAGTGCAGGTATCCGGTACAGGAGACGATGGCGTCCACCTCCGCGGTCGAGCCGTCGGTGAAGTGCACGGTGCGGCCGTCGACGTGGGTGAGGATGGGCCTCTCGGTGATGCCCTCAGGCCAGTCGAAGCCCATGGGCCCGCTGCGCGACGTGCAGATCACCGCGCGGGCTCCGTACTTCCAGAGCTGCGAGGCGATGTCCTCGGCCGAGTAGCTCGATCCGATCACGAGCACGTCGCGGCCGCTGAACTGCACCGCGTCGCGGAAGTCGTGGGCGTGCATCAGCGTGCCGCCGAAGGTCTCGTAGCCCGGGTAGTGGGGCATGTTGGGGATGGAGAAATGGCCGGTGGACACGACCACGTAGTCGAAGTCCTCGCTTACGTCGGTGTCGTTGGCCTGATCGTGGGCGGTGACGGTGAAGCCGCCGCCGGCGGAGCGGCTGACCCGGCGCACCGCGTGGTTGAAGCGGATCTGGTCGCGGAAGCCGCTGCGCTTGGCCCGGCCGATGATGTAGTCGTACAGCACCTCGCGGGGCGGGAACGACGCGATCGGCTTGCCGAAGTGCTCCTCGAAGCCGTAGTCGGCGAACTCCAGACACTCCTTGGGACCGTTCGACCACAGGTAGCGGTACATGCTGGCGTGGCAGGGCTCGCCGTGCTCGTCGAGGCCGGTGCGCCAGTCGTAGTTCCAGAGCCCGCCCCAGTCGCTCTGCTTCTCGAAGCAGACGACTTCAGGCGCCGACGGGCTGCCCGCCTCCGAATCGCTGGTGAAGGCGTGCAACTGTGCCAGCCCGCACGGCCCAGCGCCGATGACAGCCACTCGTGTCATGATCGTGACCCCCCCTGTGGTTAGGTGTGTCTATATCTACAGTAAAACTTTCGCGGCCTCTTGGCAAGGCGCAGAAGAAAAGTAGCCGTTAGTCGAGCACTTCGTCGAGAGCGGCCAGAACGAGCGTCACGTTGCGGTGCCGAGCGGTGTGACCCATGCTGCCGATACGCCAGCACTGGCCTGCCCAGGGACCTACTAGCACACGGCCCTGTTGACCTCGGTCACAATCCGTAGAGGATTCTTGGGGATTTCTTGCCTGTTCCCGGGGAAAGGCCTGGGAATATAACGAGCAACTGTCGCAACAGCACTTCGGGTGTCACAGGTCTTCCCTACTGTGCCTGACATGGGCGAACGTCTGTTCGATATCGGTGCCGATGATCCTCCCTTGACGAGACGGGAGCGGTTAGCGTCGGAGGCGATGAAGCGCCGCGAGGAGCTGGGCTCGGCGATGCCGTACCGACGTGTGGCTTCGGTTGACGCTGAGCCCGCGGACCGGCTGGATGGTTCGGTGCTGATATGTGGGCCGGCGTTGGAGGGGCTCGACATGCTGCCTGATCGCAGTGTGCGCACTGTGGTGACGTCGCCGCCGTATTGGTCGCTTCGCGACTACGAGGCGGACGGGCAGATCGGGCGTGACGACGCGCTGGGCGATTACCTCAAGAGCATTGCGGTGACCTTCGACAAGGTGCGCCGGGTGCTCACCGACGACGGGACGGTGTGGCTCAATGTGGGGGACAGCTACACCTCCGGGAACCGCCGGTACCGGGCTCCGGATCGCAAGAACCGCGCTCGGGCTATGCGGGTTCGCCCGTTGACGCCGGAGGGGCTCAAGCCCAAGGACCTCATCGGGGTGCCCTGGCGGCTTGTGCTGGCGCTGCAGGACGCTGGGTGGTGGCTGCGTTCGGAGGTGATCTGGCACAAGCCCAACGCGCATCCCGAGTCGGTGAAGGACCGGCCTACCAAGGCTCATGAGACGGTGTTCTTGTTGTCCAAGAGCCAGGACTACTACTACGACACAGACGCGGTGCGGGGTCCCAATGACCGGCGGCTTCGCACCGTGTGGGACATCAACACCGAGCCTCGCCGCCGCTCTGACAGCGGCGTGGACGATCACCCCGCGGTGATGCCGATGACGCTGGCCCGCCAGTGCGTGATGATCACCAGCGAGCCCGGCGATGTGGTGCTCGACCCTTACGCCGGATCGGGAACGACGCTATTGGCTGCTCGTGAGCTGGGTCGCCGCTGGGTCGGCATCGAACTGAACCCTGCCTTCGTCGACCTGATCGAGCATCGCTTGGCGCTGTGAGCGACCGGGAGGCCCTCAAGCGGAGCATCGACGACCTGTCGCCGATGGGTGTGCGGTTCGTGGCCCGCATGGTCGATTCCCTGGCCGACCCGCCCCGGGTCCAGTTCCCGGAATCAGAACCGACCTGGATCACCGCCGAGCCAGACTGGATCGAGTACTTCGGGCTGATGATCTCCGCCCACCACGGCAACACCGTGGAAGCGCTCGGACTCACGAGCTTTGAGACGGCCTTCCGTAACACATGCGAGGCCGTCAGCTGGGTCTTGGATCCTCCCGGCTCGGCCACGCAGCGTTTCGTCGACCTGACTGTCGAAGCGGCCGACGGGCCCGAGCGCAGGTTGTCCCTGAAGTCGACCGCAGCGCAACGGCTGTCTGAGACGACGGCGCACATCTCCAAACTGACCGAGGCGGCCTGGATTCAAGATGTCCGCTCAGCGCGCACGCGCAAGGAACACACCCTTGAGCTATTCGAGGAGTACTGCGCTGCGGTCGACGCGATCGTGATGCTGCGCGCCTTCCGGGTCGATCGGACCACGATGCCGCACCGCTACCAACTCATCGAGATCCCCACCGCCATCTTCGAATCCCTCGCGGACGCGCCCCAATCCGCGTTCGACGCCGACGGACCCACCATCGACTGCGCGTACGGCGGGAACCCAGCAGCCGCACGGGTCTCACTGGACCGGTCCGACGCCAAGATCACCGTCAAGCAGATCCAACTCTCCGTATGCGACATCCATGCCGAATGGGAGCTACAGCCCTGACGGCTTCTGCCGCATGGGCCGCCCACGAGTCATATTCCGCGGGTTGCATGCTGGTGGCCTGCCGCGCCAACGGACTGCGGGCCGTCGACGGTCCATTAGGTGACTTCGGTGACCCGGAAGGGTTCATCGCCGGCGCCCGCCGGGCCGCAGCCCTCGGCTACGACGGCAAGTGGGCCAATACATCCCTCGCAGATCGATCTGGCCAACGACGTGTTCACACCTCCGAAGGCCGAGGTGGACCAAGCCCGCAGGGTTCTGCAGGCCCTGGAGGAAGCCGCCGCCGACACGGTGCCCACGGTTCTACGCCGCTAGGCGCGGACCCGGGTCTTGTCGGGGTCGTAGAACGGGTATCGCACGACCTCGGCCGCGATCCGCTTCTCGTGGCCGTCGAGCTTGCCGACCTCTACCGCGGTGCCGATCTCGGCATGCTCCACCGCCATGCGGCACAGGGCGATGTTCTTGCGCAGTGTGGGGGAGATGGTGCCGCTGGTGATCACGCCCACCTGGTTGCGACCGGCGTACACGCCGTCGCCGTGGGCGGCGGGCTCGCCCCCGTCCACCTCCAGGCCCACCAGCCGTCGCTGCGGGTTGTCACGGCGCTTGAGGAGGGTGTCACGGCCGATGAAGTCGTCCTCCTTGGTCTTGAGCGGCACGGTGAAGCCGATCCCGGCCTCGTAGGGGTCGGTCTGATCGCAGAACTCGTACCCGGCGAAGATGAGCCCGGCCTCGATGCGCAGCATGTCGAGCGCGGACAAGCCCATCGGCACCAGGCCGTGCTCGGTGCCGGCCTCGAAGATGGCGTCCCACACCGCGGGTGCGTCCGAGGGGTGGCAGAACACTTCGAAGCCGAGCTCGCCGGTGTAGCCGGTGCGAGACACCACCAGCGGGATCCCGTCGTAGTCGCCGATACGGGCGATGGTGAACCGGAACCATCCCAGCTCCGCGATCGTCGGCTGGTCGGGACGGGTCCAGATCACCTGCTCCAGGATCCGGCGGCTGTTGGGCCCCTGGACCTGGAGGTTGTGGAGCTGCTCGGTGGAGCTGCGCACCCATGCCTGCAGCCCCAGGCGCTGGGCCTGCTCCCGCAGCCACACGCCGCTGTAGCCCAACTGCCCGCCGATCCAGCGGAAGTTCTCGCGCCCGAGCCGGAACACGGTGCCGTCGTCGATCATGCCGCCGGTGTCGAGGCACATGGCGGTGTACGACACCTGGCCGTTAGACAGCTTGCGGACGTTGCGGGTGACGCAGGTCTGCATCAGCAGCTCGGCGTCTGGGCCGGTGACCTCGTACTTGCGCAGCGGGGAGAGGTCTATGGCCGCCGCGGCCTGCCGGCAGGCCCAGTACTCCTCGACGGGTCCGTGGGCCGTGTAGGAATCGGCCAGCCAGTAGCCGCAGTACTCGCTGAAGCTGCGGGTCAACCCAGAGGTGCGGGGATGGAACCCCGTCTCCTTGGTCAGCTGGGCCTCGGAGTCTGCGGTCATGCGGATCGCCGTCGCTTTCTTGAACCGGTTGGCACCCGGATAGACCCGCACCGCGATGTCGGTGGGGTTCCAGGCGTTGGCCGCGTCGATGTCGTCGGGGCATGAGGTGGACACGCACACCAGGTCCTCCAGAGCTCTCAGCAGGACGTAGTCGCCCGGACGGGACCACGGCTCGTCGAGGCAGATCTGGTTGTGGTCGTCGAGGTTGGTGTTGTAGAAGAAGTTGATGGCCTCCCAGCCCCGGCGGCGGGCCACTCCGTAAGGGTCGAGGACGTCGTTGATGTTGTCGGTGCAGTTGATGTGGCCGGGGTAGCCCAGCTCTTCGTAGTAACGGGCGTTGCAGGCGGTGTTGAACGTGTCATGGCGGCCCACGGTGTCCTGGATCACCTCGACCAGTGGCTGCATCCTGGCGTTGAAGAACTTGGAGTAGAGGCCGGGCGCCGGACAGGTCGCTCCCATGAGGGAGCGAGTGATCGTGGCGTCGAGGCTCACGTCGATCCCAGCGTCGAGATCGGCTGTCGCGAAGCACTGGAAGTCGGAGCACTGCCGGCCCTCCACATCGACGACCTGGAACCAGTCGCCCTTGGCGACCTCGTACGCCCGGGCGGTGCTGTGCTTCACGATGAAGTCCTGGCTGGGATCGGCCAGCGGCGCGGGCAGCAGGGGCTCAACCTCGGATCTCGTCGTGTCACGGCGGTGCACGTAGGCGATCAGGTCGGTGGGGGGAGAGCCGCCGTGGGCCGACATCGACTCGCCCGGCGCGACGATCACGCAGGCGACGTCGTCATGGGCCACCACCCTGGTCCGGGCGCCACCGGTGGTGTTGTCGCCCAGGACCCTCAACGGAGTCGCGGCCCTCAACGCGGCCAGGTCCACTCCGACGCGTTCCAGCCCGGCCCGCACCCGGCGGACGTCCCGAAGCCCTGCCGAGAGGATGCCCACTGCGGCCGGTTCCTCGGCGGACGAGGCCCGCCGGCCGTTGCTGTTCCCTGAAGCGTCCGCGGGGCCCAGCAGGCTGGGATCGGATCGTCCGGTGGCGTCGAATGCCACCAGCTCGCAAGGCTGGCGACCCTCGGGATCGACGATCTCCAGCTCGTCACCAGCGTCGAGGGCCAGGACGGTGGCGCCGCCGCCGGTCACCCGGTAGCGCTCGACTCCCGCCCCGAGCATCAGCAGCGGTGGCGCCGGACCGATGGGCTGGTCCGGCGCGATCGTCGTCATGGACCGCCTCCTAGAGGTGGGGACTCCTGTGGCCAGTCTCGCGGTGCGCGCCTGGACGCGCAACCGGCGTCATCGTCGCCGTCTGCCCAGGGGGCCCGAGAGTCCGTGCCCCAGAGGTTTGCCGTCGTCGCCGGGTGCGGACACACCGGTGAACATCTCCCAGATCAGCAGGACGACAGCAACGAGGGAGACCGCGGCCGCTATCCATAGTCCCGCTGCGGGATCGGTCCCGCCGTCGAGAATCCTCCGGATGGTGACGGCGCCGGCGAAGCCGGAGCCGATCCAAGCCGGTCGCCAGCCCACCTGAACGAGCCCTGCGGTGACCAGGCTCACGACCAGGACCAGTTGGCCGTCATTGACGGCGATCCCCTGCACCGACTCCGTGCCGCTCGCTGATGCAGTCGTGTGCCACGGCAAGAACATCGCCGCGGCTGCGACGACCACGCAAGCCTGCGCGATCCGCTTACGAGGGAATGTCACGGCGCCAGATTAGGGCCTAAGTGCAGGGGCTGGCGCCGCACCGCTCAGTGCGGCACGGCGCCAGCCTCCTTGAATGGGGTGAGTCAGGTGTCAGAAAGCCTGTATGGCGATAATCGTGAAGACGATGCAGGCGATCGTGAAGACGATGATCGCCATCTCGATGCCCTTGTCGTGGCCATGCTTGCCCTGGAACTCGATTTGCTTACGACGAGCCATTTCAGTCCTCCGAACCGTACTTGTCGGCGAGCCGGTCAGCTGCGTGGTTCAGCAGCTTGTCCTCGCGAACGGTCACGATCAGTGCCGAGATCACGGAGACCGCGATCCCGAGAATAGCGAGCACCATCGAGGGGCCACCGCCGAAGACGGGGCCTTCAGCCCACGTGAAGTACGGGCCGGCCAGCTCGACGCCTTGTTCCCAACTGTCGAAGGGGAAGCTGTTCATTCAGTCCTCCTTGGTTCTGAACGTTGTTAGTTGTCGTGTCGATGATCCTGCGCCTCCAGCTGCGCTCGCTTGCGCTTGCCCCAGTATCCGGCGGCCGCGACCACCAAGTACATGAGGGCTAGAGCGCCAACGAGCTGCAGCCATGAGGCAGACACCGACTAGCGGTTAGCGGCCAGTTCCGACCGCAGCGTGGCTGCGGCCGATTCCGTGGAGCCGTCGGCATGGATGATGGGCTCGTCGGCCCGGCCGAACTCCGGATAGAAGTCCGTCTCGAATTCGGCCATGTCGAGGCCCTCGACCTCCACCTCGGGCGGAACCCTCAGCAGGTTCAACTTCTTGAGGATCCAGGATGCGACGTACCCAGTCACGAAGGACAGCGCGAAGATCGCGGTCATGCCTACGAGCTGGCCCAGGAAGCTGGTCTCCACGCCGGCGGGGCCCGTCGGGTACCCGCTGGCGAAGATGCCGACTGCCAGGACGCCCCACATCCCCATGATGCCGTGGACGGACACTGCGCCGACCGCGTCGTCGACGCGAGCCTTGGTCTCCATCCAGCCGCCGATGTAGTAGCAGGCTCCGGCCGAGAAGAAGGCCAGGAGCAGCACCAGGTTGGGGCTGTAGATGTCGGCGCCCGCCGATACCGCCACCACGCCGGCCAGGCCTCCGGAGATGGTCCAGAACGGATCACCCTTGGAGAAGATGTAACCGCCGGCGAAACCGCCTGCGAAGCCCATCGTGATGGTGTAGGTGATGGCCGACAGCGTGGCCGGGTTGAAGTAGATGTTGGCCCAACCCGGAGTGGTGTCGGCTGTGATGGCGAGGCACGCCGCGTAGAAGGCGTAGAACGCGGTGAAGATGATCATCAGCCCCATAAGTGTGAGATGCAGGTTGTGGGGCTGGAACGCTCTCGTGCCGCCGTTGCTGTCGTACCTCCCGATCCTTGGACCGAGGTTGTACAGCACGCCCAGGGCGAAGATGCCGGCCACACCGTGGACCACCATCGAAGCCGCGAAGTCGTGGTAGCCGAAGTGCACGCCCAGCCAGCCTCCGTAGCTCCATCCCCAGGCCGCAGCGACGACCCAGACCAAGCCGCCCATCAGGGCGGTCAGCCACAGGTAGGCCGAGATGCGGATGCGCTCGATCACCGCGCCCGACATGATCGATCCCGTCGTCCAGGAGAACAGCACGAACGCTGCCCAGAAGACGCCGGTGATGTTGTCGCCGAGGTGCGGTCCTGCGGAGCCGTCCCAGGCCAGGCCGTAGCCGTCACCGCAGAAGTAAAGCCCCGTCAGACCTGCGGGGCTTGCTCCATCGGCTGAAACTGTGAACTTCAGACCTTCCTGCATGCAGAAGTACACGTACCAGCCGAGGTAGTAGAACGTCGGCGTCACCACGGCAATCGTCATGATGTTCTTCATCGCCGTCGACATGACATTCTTGCGGCGGCTGACGCCGGCTTCGTAGGTCATGAACCCAACGTGCAGCAGCCACATGATTGCGACGGTGAAGAAGTAGTAAGCCTCGGTGAACACAATAGATGTGTCCATTGACTCACCCCCAATTCTTCTTGTCCGCTCCGACCGGTCGGCCGGACCCGCCGACAATAGCACAGACCGTGCCGCCGTTCCCATCGGACGCTTTCCGAGGGTTCGCGAACCTTTCCCAGGGTTCGCGAATCTTTCCCGGGGTTCGCGTCGCGGCGGCTACGGGCTCGCGCCCCTGTCCGCTCGGTCTCTAGCCCTCGTCCGGCTCGTGGACGATGACTTGCTCCAGCTCTCCGGAACTGGCGTTGACCCAGATGTCGGCCTTGTGCAGGAATTCCTCGGGGCCGCCCTCGGGGTCGGCCACGCTGAAGACCACCACCCACATCAATTTGGCGGGGAAGCCCTGGCGCAGCAGCTTGGTCTCGGTCTTCTCCGGGACGAAGGAGCCGGGGTCCGCGGCCAGCGCCGCCCGCGCGGTTGCGACGGCCTGCTCCTCCTCGACGTCCCGGCCCCCGCAACTCTGAGGCGCGAATACCGCAATGAGCGCCAGGACCAATCCGACCGCGATCAGCAGTCTGGTGCGTCCCTGCATGGCGCGGAGTCGGCCCAGCAGGCCTGCGGGCTTCGGTTCGGGTGTGGGGTCGGTCATCGTCGCGGTCCTGGCGCGTTGGGGGGGGGTCAGGCCTTGTCGGGAGGACGGATGAAGAAGCGCAGAACTATGTATCCCAGCACGTGCGTGATGGCCACGACGCTAACCCACCACAGCACGATGTGGGCCCGGTAGCCGCGCTCGCGGCACTCCCAGACCGTGAGTCCCACCGCGCCGGCCAGCAGGATCCAGAGCACGAGGCTCTGGCGGACGGCGTTGCCCTCGCTGAACCAGTCGAGGAAGATCAGCAGGCCCATGGCCTCATCCTCCCGCGCCAGGTCCGGGTTCGCTGGCCGGGTACACCTTGATGGAGATGAAACGTATCGGCAACTTGACGAACTCGACCGGGCCGTGGGCCACCTCGCCGTGGATCTGCATGGTGTCGCCCGCCTCGAGGTGGTAGGCCTTCCCGCCGTAGCCGTAGTCGATCGATCCCTCCAGCACATGGATGAACTCCACGCCGGGATGCTGGTAGAGCGGGAACACCCCGCCCGGCTCGGTGATGGTGGTGATCATCGGCTCGATCACCCGGTTGGGGCCGCGCAGGGTGCCGAGATCCTGGTAGAGCCGTCCCGGCCCGCCTCCCTGGTGATGGATCTCGTGACCCTCGCCCGCCTTCACGATCACCAGGTCGTGCTCCTCGTCGAGGCCTCGGAACAGGGCGGTGACCGGTACGCGGGCGGTGGCCGCCAGCCGAACGAGGGTCGACAGGCTCGGCGCGCTCTGGCCGTGCTCGATCTTGGAGAGCATCCCCAGGGAGATCTCGGCGCCGGCCGCGAACTCCGACATCGTCATGTTCAACGACCGGCGGAACTCCCGGACCCGGCTCCCCACCACACGGCACAACTCCTCGGTGGAGACCGAGGGGCCCAGCGCGTCGGTGAGTTCACCAAGGGTGTCCGCTACCGATTCCATCTCCTGATCCTGCCAGATTCCTGGGGTGCTGTGACATCACCAGCCGCGAGGATGTCTCGACCGGCCTGCCGGAGGAGGTGCCGCGGCGGGCCCGCCGGTGGTCGGTCTACCATCGGCGCATCCTGATCCTCCTACGGCACGGCCGCACTCCCAACAACGCCCAGGCCCGGCTTCAGGGCCAGATCGACTCACCTCTCGACGAGGTCGGCTTCGAGCAGTCCGCAGTGGTCGGCAAGGCTCTCCGGGACCGCTGGCCGGTGGATCGCGTGGTGACGTCATCGCGTCGCCGCACCCGGCAGACATCCCGGGCCGCTGGCCTCGGTGATGTCCCAACCGCGATCGACGACCGGTGGATGGAAATAGATTTCGGTGCCTACGACGACCGCCGCATCTCCGATGTCATAGCCGAGCTCGGCGCGGCCTGGGCCTCAGACATCTCCTACGTACCGCCCGGAGGTGAGTCGATGGCCTGCCTGCATGAGCGGGTGGGCGAGGCGGTCGCCGAGATCGTGGAGGAGGCCAGGACCAGCAACATCGTGGTTGTGACCCATGCCACCCCCATCAAGTCGGCGGTGGCGTGGTTGCTGGACGGCACCGCCGAGATGATCATGCGTCTGCGGGTGAGCCTGGCATCGGTCACCGCATTCGGTCCGGTGGGGCACGGGATGGTCCTTACCGAGTTCAATTGGCGCCCGGCGCGCCACATTGGCTAACGGGGTTCCACATTGGCTAACGGTTCCACATTGGCTAACGGCTGCAGTCCGGACGTATCGTCGAAGCGATGATTTCGGGAATGAACCACGCCGTCCTGTATGTCCGAGACGCCCGGCGCCACCAGAAGTTCTACGCCGATGTGCTCGGCTTCAACACTGTGATCGACGGGCCCGGCGCCTACGTGTTCATGCGGGCGCCGGAATCGGCGAATCACCACGACATCGTCTTCTTCTCGATCGGCGAGGACGCGGCCCCCTCCCAGGCCGGCCGCAGCACGGTCGGCCTGTACCACATCGCGTGGGAGGTCGGCACCCTCGATGAGCTGGCCGAGATGCGCGAGCGGCTGATCGAGGCCGGAGCCCTCGTAGGCCAGAGCGACCATGGCCCCAACAAGAGCCTCTACGCCAAGGATCCCGACGGTCTGGAGTTCGAGGTGATGTGGCTGGTGCCCCCGCAGTACTGGGGGGACGAGGAGCATGAGGCCATCATCCGCCCGCTCGACCTCGACGCCGACCGAGAGCGGTTCGCCAGCCTCGGATGACTCGTCGCCGGGATCCCTAAGGAGCGCGCACCATGAGCATCGCCGAGAGCCTCGGCAACCCGTACTGCTACTTCCTCGACGACGACGCCTTCGTCGAGACCGCCCGCCCCGGTTTCCGGCACCGGGTGATAACCGGCGAACACCTGCAACTCTGCTTCTGGCGTATCACGGGAGGTGCGGTGGGCTCGGTGCTGCACAACCACGCCGACAATGAGCAACTCGGCGTCATCATGCGGGGCAAGCTCGACTTCCGCATCGGCCCCGACGGAGCCAACGACGAGCGCATCGTGCTCAGCGAGGGCGACTCATACCTGGCGCCCCGCTCGGTCTGGCACGGCGACTCGGTGTTCATCGGTGATGACGTCTACGGCGAGTGCTGGATCCTCGACGTGTTCGCTCCGCCCCGCTCCGACCTCGCCGACACGGGTTGACCACCGCTTGTTTCCCGCTCTTGTTCGCTTCGCTCACGGGCCGCTCGGGCCACGGCCTCGCAAGCTCGGCCTCTGGCATGGCTGACTGGCGGCTGGCCGTCGACATCGGCGGGACCTTCACCGATGTGGTGCTGCTCGACAGCCAGTCGGGCCGGGTGGTCGTGGACAAGACCCTCACCACTCCGGCCGCGCCCCTGGAGGGGGTGCGGGCCGGTGTCACCCAGCTCCTGTCCAAGGCACAGGTCACACCGGCGGACATCACCGCGCCCATCGTCCATGCCACCACCCTCATCACCAACGCCCTGATCGAGGGCCGCACCGGCCGGGCCGGACTGGTGACGACGGTGGGTTTCGGCGACACGCTGCTGATCCGGGACGAGCACCGCTACGACATGTACGACCTTCAGATCGAGTTCCCCGATCCCCCCATCGGTCGGGATCTCACCTTCGAGATCGATGAGCGCACGTCGGCTACCGGCGCCGTGCTGGCCGAGCCGTCGGCAGCCGATCTGGACCGGCTGGGCTCGCAACTGGCCGACGCGGCGGTGGAGTCGGTGGCAGTGTGCTTGCTCAACTCCTACGTCAACCCGGCCAACGAGCAGGCTGTGGCCGCGCATCTTCGCAACCAGCTCGGAGTGCCGGTGTGCATCTCCGCTGAGATCTCGCCGCAGATCCGCGAATATCCCCGCATGATCACCGCGGCCTGCAATGCAGCCACTATGCCGGTGATCGGCCCCTACCTCGACGAACTGCAGAGATGGCTCTCGGCGGAGGGTTTCGGCGGGGCGGTGCTGATGATGCTGTCCAACGGCGGCGTGGTGTCGGCGGACGACGCGGCCCGGGGTCCGATCCGCCTGGTCGAGTCGGGACCGGCTGCCGGTGCTCTGGCCGGCACGTGGTACGCGAACCGCCTCGGCTCCGAGCGGCTGCTGTGCTTCGACATGGGCGGCACCACGGCCAAGGCCTGCCTGATCGAGAACGGTGAGCCGGCACTCACCAACACCTTCGAGGTGGCCAGGATCTACCGGTTCAAGAAGGGCTCGGGATTCCCGGTGTCGGTGCCGTCGGTCGACCTGGTCGAGATCGGCGCCGGCGGGGGATCACTGGCTCATCTCGACCGTTTCGGCCTGCTCAAGGTCGGGCCGGAGTCCGCCGGGGCCGATCCCGGTCCCGCCTCCTACGGCCGCGGCGGCACCACGGCCGCGGTGACCGACGCCGACGTCGTGCTCGGACTGCTCGATCCCGGCGCCTTCCTGGGAGGCGACATGCCTCTCGACGCCGACGCGGCCTCTGCCGCGACCGCTCGTCAGGCCGAGGGTCTCGGGCTGTCACCAATGGACACGGCCGCTGGGATCCACGAGGTCGTCAACCAGAACATGGCCGCAGCCGCCCGTATGCACGGGGTGGAGCAGGGGGTGGATCTTCGCGGGGTGACCATTCTGGCCTTCGGCGGTGCCGGACCGGTGCATGCTTGCGGTGTGGCCGATCTCCTGGAGAGCGACCGGGTGATCTTCCCGGTCAACGCCAGCGTGCTGTCGGCGTTCGGGACGCTGGTGTCGCCGGTGCGCATCGATCTGGCCCGTTCCATGCCGCGCCTGCTCGAGAGCGTGGACATCGCCGAGCGGGACGGGCTCCTCGACGAACTGCGAGGCGAGGGTCGCCGGGTGCTCTCCGCGGCCGGCGTGCCCGCGGACGACGTGCGCTTCCGCTACGGGCTCGACGCCCGGTACTCGGGCCAGGGCAACGAGATCACGGTCTGGGTGGGCACGGGCGAGGCCTGGCCCGCAAGCGAGGCCGATGTGCGGGCCGCCTTCGAGTCGGAATACCGGCGGATCTACGGCATGACCATTCCCGATGTGGCTGTCGAGGCTGTGACCTGGCGGCTGTCGGCCTACGCCGAGAAGGTTCAGGTGCGCCCGGATACCGGGGCCACCGGTGAGGCCGGCGCGGCTGAGCCGGTGTCGCGACGTCCGGTGGTGTTCGCGCGGGGTACCGCCGCGGTTGATGTGCCCGTGTACCGGCGGCAGGATCTGGGCGTGGGAGCGACGTTCGGGGGCCCGGCCATCGTGGAGGAGCGCGAGACCACCACCGTTATCCGGCCGGACTGGCATGCCGAAGTGGCGTCCGACGGCAGCCTCGTAGCCACCAGGAGTCGATCATGAGCGGGGCTCGCGCTTTCGACCCGGTGGAGCTGGAGATCCTGTGGCAGTCGCTGATCTCCACGGTGAACGAGCAGGCCCGAGCCCTTCAGCGGGCCGCGTTCAGTCCCATCGTGCGCGAAGCCGGGGACTTGGCCAACGCGGTGTTCGACCGGCGGGGTCGCATGGTGGCCCAAGCTGTGACAGGCACCCCGGGCCACATCAACAGCCTGGCCCTCGGCGCGGTCGCCATGCTCGAGGAGTATCCGGTCGAGTCGCTGGTGCCCGGCGACGTGCTAATCACCAACGATCCGTACAAGACCGCGGGCCAGCTCCTCGACGTGACCGTGCTCGTGCCGGCCTGGCGGGTACCGGCGGGCGGGGGCGAGCCCCGGCTGATCGCCCTGTTCGGGTCCACTATCCACCACACCGACGTGGGTGGCTACGGCATCGGCGCCGGCGGGCGGGACTGCTTCGAGGAAGGGCTGTGGATCCCGATCTGCAGGCTGATGCGGGGCGACGGCTCCGGAGGCTCGGAGCGCAACGCCGACGTCTGGAAATTCATCCTGTCGAATGTCCGCCAGCCGGACCACATGGCCGGCGACCTCCATGCCCAGATGGCCTCGGGCGAGGTGGGAGCGCAGCGGCTGGCCACGCTGTGCGACACCCACGGTCTCGACGACATAGAGGACCTCGCCGACGAGATCATCGAGCGCTCCGAGGCTGCCACCAGGGCCACCATCCGTGAGCTGGACGCAGGCAGCTACGGCGCGTCGGCGGTGCTCGATCTGGCCGACGGGAGCCGGGTCGACATCGTGTGCGCCATGCATGTCGACCCCGAGGCCGGGGAGATCACGGTGGACTACGAGGGCTCCAGCGAGGCCAGTCCCTGGGGGATCAACGTGGTCCGCAACTACACCCACGCCTACACCACCTTCACGGTTCGGTCGGTCCTCAACCCCGACATACCCAACAACCACGGCAGCCTGGCACCCATCAAGATGAGGGCCCCGGAGGGATCGGTTGTGCACGCGGTGCCCCCGCAGCCGGGCACGGCCCGTCATGTGGTCGGGATGTTCCTGCCCAATGCGCTGCTCAAGGCCCTGGCCCGGGTGAAGCCCTCCGGTGCCATGGCCGAGGGCGCCGGTGCCGTATGGACCATGCAGGTCAACGGCCACCACGACGACGGATCGCCGTTCATCACCGCCATGTTCACCTACGCGGGCGGTGTGGGAGCCCGGGCCACCAAGCCCGGTCTCGATGCCTGCTCGTACCCCACCGGTGTGTCGGCGGTGCCCATCGAGGTGGTGGAGGCGTCGGCCCCGGTCCGGTTCCTGCGCAAGGCGCTGCGCCCGGGCTCGGGCGGCGGTGGAGCCCAGCCCGGCGGGCTGGGCCAGGTGATCGAATTCGAGGTTGACACGGCCCGGCCGTGGCAGCTCAACGCGGTGACCAGCCGCCTGACCGAGCCGCCCCAGGGCATCTTCGGGGGAGAGCCGGGCGCGTCGGGGTCATTCCAGGTGAACGGCGAACCGGTAACCACCCAGACCCGTATAACGCTCCAGCCCGGCGACAGCGTGCGCTTGGAATTGCCCGGCGGCGGCGGATACGGCGCGCCGACATCGAACCCCCCGGATCAGGATCAGCCGGTCGCGCCGTGAGCACCTGGGCTGGGGCCGTGTCCTTCGCCTCAGCGTGGGATCGGGCTGTGTCCAGCCGCGCCGACGAGACGTTCCTGATCTTCGAGACGCCGTCGGGAGACGTGTCCCGCTGGAGCTACGGAGACTTCGATGAGGCGGTGGACCGGGTGGCCGGGACGCTGGCCGCTCTGGGCGCTGAGCCGGGCGCGGCCGTCCATCTCGCCCTGACCAACTCGCCGACGTTCGTGGCCGTATGGCTGGCCGCGTCCCGCCTGGGTGCCTGGATCGTGCCGTCGGACCCCATGGGTCGAACGCCGGAGCTGGCCGGGCACATCGAGCGCACCCGTCCCACCGTCGGGCTGTGCGCTGTGACCAGGGCCGGCACTTACTGGGCCGCGGTGGCGGACGCCGGCCGGAATGATCTGCGTGTCATCGAGATCGACGAGGCCGACATCACACTGGCGCCGTTCGATGCGCCACCGTTGGGCGCAACCGAACGCCCCTCACCCGGATTGGGTGACAGGGCCGCGGTGATGTTCACATCAGGCACCACCGGACGGCCCAAGGGTGTGGAAGTGACCCAGGCCAACTACGCGTTCGCCGGGAAGGTCATGGCCGAGGCGGCCGGTCTCGCTCCCGATGATCGGCAGCTGGTTGTGCTACCCCTGTTCCACGCCAACGCGCAGTACTACTCGTTCGCGTCGGCGATCTGGACCGGAGCGAGCGTGGCCCTGATGCCGGCCTTCTCTGCGTCGGGGTTCCTGCCGGCGGCGGCCCGTCACTCGGCGACCTGCGCCAGCCTGTTCGCGGCACCCATCCGCATGATCCTGGCCCGGGGCAGCCCCGTCGGCGGTCTGCGCCTGCGTCACTGCTGGTACGCGCAGAACATCGCCGCCGACCAGTACTCCACGGTGGCCCGATGGTTCGGCTGCCGGCCCCGCCAGCTCTACGGCATGACCGAGACCATCCCCGCGGTCCTCACCGACGAGCCGGATGACCCTCACCACGCCTCGATGGGCCGGGTATCTGTGGGCTGCGCGGTGGATGTGCAGGACGCGGCTGGGGGCTCGGTGGAACCGGGGGTTGTGGGCGAAGTGGTAGTGGGGGGCGAACCGGGCCTCACCCTGTTCGCCGGGTACCTCGACGCCCCGGACATCACCGCGGCCAGCTTCCGGGACGGCTGGTTCCTGACCGGCGATCGGGCCGTGCGCGACGACACCGGACGCCACTACTTCGACGGTCGCCGCTCGGACGTGCTCAAGGTGTCGGGTGAGAACGTCTCGATAGTCGAGGTCGAGTCCACCCTGGCCGAGCATCCCGCGGTACTGGAGGCCGCGGTGGTGGGGCGTCCCGACGAGATCCGCGACGAGGTGCCGGTGGCGTTCGTGGTCGCCGCCGACCCGTCGGCACCGCCCTCCGTCCCCGAACTCGGCGCCTGGTGCGCCGAGCGCCTGGCCAAGGCCAAGCGCCCGGTCGACATCGCTCTGATCGACGAACTGCCCCGAACCAGCGTCGGCAAGATCCGCAAATTCCTGCTCGCCGAGCAAGCCGCCGACGAGCCGTCATAGGGCGGTCAGGCGGCGGCGAGGCGCTCAACTTCGTCGATGTAGTCGACGGTTTCGTGGATGAGGCGCTCGGTGCGCTCGGTCGGCTCGCAGAATCCGAGGTAGAAGCAGTCGCCGTGCAGTGCGTCCTTGACGATGTGGTATCGATCCGCGAGGCGGCCGATTTCCTGATTGTCGATGGCGAGACGATTCAGTTCCCGCGTTGTGACAGGGGACTTTGCGGGCTCCTCGCCAGTGCGGGCCACGATGAGGCCGTCGGCGGCCCGCTTAGTGGCGCACCAGGCCTTCTCGGCGGCGTCGCGGATGTCGCCGGCATCTAGGCGGGCCAGCGCGGCGTCGTGCAGGGCTCGGGCGTCCGCTAACAGCGCGGTGGTCCGCTCGGCAACGGAGTCACTGGCGGGCGGCTGCGCTGCGGTCGTGTCGCTCATGCCGGCTGTTGTCATCAGGCTCACCTCAGCATCTCTCGACTTGATGGATGAACGTAGCGGCCAGGATCACCTATGACAACTAGATAATATGAAAATCACTAGTCTACATTGACTGTATCGGCGATGCGGTTGAGGGCTCTGTGCAGCAGGCCGCAAGCCGCTTCGACCTTCCAGACGTTGTTAGGCAGGGGGTTGGTGTCATAAACCCATGCCCAGGACGCCTCCTTGAGACTGTCCTGATCGTCGAGACCGATGCCGGCGAGTCGCTTCTCGGTGCGCTCGGCGCGATACGGCTTGGGAGCGACCGCGCCGAGTGAGACACGGGCGTCGGCAATGGTGGCGCCATCGTCGTTGAGTTCCAGCGACACCGCCGCGGAGCAGACCGCGAAGTCGCCTGCGTAGAGCCTCAGCTTCTCGAAAGCCGCAGGGCGGGCCCGGGCCGCGGCGGGTACCTCCAGCATGGTCACCAATTCTCCGGTGGCAAGGTCGGGCTCGCCCGGCCCCGAGTAGAGTTGGTCGACGGCCCGGCGTCGGGGCGGCTTCGACCCGGGCGGCAGGCTGTGGACGAGGGCGTCGAGGGCCAGCAGGCCGGTGGCGAGATCCGACGGGGTGACGGCCTGGCAGCGGTGGGCGCCCAGCACAGCGTGATGGAATCGGTGGTCGCCCAGTACCGCGTAGCACGGAGCAGTCCGGCCGCTGCGCTTGTAGCAGCCGAAGCCGTTGCGGTAGAAGGCGCAGCGCTTGTCCTGAAGGAGGTTGCCGCCCACCGTGGCCAGTTCCCGGATCTGGCTGGTGGCGAGCTCGGTCAGCAGATCGGCCAACATGGCATCACCGGGCAAGGACCCGGATTGCGCAAGCCGCCGACGCAGGTCTTCGAGGGTCACGGCCGCACCGATGCGCAGGTCGCCGTCCGGGGTCTCGTCGAGTTGCCGGAGTCGGCCGATCGACATGGTGTCGATCAGACGCACTGGTGTGGCCAGCCGTTGCTGGCGGGCGACCAGCAGGTCGGTTCCCCCGCCGATGTAGCGCGTGTCAGCATCGCGGTCCGAACAGGCGGCGGTGGCCGCCTCGGGTCTTGTGGGCCGCTCGATCGACTCGATCGGCGGTGTCGGTGCCAGCGGGCTGCGCTTGGCTCTGCGCTTGCGAGACAGGCGTTCGAGGAGCTTGAACAGGCCCTTGCCGTAGAGGGCCCGCACGAAGTCGATCCACATCAGTTCCAGTCCGTAGCCGCCGGATCGGGGCCGGCGGCCTGCTGCCCGGGCCACCGATCCGTGAGGATTCAGCAGCGGCAGGAGCTTCTCCGGGGTGAGGGGCAACTCCCGCGCTCGAACGCCGGTGGCGTGGGCCACCGCGTTGGCCACCGCGGCCGGCGTGGGCACCACCCCGATCTCGCCGATGCCCTTCGCCCCGTAGGGCCCGGCCGGGTCGTGCCCGTCGAGCAGGATGGCCCGGATCGGCGGCAGGTCCGGAGCCCGGGGCGCGGGGTAGTCCAGCAGGCTCGGGTTGACGAGGCGTCCCTGCTCGTAGACGAGTTCCTCGCCGAGGGCGGCCCCGAGCCCCATGGCCATGGCCCCCACGGCCTGGCCCTCGACCGCGGCCGGGTTGAGGGCCGCACCCGAGTCGTGCACCGTCACCGCGTCGATCACCTTGACCTGGCCGGTGGCGTAGTCCACCTCCACCTCCACCGCCTGCACGCAGAAGGAGTAGGCGGGCGAGAAATGACCTCGCCCGTGCTCCTTGTCCATCTTGTCGACGTCGGTGAGGTAGCTGCCGTCGGTCCGCAGGCAACCGTCGGACGCGCTCTCGGCGAGAGCCACGAGATCGCCAATCGGCACGGCGTCGGTGCCGGAACGGGCTTCACCCTCGACGAGCTTGATCTGGGTGGCATCGACCCCGAACTTGGCCGCGGCGGTCTCCTTGAGGGCACGAGCCGCACCTCGGGCCGCGTCGGCAGTGGCGTGGCCGCTCCACATCGTTCCCCGGGACGACCACGCCCCCAGATCCTGGGGTGCGTCGTGGCTGTCCATCATGGTCACCGATACATCGTCGAAGGCAAGCCCCAACTCGTCCGCCGCGATCTGGCGCAGCAGCGCAGCCTGGCCCGTTCCGGCGTCGGCCCCTGCGAAACACACCCGAGCGGTGCCGTCGTCGTGGACCTCTACCGCGGTTTCGCTCAACTCGGAATGCTCGAAGGCGTTGGCACCCGAGACGTGAACCGCGGCGGCCACGCCCACTCCGCGCCCGCTACCGGACAGGCCTCGCTTGGTCTCCCAGCCAATCTCGTCTCGGGCCCGCTGGAGGCAGTCGTCGAGGCGAGCCGATCCCAGGCGCCACCCGGTGAGGGTCACGTCGCCGCTGCGGGGAGCATTCTGGAGCCGCAGTTCGATCGGATCGATGCCGAGCTTGTCAGCCAGTTCGTCGATCTGTGACTCCGTCGCGAAAGTCATCTGCGGGTTGCCGTAGCCCCGGAACGACGCTCCTGGCTGTTTGTTGGTGTAGACCAGCGACACCGCGGTGGAGCAGCCGCCCAGCCGGTAGGGACCCGCGGCCAGCATGGTGGCGTAGATGGCTACCGACGGTCCGGCGTGGTTGTAGGCGCCGTTGTCCACCGTCACGTAGCCGTCGCGGTGAGTGAGCGTCCCGTCGCGCCGGGCGCCCGTGGCGAGCTGGACGCCGAAGGCATGGCGAACGGCCGTGGCCGCGAACTCCTCGTCGCGGTCGAGCACGAGACGCACCGGCCGCTTCGTCCTGATGGCCAGCGCGGCCGCGATCACCTCGTGGCAGCCGGCCTTGGCCTTGGCCCCGAAGCCGCCCCCGACGGCCACAGGGTGAGTGCGCACCTGATCCATGTTCAGGTCGAGCATGTGGGCGACCTCTTTGCGCACGAAGTAGGGCGCCTGGGTGGACACCCAGAGGTCGAGCTGCTGCCGGGTCGGGTCCCAGGAGGCGACTGTTGAGTGCGGCTCCAGGCACACATGGGCCGCAGGCTTGTAGGTGTAATGACCGCTGACTACGACATCGGCTTCGGAGCGCGCCGTGTCGGGGTCGCCGTAGCTGCGGACCGCCTGCATCGAGAGGTTGCCGATGGCATCGTCATGGACGGTTGGGGCTTCGCCAACCCGGGCGTACTGCGCCGTGACGGCGCTGGCTCGCGGCTTGTAGGCGACATCGATCAGATCGAGGGCTGCGTCGGCGTCGGCCCGGGTGCGGGCCGCGACCGCGGCCACCTCCTCGCCGATGAACCGGACCCGGCCTCGAGCCAGCGCGAACCGGTCGCGGAACGGCTCGCCCAAGTGCAGGTAGGTCCGGTCCAACAGGTCGTCGGCAGTTATCACCGCGGCCACGCCGCTGAGGGCTTCTGCCCGGGAGGTGTCGATGCTGCGGATGTCGGCGTGGGGGTGTGGGCTACGCAGGATGCGGGCTTCGAGCATTCCGGGCAGCACCACGTCGGTGGTGTAGACGGCCGCCCCCGAGGTCCGTTCGTCCCACTGGTTGGGCCTGACCCGCTGCCCGAGAACCGTCAAGGTTCCTGCCTCTCTCAGGCCCCGGATGGAGTGCCGTGCCCGGCGGTGGCGTGCTGCACCGCCGCGACCACGCCGTTGTAGCCGGTGCAGCGGCAGAAGTTCCCGGCCAGGGCTTGACGGACTTCGTCATTGGAGGAAGTGTCGCACTCGCCGGATTCGATGAGCTGATGGGTCCGCACGACCAGCCCCGGCGTGCAATACCCGCATTGCAGCCCGCCCCAGTCGGCGAACGACTCCCGCAGGGCTGAGGCGTCAGCGGCCAGGCCTTCGACGGTTCGCACCGGCTCGTCCATCCGGGCGGCCAGCACCAGGCACGAAGGCACGGCCCGGTCACCGACCAGCACGGTGCACGCTCCACAGTCGCCTCGGCCGCAGGCTTCCTTGGCGCCCATGAGCCCCAGCCGGTCGCGCAACAGGTCCAGGAGCCTTGTGTCCGGAGCGATGTCGAAGGCTGCCTGCGACCCGTTGACGACCAGACGTACGCGCAATGCTGTGCCCGGGTCAGGCGCCGGCGGCGTCCGCGGCGCGGTAGCGCTCCAGCAGCCACTCCGCGAGCTGTGATCGGAAGAAGTCCTGGCCGCTGAGCGGGCCCTGGGGCGCGAAACGCGATCCCATCCCCCGCTGGCTGGCCACCGCCACCGGCATGTCCTGGTCGTAGAAGAGCTCAACACCTCGCTTGTGCTGTTCCAGGAGCTGGTCGAAGAGCTTGAGCTTGGTGGTGGGCTCAGGGAACAGGTATCCGAGCCTTCCCAGCGATTCGCCGGCCGAGACCGGCTGCACGGCCAGCCACTTGACCGAGTCGCTGTAGGCGCCGATCAGCAGGGAGGGGGCCACGTACAGGTAGACGACGTTCCAGCGGTCGTCCTCGTCCAGGGTCGGTATGGGCGGGAACAGGGTGGCCTGTGTGGGGTTCATGCCCCGATCCTTGAAACCGGTCCGACCCCTGCCGCCGATGCCGATCGAGCCCGGCTCCAACGGCGGGAAGGTGCCGGCCAGCAGGGTCTCGTTGCTGGTGTCAGCCTCGGTGAAGTCGTAGAGGGAGGCGTGCAGCCGCAGCGAGTGGTATGCGTCCATGAAGTTCTCGGCGAAGACCTTCCAGTTGAACGGCATCGGCAACATCTCGGGCTCGGTGGTGACCATCTCGTCGATGCAGTAGTTGGCGAGCATCTCGTCGAACGCGCCCAGCCTCGGGCCCAGCGGCAAGGGATCGGTGGCGAACGAGCAGAAGACGAAGCCCTGCCATTCCTCGGTGGCCAGCTGGGGCAGGGAGATCTCCGAGCGCACGAAGCCGGGACGCTGATGCATCTCCGGCGCGCCGATGAGACGACCGTCGAGGTCGTAGGTCCACCAGTGGTACGGGCAGCGGAAATTACGGGTGGATCCGCTGCACTCCGGCGGCGGATCGAACCACTCGTCCTTGGGCCGTTCGGCCGGAGCGGTGATGCACATGGCACGGTGCTGGCAGATCGAGGACATGACGTTGATCCGGCCGTCGCGGTTGCGCACCACGATCACCGGCTCAGTGCCCAGCAGCGTGGCCGTGAAGTAGTCGCCGGGCTCGGGAACCTGGCTGGAGCGGCCCACGCACAGCCACTCGGTGTCGAACACCGCAGCCTTCTCGAAGGCATAGAAGCCGGCGTCGGTGTAGCACGCCGGGGGAAGGCCGACCGCCTCGCTCACCGGGCGGGCAGCCGGTTCCATCTCCTCCAGCGGGATCGGGCTGCGTATCGGTCCCATGCCGGTTGCCTCCAGTCGCCGACCTCGCAGAAGGTACCGCCGGCCCGGTGAGACAGTAAAGATGGGCGAGTGGTAACGTCCGCACGTCGACGGGTCTGATTGTCAGACAACGGCATGCAACGCGGTTCAAACAAACTGGAGGAAACATGAAGCGACGCACGATTATCTGGTTCGCAGCCGTGATGGCGGTGTTCGGGCTGGTCGCCTCGTCCTGCGGCGACGATGACGACGCTGATGACGGCGCGGCCGCGGTGACCGAGGCCGCCCCTGAGCCGGCCGAAGAAGCACCCACGGCCGCTGAGGAAGAGGAGCCGATGGCTGAAGAGGAGCCGATGGCCGAGGAAGAGCCGATGGCTGAAGAGGAGCCGATGGCTGAAGAGGAGCCGATGGCTGAACCTGAGGCCGATCCGATGGACTACAACGGCGACGGTGTGGTGCGCATCGGTGTGGCTGTGCCCGGAGACGCCAACGACGGCGCCTACTACCAGGCCTCAGTTGACGGGGCCAGGGAGTTCGCGGCGGCCAACGGCTACGCCGAGCCGCTCTATATCGACAAGATCGACCAGGCCGAGGCGGCCACCGAGTTGCGCAACCTGGCCGACCAGGGGCTTGACGTAATCGTCATCGCGGCGGGCGAGATCTCCGAGCCTCTGCCCGACCTGACCGAGGAGTATCCGGACATCTTCTGGTACTGCCGGTGCGAGGACACCTTCCCCGACCTGCCCGGACTGGCCCAGTCCTCCGACAACAGCGCAGCCATCGAGTACATCGCCGGCTTCGCGGCCGGGCTGCTGCTGGAGGACCGGGGCGGCGACAGCGTCTACATGCTCGGCGCCCACGGGGCCGGATTCGAAGTCGAGACGGAGCTCTCGTTCCGGATGGGCCTCAAGGCGGTGGACGAGGCCTACGACATCCACTACGTGCCCACCGGCGCCCATCCCTTCGACTTCGACAACGTGGCCGGAGCGTCCGAGGCCTTCCACAACGCGGTGGCCGCAGGCGCGGACGCCATCTACCCGTACCTCGGCGGCGCCCACAACCCGGTGATCGCCCTGGCCAACGAGGAGGGCCTCCTCACCATGAGCGCGGGCGCCTCGGACGTGTGCACCCGTGAGGGCGACCTGCACTGGGATCTCGCCATCAAGTTCGACGGTGGCGACTACATCAGGGCAGTGTTCCCGCTGATCCAGCAGGGCCGGTTGCAGGAGGGCGAGCGGTTCATATTCACCGTCGAGCCCGGCTCGGTGGCCGGCGCCGAGATCTGCGATCCGACCCCTGAGCAGGCCGAGCGCATGGAGGCCGAGATCGAGAAGGTCGGCACGGGGGTCTTCGAGGACCAGTTCAACGAGATCAGGGCCATCGCCTACGGCGGCTGACCCTTCCAGCGGCGGCGAGCCGTTGACTCTCGTAGCTCAGCAGTGAACGACACATTGGACGCGGCGGGCGCCGGAGCCGATCCGGCGCCCGCCATCCATCTGCGCGGCATCGACAAGCGCTTCGGCGCCATCGTCGCGTGCGACAAGGTCGAGCTGCGCCTGCAGCGGGGCCGCATCCACGGCATTCTCGGTGAGAACGGGGCGGGCAAGTCGACCCTGATGAAGATCGTCATCGGGCTGGTCACCCCCGACGGGGGCGAGGTCCACATCGACGGCGCCCGGCAGTTCATCCGCGATCCGCTCGACGCGGCAAGGCACGGCATCGGAATGGTCCACCAGCACTTCAGCCTGGTGGAGGCTCTGACGGTGTGGGAGAACGTGATCCTCGGGGAGGGCGGGTCGCTCGACCGCAAGGCGGCTCGCCAGCGGGTGATGGACATCAGCGAGCACTACGGACTCGGGGTCGACCCGGACGCCCGGGTGGCCGACCTCCCGGCCGGCGTCCGCCAGCGGGTGGAGATCATCAAGTGCCTCCGCCGCGATCCCGACATCATCATCTTCGACGAGCCCACATCGGTGTTGACCCCGGCCGAGTCGGAGCAGTTGTTCGCGGTGCTCCGAACCGCGGTGCGGGACGAGAACAAGGCAGTCGCCCTCATCAGTCACAAGCTCGACGAGGTCCTGCACTCCACCGACGAGATAACCATCATGCGAGCCGGCAGCGTGGTCGCGCACCTGGAGACCTCCGAGGCCACTGCCGCCGGCCTGGCTCGGGCCATGGTCGGCCGCGAGGTGTCGTTGCGCTCGGAGGCCGCGGCCCTCGGGCTGGTGGAGGAGATCGAGGCCCTCGCCGAGCATCACACCGACGAGTCATCCGACGCCGTTCCGGCCCTGTCGATGGCGGACGTGGTCGTCCGCGGGTCCGACGGCTCGATGGCCCTCGACGGGCTGACACTGGAGGTTCCTGCGGGCACGATCGTGGGTGTGGCCGGTGTGGAGGGCAACGGTCAGGCCGCGTTGACCGAGGTGCTGTCCAGCCTGAGGCCGATCGCCGAGGGCACCATCGAGGTCGCGGGCAAGCCCGTGGTCACGGGTCGGGCCGGAGCCATGGCTCGAGCCGGAGTGGCCGTCATCCCCGCGGACCGCCACGACTCAGGGTGCGTGCTGGACATGACGGTCGCCGAGAACCTGTTCCTGATCGACATCGAACGGGTGGCCAACATGGGGTTCTATGAACAAGCCGGCATCAACCGCAAGGCCCAGGAGCTGATCGACGAGTTCGAGATCCAGACCTCCGGTCCGGGCGCGCCCTTCTTCACCCTCTCGGGGGGCAACCAGCAGCGGGTGGTGCTGGCCCGGGAGCTGAGCGCCGACCCGCATGTACTCCTTGCCGACCAGCCGACTCACGGTCTCGATGTGGGTGCTATCGAGTACATCAGCGACCGGCTCCGCAAGGTGGCCGACGATGGTGTGGGTGTGCTGCTCATATCGAGCGAACTGGAGGAGCTGCTGCATCTGGCCGACAACATCGTCGTGCTGTACAGGGGCAGGATCGTCGGCCAGATGGCCCGCGACGAGGTCGATCTGGAGCGTCTGGGAATGCTCATGGGCGGGGCCACAGAGGTCGGGGCGCGCTGATGGCGTCCGAGGAGTCGGAAGCCGAGATGACCGCGTCGAGCACGCCCGCCGGCGGCCGCGCCGTGATGTACTCCAAGGCCAGGGAAGCGGGCGTCGTAGCCGGGCTGTACATCGGCAGCGTGGCCCTGGCCCTGATCATGTCGGCTGCACTGGTGGCGGTCACCGGAGGCTCGTGGCGGGAGGTCTTCTCGGCTCTGCTGGACGGCAGCCTGAGGGCGCCCGGCCGGTGGGGCGACACCCTGGGCGTAGCTGTGCCGCTGATCTTCGTCGGCGTGGGCACTGTCATCGGCGGCCGGGCCGGACTGATCAACATCGGCCAGGAGGGTCAGCTCACCTTCGGTGCGGCCGTGGCCATGTACGCGGGCCTCAACCTGTTCGGTCCCGGCCCGTTCGCCTTGGTGGCCATGCTTCTGATCGGCCTCGCCGCCGGAGCGTTCTGGGCCGGCATCGCGGGCGTGCTGCTGTACTGGCGGCGAGTACCCGAGGTTCTGACCACGCTGCTACTCGTCACCGTGGCCGCGCAGGTAGTGGGTTTCGGGCTGCAGCGGCCCTGGATCCTGCTCGCGCCCATAGAGGGCCGCTCGTCCCGCAATATCGTCAGCGAGCAGCTCGACCCCAGCCGGCGTATCGGCCGGATCGAGCTGTTCGGAAACGAATTCCCGATCAGCGTGTTCTTCGCCCTCGCGTTCGTGATCGTGGTGGCGGTGGTGCTGGGTCGCACGGTCTGGGGGTTCAAGCTGCGGATGCTCGGGCGCAGCGCCCGGACCGCCCAGCGAGCCGGAGTGTCGGAGTGGCGCTACGGCATGGCCGGGCTGCTGCTGTCCGGGGGGTTTGCCGGCCTGGCTGGGTCGGTGATGGTGGCCGGCGGCGACTTCGGCAACTTCCGGCTGGTTCCCGGCTTCGCGGTGAACATCGGATTCGACGGGCTGCTGGTAGCGCTGGTGGCCCGGCAGAGACCCCTGCTCGTAGTGCCGCTGGCCTTGGTGTTCGCCGGGTTGAGGACCGGGTCTGGATTCCTGGCCGCTACCGGGGTGGAGCGCGAGATCACCCAGATCGTCCAGTCGCTGCTGGTTCTGGCCCTGCTGGTCCCTCCGGCGATCCTCTTCATACGCGAGCGGCGCCGGGCCCTGGCTGCCATGACCGCGAGGACCTGAGCGATGGAAGCCCTCTTCAGCGCATTGGTCGATGTGTTCGGCACCGACGTCACCTATTCGAGCGCAGCCCGTTTCGCGGCGCTGCTGGCGTTCTGCGCTCTGGGCGAGACGATCGCGGAGCGGGCCGGCACGCTGAACATCTCCACCGAGGCCATGATCCTGGCCGGTGCGTTCGCGGCCGCGGTCGGGTTCGACATGACCGACCGGGTCACCATCGGGCTGATGTTCGCGATGGCGGCCGGGCTGGTGGTCGCCATCGTGCACGCCAACCTGAGTCACCGGCTCACGGCGAACACGTTCGTAGTCGGGTTGACGCTCAACATCCTGGTCCTGGGTCTGGCCACCTTCTTGAACCGGAACCTCGAGCCGTACTCGAAGCGGGCGCACGTGTTCGAGATCCCGATCCTGTCGGACATGCCACTGGTGGGTCCGGCCCTGTTCGGGCAGTCGTGGCCCTTCTATCTCATCTACCCGTTGATCCCGTTGTCGTTCTGGCTGCTGTACCGCACCCGCTGGGGGCTGGAAGTGCGAGCGGTGGGCGAGAACCCGCAGGCCGCCGACGTCTCGGGCATCGATGTCAACAAGCGCCGGCGCCAGGGCGTCTACCTGAGCGGGATCACCAGCGGGCTGGGCGGCGGCTACCTCCTGCTGGGTCAGGTGGGACTGTTCGAGGAGCAGATTGTGGGCGGCCGGGGCTTCATCGCCATCGCGGCACTGATCTTCGGCGGCTGGACGCTCCGGGGCGCGGTGGCGGGCTGCCTGCTGTTCGGCGCGGTGGACTCATTCCGGTTGAGCCTGCCCACGGTCGGCTACGAGGTGACCGCGGAGTTGCTACAGGCGCTGCCCTTCGTGGTCACCATCGCGACGGTGGCCGTGTTCGCCCACCGGACCCGCCAGCCGGCCGCTCTGGCCCAGCCGTTCGTACGAGGTTTGACCTAACTTCCGAGAGACCCGACAGGATGGGGACGTGAAACCTGCGAGCGACGGTTCCGGCGACCGCAGGAGCTTGCGGTCCCGGATCGTGCTGGCGGCGGTCGTGGCGGTGGTGGTGTTGTTGTGGGTGATGTCCGGTCTTGGCGCGATCGAGGTCCCCTACCTGTTCTCGGGCCGGGACGCGACGAGGCTGGTGGTGGCCGACGAGTCCGACGACTGCCGGGAGGCCGGCCGTGATTGGGGCGAGGGGTGCGACGCCGCCGCCGACATCTCGACTATCACGGTGTGGCGGGTGGGCCACCAGATCCTCATGGCGGAGCTGGAGTTGGCCGAGTCCCCGGATCTCGGGCCGGACGTGTTGTGGACGGCCGAGTTCTTCGCCGAGACGCAGAACGCCTTCACCGACGAGGGCATCATCTGCGGGCTGTCCAATGGGATCGAGGGAGGCGAGCCCCGGAGCCGGGCGGTGGCCTATGCCCTCGAATTCCGCTTCTCCACCGAACAGCTGGGACCCGAGGCCTGTGAAGGCTGGCTGGACGGCTCATCGGCCCGGTTCGCCATCGACGTGACCGGACAGCCCGTCGACTCAGAGGTCCGGCTGGTCGGCCTGGTGAGGCTGGAGTATCCCAACGATCCAGACAATCGCGGCTCCGCCGACGACTTCCTGGTCAAGACGACCCTGGCCGACCTCCCTCGCTGACTGGCCTCGTCTCGGGCGGGCTTGTAGCGGCAGTCGAAACGCTGTATACAGTCGCGCCTGATCCGAGTCGCGGGCATTCGTCGCGCCTCCGGTCCGAATCCTGATGGGCAATGCCCGTCGCAAGCGACAGTCCCAAGGAGGGCACGCATGAGAATCCTCTCTCACTCTCGAACACTCGGGATTCTGGGGGTGATCCTGGCGTTCATGCTGGTCTCGGCCGCCTGCAGCGGCGACAGCGGCGACGATGACGCCATGGCCGGTCCGGTGGTTCTCGACGTGCTGGCCGAGGCCGGCGACGAGGCCACCCTCGAACTCGCCACGGCGCAGTTCACCGAGATGTATCCGCACGTGAGCTTCAACATCACGCTGCGCGCCTTCGACGACTACATGCAGATCGCGCCGGGGATACTCTCCAGCGACGATCCGCCCGACATCGCCCACGGCAACCAGGGCTACACGATCGACGGTCTGCTCGTGCAGGGCGGCTTGATCCTGCCGCTCGACGACTATGCGGCGCAGTACGGCTGGGTCGAGGCGTTCGGCGACGGCACGCTCGACCAGTACCGGTTCACCGAGGACGGCACCGACTTCGGCAACGGGATCCTCTGGGGCATCAACGGCGTCGCCGAGTTCGTGGGCGTCTACTACAACAAGGAGAAGCTGGCGGCTCTCGGCGGGTTGCCGTCGACGTTCGAGGAGTTCGACGCCCTGCTCGCGGCCGCCAAGGCGGCAGGCGAGGTGCCGATCCAGCTCGGCAACGCCGAGGGCTGGCCCGCGCTGCACGTCTACGGCATGGTCGAGGCCGCCTACCGGCCCGCGGCGGAGATCCGCGACTGGGTCTTCGGCGAGCCGGGCGCGACCGTCGTGACCGACACCGAGCGGCAGGCCGCCGCCAAGTTCGAGGAATGGCGCGACAACGGCTACTTCCCCGAAGGCGTCAACGGCATCGCCTACGACGACTCGGTGGCCAACTTCATCGCGGGCGAGGGTGTGTTCATGATCGCCGGCAACTGGAACACGGCCACCCTCGACGAGGGGATGGGCGCCAACGCCGGCTACTTCGCCATGCCGGTCGGCCCCAGCGGGATCGTCGGCGGCACCGCCGCGCTGGCCCTTCCGTGGCACATCACCACCAGCGCCGAGGATCCCGACCTGGCGGCGGAGTTCATCAACCTGCTCGTCAGCGAGGAGTTCGCGGATGAGCTGGCGTCGGTGGGCCGTGTCGCCGCACGATCGTCGGACACCGAGATCGAGGGCCTGCTCGCGGAGGTGACCGCGGGCGCCGCCGCGGTGATTGCGGACGAGGGCGTCACGCTGTACGCCGACTGGGCCACGCCGACGATGTTCGACACGCTCACGTCGAAGACCCAGGAGCTCCTTGGCGGCCAGATCGACGGCGAGCAGTTCCTCAGCGACGTGCAGGCCGACTGGGACGCCGCCAACGGCTAGCCCCTACTGACCCCGGCCGGGCCCCGCTGCGTATCGCCTTGAAGGCGTGGAGCAGTCGGGGCTCGGCCAGCGGCCCCTGCGGCCACCTCAGTTGAGCCGTCCAAGCCGTTCGGCCCGACCGGTCCGTCGCGGTCCGTCGGGGCGCGCCCAGCCGGTCGCGTACCTGTACCTGCTGCCGGCGTTCTCCTTCTTCGCGGTGTTCGCGGTGGCGCCGCTGGTCCACGCGTTCAAGCTGTCGTTCTACGAGTGGAACGGCATCACCGATCAGGTCTGGGTGGGCCTCGACAACTACGTCACCGTGTTCACCGACCCCAAGGTGCGCGCCGCGCTGTGGAACTCGGTCATCCTGATCATCTTCTACGCGGTGCTGCCGATCTGCGTCGCCCTAGCGATCGTCGGGCTGATGGCGAGGGTCCGGATCCGGGGCCGGACGGCGTTCCGGGCGGTGCTGTTCGTGCCGACGATCCTGCCGCTGACCGTGGTTGCCGTGGCGTGGCGCTGGGTGTACGCGCCGGACGGGCCGCTGAACTTCGGGCTCGACCTGATCGGGCTGGACTTCGTCAGCCGGGCATGGCTCGGCGATTTCACGTTCGCGCTGCCGTCGCTGGGCATGGTCGGCACCTGGGTGACCTTCGGCCTCGTGTTCGTGCTGTTCGCCGCGGGCGTCCAGAAGATCCCGTCGGAGCGCTACGAGTCGGCCCGTATCGACGGCGCCAACATGGTCCGCGAGTTCTTCGCGGTGACGCTGCCCGCTCTGCGCGGCGAGATCACGGTGGCGCTGATCCTCACCGTCACCGCGGCGCTGCGCAACTTCGACCTCGTGTTCGTGATGACCCGCGGCGGCCCCGGGACCAACACTGAGGTCCCGTCGATGTTCATCTACCGCTCGGTGTTCCAGATCCGCTCGATCGGCCTCGGCGCGGCGATCGGCGTGATCCTGATGCTGGAGCTGCTGGCCGTGAACCTGGCCGTGCTGTGGTACCGCCGCCGCGGCGACCTCTCCGCCTAGTGCCGTGATCGAGAACCGGGCAGCGGACGGGAGCCGGGGCGCAGCGGGGCGGCTGCTGTGATCGAGAGCCGCCACGAGCGCCGCTTCGTCCATCTGGTGCTGCTCGGCGCCAGCGTGATCGCTCTCTACCCGTTCGTGTCGATCCTGCTGCTGGCGCTGAACCCGCCCGGCAAGCGTGTCAGCGGATTCACCATCCCGAGCGAGATCTCGTTCGAGAACTTCACCCTGGCATGGCAGAGGGGCAACTTCGCCCAGGCGCTGTTCTCGAGCGCGGTGGTCGCCATCACCGTCGTCACCGCGAGCGTGGCCTTCTCGATCCTGGCGGGCTACGCCTTCGCAACGATGCGATTCCCGCTGCGCAACACGCTGTTCGTGATCCTGCTCGCCGGGCTGATGCTGCCCTACGAGGCGCTGATCGTCCCGCTGTACTTCGACTTCAGGTCGCTCGGCCTGCTCGACTCGCGCTGGGCCGTGATACTGCCGCAGATCGGCTTTAGCGTGTCGTTCGGGACGTTCTGGATGCGCACCGCCTTCTGGGCCCAGTCGGGCAGCGCGCTGGTGGAGGCCGCCCAACTCGACGGCGCCAACACCTGGGACATCCTGAGACGGGTGCTGCTGCCGGTCAGCGGCCCGGCGATCATGTCGCTGTCGGCGCTGCTGTTCCTGTTCGCGTGGAACGACTTCCTGCTGGCGCTGGTGCTGCTGCCCCAGAACGAGGCGGCGCAGACAGCCCCGCTGGCGCTGTCGTTCTTCGCGGGGCTGCGACGCGGCGGCGAGCCTTCCACGATTGCCGCGGCTGCGCTGCTGGTGGCGTTCCCGGTGCTGGTCGTGTACGTCATAATGCAGCGCCGTTTCATCCAGGGCATCACCACGGGAGCCACAAAGGGATGACGACCGGCCACCGACGCTTCGGCACATCGCTAGAGCTCGGAGCGGTCGCGGCGGCGGAGATCGCGGCCGGGATCGCGGCGAGCAACGCCGCCGGCCGCCGGTACCTGCTGGGATGCCCGGGAGGGCGCACCCCCAAACCCATCTACGCCGAGTTGGGCCGGATCTGCGCCGCCGACGGCCTCGACTGCTCTGGGGTGGTGCTGGTGATGATGGACGACTACCTGGACCCCCACTCCGCGACGCCTGTGCCGGTCTCGAACGATGTCCACAACTCCTGCCGTCGCTTCGCTGAGCAGGAGATCCGCCTGGTGATCAACCAGGGCCTGGCGGCCTCACGTCACGTGCCGGGTGAGTCGGTGTGGTTCCCTGATCCCCTGGACCCCCCGGCCTACGACCGGCGCATCGCGGATGCGGGCGGGGTCGAGGTGTTCATCGCGGCCAGCGGCGCGTCGGATGGGCACGTCGCCTTCTGCGGGCCGGGATCGGACCTCGACGGCGCCAGTACCGTCGTGGAACTGGCCCCGACGACCCGGGCCGACAACGTCGTCACCTTCCCCGGCTTCGCCTCGGCGAACGAGGTCCCAACCCACGGGGTATCGGTCGGGTTGGGAACGATCCGCCGGCACTCGCGCTCGGTGTGGCTGGTGCTCCACGGAGCCGACAAGGCCGAGTCCCTGCGGCGGGTGCTGTGCACGGCAGGCCACGACCCGGCTTGGCCGGCAACGTTCATACACGAGTGCCCGGGTGCGGTGATCTGGAGTGACGCAAGCGCCGGGAGGGGCGCGCCGGTATGAGGGACGCGACCGCGGCGCGAACGGGGTCCTCGTCGAAGGTTCGACTGGGGATCGTCGGGCTGGGCAGCGTGTTCGAGCCGTATGCGGCTCTGATCCGCGACTTGAGGTACTCCGGACGCGTCGAGGTGGTTGCCGCGTGCGACATCGTCGCAGGCCGCGCCCGCAGGGTTCGCGACTTCCTGCACCAGGACACGGCTTTCAGCACCGACTACGCCGATGTCACCGAACGCGACGACGTGGATGCGGTGCTGGTGCTGACCGCCATGCCGAGCCACGGCGAGATCGCCGCGGCCGCCCTGGCCGCGGGCAAGCATGTGCTGGTGGAGAAGCCGATGTCGATCCACCTCGACGAGGCCGCCGAACTAGTGGCCCAGGCCCGGACCTCGCCGGGCTTGCTGGTGTGCGCCCCCCACGTGGTGCTGAGCCCCACCTATCAGGCGCTGTGGAAGCGGGTCGTCGATGACGGTGAGATCGGGACGGTGCTCACCGCCAGGGCCCGCTACGGATGGTCGGGACCGACCTGGGGGCGGTGGTACTACGACACCGGCGGCGGCCCGCTGTTCGACCTGGGCGTCTACAACATCACCTCGCTCACCGGCCTGATGGGACCCGTCAGGCGGGTCACGGCTCTCGCGGGGACCGCCATCCCGGAACGCGAGGTTGACGGCGAGGTGATCGAGGTCAGCGACTTCGACAACTACCAGGTGCTGCTCGACTTCGGCGACGCCCACTTCGCGGTGGTGACCACCGGCTTCACCATGCACGAGTACCGCTCGCCGGCCATCGAGCTGTACGGCACCGGCGGTGTGGCCCAGATGCTGGGAGACGACTGGGCCCCGCAGGGATACGAGATCGTGCGGGCCGACACGGCCGGCTGGACCACCTACGCCGAGGCCGATCCGGCTTGGCCGTGGACCGCGGGGCTGAGACACCTCGTCGACTGCGTCATCGACTCTGAGAGGCTGCTGATCCGCCCCGAGCACGCCTACCACTGCCTGGAAGTGATGGTCAAGGCGCGGCTGGCCGCGGTCTCGGGCGAGACTCAGGCAGTGTCGAGCACGTTCGATCCGGTGCCGTACGACCCCACTGCGATCTACGTCCAGCGCGGCGGAAAGGTGGGTCACGACTACCGGATCCGCCGCCACCGCGACGACTAGGGGGGCCGAGAGGAGTGGGCACGGGCACCTGCGTCATCGGGGTGGACGGGGGCAACACGAGTTCGACTGCGGTGGTGGTGGACGGCTCGGGCACCGTTGTCGGAGTGGGTGACGGCGGCTGTACGGACATCTACGGGGTGGCGTCGCCGCCGCAGGCGCTGGCCGAACTCGACCGGGTGGTGGCGACGGCCCTGGGGCAGGCCGGGCTCGGACCCGGACAACTGCGGTCGGGGGTCTTCAGCCTGGCCGGGGCGGACTGGCCCGAGGATCACGACTATCTGCGCAGCCACCTGAGCGGCTGCTCATTCGGCTTCGAGCCGCTCGTGGTCAACGACGCCATGGGCGGGCTCAGGCTGGGCTCACGGTCGTGGGAGGGGATCGCCGTCATCTGCGGCACCGGCAACGCGGTCGGTGCCCGCCGCCGCGACGGCACCTGCTTCCACCTCGGCTTCTGGCCCGACACGGTGGGAGCCGCGACCCTCAGCCAGGCGGCCCTCGACGCCGTGCTTCGCGCTCACTTGGGCCTGGGCCCGCCCACATCGCTCACGGATCGCGCGCTCCGGCTCTATGGTGCGGCCGATCCGATCGAGCTGCAGCACCGGTTCACCGGTCGGGACGGCCTCGGTCGCCTCGACCTCGTGCGGATGAGTCCAGTGCTGCTGGATGAAGCTGACCGGCATGACGGGGTGGCACTGGAGATCGTGACCGCGGCCGGCCGCGCTATGGGCGGGCAGGCCCGGGCATCAGCGGCGTGGATCGAACTCGACATGGCCGGCGCCGTCACGGTGCTGGGCGGCGGGCTGTTCCAGCACCCCACCTCCGTCCTGGTCGACGCGGTGATGGCGGAGCTGCCCGGAGCAGTGGCTCACCGCACGACGCTGCCACCGGTCCTCGGAGCGGTCATGGCCGCACTCGACCAGATCGGCCGCCCGTCCGATCCGCAGGAGTTGAACCGGTCGCTGCGGGATTTCAGGGCCTCGGCCGCCGGCGGCGCGTAGGGTCTGGTGCCGGTGACCGCGACTCCGATGCCCCGGCAACCTGAAGGTGTGAGATGGCGCGAATCAAGCTCGCCTACATAGGTGGCGGCTCCACCCGAGCCCCCGGCACGATGGCCAGCTTCGCCCATCAGGGCGAGAACTTCGACGGATCCGAGGTCGTGCTGATCGACCTCGACGCCGAGCGTCTCGCTCTCACCAGGGAGATAGCCCAGCGGCTGATGGCGGCCCGGGGCCTGAACATCTCGGTGGAAGCCACCACGGACCGTCTTGCCGGGCTCGACGGCTGCGACGCGGTGCTCACCAGCTACCGGCCGGGCGGTTTCGAGGCTCGCGTGCTGGACGAGCGCATCCCGTTGTCGCACAACGTCATCGGCCAGGAGACCCAGGGTCCCGGCGGGTTCTTCATGGCGCTGCGATCGATAGCAGTGATGCAGGACATCCTGTCCGACATTGACCGGGCCTGCCCCGGCGCGGCCATCTTCAACTACACCAATCCGGTGAACATCGTGTCGCAGGCGGTCTCCGACAACTCCGACGCCAACATCGTGTCGCTGTGCGAGGGGCCGATCGTCTATCCCCGGATGCTGGCCGAGGCGGTAGGGCTCGATCCCGACAAGCTCGACGTGGCCAGCGTTGGCCTCAACCACGGGTCGTGGTCGGTGGAGCACACATATGACGACGAACCGCTGATCCCGCTGCTACGCGACAAGTGGAACGAGGAGGCCGATGATCCCGGCTTGTCAGGGCAGGAGCGAAGGATGCTGCAGCTGTCGGCTGCGATGGACTCGGTGCCGAGCGGCTACTTCCAGTACTACTACTTCGAGGAGGAGATCCTCGCTGACTACCACGCCAAGGCCACCACCAGAGCCGAGGACATCCTGGCCGAGGTGCCGTCGTACTGGTCGCACTACCGGGAGCAGGCCATGAGCGACGATCCTGAACTCGATCCGGCGCGATCACGGGGCGGGATCCACGAACTGGAACTGGCCATCGACTGCATGGACGCGGTGTTCAACGACCGCGACGAGGTGATGACGGTCAACGTGGCCAACGCCGGCAGTGTTGCCGGGTTCGAGGACTCGCTGGTGGTGGAGACCCTCGGCCGTTGTGATGCCGCCGGTGTGCGGCCCGTCGAGATGCCCAGCCTGCCGTCGCATGTGCGCGGCCTGGTTGAGGCTCTGGCCTACTACCAGCAGGCGGCCGCCGACGCGGCCTGGAGTGGGACGAGCCATGAAGCCGTCCAGGCTCTGGCCTCCCATCCGCTGGTCCGGTCGATCGACAAGGCCGAGCGGCTCTATGCCGAGATGGCCCACGCCCATCGCGACTACCTGCCTGAGAGGCTGCTCCCTACCGGCTGAGCCGATCCGGCCTCTTGCCTTCGAGGGCCAGCAGGCCCGCGCCGATGACACCGGCTTGCGGCCCGAGGTGGGCCTGCACCAGCGGCGGTGGCTGTGGCCGGCCACGGACGAACTCGCCATAATGCCTGGAGAGCGACCGGTAGAAGTCGCCTTCACTGGTGCCGAGACCTCCGCCGACGATCACCGCCGCCGGGTCGAGGAGTTGCACTGCGCAGGTGAGGGCCGCGGCTACGACCTGTCCCGCCCGGGTCTCGATCGCGGCTCGGTGGCCGGCTGCCTCTCGCCGACCGCCGGAAGCGTCGGCCGCGGCCGCTTCGTTGATGGCTCGACCCGAGGCCTGCTCCTCCACGGTCAGCGGCTCTCCAGGATGCAGAGCGAGTGCAGGATCGGCAGGCAGTTCGCCGAGCGCTATCGCCTCGCCCCGGTGACCGGGCCATAGCCGGCCGTCGATGACGAGGGTGGAGGAGATGCCCGTGCCGATGATCACGAACAGGAAGCTGGCGAGGGTCCGGCCGTGACCGAGCCGGGCTTCCGCCCGGGCCGCACAGCGCACGTCCGAGTCGATCAGGATGGGCAGGCCGGATCCGGAGGCCGCCGGCAATGCCTGTAGCGAGGGCAGCACCAGAGCGCTGCTGATCCGCCCGTCGGGCGTGACGTACTCGGGAACACCCACCCCGGCCCGCTCCACGGCCCAGCCGCCGGCGGCTGCCCTGCGGGCCAACCGGTCGACGAGCGCCAGCGCCTCGGACACGCTCTGATCACCCTCCTGGGTCGGGGTGGCCACGGTCTCGGTGCTGCGGATCGCTCCGTCCTCGTCGACGACTGCGCCGGCGATCTTCGTGCCACCGACATCGATGCCCACCGCGGCCGGCGTCATGCCGTCAACTGGACTCGGGGCCGATGTCGTCGCTGCTGGTCCATCCAGGCCCGATCCCGCACAGCCAGATCGCCTGCGGGCCGCCCGCCGACAGATACGAATGGGGGGTTTCAGGCGGCAGCACCGCGGCGTCGCCCGCGTCGAGGTACAGGCAGTTGGCGTCCTCGGCGGCGGGTGTGTTGATCACGAGACGTCCCGAGAGCAGCAGCACGAACTCCTCCCCGGGATGCTGCTCGTCACCTGACGCGGCCCCGGCTCGAAGGTGGCATCGCATCACGGTCAGGTGCTCGGTGGCGGCCAGGAAGGCGAGCTCGAGCGGTCCCCGGGTGCCCCAGGCGAGGTCGTGCTCCCGCACGGGCATGAGCCGTTGCTCGAGTGCTCCTGCCGCCATTGGCCAGGAACCGAGCAGCCGGTCGTCGACCGTCGCCGTCCTCTCCAGGTAGGGCTGCGTTCGTGCGTAGGCGCTCGACGCCCCGGTGGCGGGGGTGGGCGAGAAGAACTCGAGCACGCGCACGCCCGTGTCCCCGGCGGCGCGGCCGTGATGCCAGGTGTCCCGCCGGAAGAATACCGCCTCGCCGGCTTCCGCCCGCTGGGTCTCGCCGGTCGAGGGGTCGCTGAGCAACAGCGTGCCGTCGAGCACGTACAGCAGCTCGTCGGCCGCGAAGATCGTGGGGTTGTCCGGCGAGTGCCCGAACCGTCCCCCGGGCGGCATCGAGAACTCGAGCACGTGCAGCGTCTGCGACGACAGGTAGACGCGGTCCAGCACGAAACCCGACTCAGCGTCGCCCCAGACATGGCGGGCCCGGTCCGACGCGGGGATGACCGTGGGGCGGCTGAACTCCGGGCGCGGCGTCGGGCGTCGGGACGGGGTGCTCATGGTCGGACAGCTTGCCGCTGAAGGGTTGTCGCTGTCACGTCGGCGGTGCCGCCATGGTCGCCGCTAGTGGCCGGTGGCGATGGCGACCACTTCTGACAGCAGGTCGCGGTTGGCGTCCAGGCCGGGTGAGATGACGTTCACAAGGAAGGCGTCGAGGCGGTGCGCGCCGATCAGGTGCTGGAGTTGCCTGCGGCACTCTGCGGGTGTGCCCGCGATCTGGTAGGAGGCCACCAGCTCGTCGGTGACGAGCTGTCCGACGGCTTCGGGGCCGCCCTCGGCGAACGCCTGCTTGAGGCCGGCGATCTCGGCATCGTTCAGGCCGAGGTTCTTGAGGATCCGGGGCGGGCTGTCCATGATGGCGTATCCGTAGAGGTGCTTGGCCTCCTCGATCATCTCGGGCTTGTAGGCCAAGCGGTCGAGGTAGACGCGGGTCAGTGGGACGCTCGCCTCCGTGCGGGCTTGCTCGGCCAGGCCGAAGGCGTCGCCCAGGTCGGACTTGACCATCAGCACCAGGCCGTCGGCGTGGGTGCCGGCCACCGCCAGCATCCGCTCGCCGCGGGCCGCGATCCAGATCGGGATCGAGTGGGTGCCGGTGGTGAGCTGGGCGCCCTCCAGCGAGAGTCTGCGTCCCTGCCAGGTGACGGGCTCGCCCCGCCACAGCAGCCGGAGCGCCTCGATGGTGTCGGCCATCCGTGCCAGCGGAGCGGAACGTTCGAGTCCCATTGGATGCAGCACCATGGTGCCGCCGGCCACCAGCGTCACGAAGGCCCGGCCGCCGCTCATCTCGTCGACGGTGGCGATCGCCGCCGCGGTGGCGGCCGGATGGCGGGTGTAGGGGTTGGTGACTGCACCGAGCCGGATGGTGCTGGTGGCCCGGGCCGCCGCGCCGAGCACGGCGTAGACGTCGAGCATCAGGCCCTCGTCGGCCACCATGCAGTACGAGTAGCCCAGCTCCTCCGCGGCGACGACGGTGTCGATGAGCTCGGCCGAGCCCATCGTCGGGACGATCTGCAGCCCGAGGGCGATGGGCTCCTCGCCGACGGTCACGGCTCCGGCTCGACCCAGGGATCCTGGACGGGCCTGATGACGACCGGTCCGATGTCGATCCGGCGGTCGGTGCCGACCAGATCCGCGACCAGCTCGCCCACCCCGGCCGCGGGCATCATGCGGGCTCGCACGCGCTCGGGGGCCTTGCCATCCCACAGCTCCGTGTCGATCTGGGCCGGGGACAGTGTGATCACCCTGATGCCGCGTTCCCGTCCTTCCAGTCGCAGCACCTCGCCCAGCGCGTTGAGGCCACCCTTGGACGCGGCGTAGGCGGCGTTCCCCTCGAAGGCCTGCACGGCAGCGATGCTGCTGATGAGCACGATCTGACCCCCGGACTGGCTGAGGGCCTCCCAGCCGGCCCTGGTCAGGGCCATGACGGCGCTCAGGTTGACGTCCAGCACGCGTTGCCAGTGGTCTGGCGTGACCTGAGATGCGGGCGCCTTCTCGAACACCCCGGCGCTGTGCACGATGACGTCGATACGGCCATGGGCGGCCAGCGTCTCGGCGACGACCCGCTCGGGCGCCCCCGGCTCGGTCAGGTCGGCGGTCACCACGGTGGCCGAAGCGCCCAGCGTCGCGGCCGCGGCTTCGAGCCGTTCCTGCCGACGGCCCACCAGCACGCAGCTCACGCTCCGGGCCGACAGGGCGGAAGCGCAGGCCAGGCCGATGCCCGACCCTCCGCCGGTCACGACTGCGATTGAGTCGGACTGTGGGGTCATCGGCTCGTCAGGGAGGCGCTGCCGTATCGAGGATCCCGATGCGGAGGAAGCCCTCGATGCGGGCGAGTCGTTGGCCGTTCGCGGCCACTTCGGAACGCAATTCACTGATCTCGGCGCTCAGTTCGCTGCGGAGGCTGTCGGTGGTCTGCTGCTGGTTCCAGATGATGGCGAGCACGCCCAGAACGATGGCGAGCAGTTGCGCGATGGGAATGAGCTGAGGCCAGCGCGGCGATGCGGCGACCGGTCCAGACGCCACGGCCGCCGGACCGGCAACGGTCGGCGAGTCCTCGCCCTGCACGATGAACGCCTCCGACGCCGCCATGTCGCCACCCTAACCGGCGAGATAATTCAATGCAAAACAATGCTTTTGAATACATCACCGTCCATTACCCGAAGAAGGAGGCGGTCAGGACCTCGTGGTTGATGAAACCGGCGCTGAAGGTCCGGCCGCTGGCCAGGTTGGTGAGGTGGATCTCGGCCGGGGAGTGCAGCTCTATGGGAATCTCGTAGAAGTCCCGGCCGGCGTCCTCGTAGATCTCGATGAACGGCCGTCCGTACGCCTCGCAGGCGACGGACACCACGCGGTCCACGATCTCGGCGCACTGGGCGTCGTCGGCTTCGACGGTGACGTTGGAGATGCCGCCGTACAGCAGGCTGTCGTTGATCCGGCCCATCGAGATCAGGTCGTCATCCACCAGGGGCGGCACCACGCCCAGGCCGTAAGCGTTGCGCAGGCCGCGCAGGTCCATGCCCTCCTCGGCCAGCCGGTGAATGGACTGCTCGACGATGCGGGCGGCCACCTGCACGGCGGTCACCAGGCTGCGGTTGGGTGCGAAGAGCACATACAGGTCGCCGGGATCAACCCGGCACGCCGAGGCGATCATGTCGGTCATCTCCACCGGGATCGGTTCGGAGGTCTGTATGGCCACCACCGACTCGTGGTGGTCGTCGCGGTAGTCGATCCACTCGAAGTAGTGGTCGAGGCTGTCGCGGTTCAGGGCCCGGCCCGGTCCGGCCAGGATGGCAGCGTGCTCGGTGCCGGGGGCCTGGAGGCGCCAGCCCGCGATCTGCGACGCCACGCAGGCCTCGATGGGGTGGTCGATCATCACCCGCACCGCGGTGAGCATGCGCCCGTCGAGCTCGAATGGCTCGTAGCTGACGATGCCCAGGCCGCCCAGGCTGGCCAGGGTGTAGAGCTGCGCGGCCCGCCAGCCGCCTTTGGCCTCGAGACCCATGTCGACGACGGTTGTGCCGTTGTCGAGCCGCTCGACGGTCACGCCCAGAGCGTCGGCTTCGTCGAGAATGACCCTCACCGTCTTCATTGCCTCACGGTTGACGCTGATCATGGCTCGCTCCTGGGGCTGGGTCGCCTGACGGGTCAGGCGGGAGTGGACTCGCGGGCGCCCAGGGCGGCGTCGACGGGGATGATGGCGCCGTTCAGGTAGCTGGCCTCGGGCGAGGCCGCGAACAGGATGGCCGCGGTGATCTCCTCGGGCCGCCCGAAGCGGCCCTCGGGGATGTGGCGCTGGATCGCCGTTTGCAGGTCGGGGTCACGCATCCCGGCCAGCAGAGCCTCAGTGGCTATGAGCCCGGGTGCCACCGCGTTGACCCGCACGCCCTTGGGGCCAAGCTCGAGGGCCATGGCCCGGGTCAGCCCCTCGACGGCGCCCTTCGACGCGATGTAGGCGCACCGGTTGACCACCCCGAGACGGGCCAGGATCGAGCTGACGTGGACGATGGCGCCGCGGCCCCGCTCGACCATGCCGGCCGCCGCCAACTGGCTCAGCTGGAACAGTCCCCGCACGTTGGCCTGCCAGACCGTGTCGAAGGCCTCCAGTGACAGATCGAACATCGAGGAGCGGTCGATGAGAGCGGCGTTGTTGACGAGGATCGACACCGGTCCCAGCGAAGCCTCCACCTCACGGGCGAGCCGGGCCACGTCGTCCTCGCGGCCGATGTCGGCCTGGAACACCTCTGCCGTGCCGCCCGCCTCGAGGATGGCCTGACGGGTGGTGTCGGCGCCCGCCTCGTCGCTTCGGTAGTTGATCGCTACCCGGGCTCCCTCGACCGCGAAGGCTCGGGCCGTGGCCGCGCCGATGCCTCTGGACGACCCGGTGATCAGCACGGTGTCGCCGTCGAAGCGATCAGGTCTCACGACTAACCACCGGCAATTGTCGCCGCCTCAGCCTCGTTGTCGGCGATCACGGCCAGAACGGTGCCCACGTCCACGGTCTCGTCCTCGTCGACCAGGATGCGGGCCACCACCCCGGCACAGGGCGCCTCCAGGTCGTTCTCCACCTTCTCGGTCTCCACCTCGGCGATCACCTCGCCCTCGACCACATGGTCGCCCTCGTCGACGTACCACGCCACCACGGTGCCGTCCTCCATGGTCAGCCCCCACTTGGGCAATATCACATTGGTTGCCATTCAGTTCTCCTCGTGCTTCGTCTCGTCAGTACTGGGCGGCGGTCTTGATGGCGGCGGCGATGTCGTCGGTGCCGGGGAGCACGATGTCCTCGAGGGGCACTGAGAAGGGGATCGGCGTGTCGAGGCCGTCGACCCGTACCACCGGTCCCCGAAGCTCCGAGAAGCACTCCTCGCTGATGCGGGCGCTCAACTCCGCGCCCAGCCCGCCGATCCTGGGGGCCTCGTTGGCCACCACCACCCGGCCGGTCTTGGATGCCGAGGCCAGCACGGTGGCCGCGTCGTAGGGCCGGATGGTCCGCAGGTCCACCACCTCGACCGAGACGCCCTCAGCCTCGGCTCTGGCGGCAGCCTCCAGCGCCATGGGCACCATCCGCATGGCCGCCACCACCGTCACGTCGCTGCCCTGGCGCGCGATCGAGGCCTTGCCCAGCGGGGTGGTGTAGTACTCGGGCGGGACCTCGGCCCGGCTCCGGTACAGCGCCTTGTGCTCCAGGAACAGCACCGGATCGTCGCTGTCGATCGACCCCAGCAGCAGGCCCTTGGCCTCGACCGGGTTCGACGGCGCCACGATCACGATGCCGGGCACGTTCAGGAACCAGCCCTCCACGCTCTGGGAGTGGTGCGGCCCGCCGCCGAAACCGCCCCCGCAGGCGGTGCGGATCACCAGCGGAGCCTTGAACTGGCCGTCGAACATGTAGTGGAGCTTGGCCACGTTGTTGACGACCTGGTCGTAGCACTCGGCGATGAAGTCGGCGAACATGATCTCGGCCACCGGGCGCATGCCGACCATGGCCGCGCCCGCGCAGGTGCCGATGATGGCGGCCTCCGACAGGGGCGTGTCCCGCACCCGCTCGGGCCCGTACTTGGCCAGCAGCCCCTTGGTCACGCCGAAGTCGCCGCCCATCTCGGCGATGTCCTCGCCGATCAGGAACATCTCGGCGTGCCTCTCCATGGCCAGGTCCAGGGCGTTGTTGAGGGCCTGGGTGAAGCTGGCCTTGCGGACCCTGTCCCTGGGCTTGCGGGGCGTGCGGGCGGTGCGGGCCGGCTTGGTCGCGGCTGTCTCTGCGGCGGTCATCGCGACGACACCTCCCAGCCGACGTAGACGTCGGCGGTGGCCTTGCCCGGGTCGGGCGCCGGGCTCTCCAGCGCGAATTCGATCCACTCCTCGATGACGTCGCGCGCCTCCTGCTCGATGGCATCGAGTTCGGCCTGGTCCACGCCCCGCTCACCCAGGGCCTCAGCGGCCAGCATGATCGGGTCGCGCTCCTCCTTCCAGTACTTGACCTCTGCCTCGGGCCGGAACTCCCCGGCGAAGATCCCCTGCCAGCGCCAGGTCTTGAACTCCAGGAAGTAGGGACCGGCCCCGGAGCGGATGTGCTCGACCGCGGAGCCCACCGCGGTCCAGGCCTCCACGATGTCGTTGCCGTCGACCTGCTTGCTGCCGAACCCGTAGCCCTGCACCATGTCGACGATGTCGGCCGATGCGTGACCCTCGCCCACCGGCATTGAGATGGCGTAGCCGTTGTTGATGCAGGCGTAGAGCACCGGCAAGTCCCAGATGGCGGCCATGTTGAGGCTCTCGTGGAACTCGCCCCGCCCCACCGTGCCGTCGCCGATGATGGCGCAGGCCACCCTGGGCCGGCCCCGCATCTTGGCGGCCAGCGCCACTCCCAGCACGGTGGCCATGTAGGAGCCCTCCACCGCGTTGTCGCCGAAGTTCCCCACGGCGGGGTCGGCCGAGTGCAGGCTGCCGCCCTTGCCGCTGCACACGCCGGTGGCCTTCCCGAACAGCTCGGCCATGATCCGCTCGCCGTCGCCGCCGTGGCGCTGCTGGGCCAGGGCGTTTATGCCGTGGCAGCGGTGGTCGGGGAAGAAGGTGTCGGTGGCCTCGAGGTGCCAGGCCAGCGCGGCCTGGGTGGCTTCCTGGCCGAGTCCGGTGTGCAGCATCCCGGGCACGTTGCCCTTCTCGAACTCGCGCTCGAGGCCCTGCTCGAAGGCCCGTATCAGCCACATGTCGCGGTACAGGTTCAGCAAAGTCGGCGTCTCCACTACGGCTCCTTGGGGTTGTCGACGAACTCCGACCACGGGGTGCGGGGCAGGTAGTAGGCGCCATCGTCCACTGTGCGGAGATAGGTCCGCAAACCGAGCCGGCCGATGGGCCCCAGCCGCAGCGGGTCGATGCGGCCACTGGGGTCGCAGACCGCGGAGTCGTAGGCCACCCACACCACCTCGGCGATCACCAGGTGGACCTCGCTGAAGATCCTCCCCGGCGTTCCGAGGTCGACCACCTTGCGCACCTCGCACTCGAGGCGGGCCAGGGCCTCGCCGATGGCCGGCGATGTGACCTTGGTGGCCGGCACCGGGGTCCAGCCGGCCAGCTCGTACTCGTCCACGTCGCTCGGCGCCTCCATGGCCACCGTCTCGATCCGGTCCCGGAAGACCTCGGTGGTGACGTTCACCACGAAGTCGCCGCTGGCCATGGCGTTGTTGTAGGTGTCCTTGAGCTGCCCGGTCTCCCGGAGGCCCATGGTGATGCCGAGCAGCATCGGATCACCGGTGATCGGCAGGTAGTAGCTCATCGGCGCGATGTTGGCGACGCCGTCGGGGCTGCGGGTCGAGACCATGGCGATGGGCCGGGGCACCACCAACTGCGACAGCATGAACTGCCGCTCCATCGGCGGGTGCTCGGCCGGGTCGAAGGTGACGGTCCGCTCAGGGTCCACGGCTGTTGGTCCGGCCGGTCTCAGGTGGGCGCCCGATCAGGCGCCGTTGGAGGGCCAGTGCTCGCGGTAGCGCCTCACCAGCCAGCGGTTGAACTGGACCAGGGTCTCCTCCTGCCACGAGTAGCGACCGCGGGGCGCGAGATGCGAGTTGAGGCCCTGCTGGGTCATGGCGTCCACGTAGATGTCCTGCTCGTTGAAGTTGTTGACGCCGTCCTCGGCCGCTTTGAACAGGTAGTCGAACAGGGGGTCCTGCAGCGCCGACGGCTCCAGGCAGTAGCCGATCTGGATGGTGATGTGGCCGGCGTCCTGCGGGCTGATGATGAAGTAGGCCACCTCGTCGGGGACGATGGCCAGCGCCAGCGTGGGCGGGATCAGCACGAAGCCGCCCCGTTTGCGCTGTTCTTCGGTGAGGTTCGAGAACACCGGGAGGATGCATCGCTGGGTGGGATTGAACGAGCTGTCGATGTCGGTGAAGTGCTGGACCCGGCCGATGGCGCCGTCGGTGTCGTCCCAGGGCAGGAAGTCGTTCATGTGGCTGGGAGCGAAGGTCTGGAGCGGCCCGTGCAGCCGGCTGGCGTGGTAGGGGTCGTTGAAGTTCTCCATCATGACCTTCCAGTTCCACGGCAGGTCACCGATCGTCTTGCCCTCCAGTGTGGTGGTCGATTCCAGCCCGTAGTTGGTGAGCATGTCGTCGATCTTGGTCATGGTCGGTCCGAAGGGCCGGGCGTCTTGATCGAAGTTGGCCATGATGAACCCCTGCCAGATCTCCACCTTCAGCTCGGGCAGGTTGTGATCGCGGTGGTCGAAGTCCACGGCGCGCTCCATGGCCGGGGTGCCGAGCAGCGCACCGTCGAGCCCGTAGCTCCAATGGTGGTACGGGCAGGTGAAGCGGCGGCAGTTGCCGGAGCCCTCCGCGATCACCATCCCCCGGTGGCGGCATACGGCCGACATGACCCTGAGCTGACCGCCGGAGTCCCGGGCGGCTATCAGCGGCTCGCCCGCGATGGTGATGCAGCGGAAGTCGCCCGGCTCCTTCAGCTGGTCGACCCGGCCCACGCACAGCCACTCCCGCTGGAAGATGGCCTGTCGCTCGAACTCGTAGAACTCCGCCGATGTGTACAGCACGGGCGGCAGCAGCCGGGCCTCGTCCACCGGCCCGACCGAGTCGTCGAAGCTGTCCAGAAGGTCGCCGGTCAGCACCGTCATGGCTCGTTCCTTGCAGTGGCGGGCGGGCGCGAAGTCATCAGCACCGCGAACCTAGTTGGTCCGATCGGGCCGGTTCATGTCGGGCGTGGCAGACGGCCCGTGGGAGAAGCGCCCCACTACTATGCTGTCTGCAGGGCTGCTCCCACCTGTAGGCAGAGGGCGTCGGCGTGGGGCGGGGCGACTATCTGGACGGCCGCCGGCCGCCCGTCGTCGAGTCCGGCCGGCACCACCAGAGCGGGATGGCCGGTGACGTTGAACGGGAGGAAGTTGCGGGCCACCTTGTCGAGCCACAGCCGGTCGCCGTCGTCGAAGAAGGTGGCCGGATCGGGTGCCGAGGTCGGGGTGGCCGCGGTGACCAGCACATCGACCTTCTCGAAGGCTGCGTCGAGGTCGCTCTGCACCAGGGCTCGGGCTCGCAGCGCCCGCAGGTAGTCGGCGGCGCTGGTCCGGGCTCCGGCCGCCAGCCGGCAGGCCGCGGAAGGGGTGAACTCGCCGATGCGATCCAGGTTGCCGGCATGGTGGGCCGCGAACTCCACGACGGTGATGACCCAGGCGACGATCCCGGCCAGCTCGGCACACTGGAACGGGACCGGCTCGACGGTGCAGCCCAGCTCCTCCAGCCCGGCCAGCGCACCGGACAGCGCCGCCGTCACCCCCGGGGTGGAGCCCTCGGCCAGCCATCCCCCGACCACGCCGACCCGTGTCCCGGAGATCGACCCGGACAGGCGGCCGTAGTCCGGCACCGGGCACCTCGACGCGTACGGATCGGCTTCGCATCCGCCCGCGATAACGCCCAGCACCAGCCCCAGATCCTCGACGGTCCGGGCCATGGGGCCGACGTGGTCCAGTGTCCAGGACACGCCGAAGACGCCGTCACGGGGAACCCGCCCGAACGTCGGCTTGATACCGCTCACACCGCAGTACGACGCGGGCACCCGGATCGAGCCGCCGGTGTCCGTGCCCAGGGCCACCGGGAAGAGCCCGGCCGTCAATCCCGCGGCAGAGCCGGAGGAGCTTCCTCCTGCCCATCGACCGGGTGCGCTCGGGTTTCTCACGCCGTCGCCGGTCTCGTCGCCGAAGGCGAACTCTGGGGTGGTGGTCTTGGCCAGGATCACCGCTCCCGCGTCCCGCAACCGGGCCACGACGGTGGCGTCGGATGCCGGTACGTGGTCCGCGAACAGCGTCGATCCGGCCGCGGTGCGCAGTCCCCGGGTGTTGATGATGTCCTTCACCCCGACGGGGATGCCCTCCAGCGGCCCGGCGTCGCCCTCTCGCCAGCGACCGGCCGAGCGCGCCGCCTGGTCCCGGGCGGTGCCGTCTAGGGCGACGACCGCTCCGATATCGGCGCCGTCGCTGTCGATCCGGGCCAGGCAGGCGTCGACCACCTCGACCGGGTCGCACGCGCCGGTCCGGTAGCCCTCCAGCAGCGCCGCCGCACTGAGGTCGGCCAGGTCCTCACAGCCGAACTCTGGCGGTGATCCTGCGGCCTCGTCACTCCGTGGTCGGCCCCCGTCGGAATCCGGAGCGGCATCGGACACCCAGCGATCGGCGGCCGCGGGACCGACAGTGTCGGGGAACGACTCGCTCAGTGAGCGCAGCGCGGCAAGCTTGTCGCCCAGCGTGGCCTGGGACGCCGCGGCCGCAGCCAGGATCTCCGCGGGGACCTCGGCGCTTCCGTGCGTGACCGTCCACTCGCCGACCATCGCCGAAACGTAGCTACTGGCGTGCCCGGGGGCGCAGGCGGGACAGGCTCGGTGCGGTCATTGCCGGTCTGGAGAATGGGCGACCGCGGCCGCGAACTCCTCCGTGCTGATGTTGTGGAGTCTCCAAGCGACGTCGGGCGTGTCCGCGAACCGGAAGCAGCCGCTGGCCGAGCCTTCGCGCATGGCCTGCGGGATCTCGAAACGGGCGACGTCCATCGACAGGCCCATCCCGTGGGCCTTGCTCAGCGCCTCTTTCATCGTCCACAGATTGAAGAACAGGTGAAGCCGGCGCGGTCGGGGCGCCGCGGCTAGCTCGCTCCGCTCGTTGGGGCCCATCACCGCCGCGATCAGCTCGTCGAGATTGGGATGGGGGACCCGTTCCTCGACGTCGACGCCCACCCGTCCCCCGGGTGCCAGCGCGATCAAGCCGTGGCGACCGCTGTGGCTCACGTTGAAGCTGATCGGGGCCGGCCGGCCGCGTACGGTGGCCGACGGCTTGTTGTGCTCGGAGGCCTCGAAGGCGAGATGCTCATTGCGACAATCGAGCTCCCGGCACAGCACCGACCGCAGCGCGGCCCGGCACAGCGTGAACCGCTGCCGGGCGCCGCCGTACAAGAACCGGTCCCGCCGCTGCTGCTCGTCGCGGTCCAGCCACGACACGGCGCATGCCTCGCGCCCGCCGTCGGTCGGCAGGTCTACGTGCAGTACCCGTATCTCATCGATGGCCCGGTGCAGGCTGCACCAGGTCTCTGGCTCTCGCGCCTCGGCAGGAATGGGCGCGAGGGTACTCCCGGGACAGGAAGGGGCTTGAAGATCTCCGGATCAGCCCGACTGGGCGTCGAGGTACGCGATCAGATCTCCTGGCGTGAGCAGCCCGGCGAACTCGTCGGCCGGAATGTCGATGCCGAACTCCTCGCATACGAGTCGCCAGAACGCCACAACATCGGCGGAGCTGACGCCCGCATCGATAATGTTGAGATCCAGTCTCATCGGCTGGCCCGCGGACCTGCCCTCAATCTGCAGGTTGGCGTCAACGAGCGCTCGAATGCGTTCTTCGGTGGAGGACATCGGAGGAGTTCCTTTCTGTTACGTCTTGGGAGACCGCGGCAGCCTAGGGAGCCATCGATATCGCGTCAACCGGTCTTCGCTTGCAACGGCTGCACCCAGTAGCGGCGACGCTGGAACGGATAGCCCGGCAGGGCAACCCGGCGCCGGGTCTCACCTTCGAACAGCATGGGGAGGGACGCGTCGCCGCCGGCCGCGTACTCGGCTGCGGCCGCTTCGACCTGAGCACCGTCATCGTCGGCTGCGGGCGGCGGCAGACCCGCTCGCCGGTTGCCGCCGGCCACGTCCCGCAACCCGTCCCGGAGCGATTCGACATCGCTGAACAGGACCGCGGCCCGGCACTCGAAGTGGCTGCGTCCCATGCTCGCGGTCCAGGCCATGTCGGCCAGCAACCCGGCCGCGGCACCATCGGCGTCCGACAGTTCCCCGGCTCGCTCGTCGAGCCATGCGAGGTACCGCTCGGCAAGCTCCTGCAGGGCCTGGTCCGAATGAGCCGACAGCGGTAGCAGCCGCGTCCAGCCCTCCGGCCGTGTGTCGCCGGCGGATGGGGAAGCGTCGCCTGGCGGTGCGTCGTACCCCTCCAGGACGAGGTGCGCGTTGGCGCCCGAGATGGCGAAGGAGTTCACCGCGGCGAGCCGGGGCCGATCAGGGGTTGCGGGCCAGTCCGTCGTTTCGGCCGTCACCCGGACGAGCAGCCGGTCCCAGTCGATCTGCGCGCTCGGCTCGCTCATGTGCAGGTGCTTGGGGATCCTCCCCCGGTCCATGGCCAGCACCGTCTTGATGAGGCCGGCCACAGCCGATGCGCATTCCAGGTGGCCGATGTTGGTCTTGACCGAGCCGACCAGTAGGGGACGGTCGCGGTCCCGGCCGGTGCCGTAGACGGTGGCGGCCGCGTTCATCTCGACCGCGTCGCCAAGGGCCGAGCCCGGCCCGTGCGCCTCCAGGTAGTCCACCTCCGCGGGCACGACCGCGGCCCGATCGAGCGCCTGCTTCATCGCTTGCATCTGTGCCGGACCGTTGGGCTGGATGAGGCCCAGGCCGGTCGCGTTCTGATTGACGGCCGTACCGCGAACAACAGCCCAGACGCGATCACCGTCGGCAATGGCATCGTCCAGCCGCTTGAGCACCACCATGCCGCAGCCCTCGCCCCGGACGTAGCCGTCCGCCCCCGCGTCGAAGGCGCGGCACTGCCCGCCGGCCGACAGCATTCCCGTCTCCGCGAGGAACTTGGCGATCGACGGGGACAGGACCGCATTGGCGCCCCCGGCCAGGGCCAGATCCACCTCGTGCTGCTGTAGCGCGGTCACGGCATGGTGTATGGCGACCAGCGACGCCGCGCAGGCCAGGTCGAAGGGCACGGCCGGGCCGGCCAGGCCGAGAGTGAACGCGATCCGCCCTACGGCCACGCTCGGGGAGGTGCCGAAGTAGCTGTCGCCCCGGCCGGCGTCGGCGATGGTCTTGCGGTACTCGCTGCTGCCGCCGATCCCGGCGTACACCCCGGTGCGGCTCCCCTTCAGGCTGGCCGGATCGATTCCGCCGTCCTCGAGCGCCTGCCAGCTCGTCTCCAGCAGCATGCGTTGCTGGGGGTCCATCATGCGGGCCTCGATCGGCCGGATCCGGAAGAAGCCCGCGTCGAACCGGTCGATGCCCTCGACGAATGCTCCGACCCGGCTGCTGGGATCGGGGTTGCCCGGATCTCCGAAAGCCCCGTTCCAGGGGCCAGGGTCCGGACGCCCGTCGGTGACCGCGTTCTCGCCCGCCTCCAGCTGGCGCCAGAAGCTGTGCAGATCCGGTGCGCCGGGGAACCGGCACGCCATACCCACTATGGCGATGCCGCTGCTCGCGGGCGGGCCGGGTGCCGGCACCCGCGCCGCGGGACGCGCCGACTTGTCCGGCCGTTCTGTCTCCAAAGCCACGGCGCCGCCTGTCTCGTTCGGTGCGGGCGGCGTGGCCTCTGCGGGCGCCTGTATGGCGAAACGCCCATCGGCTCCGCCGTCGAAGGACTCGATGCCGCCCGCCTCGGCCAGCTCCGACGCCAGGTGGGCGGCCAGGCTACCGATGCTGGGATAGTCGAAGACCGCGGTGTTGCTCGCCGAGTACGCGCCCGCGAAGCCGCGATTGATGCGGTTCCTCAACTCCACCGCCATGAGCGAGTCCATGCCGAGGTCGGCGAACTCGGCCGAGGGTGCCGGCAGGGTCGGCAGGCGGGTCACCGCCTGTACCTCCCGCTGGAGGAAACTGCTGAGAATCTGCTCGTGCTCGGCCGGAGGCGACTGGCCGAGCAACGTCGCCAGGTCCGCCTGAGAGTCCTGATCCCCCCCGGATCCGCTGGAGGCCTCGGCCACCAGATCCTCCACGAACGGTGAGCCATGTTGCTGGCCCTCCGAGACCACCTGCCAGTCCTTGGCCGCCACCACGGGCGCGAGCACGTCCTGGCGCACCAGGCGGTCGAAGGCCCTCATGCCCTGCTCAGGGGTGATCCAGCCCGTCCCGGCGGCCTCCAGCCGCCCCGCGATGCGCTCCCGATGCTCCTCGGCCTCGCCGAGCTCCGACCAGGCTCCCCACGCGATCGACTGTCCGGCCAGGCCTCGCGACCGACGGTGGGCGGCCAGCACGTCCAGGAAGGCGTTGGCGGCCGCATGGTTCGCCTGCCCCGGATTGCCCATCACGCCGGCCACGCTCGAGAAGAGCACGAACAGGTCGAGGTCGAGGTTCTCAGTGGCCCGGTGCAGCTGCCAGGCCCCGAGCACTTTGGGCCACAGCACCTGCTCGAAGCTCTGCCAGGTCTGGTTGGTCAGCGCGGCGTCGGACAGCACGCCCACGCTGTGTACGACGCCCGCCAGCGGCGGCAACGTCCCGGAGATGCGGGCCAGCATGGCGTCCACCGCGGCCGTGTCGGTCATGTCGGCCAACTCCACGCTCACGGTGGCGCCCTGGTCACGCAGCTCGGCTATGGCCGCGGCCGCATCCGGGTCCGGGTCCCGGCGACCGTTGAGGACGATGGCCCCCGCCCCGCGGTCGGCCAGCCACCGGGCCACCCTGCAGCCGATCCCGCCCAGGCCGCCGGTGACAAGGTAGGTCCGGTCGCCCCGCAGCCTTCCCGTCTCGAGCGGCGACGCCGCGAACACGATCTTGCCGGTGTGGCGGGCCCCCTGCATGAACCTTATGGCCGGCCCGGCCTCGGCTAGCGACCAGCGGGTGTGGACCAGAGGCCGCAGTTCGCCGGCCGCCACTCGCTGCATGACCCGCCGGAGGGCGGATCCGGGCTGGCCGGGGTCGCGCTCCTTCAGTCCGTCCAGCTCCAGGATCCAGTAGCCCACGTCGGGTCGGGCCGCGGCCATCTCGTCGGGGCTCAGGATGTCCACCCTGGCCAGTTCCACGAACCGGCCTCCCCTGGCCAGGCACGACAGGCTGGCGTCGATGAAGCCGGGACCGGTAAGGCTGTTGAGGACCACGTCGACGCCGGCGCCCCCGGTGGCCTCCAGGATCTGCTCCCCGAACTTCACCGAGCGGCTGTCGAAGACCTGCTCCACGCCCAGTGAGCGCAGGTAGGCGCGCTTGGGCGCGCTGGCGGTGGCGAACACCTCGGCGCCCGCCGCCTGGGCCAGCTGGATGGCGGCCAGGCCCACTCCGCCCGCGCCGGCGTGGATGAGGACCCGCTCGCCGGCTCGCAGTCCCGAGCAGTCGAACGACATCAGGGCCGACGCGAACGCGGTCGGGATCGTCGCCAGCGCGGTCGCCGAGGTCCCCTCGGGTGCGGGGGCCAGCAGTTCCTCGTGGGCCACCGCGGAGGATCCGAAGGTGCCGAAGGCCAGGCCGACCACCCGGTCGCCCTCCTGCACGGTCGTCACGTCCGGTCCGATCTCGACCACCCGGCCGCAGAACTCGCAGCCCAGCAGGCCCTCGTCGACCACCCCCAGCGACCGGAACATGTCCAGGAAGTTGAGTCCGGTGGCTTCGACGGCCACCCGAACGTCCCGGGCCTCCAGCCGCCCCGGCGGCACGCCTTCCACCCGCACCAGCCCGCCGCCCTCGTCGGGCTCGAGCAGCCATTCCGACTCGCCGGCCGGTTCGGGCAGCTCCAGGCGCTCGGCTCTCGTACCGGCCCGGACCAGGCGGGCGGCTTGGCGGTGCCCGTCCCGGTAGGCGATATGGGTCTCGGAGTCGGGATACAGGAGCTCCTCGGAGAGGTCGGGCAGGCCCGCGGTGGCCGCCGGGTCCAGGTCGATCATCCTCGGTTCCAGATGGGCCGCCTCCCGGGCTGCGACCTTCCCGAAGCCCCACAGCACCGAACCGGCCAGACCGCCGGCTCGCTCGTGCTCGAGCACCTGGCCGCCCCGGGTGACGAACCACACCCCCTTGGAGGTGGCCGCGTCGGCGTCGGTGAGTCCCTGCATCAGCGCCAGCGCGGTGGCGGCCGCCTGCCGCACGCTTGCCGCCAGCTCCCCGGTGGGGGCATCCGCCCGCTGGCCGTCGACCGCCGCGAGGTGGACCACGCCGTTGAGGGGAACGTCGGGCGGAAGGCTCTCGAACAGTGTGAGCCAGTCCTCGCGGCGCTCCCTGTCGATCACCGCCGTGGAGACGCCGGCCGATGGAGACGCCGGCTCCGATTGCGGCTGGGCCTTGTCGGTGACCAGCACGACCGTCTGGTTGCGGTCGGCCAGTCGAGCCGCCAGCTCGCGGGCCACCCCACCCCGGTCGGCGGCCAGGACCCACTGTCCCTCCGGCTCGGTCACCTCGGCTGGGCCTTGGGCCAGGATTATGCCCCGATCCGGTTCCTGGGCGGGATCGGTCTCGTCGATCCCCAGGATCTCGATCCCGTCGAAGCCGGCGCCGGCCAGCTCCTGCCGCCACACGGCCGGACCGGCCAGGGCGTGGTGGGGGCGGGAGGCGTCGGCGAAGCGCCACCAGCCGTCGAGGCCCCCGAAGGTCAGGTCCAGCCAGCCCTGTCCCCGCAGGGTCTCGAGGGCCACGAGGCAACCCGACGGGGCAAGAAGGTTCCGGCAGTGCTCCAGCGTCTCGGACAGGTGGCGGGTGGCGTGCAGCACGTTGGACGCGATGACCAGGTCGTAGCTGTGGTAGTCGAAGCCCTGGGCGGCCGGATCCCTCTCGACGTCGAGGGCCCGGTAGTCGATCGACGCCTCCGGCCCGCCGAAACGCCCCTCGGCCTCGGCGAAGAAGCCCGCCGAGATGTCGGTGTAGGTGTAGTCGAAGCGCCCTTCCGGCAGTTCCGGCAGCACTGCGGCGGTGGCCGACCCGGTGCCCGCGCCCACCTCGATCACCCGCAGCTTTCGATCCTCCGGCATCGGTTCCAGCAGGGCCGCCACCGCGTCGCCGAGCATCCGGCTGGCCGCGGTCCACACCAGGGACTTCAGGTACAGGTCCGCGGCGGTGGGCTCGCCGCTGCCGAACAGCAGTGTCAAGGGGTCGGCGTCGCCTGTCAGGACATCAGCCAGCGCGCCGGCGCTGCGACGGAACAGGCCGATCTCGGCCGAGCCGTGCCAGTAGCGGTCGGCCATCTGCGAGGCGAACCCCTCGGGATCATCGAGCAGTGCCTGGATCCCGGGATCGGAAGGACCGTCCGATGCGATGACGAACCGGTCACCGTCGGCGACGGCCAGGCCGGCCCGGACCAGCATCTCGAAGAGCCGCCGGAAGAGGCGGCTGTGCTCGGGGAGCACCCCCAACTGCTCGCGCAGCCCCTCCGGCTCGACCACCTCGCCCGCAGTGCCCTGCCAGCCCAGCCGCTCCAGCGCCCGCTGCGCGTAGGACCACGACAGCCGCTCCAAGTCGGTCAGGAGGTCCGCCCGGCCGCCCCTGTCGATGTCCACATCCTCGAGGTACGTCGCGAACGTCCTCGAGTGAGCGGCCACCGCCCCCGGGTCCGGCATGAAGTCGGCGGGCACCACGCCCGGGGCCAGCGGGCGGTCCCTCCAGACCACCTCGTAGAGCAGGTCGTCGATGGCCTCATCCGGCGGCAGCAGCGCCGCCCGGGTGGCTCGTTTGACCGTGTAGGAGTCCAGGCCGCCCAGCTCGGCGCCGTCGTCGGTGTAGAACCGCAGGTCGGCGGAGATGACCTCGCGGGGCCCGTCTCCTTCGGTGTTCGGCTCGCGCAGCACGGCGTGGCAGACCAGCCGGTCCCCGAGCGGGCCGGCGAGCCACAGCCGCTCCCATCCGAACGGCAGGTACGGTGAGCCGTCCTCGAGTCCGGCGGCGCCGCGGGCCGCGGCCATCACCTGGAAGCAGCCGTCGAGCAGCAGGGGGTGCAGCTCTGCGCCCCCGCCGTCGGTGCCGTCGGGCAGGGCCACCTCTCCCAGGGCCTCCCCGTCGCGGGCCCACAGCGACCGCACCGTCCGGAACGAGTAGCCGAGCTCGACTCCCGCATCGGCCCGGGCCCGGTAGAACTCGGCCAGGTCGACCGGGTCCAGGCCGGCTCTGAGCGCCTCCAGATCCCGCCGCCCGGGACTGGCCCGGGGGTCGGGATCCGGCGACAGCGCGCCCTCGGCGTGCTGAGTCCAGTCGTCGGCGCCGTCGGCCCGGCTGAAGATCTCGAACCGGCGAGGTTCGGTGGTGACGGGGCCGTCGAGTATGAGCTGCACCTGGCGGCCCGGGACCTCCCCGGTGCCCTGCGGGTCGTGATCGTCGAAGATCATCGGGCTGTGGAGCTGCAGGTCATCAACGGCCACCGACCCGGAGCCGCCCTCCGGCCTGCAGGCCGCCGCGGCCATGGAGCCGTACAGCGCGCCCGGCGTGATGACCCGCCCGTACACCCGGTGGTCGTGGAGCCATGCCGGGTCGGTGACAAACATCTCGGTGGTATGCAGGGTCTCGCCCCTCACCGAGTCGTGGCGTGTGCCCAGCAGCGGATGGCCGGATTCCCGCCTGCGCCGGCGCGGCTGCTCCACCCAGTGTCGCTGGTGCTGGAAGGGGTAGCCGGGGAGGGCGACCCGGCGCCGGGTCTCGCCCGCGAACAGGCCTTCGAACGACACGTCGATGCCGGCGCCGTAGGCGGCTGCGAGCGCGTCGAGGAAGCCGCTGCCGTCGGCTGGATCCGGCTTGCCGGCCGTGGGCTGGCGCATGCTGGAGGTGATGACCGGCTCGATCGCGCCGGCTCGCTGCGGCCAGGCGGTCGCAACGGTGGGGCCCAGGACGGCATCGGGACCGACCTCGACCACTGCGTCCACGGCCATGGAGGCCAGTGTCTCGACGCACCTGCGGAAGGCCACCGGAGCGCGGGCCTGGCGCCGCCAGTACCGGCCGTCGAGGGTTGCCCCCGCCTCCAACGCCCGACCGGTCATGCTGCTCACGTAGGCGACCTGCGGGACCGCGGTCTCGATGCTGTCGACCACGGCCTCCAGATCGTCCAGAGCCGGCTCCACCAGAGCGCTGTGGTAGGCGGGGCTCTTGCGCAAGCGGCGAACCCAAACCTTCTCGGACTCGAAGGCTTCCAGCAGGCTCTCGACCGCCTCGGCCGGGCCGCTGATGACCTGGTGCATCCCGTTGTCGGCGGCCACGCTCACCGGCGAGCCTCCATTCGAGGCGTTGAGCTCGTCGACCGCCGCCGCGACCCGCTCTGGAGTGGCGAACACCGCGGCCATGGCGCCGTCCTCCTCCAACGCGCCCATGAGGGTGCCGCGGGCGGCGGCAAACCGCAGGCCGTCCTCGAGGCTGAACGCTCCCGCGGCCTGTGCGGCCGCGATCTCCCCGAGGCTGTGGCCGACCACCACATCGGGACGGACCCCGACGCTCGCCCACAGCGCGGTGAGAGCGCACTCGATTGCGTAGATGCAGGGCTGGGTCCAGGCCGGGTCGTCCAGCTCGGCGGCGTCCCCGGAGCCGAGCATCACGTCGAGCAGCGAAGCCCCCCGCTCCCGGCGGAGCACCCCGTCGCAGCGGTCGAGAACCGCCCGGAAGACGGGCTCGCTCTCGTAGAGGGCACGGCCCATGCCCACCCACTGGCTGGCCTGGCCGGTGTAGGCGAAGGCGACGCTGGCAGCGGTCCGGCTCGACGGGTCCTCGTCGCGGTTGGCCAGCGCCTCCAGCGACTCCTTCAGCGACCCGATGTCCGAGAAGACAACACCGGCGCGATGCGCCAGATGGCTCCGCCCCACCCCCGCGGTCCATGCCGCGTCGGCCAACAGTTCGTCAGCGTCCCGGTCACCATGCGCATCCTCGAAGTTCTCCTCGAGCCACTCCAGGTATCCAGCGGCCGTCTCTCGCAGGGCTTTGCCGGTCTTGGCTGACAGGGGAAGCAGGCGGGCTGAGCGGGCCGCGGGCGCCGCCGTCGTGGAGCTCGCGGTTCCCTCTTGCCCGCCGATAGCGACCCTCACGGGCGGCCCCGATAGCCACCGTCGCGGATCGGATGCTTCGCTTGAGGCATCGGGCGCTCCGTACCCTTCCACCAGAATGTGGGCGTTGGTGCCCGACCAGCCGAACCCGCTCACGCCGGCCAGCGGCTGGCGGTCTGGGCGGTGGGGCCAGGGCGTGGGCTCCGCGGTGACTTGGAGCGGCAGCCGCTCCCACGGGATCTCAGGGTTGGGGTCGCTGAAGTTGAGATGCTTGGGGATGACGCCCCGCCTCAGCGCCAGCAGGACCTTGATCAATGCGGCTGCACCCGCGGCCGACTCCAGGTGGCCGATGTTGGTCTTGACCGACCCGACCAGCAGGGGCTGGTCAGGATCCCGCCCGGCGCGGTAGGCATTCCCGGTGGCTTCGGCCTCTATCGGGTCCCCGACCGGCGTGCCGGTTCCATGGGCCTCCACGTAGTCCACGTCCGCCGGCTCGACTCCCGCCCAGGCCAAGGCGTCGGCAATGACCCGCTCCTGGGCCTCGCCGCTCGGGACGGTGAGCCCCTGGCTGGCGCCGTCCTGGTTCAGTGCCGATCCCCGGATCACTCCCCAGATGCGGTCGCCGTCGGCCTCGGCGTCGTCCAGCCGCTTCAACACCAGGATGCCGCAGCCCTCGCCCCGGACGTAGCCGTTGGCAGCGGCGTCGAAGGTCTTGCAGCGCCCGTCGGGCGCCAGCATCCCGGCGTTGCCCCGCAACTCGAACAGCCTCCCCGACAAGACGATGTGCACGCCGCCGGCCAGGGCAAGATCCGACTCGCCCCGTTGCAGCCCGGCCACCGCCTGGTGCACCGCTGCCAGTGACGAAGAGCACGCAGTGTCGACTGCGAGGGCCGGCCCCTGCAGCCCGAGCGCGAACGCGACCCTGCCGATCGCGGTGTTGAAGGAGGTGCCGGCAACCGAGTACAGGCTGGCCGCGGGCTCCGCGGTGTCGTTGCCCTCCAGGACCAGGCCCCGGTAGTCGTTGTTGCTTATCCCGGCGTACACCCCGGTGCGGCTGCCCTTGAGCCGGTCGGGATCGATGCAAGCGTCCTCGAGCGCCTGCCAGCTCACTTCCAGCATCAGCCGCTGCTGGGGATCGAGCAGTTGCGCCTCCACCGGCGAGATCCGGAAGAACGCCGCGTCGAACTGGTCGATCCCGTCGATGAAGGCCCCGAACCGGCAGGCGTCGTTCTGGACGGCCCGGTCGGCGAACAGCTGGCCCACCCGACCCACGCCCGAGCCGGGCAGCCCCTCGGTGACGGCGCTGGTTCCGGAATCCAGCAGCTGCCAGAACGCCTCGACATCCGGCGCGCCGGGGAACCGGCACGCCATGCCCACCACTGCGATGGGCGACCGACCCGCGCCCGGCGCAGGATCAGGCAAGGCCGGCCGGCTCCAGGAAGTCGCGCATAGCCGCCACGCACTTTGCAGGCTGCTCCAACTGGAGGAAGTGCGTTGCGTCCGGGAGGAAGTCGTAGTCCACGGTCATCATGTCGCTCAGGTCGAGCGTCGGCAGGTACGAGTACGGCAGCGTCGGATCGGCCCCGATCACCTTTGTGGGACACCCGAGAGCCTCGAAGTCGACCAGCACTGCGAAGATCCGAGCATGGGCGATGATCTGGGCCTCGTGCTCCCGCGGGCATCGCAGTTCGAAGCCGGAGCCGTCCGCGGCCTCGCGCAAGGTGGTTGCGGCCAGCAGGTCGATGACACCGGGCACGGCATTCCTGAAAGTCGGAAGGAAGCCCATCAGGTCGATGAAGGCCTCCCTGGTCTCGAACACCGGTGTGCGTCGCCCCGCGATCTTGGCTGTTCGTTCGACGGCCTCGTCGAACTCGTTGCTCGTCACCCCCGGTTTGCGCAGCGGTGGATCGAACAGGACTAGGGCCGAGAACCGGGTGCCCTGCGTGGGTGACAGCAGCGGAGCGAATGACGAGACCGAGTGGAACACGCCCACCTGCGGCTTGGAGCCGTAGCGGCGGTCGATCGCGTCGAGGATCCGCTCATGGTCCTCCGCGAAGGTCGGCACAGTGTGGTTCGCCAGGGGACTGACCGCATTCCAGCCGTGGCTCCTCAAGTCGTAGACCACGATGTCGAACTCGTCGGTCAACAAGGACCAGAACGGATAGTAGAGGTCGATCGAGAGGCCGTTCCCGTGGCAAAGGACGAGCCTTGTGCCGTCCGGGTTGCCATGGCGGCGCAGCGTCACAGCCGCACCGTCATCCATCCGGACCTCGTGGACGGACAGCGGCTCAGGTACGGCCCAGACAGCTTCTGACATGGTGGGAATGGTCGCGCAGCGGTCCGGGGCGCTCACCGGGAATGTGGCTGTGTGCCGGTTCGAGGACACGGGTCGTGAGTGCCTTCACTGGTGGCCATCGCGACCCGAACCTACCGCCATGTCCATCCGAGCACCAAGGGCTAGCTCGTGGCCCGGACCTGCACCGTGACGATGTCCAGTCCGTGGAACTGCTGGTGGTGCACCGCGGACGCGTAGTGCCGCAGCAGGCGCAGCGATATCTCGCCTTCGCCGGGTCCTCCAGCACCCTCGGCCTCCTCGTTCAGATACGCCAGCCGGTCCTCGAGGTTCTCGTCGTCGAACACGGCCAGGAACTCGAGTTCCACCATGGAGCCCCCGGGACGGGCCCGGATGATCAGGCGAGGGGTCTGGCCGGATCGGCCGCTGTCGGCTTGTCCATCGCCGCGCGGCAGCAGGCTGATCAGCGTCTCCTCGGCCGCGGCGTCCAGCCGTTGCGCCGAGGCGTCGTTCCAGCCCGCGGTGGATGCCACCCTCTGGAGGAACTCTCGAACTTCGGGCAGCGCGGCCGGGTCCAGCTCGACGTCCAGCCGCCAACGCCCCCGAGGGCTGGTCAGGTTCAGGAACGCGGTCATCGCCACGGCCGCGATCGCGCCGGCCAGCAGGCCGTTGTCGAGCAGCTTGCCCCAGGTGTCCCCCAATGCATCGGTGATGATGGTCTGCTGGTCGAGCCCCGCGCCGATCGCGAACGCGATTCCAGTCACCAGCGCCTTGTGGCGGTCGAGCCCGGCCTGCACGACGGTCCGGATCCCTCCCACGAAGATCAGCGCAATGGCAGTCAGCACATAGGCCCCCATCACCGGGCTGGGGATGGTGAGCAGGATGGCCGTGACCTTGGGAAGGAACGCCAGCGCCAGCAACGCCGCCCCGATGACGAACCCGACGCGACGGGACGCGACCCCGGTGAGGCTGGTGAGTGACACGCTGGTCGCCGAGTAGACGGTGGTAGGCGGCGTGCCCGCGAGGCCGGAGAAGAAGATGCCGAGCCCGTTGGTGTTCAGCGATCCCTGCACAACCCGAAAGTCAGTGGCCCGCGGCCTGCGACTGCAAGCCTGCTGCACGGCCACGCAGTCGCCCATGTTCTTGACGCCTCCCACGAGGGTGACCACGACGAAGGCGGGCAGGAGTGTCCAGAAGCCGACGCCGGGGGTCAGGTCGATCCCGGGGAAGCCGGCGCGGGGGAGCCCGGCCCAGGGCGCCTCGGCCACCCCGCCCGCGTCATAGGCTCCGAGCGGGATCGCGACGATGCAACCAGCGGCGATTCCGATCACCGGTGACCACAGACGCCAAGGCCCCGAGGCTCGCAGCGCCATCGCCACTGTGACGGCCAGCGTCACAAGGATTATTGCTGGTCCGGCGACGCCGGGAGCGTTCTCGGGCACCTCCTGGACGCGGTCGAATGCCACCGGCAGGATGGTGACCGCGATCAGCATGAGGACCGTGCCGGACACCACCGGTGTGATGACTCTGCGAAGCAGTGGCAGCCACAGCGCGAGCGCAACGTAGAAGAGCGACGCGGCCACGGTCAGGCTCGCCAGCAGCGCCGGCCCGCCATCGTTGAGGGCCAGGACCGAGATGGCCACGAAGTTGGGCGTGGTGCCCATGATCAGGATGTGGCCGGCGCCGAACCGCCAGAACCGGGTGGCCTGCAGAGCAGTCAAGGCGCCCGAGATGATCAGCGCGGCGAATACGGCCCACTCGACGTAGCTCTGGTCCTGCCCACCCGCTCGGGCGGTCACGGCCACGATCAGCACCAGCGGCGCCAGCCCGAGGACGGCGCCCTGGAGCCCCACCGCGACCGACACCGGCGCGGGGCAGGGCTCGTCCGGCTCGTAGCGGATGGCTTGTTCGGTTCGGGGTGATGTCATCGGCGCCCTTCATTGTCGCACCGTCGCGTACCGAATGGCTCCCGCGGTCAGCTCTGATCTAGCGCTGTTGGCGTTGTCTTGGCGCTACTGTTGCCTCATGGCCACCATTCAGATCAAGCACATTCCCGAAGATGTCCATCGCAAGCTCCGGGTTCGCGCCGCCGCCGCGGGCCAGTCGCTGCAGCAGTACATGCTGGACGCGGTGTGCAGGCAGGCCGACCTGGCCAGCGCGGAGGAGCTGCTCGCTCGCAAGCGTGTGGAGGCTCTCGCCCATAGCCAGTCGGACCTCGACCCGCAGCTGATAGTGGACATCATCCGAGCCGATCGCGAGTCGCATTGATCGTTGTCGACGCCAGCGTGGCGACTGAGGCCGTCGGCGGATCGAGCGAGCGCAATCTTGAGGCCCTGCGCCGCATCACCCGGGAGGCGGCGCTGGCACCGCATGTGCTCGATCTTGAGGTCGCGTCGGCTCTGAGGGGCCTGGTGCGCCGCGGGGTGCTCGCCGGAGCGCCGGCCCAAGCCGCGCTGCGACACCTCGCGCTACTACCCGTGACCCGCTGTGGTCACCGTGTGCTGCTGCCGCGCTGCTGGGAGCTTCGGGACAATCTCACCGTCTACGACGCCGCCTATGTCGCACTGGCGGAGGCGACGGGGGCGACGCTGGTGACTTCCGACCAGCGCCTGGCCCATGCTCCCGGCATCGACTGCGAGGTCGAACTCCTGAACTGAGTCGAGGAACGCAGCTCGGCGCGCCGCTGCGGGCTTGGACTGGCTCCGGGGGGTTCCGGTAGGGTCGCGGTGTGATCGCTGACTTGGAGCACGAGCCGGTCGTGGAACGTCTGCGACGCAGAGTGGGCGAGACGTCCGGGCTGGTCGACGCCCCGCTGGACAGCCCGATGCTGCAGCCCTACGAGGTCTATGACCAGGACCTGTTCGACCTCGAGATGGTGCGGGTCTACGCCCGCTCCTGGGTGTGGCTGGGCGACACCGAGGACCTCCGAGAGCCCGGCGACTTCATAACGGGCACCATCGGATACCAGCCGGTGATGGTCATCCGCCAGGAGGATGGCTCGGTCCGGGGATTCCTCAACAACTGCCGCCACCGGGCTTCGGGGCTGCTGTACGAGCCGGCCGGCAACTGCGGCAAGACAATGACCTGCCCCTACCACAACTGGGCCTACAACATCGACGGCCGGCTGGTCGGCATCCCCGACCGCACCCGCATGTACCCCGACGACCTGCCCACCTCCGACTACGGGTTGGCGCCGATCCGCATCGAGGTGGCCTGGGACAAGCTCGTGTTCGGCTGCCTGTCCCGCAAGGCACCGCCGTTTCGGGAGTGGATCGCCCCCCTGGCCGAGCGATACGACCTCTACAGGTTCGGCACCTTCACCCGCTACTACCGGGAGCTCGACGAGACCTATCCCATCAACTGGAAGGCCTTCGCGGAGAACTCCAACGACGACTACCACGTGCGCTTCGTGCACCGGCGCCTCAACCGGTTCCGCAAGCAGATGGACACCATCGTGCGCTTCGAGGGCCGCACCTGCAGCGGCTTCAAGCCCCACTCCGAGGCCGAGGACTCCACCGGCGGGCGCACCGATCTCACCCATGAGCAGCTGCTCGGCCACTACGCCGACTTCATCTACCCGAACCTCACGCCGCTGCCCTACCCGACGCAGCTCATCCTGGTGCGGGCCGACCCCATCGCCCCGGACCGCACCCGGCTGTTCAGCCGCATCTACGGACTCGACAAGTCGATAGCGGAGCAGGACTTCGAGCTGGACCGCCTGGCCACCACCAACCTCGAGGACACCAACATGGTGACCGAGTTGATGAAGAACCTGCGCTCGCCGTTCTACCGGGTAGGGCCGGCCTCCACCTGGGAGGGCCGGGCCGCCCACGTGATGAAGCTGGTTCGGGCCGACGTGGCCACCCCGCTGGCTGACGACGAGTTCAGCGGGCCGCTGCCGGCCAACTGAACCGGACGAGAGGAAGAACGTCCATGAGCACGGCTGGCCTTCCGGCCTCGGCGGTGTCGGCGGGAAAGCGCCGACGCTTCCGTCACATCTTCCGCGCCGATGGCCGGGCTGTCTTCGTAGCTATGGACCATCCCGCCTACATGGGCATGGGTGTCGCGCCCTCCGCCGCGGCCGCAATAGCGGAGGGCGGGCCCGATGCCGTCCTGGCCACCTGGCATCTGGCCCGCACCCGTCCCGAGGCCTTCGCGGGCGCGGGGCTGGTGCTGCGGGTCGACGGCGGGATCTCCGATCTCGGCGATCCGCCGGCCAGAGACACGACCTCGTTGCTCTACTCGGCCGAGCAGGCGATGGTGCTCGGTGCTGACGCCGTAGTGATCATGGTGTTCCCCGGCACGCCCGACGAAGAGCACTCGCTGGGGCGGCTGGCCCGCCTGGCCGCCGAGTGCGAGCTCCTCGGTCTGCCGGTGATGGCCGAGTCGATACCGGGAGGTTGGCCCCGCACAGTGCCCTGGACCGCGGAGAACGTCGGCCGGGGGGCCCGGCTCGCGGTGGAGCTCGGCGCTGACATCGTCAAGACCATGTGCCCCGGCGCCCCCGAGGAGTTCGCGGCGGTGGCCGAGGCCTGCCCGGCACCGGTCGTGGCCCTGGGCGGTCCCAAGGTCGACGACGAGGACCAGGTCGTCGCGCTGGCCCGCGGCGTAGTCGACGCGGGCGGTGCCGGTGTGGCCTTCGGCCGCAACGTCTGGGGGTCCGACGATCCGGCTGCGCTGGTCGGCCGCCTGCTTGAGGCTGTCCACGGTGCCGGGTCGGCCTGATGGACGCTCCCGCGGCGTCGGTGCTCGACGATCGCCTGTACCAGCGGCTCGTCGAGCTGGCCGCGCCGGACGGGGCCGAGCGCGGGCCCGGCCGTCCCGATCTGCGTTCTGGGGTTGAACAGGCCCTCCACCACGAGGCCCGACTGCTGGACGAGCGCCTCTACCGGGCTTGGCTGGACCGGTTCACCCAGGACTGCGTGTACTGGATTCCCCTCGACCCCGCCGGCGATCCCCGCACCCAGGTCTCGTACCTGCTGGATGACCGTCGCCGCATGGAGGACCGCATCGGGCTGCTGGAGACCGGGTGGGCTCATGCGCAGGAGCCGCCGTCGCGTACCTGTCGCATCGTGTCCAACGTCGAGGCATGGCCTCTCGGCGACGGCGACACCCTGGCCCGGTGCTCGACCGTGGTCTGGGAGTACCGCAAGGATCGGTTGATCCCGTTCGCGAGCCACAACGACTACGTGCTGGCCACGCTCGGCGAGAACTGGTCGGTGAGATTCAAGATCGTGCGCCTGGTGGACAGCCGCAGCGACGTCCGCAAGTTCTCGTTCGTGCTATAGAGGCCGCAAGAGACAGGTGCCGCCATGGACGCTCTCGACACGCTGATACAGCCCCACCGGGTCCATCGCTCCCTCTACACCGATGACAAGATCTTCGTCGCCGAGATGGAGAGGATCTTCGGCGGCGCCTGGGTGTATCTGGCCCATGAGAGCCAGCTCCCCAACCCCAACGACTTCATCGCGTCCCGGATGGGCCTTCGCCGGTTGATACTCACCCGGGACGACGACGGCGGCCTGCACGCGCTGTTCAACCGCTGCGCCCACCGGGCCTCGACCGTCTGCCAGTCTGAGTGCGGCTCGGCGCGGCGTTTCCAGTGCTCCTACCACGGATGGACGTACTCGAACCGCGGGGAGCTGGTCAACGTGCCCTTCGCCGAGGGATACCCGCCGGACTTCGACAAGGCCGACCACGGCCTGGCGCAGGTCCCGCGTCTGGGCACCTACCGGGGCCTGATCTTCGGCACGCTCAACCTCGACGCCCCCAGCCTGGCCGACTGGCTCGGCCCGGCCGGCCCCCTGATCGGCGAGTTCGTTGACCGCTCGCCCTCCGGGCGGATAGAGGTACGCAACTGCCAGCGGATGATCTTCCGGGGCAACTGGAAGCTGGCCTGGGACAACGCCGGCGACGGGCTGCATCCCACTTTCGCCCATCGCAGCTTCCTGGTGCTCAACGAGCGCCAGCACGGGGGCGCCCGCTCCCTGTCGCAGTTCAAGGCCAGCCCCGACGACACCGGCATGTACGGCCTGGACCTGGGCAACGGCCACATGTTCGTGGACCAGCGCCCCGGATTGAACCAGTCCTTCTGGGAGACGCAGCGACCGGTGCCGGGCCGGGAGTGGTACGCGGACCGCATCGTGCAACGCTTCGGCGATGAAGCGCCCGATGTGCTGGAGATGGCTCCGGGCTCGATGGTGAACCTGTCGATCTTCCCCAACCTGCTCATCAAGGGAAACACTCTGGAGACGGTGGACCCCGTGGCCGTGGCCGAGACCCGGCTGCACACGTGGGTCGCGGCCGCGGCGGGGGCGCCCGACGAGGTGAACGTGTTGCGCATGCGCATCGCGGAGGACTTCCCCAGCCTCGGGAACCCCGACGACCTCGAGATTTTCGAGCGCTGCCAGGAGGGTCTGGCCATACCCGAGGTCGAGTGGGTGGACATGAGCAAGGGGCTCGGGCACCCGGCCGAGGAAGTGGCCGCCGACGGAGTCCGGCGGGCGCCGGTGACCCACGAGGGACCGATGCGGGGATATCTGCGAGCCTGGCTGGAGTTGATGTCGGCCGATGCGAAGCTCACGACGGCCCGCGCCGGCGAGACCAGCTTCGAGAAGGCCGCATGACACCTCCCGGGCAGGTCCTGCAGGAGGTGGTCGTGCCCCGCTGCGAGGGCCGGGCGGTGGAGGTGCGGGCCGGGCAGGTGCTCAGGATCGTGGCGCTGGACGGTCCTCAGGTGGCCGACTCGACCTTTCTGGCCCTCGACAACCCCCGCGAGGGCTACCACGCAGGCCAGACCGTGGCCCTCAACATGCTGGCCGGAACCGGGACCATGCGGCGCATCACGACGCTGTGGTCGCGCCCGCCCTACGAGCGGCCCATGATGACCGTCATCGACGACCCGGTCGGCGTCCACTTCGCATGGAACGGAGGCCGCTGCTCCGTCGGCGTCTACGACATCCGCGACGGCATCGAGTCGGGTCACCGGACCTGCCAGGGCAACCTCGAGGAGGCGGTCAGGCCCTGGGGCGTGGACCGGGATCTGATACCCGACGTGTTCAACGTGTTCATGTACACCGACGTGGAGGACGAGCAGCGTCTCGTGTTCCGCGAGTCGCCCGCGGCTGCCGGCGACTACATCGACCTGCGAGCCGAGATCGACGTGCTGGCCGCGGTGTCGGCCTGCCCCAGTGAGACGTCGGCGTCCAACGGCGGCGAGCCGAAACGAGTAGGCCTCGAAGTTCGGGAAGGGAAGTAGCTGCGATGGTGAGGATGGTTCGCAAGGCCCAGGTCGATTCCAGCGACGTGGCCCGGGTGCGCGAGTGGATCGAGCGCTACACCGGCTACATGGCCGCGGCCGACCCCGAGCATGTGACGGTCACCTCGTGGATGGAGGCCTACGGCTCCTACGGCAAGGTGTACTGGATGATCGACGCCCCCAGCCTGGCCGTGCTCGACGAATTCCTGGAGCGGCTGCCTACCGAGGAGGCGTACCGGGAGATCCTCAAGGCGGGCAGCGAACTGTTCGTCTCCGGTCAGACCAGCGACCTGCTGCTCAAAGAGGCCTGAATCCGTGACTCGCCGGCCCGGCGCGTTCCGGCGCCGGAGCGCCGACCGCGACCTGCTGCCCTTCCAGTTGCTGATGGGCGTGACCGCCGGCGGCATCGGCGGGATCGTCACCGTGCTGGGCGAGTTGCGCGACGAGTTGGGCTTCAGCGGGACGGGGATCGGCATCATGGTGGCCAGCGGCTTCGTGGCCGCCTTCGTGTCGCAGGTGGCCCTCGCCCGGATGGCCGATGCGGGCCACTCCCGGATGATGGCCACGATCGGGATCACGCTCAGCGCGGCCGCCATGCTGGTGATGGTCTTTGCCGGGGACCTGGCTGTGTGGGTGGCGAGCCGGGCTGCGCTGGGGTTCGCCGGAGGGTTGATCCTTCCGGGAGTACGCAGGGCTGCTTCGGTGCGCGATCCGGCCCGGGCGGGCGAGAACCTCGGTCGGATGGTGGTGGCCGAGACCACAGGATTCATCTTCGGGCCGACCCTGACCGCCGTCCTGGTGTGGGCCGGCGGGATCCGTTTGCCCTTCGCGGTGTTCGCGGCCGCCATGCTGCTGTTCCTGCCTGTGGCGATGCGGCTCCCGCCCGACCGCGGCCTGCTGGACGTCTCGGGACGGGCGACATCGTTCGACCTCCTCAGGGGCAGGCGCCTGCAGGGAGCGTTGATCATCGTCGGCGGCTACTTCATGATGATCGGCGCCTGGGAGGCCGTGCTGCCGGTGATGTTCGCCGACCGGGGCGCGGGCGCTGCTCTGACCGGCATCACGTTCACGATGGTCGCGCTGCCGATCATGCTGGTGGGCACTCGGGCGGGACGGCTGGCCGACCGGGTGGGACCGGTGCGGGTCACGATGGCCGGGCTCGTTGCGGTGAGCCTGAGCACGATGACCTTCGGCGTGATTCCCGGTGTGATCCCGATAGCGGGAGTGATGACGCTGGTCGGCTTCGCCGACGGGTACGGCTTCACTGCCGCTCACGCGGTGGTGGCTCGAGCCGTGACCGAGCAGCGCCAGGCGGCCGCTCTGGGCCTGATGGGCGCGGCTGAGGTGGCCGGAGCCGCCGTCGCGGCCCTTCCTGCCGCCTGGATGTACGACAGCTTCGGATCGGGACCGACCTGGGGTGCTGTCGGCCTGGCGGTGCTGGTGCTCGTCGTGACGGGATGGCTGCGCATCAGGGGCACGGTGCCGGTTTCGGGCCCGGATGCGCCCGCACCGCAGCCCGACTGATCCAGGCGAATCGTTCGGGTTGCTCGCTATCGGGTTGGGCTAGGGTACGCCGCGGTGTACTCGTCGATAGCTCGATGGTGTTTCCGGCATCCGTGGCGCGGCGTTGTTGTCTGGCTCGTCATCCTGTTCCTGGCGCTGGGTGCTTCCCAGAACCTCGGGGAGGCCTATAGCGGAGATCTGGCCATCGCGGGCACCGAGAGCCACGACGGGAACGACATCCTGAAGCGGCACTTCTCGGGTGCCGGTGCCGGGCCGGCCGGCACGATCGTGTTCCGGGCCGAGCAGGGTGTCGACGATTCTCAGGTGCGATCCGCCATGAGCGAGCTGTTCGCTCAGGTCAGGGCCCTTGAGGAGACCAGTGTCATCACCCCTTACGACCCGCTGGTCGGGCCGCTGCGCATCGCGCCGGAGGGCCCCGACGCGGGCCGGATCGCCTATGCCGACGTCAGCCTCCCGCCCGGCACCAGCGGCACCGAGGCCCAGGACATGGGCCGGACCATCGAGGGTCTGATCGAGGAGTTGGATCTGAACTCCATCGAGGGCCTGGAAGTGGAGGTCGGCGGGATCTGGTTCGCCGAGCTGCGGCCGCCCGAGTCAGAGGCCATCGGCCTCGCATTCGCCGTCTTCGTCCTGATCGCCGTGCTGGGTTCGGTGATGGCCATGGGGGCCACCGTGGCTGCCGCTCTGGTGACCGTCGGGATCGGCGCGGCTTCCATCATCGTCTTCAGCAACTTCATGACGGTGCCGGACTTCGCGCCGGCCATCGGCCTGATGATCGGGCTGGGAGTCGGCATTGACTACGCCCTGTTCATCATCACCCGCTATCGGGACGCTCTGAGCGAGGGCCACGGGCGTGAGCAGGCCTTGGTGGTGGCCCTCGACTCTGCGGGCCGATCCGTCATATTCGCGGGAGCGACGGTCGTCGTGTCGCTGTTGGGAATGCTGTTCATCGGGATCCCGTTCGTGACCGGCTTCGGTGTGGCGGCCGCGGCCACGGTGGCGGTCGTCATGATCGGCTCGGTGACGCTGCTGCCGTCGCTCATCGCCCTGCTTGGCGACCGGATCACTACCACACGGGTACGAGGCATCGTCGCCGCGGCGCTGCTCAGCGTGGCCCTCTTCGGTTTCGGGGCCGGCATCGAGCCACTGGCGGCCGGAGCCGTGCCGGTTGCTGTGATCGTGCTGGTGGCGGGACTGTTCGGACGGGACCGGAACCCGCTGCGGCGCAGGTTGCGGCCCCGCCGGGAGCGGCCGCTGCGAGAGACCGGCTGGTACCGGCTCAGCCGGGCGGTGCAAGCCCGACCTTGGGCGTTCGCGGTGGGCGGCACCCTGCTCCTGCTCCTGCTGGCCGCCCCGGTGCTCGTGCTGCGGTTCGGCTTCGCAGACGAGAGCAACTACGGCTCCGAGACCACGACTCGCAAGGCCTACGACCTTCTCGTCGATGGCTTCGGGGCGGGCGCCAACGGTCCGCTGGTGGTGGTGGCCGAGGTGTCGGGAGCCTCCCAGATGGCCGAACTCAACCGCCTGGCGCAGGCCCTTGCGGCCACCGATGGCGTCACGTTCGTCAGCCCGCCGATCCCCAACAGCCCGATAGCGCCAACGGCTGCCGTGATCGAGGTGCGGCCGACCACCGGACCTCAGGCCGCCGAGACCGAGGCTCTCGTCAAGCACATTCGCAGTGCCGTGATCCCCGCGGCTGTCGCGGGGACCGACCTCGATCCCCTCATCACTGGGCTGGTCGCGGTCAAGGCGGACGTGAGCGACTTCCTGAAGTCGCGCACCGCGGTGTTCTTCGTGGCGGTACTGGGCGCTTCCTTCCTGTTGCTGATGGCCGTGTTCCGCTCGCTGGTGGTGCCGCTCAAGGCGGTCATCATGAACATGCTCTCGATCGGCGCGGCCTACGGCGTGCTGGTGGCCGTGTTCCAGTGGGGCTGGCTCGGCAGCGTGGTGGGGATCGAGCCGGGCCCGATCGAGCCGTTCATGCCGATGATGCTGTTCGCGGTGCTGTTCGGGCTGTCGATGGACTACGAGGTCTTCCTGCTGTCGCGCATGAAGGAGGAGTATGAGCGCACCGGCGACGCGGTCAACTCCGTCGCCGACGGCCTGGCCGCCACCGCCCGGGTGATCACCGCGGCCGCCCTGATCATGGTGTTCGTGTTCGGCAGCTTCGTGCTCGAGGACCAGCGGGCCATCAAGATGTTCGGCGTGGGTCTCGCCGCCGCCGTCGCAGCCGACGCCAGCCTGGTGCGCATGCTCATCGTTCCGTCCACCATGGAACTGCTCGGGGCCCGCAACTGGTGGCTTCCTGGGTGGCTCGACCGGATCCTGCCCAACCTCAACGTTGAGGGCAGCCACCAGGACCTGGCTCCGGCGGGCGAAGCCGGGAAGTAGGCGTTCGGGAACCAGGCTCTCCGGGTGTCGTCACAGTCCGGGGAAGTCCCGTTTGGGGATCATGCAGTGGACGCCCTTGATCTCGTTCACCACCTGGGTGACCTCGAAATCGGCCGCGCAGCTCAGATAGGCGTAGGCGATGTGGCGGGGCAGGCCTAGCCGGCTCTCGCAGAAGCGCAGAGCCTCCCGGACTGCCTCTCGCATCGCCTCGTCGAGATCACGGTGAAGGCCGATGGGTATCCAGTGGTCCGCGGTCTCGCCCATCGGGTTCTCGATCAGCCCGCAGGCCCGGCGGGCTTCGGGGCCTCGTAGTACCGACAGGCGCAGGTCGGCCCGCAGCGAGCCCTCCAGCGCGGTGAGCGCCACCTCGCCGTTGCCCTGCGCGAAGTGCGGGTCGCCCACCGCGAAACCGGCGCCAGGCGTCTGGACCGGCAGGTACAGGGTCGTGCCGCTCACGAGGTGTTTGACGTCCAGGTTGCCGCCGTGGCGACCCGGGGGGCGGGTGGCGACCGGTCCGTCGGTGTCGGGCGCGACGCCCGCCATTCCCAGGAACGGGGCGATCGGGTACCGCACGGCACGGCTCTCGGTGTAGCGCAGCACCGCAGTGCCGTTACCGGCGTGGCCCTGCACTTCGGTGAACACCGACACGGTGCCACCGGGCGCGCCGGGGGTGAGCGTGTCGGCCGGCTCGGTCCCGTCGGGCATCTCACCGCCCAGCGCGCCGAGACCGTGCCGGTTCGAGGTGACGCCGTAGGGCACACGGAGGGCGAAGCCCAGCATGTCGACCTGCAGCAGGTCGCCGGGCTCGGCTCCCTGGACCTCGATGGGTCCGGTCACCACGTGCGGTCCGTCGACGCCGAAGGTGTGGGGAACGTCGCGGGCCATCTCCACCGCGTCGGCCAGCACGTCGCCGGGGGCAACGCCCCGGGTTCCGAAGAAGGCGGTCGGATCGCGGCCCTGGTCCTCGAGGATCCCCTCGTGCGACAGGGTGTCGACCGTGACCACCGCGCCGTCGACCACCGACAGCACAGGCCTGGTGAGCCGGTTCGGCCACCAGCCCCACCGGCACGTCTCCGACGTGACCGGGAGGTAGTGCTCGCCGTCGATGCGGCCCTGGCCCGGATTCAGGATCAAGTCCGTACCCTCACTCCCGCTCTTGTTCGCTTCGCTCACGGGCCGCTCGGGTCGTGCCTGCCGCTCTTGTTCGCTGCGCTCGCGGGCCGCTGGGCCCTGGGGCCTCGCCCGTATGGGCCTGCGCCCGCCGGTTGGCTCGGCCTCTGGTCACCCGCTGATTCTCGCGCGAGCCTCGCCGCCTATGCTCGGTCGCGATGGGGGCCGAGGCCGCGCCGGCCGGCGCGACGCTGCTGGTGTCCGGCGGCGACGTCGTCACCATGAACACGGCTCGGGAGGTGCTGGTCGGGGGTGCGGTCGCGGTCGCCGGCGATGTGATCGCCGCGGTCGGTTCCAGCACCGAGCTCGCCGGCCGCTATCCCGAGGCTGAGGTGATCGATGCCACCGGGTGTGTGGTGACGCCGGGAATGGTCAACTCCCACCAGCACCTGACGGGTGATCCCCTCATCCGCAGCTGCATCCCCGACCTGCTGCCCCCGGGCGCCTCGATCTTCGAATGGTCGGTGCCCGCCCATGGGGCCCACACCGGAGACGACGACGAACTCTCGGCAGTGCTGTCCTCGGTGGAGAACCTCACCAACGGCGTGACCACGGTGGTGGAAGCGGGCACGGTGGCCAACCCGCACCGGGCTGCGGCCGGGATGCGCCGAGCCGGCATCCGCGGCACGATGGGCACCTGGGGATGGGACATCGAAGAGGGTCCCTTCACCGCGCCGGCGACCGAAGTGCTCGAACGCCAGCGAGAGGTGGTCGACGCCCTGGGATCCGGGGGACTCGTCGAGGGGTGGGTGACGCTGGTCGGTCATGATCTTGCCTCCGACGAACTGCTGGCCGGGGCTGCGGATCTGGCCCGGGATCGGGGCACCGGACTCACCATGCACATGTCGCCCACGTCCTCGGACCCCGAGCGGTACCTGGCCCGTACAGGGCGCCGACCGTTGGCCCACCTCGACGCGCTGGGCGTGCTCGGACCCCATCTGCTGGTGGCCCACGGTGTGTGGTTGGACGACTCCGAGGTGGAGTTGGTGCTGGCCACGTCGACGGCCATCGCCTACTGCCCCTGGGCCTATCTGCGCCTGGGCCAGGGCGTGGCCGGCCAAGGCCGCCACGCCGAGATCGTGGAGCGTGGTGGGCGGGTGGCTCTGGGCTGCGACGCCTCCAACGCCGGCGACACATCGGACATCCTGAGGGTGGCCGCTCTGACCGCGGGTCTGGCTCGTGACACCCGTGTCGATCCCGAACGCTTCGGAGCTCACACCGCGTTCGAGTTGGCCACTATCGAGGGCGCGGCCGCGGTCGGCATGGACGACCGGATCGGCAGCCTGGAGACCGGCAAGCAGGCCGACATCGTGGTGCACGACACCACTTCAGTGGCCTGGAATCCGCGGGGCGAGACGGTCCTGCAGCTCGTGTGGGGCACCGATGGGCGCTCGGTGCGCGATGTAGTGGTCGCCGGCCGGCCGGTCGTGCGCGACGGCGCTTGCGTCACCGTCGACCTCGCCGCATTGCGTGCCGAGGCCGCTGAGGCGCAGAGTTCGCTGCTGGCGAGAGCCGGTCTGGAGATACCGCAGCGATGGCCCCACATCGCGTGTCCCTAACCTTTTAGTCGAGCCGAATAGGAGCATCATGCAGGTTGCAGTCGTCACCGGGCCGGGAGCGGTCGAACTCCGCGAGGAGCCTCGGCCCGCAGCCGGTCCCGACGACGTGCTCGTGTCGGTGGGGGCCTGCGGTCTGTGCACCATGGAGCGACGCCTCTACGACGGGACCAAGCCGGTCTATCCCGTCGCCCCTGGCCACGAAGCCGCCGGCCGGGTGATCGAGGTCGGCGAGGCCGTGGCGTCCCTGGCCGGAACTCCACAACTCGGCGATCTGGTCACCATGGACCTTCTCACCCGCTGCGGCACCTGCCATATGTGCCGGCGAGGCCGCAGCGCCCTGTGCAAGCGACCCCAGGGCGGAACCCTGAGCGACGGCACCATCTCGATGGGCGCGGGCCTGGCCGAAGTGGTCAGCGTGGCTGCGGCCCAGACCTACCGGGTCGGCGAGATCCCGGTCGAGCAGGCCGCCATGGGCGAGCCGCTGGCCTGCGTGGTGCACTCGGTACGGCTGAGCGGCTTCCGGGCCGGTGACCGGGTAGCCGTGATCGGCGCGGGCTACATGGGCCGCCTGCACCTGGCCCTCTGCCGGGCCTGGGGCGCATCCCGTGTCGGTCTGGTCGATATCGACGAGCAGCGACGCACGGAAGCGACCGGGGCCGGAGCCGACTGGGTGGCCGGGCCGGACGATCTGGTCCGGTGGCAGGGCCGGCACGATGCGGTGTTCGTGACCGCCGGTACACCCGGCGCGGTCGAGCTGGCCTTGGACCTGTGCGACGACGCGGGGGCGGTGGTCCTGTACGGGGCCTTCCCCAAAGATGTGATGGCGTCAGTCGGTGCGGACCGCATTCACCACCACGAGCTGTCGATCATCGGAGTCTTCAGCCAGGAGCCGGAGGACTGGCGGACGGCCGCGGGCCTGCTGGAGTCCGGCGCGCTGGCCGCGGACCTCGACCGTCTGGTGACCGCCCGCTACCGCCTGGACGAGGTGGCCGACGCCTTGACGCTGGCCGCGTCGCAGCCCGTCTACCGGGTCATGGTGGGATGAAGAGGCCGAGCGGTTGGGCGGCAATTCGTGAGGGACTCGCGGGGCACTCAGCGAGGCCGTGGCCTGAGCGGCCCGTGAGCGCAGAGAACAAGAGCGGGAGACACCGCGACCCCCTGGCCGAGATGGAGGACATGCCGCGGTGAGTTCGGTCGTCGTCGGCGTCGACCTCGGGACGGGCGGAGCCCGCGCGGTGGCACTGGCTCGCAGCGGGAGTGTGAAGCTGTGGATGTACGAGCCTTTCGAGGGCGCCGGCTCCTGGCCGGCGGGGCGGGCGGACCCTGCTGCGTGGCTCGACGGCCTGGGCCGGCTCCTGGCCAGGGTGGACGAGGCCGGCCTGGAGATCGCAGCCGTGGGCGTGGGCGGGCAGAGCCCCACCACCGTCCCGCTGACCGATGACGGGGGCAGGGACCCGGTCGGGTGGGCCGCGACCTGCCGGCATCCGGCGGGCATCGGCTTGGACCGGACCGGGCAGCACCTCGCCCAACTCGAATTCCTCAGCCACGAGGCGGGCCGCTCGCTGGCCGGCGCGCAGATCTGGGACTGGGCGCTGCGATGCCTCGGCGCGGGCAACATCCAGGGACTGTGGCCCGGCGAGGAGACCATCGCGGGATACGGCGAGCAGGTCGAGGTGGGGACTGTCATCGGGCTTTGCGACGGCTCGCTGGGCCTGCGCGCCGGCACGCCTCTGGTGAGCGCGTCCAACGACGCGTACATGAGCTTCTGGGCGGGTGGTCTCGGCAAGCCCCGCCGGGGCCATGACCCCGGAGGGCGCACCGGGGGGCTGGGCGTGGCAGTGGACGCGGCGCAGCGCCCCGCAGATATTCCCGGGTACTTCAGCCCGGTGGCCGGGGTGGAGGTGGTCGGCGGTCCCACCAACGGGCACGGGCAGCTGCTGGAGTGGTGGTCGGCCACGTCGGGCCGATCCATCGAGGAGCTGCTGACGCTGGCGGGGAGGGTGGATCCGGGCGCGGGCGGCCTCCTGGTGTTGCCCTATCACGACGGTGAGCGAGCGCCCCGGTGGGAGTCCCGCCTGCGGGGCGAGATCCACGGCTTGACGTTCGACTCCGGCGTGGCCCAGATCGCCCGGGCCGTGCTGGAGGCGGCCGGTTACGGCCTGCGGCATGTACACGAGGGCCTCCGGGCGGCCGGAGTCGAGATGGATGTGATGTGCTGCGGCGGCTCGCCCGCGCTCAGCCGCCTGTGGTGCTCGATCAAGGCGTCCGTGCTTGAGGTGGCAGTCGACATGCCCGAGAGGCCCGAGCAGCTGTCGGCTCACGGTTGCGCGCTGGCCGCGGGCGCGGCGCTGGACTGGTGGGAGGGGGTCGGGGCGGCCAGCATGGTCTCCTGGCCGCTGGCCGCCATGACCCGCATCGAGCCGTCCCCTGATCCGGCCTACCGGTCCGGCTACGAGCGATTCGTGGCCTTGGGCGACGCCGCTGTCTCGCGGCTGGACGGTCCGGTCTAGCGTGGCCTGAGGCATCGACCGTCATTAAGGAGCGACCGGCATGGTTAACCCTCTCATCTTCGTGGACCTGCCCACCCCCGACCCCGAGGCCACCTCACAGTTCTACGAGAAGCTGTTCGACTGGAAGTACAAGCGCCGTCCCGCCGGTGAGTTCCACGAGGTGCTGCCGGGCGTCAAGCCCAACCTCGGCATCCACCTGGAGACCACCCCGGTGAGCGGACCGGTGCCCCGCATATACGTCATGGTCGACGACCCGCCGGCCAAGCTCGCGGCTGCCATTGAGATGGGCGCCACCAAGATGTGGGACGAGTACTACTGGGAGGAGTTCGACGCCCGCCACGCCGCCTTCCGCGACCCGTGGGGCGCCGAGGTGGTGCTGTGGCGCAACAAGGGCACCTACGTGCCCGGATCAGCCTCCGAGAAGAACGCCTGATCAACCTCGGGGCAGGTCAGCCCAGGACCTGTTCCACCGAGAACTCGACGTTGTTGCCGTCGGGATCCTTGATCAGGCAGATGTAGCCCACATCGGGGTTGCGGTACATGGGCCCGAGCACCAGGCAGCCGTCCTCGGCGGCCAGGCGGGCGACCTCGTCCACCTCGTCCCGGGTGTCCAGCGAGATGCCGAGGTGGGCTATGGATGTGAGGAAGCCGTACTCCTCGACGATGTCGCCGGTGATCTGCTTGGGCAGGGCGCCCTCCATGAGCACGATCACGAAGCGGGCCGCTCCCGGGGTGGTGATGTCGCGCTCGTTGGCCAGCCACGCGGTTCGCATCTTGGTCTCGTCGTCGTGGCGCTCCGAGATCTTCACCAGGGTGGTGAACTTCTCGTAGAACGCCAGGGTGTCGTCGAGGCTGCGCACGGGCAGCGCGATGTGGGTGAGCAGCGAAGGCGGCGGCTGGCCCGCAGGTGCCGCGGCTGCAGGCGAAGCAGTCTCGGTCATGGCAACCCCCTGATACGGCGACCTTACTTGCGGCTCCTAGCTGGAACCTCGCTGGGCGGATTTGGTCCGGTTCGCCGGCTGGGCGTACCGTCCGGCCAACAGTTCGTTGAGTTCAGGAGGAATCCAATGGCAGCACCAAATCTGGGCAGCATTCTCGTGGGATCGTCGCAGGTCGACGCCATGAAGGACTGGTACCGGGCCTGTTTCTCACCCGATGAGAACGAGATGGGCGCGTTCGTGTTCGGCGGGGTCCAGCTCTTCATCGAGGAGCACAGCGAGGTGTCGGGACCCAACGAGAACGGGCACCGGATCATCCTCAACCTCGACGTGGGCGACTGCCGCGGGCTGGAGACCCATCTCAACTCCCACGGCGCGTCGTGGGTGCGCGAGGTCGAGCAGATGCCCTTCGGGCTCATCGGCACCGTGGCCGATCCCGACGGCAACATGCTGCAGATCATCGAGTGGGGCGCCACCCCCGACGAGGGTCACGGCTGACGCAACGCTTGACGACAGCACTCGTAGCGGGCAGGCGCTGAGCCAGCCCGGAGACGCAACGGCACCGGCGGCCATGGAGTTCCGCACGATCGGACGCAGCGGCGTCAGGGTGAACCCTCTCGCGCTGGGCACCATGGTGCTGGGTCCGTGGGGCAACACCGATGTCGAGGCCTGCCGCCGCATCGTCGGCGGCGCCCTTGATGCCGGGCTGAACCTGGTCGACACGGCCGACACCTACGGAGACGGGGCCACCGAGGAGATCATCGGTCCGGCGTTGAAGGGCCGCCGAGACGACGTGGTGCTGGCCACAAAGTTCCAGAACCCGGTGGGCGACCACGACGACCCCAACCGGCAGGGCAACTCCCGCCGGTGGATGATGCGAGCGGTGGAGGACAGCCTGCGCAGGCTCGGCACCGACTACATCGACCTGTACCAGGTGCACCGACCCGACCCGCACACCGACATCGCCGAGACCGTCGAGGCGATGAGCGACCTCGTGCGGGCCGGCAAGATCAGAGCCTGGGGCACGTCGACGTTCCCGGCCTCCGAGATCGTCGAGGCCCACTGGGCGGCGCAGCGCTCGGGGGCCATCGGCCCGCACTGCGAGCAGCCGCCCTACTCGATCATGTGCCGCGGGATCGAGAGCGACGTCCTCGCCGTGTGCGCCCGCTACGGGATGGGCGTCATCACGTGGAGTCCGCTGTCGGGGGGATGGCTCACCGGCAAGTACACCAGGGCCGAGCCGGCCCCTCTGGGGAGCCGGGGAGACACCAATCCCGACCACTTCGACGGCGGCAACGAGGCCAAGTTCGATGCCGTCGAGAGATTGGGTCCGATTGCAGCCGCCGCGGGCGTGTCCATGACCCACATGGCCCTGGCTTGGATCCTCGAGCATCCGGCGGTGACGGCGGTGCTCATAGGGCCCCGCACCGAGGCCCAACTCACCGAACTGCTGGCAGTGGGGGATCTGCGCCTCGACGAGGACACCCTCGACGCCATCGACTCGGTGGTGGCTCCGGGCGTGAACATCAACGAGGCCGACACCTACTGGGCGCCACCGGCGTTCGAACGCTCGGCCCGAAGGAGGCCCCGATGAAGGCGATGCTGTACCACGCTTCGGGCGGACCCGAGGTGCTGGAGTACACCGATGCCGACGACCCGGTGCCCGGCGACGGCGATGTGGTGCTGGAGGTCGCGGCCACCGCGCTCAACCGGCTCGACCTGCTCCAGCGCAACGGCTGGTACTACATGCCGGGGTTCACCTTCCCCCACATCGCCGGCATGGACATCGCCGGCGTGGTGTCCGAGGTGGGTGCCGCGGTCACCGAGTGGCAGCCCGGCGACCGGGTGGTGGCCGATCCGTCCATGGCCGGCGTGCCCGACAACTCGAAACTGGCGGGCATGGGCGACCTGTACGGCGAACTCGGCATCCTGGGCGGCACCCTCGACGGGGGCTACGCCACCAAGTGCCTGGTGCCGGCCTCGCACTGCTACCGGGTGCCCGACCACGTGTCGCTGGAGCAGGCGGCCACGTTCCCGACGGTGTGGCTCACCGCCGGCCACGCCTTGTTCTACACGGGCGGCCTGGCTGAGGGCGAGACGGTGATGATCCACGCAGCCGGATCGGGAGTGTCCGTGGCCGGGATCCAGCTGGCCAAACACGCGGGCGCCATTGTGCTGGCCACCGCCGGGACCGACGCCAAGTGTGAGCGGGCTGCCGAGATCGGTGCCGACCACGTGCTCAACAACCGCACCGGCGACGTGACCGGCTGGGCCATGGAGGTGACCGGGGGCCGGGGGGTGGACATGGTGTTCGACCACGTGGGCACCGCCCTGTTCACCCAGTCGCTGTTCTCGATGGGCATCGGGGGCCGGCTGGTCAACTGCGGCAACGCCTCGGGCGACACCGCCACCATCGGGTCGCTCGGCCACCTGTTCCACAACGGGCTGCGGATCATGGGGTCCGACCCGTACCGGCCCGACGAGATGGGACCGCTGTGGGACACCTTCTGCAACGGGATCGGCTCGGGCGAGTTCACCGCGGTGATCGACTCGGAGTTCCCGCTGTCGGAGGCGGCCGCGGCCCAGCAGAAGATGCTGGAGAGCGACTTCTTCGGAAAGATCCTTCTGCGCCCCTGAGGATTTCAGGTCGCTGTGTCGGCCAGGTCCAAGGCGGCGTGTAGCAGGACTTCGGCGCCGCGGCCGGCGGCTTCAGGTTCGATGGATTCGGCTTCGTTGTGTGAGAGGCCGTCCTCGCAGGGGACGAAGATCATGCCGGTGGGCGCTTTGAGGGCTACGTGGCAGGCGTCGTGGCCCGCGCCGGAGCCGATCCGCTCGTAGGCGATGCCGCAGCGCTGCGCGGCCGACTCGACGGCTCGCACGCACTCGTCGTCGAACACGACCGGAGCGCAGTCGTTGATCACCTCGACCTGATGCTGGCAGCCGTGGGCCTCGGCCGCTTGAGCTATGAGGCTGCGCAACTCGGCGTCGAGGCTCTCCAGTGTGGCGGCGTCGGGATGGCGCATGTCGATGGTGAAGGTGATGTGGTCGGGCACGGTGTTGGACGACACCGGCTCGGACGCGAACATTGCCGGGGTCAGACGCACCTGCGGGGCGTGGGCCGCGGCCATGTCGTGGAGCCCGCTGAGCGCGAGCCCCAATGGTCGGGAGGGATCGCGACGCCGATCCATGGGCGTGGTGCCGGCATGGGCGGGGAAGCCCTCGATGGTCACCCGGAACCAGCGGATCCCCTGCACACCGGTGACCACCCCGATCGACGAGCCGCTGGCCTCCAGGATCGGACCCTGCTCGATGTGCAGCTCCAGGTAGGCCCGCAGCGGCTTGCCGAAGGCTGCGGTGCCGGCCCAGCCCAGCCGGTCGAGCTCGTCGCCGACACTGATCCCGGAGCGGTCGGTGATGGCCCGGACCTGATCGAGGGGCAGCACCCCGGCCCACACCGCCGAGCCCATCATCGACACCGGGAAGCGGGATCCTTCCTCGTTGGTCCATACCGCCACTTCGATCGGGGCCCGGGTCCGGACCGAATGGTCGTTGAGAGCCTCGACCACCTCGAACCCGCCCAGCACCCCGTAAACCCCGTCGAAGCGGCCCCCCGTGGGCTGGGTGTCGAGATGGCTGCCCAACACGACCGGCAGGGCGTCGGGGTCGGTGCCGTCCCGACGGGCGAAAAGGTTGCCCACCCCGTCTAGCTCGATCGAGCAGCCCGCCTGCTCGGCCCAGCCGACGAACAGATCCCGGCCCGCCCTGTCGTCGTCGGACAGCGCCTGCCGGTTGGAGCCCCCCGCTGGGGTAGCCCCCACCGCGGCCATGTCCATCAACCGCGACCAAAGCCGCTCCGGATCGGTGTGCACTCGGTTGACCACTTCGGCTCCCATCTGTTGCGACGGCTGGACTGGCGTCACTCAAACCTACAAACATGGCCACATATGTCTGCCGAACCTCGCGACGCGCCCTATCCGGAGTTGAAGAAGAGCCACACGATGGCCCATGTGGGGCGGCCTTTCACGGACTTCAAGCCGCCCGCGGCCGCGCCGGTGTGGGCGGTGATCGAGGGGCTGGGGCGTTACCAAGTGCTGTTGGCCGCGCTTGAGCTCGGGGTGTTCGAGGCTCTGGACGGGGCACCGGACGCCGGCATGACGGCGGCGGATCTGGCTGGGCGGCTGGACCTTCCGGTGCTGCATCTGGAGGCGCTGTTGGACTCGGTGGTGGCGCTCGGACTGCTCGACCGGGTGGTCGAAGGCTTCAGACTCAACGACGCTGCTCGCCGCTACCTGCTCGTCGACGGGGCCGCCTCGATGGCGGGGCTGATCCCGGTAGCGCCCGGCCCGCACGAGAACTGGAGCCGTCTGGCCGACACCGTGCGCTCGGGCCGGCCGGCCACGCCCATCGACGACGATCCGGCCGCGTTCTACGTGCCGCTGGTGGAGGGCACGTTCACCACCATGTGGCGCTGCGCCACGCGGGCCGACTTCCGGATGCGGTACAGCGCGCTGGCCGCACCCCGAATCCTCGATCTGGGCGCGGGCGGCGCGCCTTGGTCGATCGCCATGCTCCAGGCCTGCGCCGACGGGCGGGCCACCGTCAACGACATCGACGGCGTGATCGACGTGGCCCGGCGCAAGACGGCCGAGCACGGCGTGGCCGACCGCTGCGAGTTCCGGCCCGGCGACTTCCACACCATCCCAATAGAGGACAGCGCCTACGACATCGTGGCGCTCGGCCACATCTGCCGCACCGAGGGACCGGACGGCGCCCGCCATCTGGTCGAGCGGGCCCACGCGGCCCTGCGCCCCGAGGGGCGGGTGGTGCTGGCCGACTACTTCATCGGCCCCAACCACAAGACCAACCCCCACGCCGTGCTGATGGGCATGACCATGATGGCCAGCACCGTCAACGGCTTCGGCGTCACCACCGAGGCGGCCACCGGCTGGCTGCGGGACGCCGGTTTCGAGGCCATCCGCCTGATCGAGCCCATCGGCTTCCAATTCGCCTACGTGGCCTCGAAACCCCGAGACTGAGCCGCGAGACCCCAGGCAGGAGACGGACATGAGCGAGCGGGAGCGCATCGACACGTTGATCAAGGGTTGGTACGTGGTGACCATGAACCCGACCCGCGACATCATCCGGCACGGCGCGGTGGCGGTGCGGGGGAACCAGATCGTGGCCGTGGGCAAGGCGTCGGACCTGGAGGCGGCCTACGAAGCGGCCGAGACTGTGGGCGGGGACCGGTTCGTGGTGACCCCCGGCCTGGTCAACACCCACATCCACATCACCGGCGAGCCCCTCACCCGCGGCTACGTGCCCGACGACACGCCCTTCGAGGAGAACGTGTTCATGTGGCTGTGCCCGCTCTACTCGGTGTACACGCCCGAGGAGGAGCGCCTCTCGGCCCAGCTGGCCGCGGTGGAGATGCTCAAGTCGGGCACCACCACCTTCCTGGAAGCGGGCACGATCCGCTTCACCGACGAGGTGATGGACGGACTCGTCGAAGCCGGCATCCGGGGCCGCATCGGCAAGTGGGTGTGGGACCTGCCCCCCGAGCCCGACGTCTACCGCCAGGACACCGACACCGCCATCGCCAACATCAACGACACCATCGACATGCACAAAGGCACGGCCGGCGGGCGGCTGGAGGCGTGGTCGATGGTGGTGGGCCACACCACCTGCTCGGACCCGCTGTGGCGGGCCGCCCGGGAGGCCGCCGACCACCACGGCGTCGGCCTCAACTTCCACATGAGCCCGGCCAACCTCGACCCCGACGGGTTCATCGCCGAGTTCGGGCAGCGTCCCATGATCCATCTGGGCGAGCTGGGCGTGCTCGGCGCCGACACCGCCATGACCCACTGCGTGAGGGTGAACGACAGCGAGCTCGACGTGATGGCCGCCGCCGGCTGCTCGGTGGAGCACTGCCCCACCACCGCGCTCAAGGTCAGCTACGGCGTCACCCAGGTCGGCAAGATCCCCGAGATGGTGATGCGGGACATCAACGTCAGCATCGGCATCGACGGCAACAACGCCTCCAACTACGCCGACATGCACCGGGCCACCTACCTGGTGGCCGGGCTGTTCAAGGACGCCCGCATGGACCCCCAGATGTTCCCGGCCGAGAAGGCCTACGAGATGGCCACCCTGGGCGGGGCCCGCACCATGCTCATGTCCGACGAGATCGGGTCTCTCGAGCCCGGCAAGAAGGCCGACGTGGTGCTGCATGACACCGACCGGCCCGAATGGCGGCCCCTGCTCAACGTGATGAACCAGCTGGTGTGGTCGGCCGACGGGCGGGGCGTGCACACCGTGTTCGTGGACGGCGCCAAAGTCGTCGACGCCGGCCGCATGACCACCATCGACGAGGACACCTTCTACGGCCGCTGCCAGACCGCCGGCGAGGCCATCACCGCCCGCTCCGGCCTTCCCGACAAGGCCAAGTTCCCCGTGCTGTAGCCGCCGGCGAAGGGCGACCGCCCAGCCGCTAGAGGTCGGGCACCGCGAAGATGGAGCCGCCGAACAGCACCCAGGCCAGCAACAGCGTCCACAGCACGTTGGCGGCCTGCGCGATCACGAACGCGACGGCGGGCCTGCCGCCCTGCATGGCCAGGAGGTCGCGCAGGCGGGTCTCCAAGCCGATGCACACGAAGGCCAAGGCGAACAGCCAGGTCCTCAGGCCCTTGAGCACGCCTGTGGTGGCGTCCACCAGCCCGTCGGTGAGCACGAAGGAGAACAGCAGCGAGGTGGCCAGGAAGCCGAGCACGAACTTCGGGAAGCGCTCCCAGATCACCGAGGCCGACACCTCCGGTCGATCGGCGCCGCCGGCACCGCCTCGCACCGTCCACCACACCGAGAGGGCGAAGGCGGCCACGCCGAGCAGGGCGTTCTGCGACAGCTTGACGATGGTGGCCGCGTTGGTGGCCGAATCGCCGATGCTCTCGCCGGCCACCACGACCGCGCCGGTGGTGTCGATGGTGCCGCCTATCCAGGCGCCGCCGACGACATCGGAGAGTTCGAGCCAGTCGACGGCCAGCGGCATCAGGATCATCATCGGAGCGGCCACCACCAGCACCAGCGACGTCACGTAGGAGAGCTTCTTGCGGTCACCCGAGATGGCCCCGCAGGCCGCGATGGCGGCCGACACCCCGCAGATCGACACCGCGGTCGCCATCATGGCCGAGAACTCCTCGTCGACCCGGAGCTTGCGGGCGACCCAGAAGCACAGATACCAGATGACGGCGATCACCGCAGCCGCCTGCACCATCCCGTACATGCCGGCCTCCAGCACCCGGCCGAACAGGACGCTCGAGCCCAGGATCACCAGCCCGGCCTTGATGTAGTACTCGGTGCGCATGGCGGTGCGGAGCCAGTCGGGCACTCTGAGCACGTTGGAGATGAACAGACCGAGGGCCAGTGAGGTGATGGCGTAGTTGATCCCGCGGTCGCTCAGGGCGGAGTCGCACGCGACGGCCCGCGCCACCCAGGCCAAGCCGAACAGCGCGGCGAAGCCCGCCGCGAAGCCTCGGGTCGAACCCTCCATGAGGCGCATGCCGGCGGTGGACAGCACCAGCAGGGCGGCGCCGACCCCGAGCGTGGTTGCCAACCGGCCCGGAGCGAACAGACCGCCGATGCCGTCGCCACAGGACAGACCGGCCGCCTCCGGCCGGATGCCGACCAGCACCAGAGCGATGATCGCGGCGCCCATCCACACCGAGACCCAGTCCTCGGAGCGCAGCAGCTCGCTCGTCGTCTTGGCCACGGCGTCCAAGCTAGAGGCCGAGGGGATAGGGGGCGCTGTGGGAGCGATAGGGTCGGGCCATGGCCGAGTTCAGAGTCATCTTCGTCGCCAACGACTACGACGCCACCGTCGGGTTCTTCACCGATGTGATGGGGTTGGAGGTGGAGCGGTCCTTCGGCGAGATCTTCAGGGGGACCATCCTGCTGGCCGCGGCCGGCCGTATCGAGGTGATCGAGGACGGCGCCGGATGGGACAGGCCCGGTGTGGCGGGCGTGTCGGTGTCATGGCAGATAGCCGACGCCGACGCCGAGCACGCTCGACTGGTCTCAGCGGGCGCCACCGTCGTGCGGCCGCCAGAGTTGCAGCCCTGGGGTCACAAGAGCCTCGAAGTAGCCGGCCCCGATGGGCTGAGGATCATCCTCTTCGAGGTCGTGGCCCAGTAAGAAAGTCGATCTATGCGATTCGGATTCTGGCCGTCGAGCGCCCACCGGTGGGACCAGATACTGGCAGTGAGCCAAGCCGCGGAGGCCAGCGGCTGGGACGGCTTGTGGCTGCCCGACCACTTCATGCCGCCCGAGGGGGGTTACGGCCACGAGCCGCCCGGCGTGGACCCCGAGTTGCTGCCCACCCACGAGTGCTGGACCCTGCTGGGCGCCCTCGCCGCGGCGGTGCCCCGGGTGCGTCTCGGGGCGATGGTCACCGGCAACACCTACCGCCACCCGGCGGTGCTGGCCAAGCAGGCGGCCACCGTCGACCACATCAGCGGGGGCCGGCTCGTGCTCGGACTCGGCGCCGGCTGGCAGGAGAACGAGCACCGCCGCTACGGCCTCGAGTTCGGGACGGTGCGGAGCCGGGCCGACATGCTTGAGGAGGCCTGCGAGGTGATCTCCGGCCTGTTCGCCAACGAGCGCACCGACTTCGACGGCGCCCACTACCGCCTGCAGGGCGCACCGTTGACCCCGAAGCCGCTGCAGGACCCGCTGCCCATCATGATCGGAGGCCGGGGCGAGCGCCGCACCATCCCGACCATGGTGCGCTGGGGTCACGAGTGGAACGGCTGGTGCACGGTGGCCGACATGCGCTACTTCAATGCCCTCATCGACCGGCTCTGCGAGGCCCAGGGCCGGGATCCGGCCACCATCTCCCGCTCCGCGGCGGTCATCCTCCGCATGTGCGACTCCGAGGCCGAGGCGGCCCGGCTGCAAGTCGGGGCGTCGGGGCGCCCCGAGCTGGTGGGCACCCCGGAACAGCTCGTCGAGCAGGTGGCCGCCTACGCGGCGGCAGGCACCGACGAGTTGATCGTCCCCGACTTCAACCTGAGGCCCGAAGAGGCTCCCGAGGTCGCCGAGCGCTTCATGTCCGAGGTCGTGGCCGCGCTCTGACGCCGGCAGGCCCCAGCGGCGATCACTGCGCTAGCGTCCGGCCGGGACTGAGAGGCCCGAGAGGAGAGCGATGACCGAGACCATGTTCACCGACGGCGTCCCGGCCGTGGTTCAGGAGGCGCCCAGCCGCTTCGACGCCTACGACACGCAGGATCTCTGGCGGAAGGACGTAGCGCACTACATCCACCCCTTCACCGACTTCGCCGTCTGGAGGGACGAGGGCGCCCTGGTGATGGCCGAGTCCGAGGGCGCCTATGTCTACGACTCCGACGGCCGTCGCTACCTCGACGCCCAGGGTGGGCTGTGGTGCGTGAACGCCGGTTACGGCCGGGCCGAGATCGCCGACGCCATGGCCACCCAAGCCCGCAAGCTGGCCTACTACTCGCCCTTCACCAACACCACGTCGGTGCCGGGTGCCACCCTGGCCCACAAGCTGGCCTCGTTGGCGCCGGGAGACCTCAACCATGCGTTCTTCGGGCTGTCCGGGTCGGATGCCAACGACACTGCGGTGCGGATCATCCACTTCTACTTCAACCGTCTCGGCCAGCCCGACAAGAAGACCATCATCACCCGGGTGAACAGCTACCACGGCTCCAGCTACCTGGCCATGTCGCTCACCGGGGTGGCCCACGACCACATCGGCTTCGACATCATCGGCGAACCGCTCATCACCCGGGTGGAGGGCCCCGACATCTACCGGCGATCCGGTGGCATGACCCCGGAGGAGTACACCGATCACCTCGTCGACGAGTTCAGGGCCAAGGTCGAGGAGCTGGGCGCGGAGAACGTGGCCGCCTTCTTCGCCGAGCCGATCATGGGGGCGGGCGGGGTGCTGGTGCCGCCACCCGGCTACCTCCCCAGGATGCGCGAAGCCTGCCGGGAGTTCGGAATCCTCTACGTCTCCGACGAGGTGGTCACCGCCTTCGGCCGGCTCGGGCACTTCTTCGCCAGCAGGGACGTGTTCGACATCCAGCCCGACATCATCAGTTCCGCCAAGGGACTCACATCGGGGTACGCGCCGCTGTCGGCCACCCTGCTCTCCGACGAGATCTACGAAGTGATCTCGGTGCCGCAGGCGCCCGGCGCGGAGTTCGCCCACGGCTACACCTACTCGGGGCACCCGGTGTCATGCGCGGCCGCGCTGGCCAACATCGAGATCTTCGAGCGTGAGGACCTCTGTGGCCACGTGCGGCGGGTCGGTCCCTACTTCGAGGAGCGCCTGCACACCCTCAGCGATCTGCCCATCGTGGGCGACATCCGCGGCAAGTGCTTCATGATGTGCCTGGAGAACGTTGCCGACCGCGACACCAGGGAGATGTTCCCGCCGGAGGTGGAGATCGGCCGGCGGATCTCCGACGCCTGCGACGCACGGGGCCTGCTGGTGCGTCCCATCGGGCGCCTCAACGTGCTGTCGCCGCCGCTGGTGCTGACCACAGACCAGATCGACTGGCTGGTCGACACGCTGCGGGCCGGCATCGAGGAGGTCATGGCCGGCCTCGAGCGCGAGGGCCTGTGGAGCGGCGGCTGAGGATCGCCGCGCATGCGCCGTTAGCCTGTGGATATCCAGTCGGGACGTCCGGCTGGCGGGTTCGCAGACGGGTGTTGGTTCTTCCGGTCATGGTGAACCAAACCCGAGACATCCGCCGGGCCTCCTGATTCCTGAGGCGCAACCGAACCCTGTTATTCGCCTGCATGACGCGGGCAAGGAGAACAATGTCCCCCACCTTCGCCCAGTTGGGCGTCCCCCATTCCATAGACCGCGCCCTCGCGTCGCGCGGCATCACCAAGCCGTTCGAGATCCAGGCGGCCGTCCTGGCCGACGCCTTGGCCGGACACGACATCTGCGGCCGCGCCCCCACCGGGTCGGGAAAGACGCTGGCCTTCGGGATACCGCTCGTGGCCAATGTCGGCCGGGCCGGACCGCACAAGCCCAAAGCGCTCGTGCTGGCCCCGACCCGCGAGCTCGCCGACCAGATCATGACCGAGATCCGGTCCTTCGCCGGCGGTGTTCGCACCGCTGTGGTCTACGGCGGCGTCGGCTACGACGCCCAGCGCAGGTCGCTGCGCAGAGGCGTCGACATCCTGGTGGCCTGTCCCGGCCGCCTCGAAGACTTGATCGATCAGCGAGAGGTCAGCCTGTCCGCAGTCGACAGAGTCGTCATAGACGAAGCGGACCGGATGGCCGACATGGGGTTCATCCCCGCTGTGCGGCGCCTGCTCGACCAGACCGCGCCGGAGCCGCAGACGATGCTGTTCTCAGCCACGCTCGACGGTGATGTGGCGTCACTCACCCGCGACTACCAGCATCGTCCCGTGCGATACGAGATCGGTGAGGAGACGCCCGATGTGGTCGCGGCCGACCATTTGTTCTGGAACGTGTCCAGCACCGAACGCACCGAGGTGGCCGCCGACGCGGTCACCGCCGCTGGCTCGGCGATTGTGTTTTGCCGGACCCGTCACGGCTGCGACCGGCTGGCCCGCCGATTCGACCGGATCGGTGTTCGCGCCGCCGCGATCCACGGGGGCCGGAGCCAGAACCAGCGCACCCGAGCACTGCAGGCCTTCGCGGCCGGCAAGGTGGAGGCGCTGATTGCGACCGACGTCGCCGCTCGGGGCATCCATGTCGAGAACGTGAGCGCCGTGATCCACTACGACCCCCCCGGCGACCACAAGACCTACCTCCACCGGTCGGGGCGCACCGCCCGGGCCGGCCGCGGCGGTGTCGTGGTCTCGCTCGTGCAGCCCGGTCAGGTCGAGGAACTGCGGCAGATGCAACGCGAACTGGACCTGCAGCAGCCGCTCACCGATGTGGATTTCACCGCCCTCCGGTCGCTCGACGGTGGCGCGAGCCGCTCCATGGAGCCGGCGGTGATCGCCGGTCCAACCCGTCAACCCGCAGTCGACTCACAGCCGCGACGTGCCGATGGCGGGCCACGGCACCCCGATGCCAAGCAGAAGTCTCGCAAGCCTGCTCGTGGGGGTACCAAGAACCAGTCGCGGCGCCGGCGGAGCAACAACAGGCGGCCGCGGCCCACTGCCGCCAAGCGAACCGCGGCCTAGCGGTTAGGCCCAGGCGTCCAGCCGGCAGTTGACCAATAGCTCCGACACCGAGGCGGTGTTGGGCAGGGCGATCATGGTGGCCACCAGGTCGGCCACGTCCTCCGGCTGGGTGATGGTCTCGTCGTCGGGATCCATCATGTCGGTGGCCACCGGACCGGGGCAGACGGCCGTCACCCGGATGCCGTCGTCCCAGCCGATCTGGCGGATGGCGTGGGACAGGGCCAGCAGCGCGTACTTGGTCATGGAGTAGCCCACGATGGCGTCGCCCTTGACCCGCTTGGCCGACAGTGAGGCCATGTTGATCACCCGGCCCGATCCCGACTGCCGCAGATGGGGCAGAGCCAGCCGGGTGAGCCGCAGCGGCCCCTTCACGTTCACCGCCCACATGTCGTCGAGCACGTTCTCGTCCATGTTCTCCAGCCCGGTGCGGTCGACGATTCCGGCGCAGTTGACCAGCACGTCGACTCTGCCGAAGCGGTTGATGGTCGCATCGACCCAGCGGCGGGCCGAGTCCAGGTCGGTGGCCTCGTGGTAGTTGAGCAGCACCCGGTCGGACCCGATGTCGGGAGCACTGTCAGCCAAGGCGTCCACCCGGCGCGCCCCGAGGCTGAGCCGGTAGCCGTCGGCGGCCAGCCGCTCGGCGATGGCAGCCCCGATGCCCCGGTTGGCCCCCGACAACATCACTACCCGGCCGTCTGCACCTGTTGAACTCACTGTCGCTCCCGATGGGTCGCCGCTGGGGTCGCTGATTATCGTCGGTGATCATGACGCGGGCGAACCGAAGCCGGATGGCTCAATGACGGTCACGTTGGAAGCTGAGATCAGCCCGGGCATGGGCCCGGGCGACTTCGTCGAGTTGGCGGTCCGCTGCGAGCAGGCCGGTTTCGACCGGTTCGGTGTGTCCGACGTGGTGTTCTGGCCCGACTGTTTCGTGCTTCAGGGGCTGGTCGCCCAGGCCACCAGCAGGATCCACATCGGTTCGATGGTCACCAACCCCTACTCCCGCCATCCCGCGATGCTGGCCGGTGCGGTGGCCACCCTGCAGGAGCTGTCCGGCGGCCGGATGTTCCTCGGCATCGGAGTGGGCGCCGGCCTGGAGGACCTGCGCATCGACTACCCCCGGCCGGTGCGGGCGCTCCGCGAGGCGATCATCGGGATCCGTGGCCTCCTGGCCGGCGAGACGGTGCAGCTCGAGGGCGAGATGTTCCCCATCGACGGCGCCGGGCTGGTGCGACCACCCGAAGTGGGGGTGCCGATCTCGGTGGGCACCCGCAGCCCGCAGGTGATGCGCCTGGCCGGCGAACTGGCCGACATCGCCCTGGTCGGGGCCAGGCACTTCACGCCGGAGATCGCCCGCCAGTACTACAGCTGGCTGGCCGAGGGAGCGGCTCGGGCGGGCCGGGACGTCGCCGACATCGACATCGCGCCTCGCCTGACGCTGTGCGTGTCGTCCGACGGCGACCTGGCCCGGCGATCGGTAGTGCGCTACGTGGCCCACTACTTGGCCATCATCCGGCCGGCGGAGATCGATCCCGACCGGCTCGCCGCCATCGACGAGGCTCTGACCCGGGCGACCGGCTGGTACTTCGACCTGGACCGCTACGACCCGCCGGAGCTGTTCGACCTGGTCACCGAGGACTGGATCCGTCGCTACGCCATTGCCGGGGCGCCCTCGGAGATCCCCGAACAAGTCAGAGAGGTGACCGCCCTCGGCTTCACCAGCGCCAGCCTCAACCTGGCTGCAGTTCTGCGGCCGACGGCGGTCGAGGGCTACGCCGAGACCATCGGCGGCTTCGCGTCAGTGATCGACGACTGCCGATAGCCCCGGCTTGACGGCGACCACCTCGCCGTTGAGCCAGGCCCAGAAGCCGCTTGGGTTGTCGGCCCAGCGGCGGAAGGCGGCCGAGATCGCCACCAGGTCGCCTCGCATGGCGAATCCGCCCTCCACGGCGTGGTCGGCGAAGTCGCTGTCGGTCACCCGGCCGGCCCACATGCCTCCCCAGAGTTCGCGTCCGGCCGCGTCGGCGTAGGTGGTGGTGCTGGTTGTGACCACCGGGTCCACGAAGCCGGCGGCCCGCACCCACCCGGGCAGGAAGCGCCCGGCGTCGGGCTCGGCGCCGTTGGCCCCGGCCACCTCGTGGTACAGGCGCAGCCAGTGCTTCAGGGCTGATTCGACCGGCGCGTGGACCATCGTCTGGTAGTCGGAGTCGCGCACTGCAACCAGCCCGCCGGGGCGCAGCACCCGCCGGGCCTCCCGCAGCGCCCGGACCGGGTCGGACAGGTGCTGCAGCAGCTGGTGGGCGTAGACCACGTCGTAGCTGTCGTCTTCGAACGGGAGGTCGTAGGCGGAGCCCAACTCGAAGCTGGCGTTGTCGACGTCCTCCTCGCGGGCCCGGCGGCGGGCTGCCTCGACCATTTCGGCTGAGGTGTCCACGCCGACCACCGATCGGGCGCGGCGGGCCAGCCCGACGGTGATCGTGCCGGGGCCACACCCCATGTCCAGCACCGCGGCGTCGGGCTCCAGTCGCGGCAGCAGGAAGGCAGCGCACACCTCGGCCGTTCGTCGCCGGTAGAACTCGAGGATGACCTCGTGATAGCCGTGGGTGTAGCGCTCCGTGCCGGTCACGGAAAGGCCGGGACTGTCTCGTCGTACAGCCAGGACTCGACCAGGGCGACGGCGTCGGAGCCGGTGAACTCCTCGACTATCCCGAGGAACTCATCGGTATTGGTGGTGCCGCCGGCCGACCGGTCGTAGTGGGTCCTCAGGATCTCGTAGAAGGTGTCGTCGCCGATGCGGAGGCGCAGGGCGTGCAGAGTCGCCGCGCCCCGGTAGTAGACCGATGCGCCGAACAGGTCCTGGATCTCGATGCCCCTCGGCGGTCCGATGCCCTCCGCGGACAGCCACGCGTGAACCTGGGTCATCGCGTCGTTGAAGTCCGCTCCGAAGTGCTCTGCTTCGAACATGAGATGCAGGTAGGTGGCGAAGCCCTCGTTCATCCAGATCTCGCTCCAGTCGTCGGGCGAGACCGAGTTGCCCAGCCACTGGTGGGCGGCCTCGTGGGCGATGATGCCGGGCCCGATGGTGGCCGGTCCGTGAATGGAGAGCGTCTGGTTCTCGAGCGCGAAGCCGAGCGGGAACGGCATCACGATGGTGCCGTAGGCGTCGAACGGGTAGGGACCGAGGCGCTCCTCCAGGAAGGCGATCACGTCCGGCGTGACCGACAGCGCTTGCGCCATCTCGGCCGGGGCGTCGCGGGGCAAGTAGTCGCGAGTGATCGGGCCGCCGTCGTAGAGCGGTCCGTGGTCGATGCGCTCGAAGTCACCGATGTAGACGGCCGCCAGGTAGGTGGCCATGGGGTCGTCCATCCGCCACACAGAAGTGGTCTCGCCACTCTCGGTCGTCTCGGAGATGAGGAGGCCGGTGGCGGCCGCGACGAGGCCCTCGGGCACGGTCACCTGGATCTCGAAGGTGGCCTTGTCGGTCGGATGGTTGTTGGCCGGGAACCATGTCATTGCTCCCGATGGCTCGCTGGCGGTGTAGACCACGCCGTCCCGGTGGATCCAGCCCATCTTGGCGAAAGGCACTCCGGGGTCGTCGAGCGGCTCGGGCGAGCCGGAGTAGGCGACCTCCGTCTCGAACTGCGAACCCGCCGCGAGCGGGCTCGCAGGCTGGACGGTCAGTTCGTGGCCCGATCTCCAGAACTCGGCGTGGGCACCGTCGACGGTCACCGAATGGACTTCAAGCCCGGACAGGTCCAGGTTGAATGCCTCGAGGTCCTTGGTGGCCTGAGCGGTGATCGACGTCAGCGCCGAGATGGTGTTGGCCGCCGGATCGACGTCGAGGTCGATCTCGTAGTGGACGGCGTCGTATCCGCCGTTGCCCAGGAACGGGTAGAAGCTGTCGCCCAGCCCCTCGGCCTCGGTTGGCGGCACCGTCGTGGTGGTGGACGTGGTGGTGGTCGGGGCGGTTGTGGTTGTTGACGTGGTCGTGGTGGAGGTGGCCGGCCCGGTCGTGGTTGTGGTGGTGGATGTGGTTGTGACCGCCCCGGTTGTGGTCGGGGCGGTTGTGGCGGCCGCGAGCGAGGTCGCCGGGCCGGCGTCTGCAGACTCGTTGCTCGCCGTGCCGCCGCAGGCGGCTGCAAGCAACGCGGCAACCAGGATGATCGACCTCAGCCGGGGGAGCACCGTCGGCAGCTTACGAGTGGATGGCTTGAATGGATTGCCTGGCTAGGCCTGGCCGGTCTGGCGCAGGAAGGTCAGGCTGTCGAAGTAGTCGACCCGGCGCTCGATCAGCCCGTTCCGGATCGTCAGCCGCATCACGCCTTGGATCTCGATCGGGGTTCCGTCCACTTCGGCCCGCATCACGTAGGCCGCAGCCGCCCGGTCGCCCTCGACCACAATGTCGGCGGTCTCGTATGTCAGACCCGAGAACGTGGTCAGGAATTCGCCCAGACGCTCCAGGTACGCCGTCTTGCCCTGGCTGGGCGATCCCAGTGCGCTGGTGTGCTGATTGACGAAGTTGTCGCCGACGTGCGCGGCCACCGCCTCAGGGTCGCCCGTGGCGAACGAGGCCAGGTAGGACGCTGCGACGGATCGTGTCGCTTCGGCCGCGTCGCTCCCCGCGTCGGAGGCGCTCAGCGCATCACCTTCTGGGCGTGCGCGTAGACGCCCTGGTCGTAGCTGAGCTCGATCATGTTGCCGTCGGGATCGCTGATCATGCAGATGTACCCGATGGGTGCGGGCATATCGGTGGGAGGCATGGCCAGGCAGCCCTCGGCCCTGGCTTGCTCAGCGGCGGCGTCGAGCTCTTCCCGGCTGGTCACCTCCACGCCCAGGTGGGCGAAGGGCGCCAGCGTGGCGATGGGCGCGTCCTTGAACGGGTCGGACTCGGGGAAGAATTGGGCCAGCACCAGGATGAATGGCTTGTCGGGGGAGTCGTCGTGTCCCAGCCAGGCGCCGTAGCCGTCGGAGTCCTCCCGCTTGTCCAGCAGCTTGAGCGGCGTGTGAGTGGTGTACCAGTCGATGCTGGCGTCGATGTCGGTGACCCGCAGCGCCACATGGGTCCAGCGGGCGTGGGGCGGATGGACTGTGTATGTGTCGGCCATGTCCGGTTACTCCTGGGTCCATCCGTCGGGGATGTCGGGCTCGTCGCCGCCGTAGGTCCACAGCACCAGGGTGTTGCCCCAGGGATCCGTGAAGGCATTGTTGTAGCCGTTGAATTCGCCGAAGTAGTGGTGACGCCACAGGTCGGTGGCGCCGCGGGCCACGGCCCGGTCGGAGATGGCGTCCATGTCGTCGTCGGGCGACACGAGGATCCAGAGGCGTATGGAGTGCCCGTCGCGGCAGAGGTGCCGGGGCTCGAGGCCCTCGTCGGTGGGGTGGGGACGCCGGTTGGTGGCGTTGGTGATGCCCAGGTGAAGGTTGCCGGTGGGACCCTGGGTGCCGTCGGGGAGCTTGAAGTTCTGCCCGGGCACCACCTGGTAGAACGACCCGGCCGGGCGCGGGTTGATCTTCCAGCCGAATACCTCGTGGTAGAACTGCTCGGCCCGGTCGGGCTCGTCGGTGGGCAGGTCGACGAAGATGAGTGTGTTCGGGTAGGGCTCGGTCATGGCGCGCTCCGCAGGCCGGCAGCATCAACTGGCAGGCTCAACCTAGCAGTGGCACCCCGGCCGGAACCTAGTCGGGTTAGCGCAGGCGGGGTTCGATTCGCTTGCCCTCCGAGAAGGTGGCTTGTCCCTCGGCCAGCGCGTCGACGCTGGTTCCGGTGGTGAGGATCGACGGGGCCATCGCCAGCGCATCGAGGCGGCCCATGTCGCTGGCGGCCCAGATGGCCCGGAGGGTGCCCTGCACGGCGTCGGGCGGCTGCGAGGCGATGATCTTCGCCAGCCGGCCGGCGGCGTCCTGCAGCTCGGCGAGGGGCACCACATCCGATACCAACCCGACCCGTTGCGCGGTCTGTGCCGTCATGCGCTCGTGGTTTCCGACCAGAGCGAGCCGCAGGACCTCGCCCAGCGGCATCCGCGGCACCAGCTTCATCGGCTCGTACACCGCGGCCATCCCGTAGGTCACGTGGGGGTCGAAGAAGGTGGCGCTCTCCGCGGCGATGATGATGTCGGATTCGGCCACCAGGTAGAAGGCACCGGCGCAGCAGATGCCGTTGACCGCGGCGATCACCGGCTTCCACAGGTCGCACGCCTTGGGTCCTATGTCGTCGCCGGGGTCGTCGTACATGTAGTTGTTGGAGGTGCCGTAGAGCTTGTCGCCCGTGCCCTCGAGGGCCACCAGAGGGTCGGAGCGGTCGACGCCCACGCAGAAGGCCTTGTCGCCGGTGGCGGTCACCACCACGACCCTCGCCTCGTCCATCGTGCGCAGCGCCCGCCAGGTGGACCGGATCTCCTGGCGCATCCGATCGTTGAAGGCGTTCAGCACTTCGGGCCGGTCGAGGGTGACGCGGCAGACGTGATCGGAGATGTCGACCCGGATCGTCTCGAACCGCTCCGGCTCGAACGACACGGTGCGGTCGGCGGCGGTCACGACTGCGAATCCTACCGGCGCGGCCGCTCGGCCTCTGGTCAGGTGATCTCGGACCGGAGCTTTCGCAGGAGGTTGGGGACCCCCGGCGGCTGCACCACCGACACCCGGATCAGGTCGTCGAAGTGCTTGACGAACGTCATGACATGGTTGCGGTTGTTGAGCACGAGATACATCTGTCCCAGGTACAGCACGGCCCGGTCCAGGCCGAAGACGGTGACCGCGGCGGAGTACCGCTGACGGCCGTCGTAGAGGAACCACCGGAATGTCGGGTACAGCTCCTCGCACAGCTCGATCATTTGGTCGAGCTGTGCCACCCGGTGCCGGTGCTCGAGCGATCCCCAGACGTCCCACCCCCGGGCGAGACCCTCGATGGCCTGGATGGAGTTGCAGCATTCCAGATCGCTTCCCGACGCCCGGGCGAGCTCGAGCGGCGCGGTGGCCGTCTCGATCCGCTGCTCGGGCCTGACCGTGGTGTAGCGCTGGACCTCATGGCGGATCACGGCCTCCGTCTTGAGCAGGTCGGGCAGCGAGGCGGGCAGGGTGCGGACCTTCGAGCCGGCCGACTGTTCGTGCCATTCGATCCAGGCCTCGTCGAGCGGACTCAGCTCGTCGAGGTTCAGCGCGAATTCCTCGTGGACGATGTCGGCACGGGCCGGGCCGCCGTGGGACAGGCCGAGCAGCCAGTCCACCGAGACGGCCGATGACTCCGCGATTGCGGCCAGGGTCTCCACCCGGGGAAGGCGATGGTTGCGGCTGGACAGGAGCTGCGAGAGCGTGGACCGGTCGATCCCGGCGTCGGCAGCAAAGTCCGATCGCGACTGTCTGGTGTCGGCGACCAACTCGCCGAGCCGCTCCCGGAAGCGGTTGACCAGCTCCGTCTGGCTTGCCATGGTGTAGCAATACTACAACATTTGTTGTGTTAGCGCTACAGATCTTGTGCTTTGTGCGAGAATGCTACGGATTGTGTGCAAGTCATCGCCCGGATTGAGGGTCGGATCTCCTACGTTGATGGAACGGGACTGGGGGATCGTTCCGAATCTGTCGCGACATTGGAGGTGCGATGGCTGCCGAGGCGCCTGTTCGCTCGGCCTCTGGGCCGACCGTGGAGTGGCGCACGGTCGCGGTTGCAGTCGCGGTGCACGGCCTGTGGCTGGCCGTGCTGGCCCTCCACGGCGTTACTCCCTGGCTCTTGACGGTCCTCGCACTGGGTCTGATCGCGGCATGGCACGGCTCGCTCCAGCATGAGACCATCCACGGCCACCCGTTCAGAAGCCAGCGGCTGAATGCTCTGCTGGGCTCGCTGCCCATGTCGCTGCACCTGCCCTACCTGGTGTACCGGCGCTCCCACTGGGCCCATCACGACTGCCCCGAACTGACCGACCCGATCGATGACAGCGAGAGCTTCTATGTGAGCGCCGAGCAGTGGGAGTCCAAGGGCCGCCTGGGCCGGGCCTTCCTGCTGGCCCACCACACCCTGCTCGGCCGCCTGGTGCTGGGACCGCCCCGATACATCGCGGGGGTGCTGGTACATGAGGCCCGCGAGATCTACCGGGGCGACCGGGAGCTGGCCCGCTGGTGGTCGGCGCATGTGGCTGCCGCGGCCGCACTGGTCGTCTTCGTGGTGGTGGTCATGGGGGTCCCCTGGTGGCAGTACGTGCTCGGGGCCACGTATCTGGGGAACTCCCTGACCCTGATGAGGTCCTATTGCGAGCACCGCTGGGTGGAGGGCGCCACCCGCTCAGCGGTGATCCGGTCGGGACGCTTCTTCAGCATGCTGTATCTCTACAACAACCTCCACCATGTCCACCACGCCGACCCGGGGGTGGCCTGGTACCGGTTGTCGGCTCACGCCGAAGCCACCGGCGGCTACGACGAGGCTGCCGCCGGGGCGGGCCTCTACCGCGGCTATTTCGAGCTGGCCCGCCGCTTCGGTGTGCGGCCGTTCGACCATCCCTTGCACCCGAGAGAGCGGGCCGGGATCCTCACCTGACCTGTCGGGAAGGTTAGGCGTCGAGTAGACGGCGGGCGACGATCCGAGCTTCGTCGAGATCCTCGACGAAGTTCTCCTCGGGGATCTCCCGCAGCACGTCCAGCGCGTGGACGCTGGTGTCGGTCATGCCGGACATGCCCAGGACGATGCACTGGGTGTCGGCGTCGCGCGCCGTGTCGGCCAGCTGGCCGATGGCCAGAGCGGCGCTGTCGTCCACGTGGACGGTGTCGGTGAAGTCGAAGATCACCACCTCGTGCTCGTTCATGTCGTGGTTGATGGTCTTGAAGAGCCTGGTGGACGAGGCCGCCGTGAAGCTGCCCCGCAGCGACAGAAGGCCGACCCGGGCCGCGAACGGGTCGTCGTCGGAGTCCAAGTCGAACCCTGCGTCGTCCTCTGCTTCGGGGTCGGCCAGGAAGGTCATGTCGAGCAGCGGGGTGGAGATCACCTTGTCGAGTTCCAGGCGCTCCACCTGGCGGGCCCCGGTCAGCGCGGCCATCACCAGGCCTACTGCCACGGCGATCACCAGGTCCGAGACGATGGACAGACTGAGAGTCAGCGCCAGGACCACCACGTTCTCCTTCGGGACGCGATGGATATGGGCCAGGTAGCGCCAGTCGATTATGTTGAACCCGATCTTGATGAGGATGCCGGCCAGCACGGCGTGGGGTATGGCGTCGACGTAGCGCCCCAGTCCCAGGACCAGAGCGGCCAGGATCGTGGCGCACAGCACTCCGGAGACCCTGGAGCGGCCGCCGGCCTTCACGTTGGCCACCGTGCACGACGTGGCCCCGGCGCCGGGGACTCCGCCGATGAACGCCACCACCACGTTGGCCACCCCGGCGCCCATCAGCTCGCGGCTGGGGTCGTGGTTCTGGCGGGTCAGCGAGTCGGCCACCCTGGCGGTGAGGAGGCTGTTGATGGAGCCGAGCAGGGCGATAGTGACCGCGGCCGGCAGCGCACTGCCCAGATCGCCGAAACTGATCTCCGGCACTACCAGGTCGGGGAGTCCGGTGGGCACTTCACCGATCGTTGGTGCGTCGCTCAGCCACAACACGCCGACCAGCGTTCCGATAATCAACGCGGCCACCGACGGCGGCAGGAATCGCTGCAGCCGCCCCGGCCAGAAGATGCACACCGCCAGGGTGATGAGCCCCAGCGTGAGCGCGCCCGCGTCGACGTTGGTGATGGCGTCGGGCCATTCGCGCAGCGACTTGAGCGCGCCGCCGAGGGCTACCTCCGTGCCGAAGAAAGGCAGCACCTGGACAATGATGATGATCAAGCCGACGGCGCTGGTGAACCCCGACACCACCGCATAGGGCGTGTAGGCCACGAAGGTGCCGAGCCGCAGGGCACCGAGCAGTACTTGGATGATTCCGGCCATGGCCACGATGGCCAGCGCCTTGTTGAGTTCCCCGTCGGCGTAGTCGACGAACACGACCGCCATCGCGACCGACAGCGGGGCGGTGGGTCCTGAGATCTGGGTTTTCGATCCGCCCAGCAGTGCGGCCAGCATGCCCACCACGACGGCGCTGTAGAGACCCTCGATAGCTCCGAGCCCTGAAGCGACTCCGAAGGCCAGCGACAGCGGCAGGGCCACCACGGCCGCGGTCATCCCCCCGAAGATGTCTCCTCTAAGCCCAGGAAACTTGTCGCTGACTTGCAAGCTCATCTCACACCGCAGAATAGATCAAGCATCGCCGCGGGGCCGTCCTCGGAGGGCCGTGCAGACGATGTCGGCCAGTTCGGACAGATTGGTCGCTACGGCCAGGCCCGCGTCGCGCATCCACTGCACGTTCAGGGCGTGGACCTCGATCCGGGGATCGAAGCGGTTGAGAAACACCGCGTGGCGGTAGGCGGACAGCGGCAGCGTGCAGGCCATCGAGTCGTGGATGCCGCCGAGAGCGGCCGACGCCACCACGATGACCAGGTCAGGTTCGATCCGCTCGATCAGGTCAAGGTTGTGCCCGTCCGATGCCAGCGGCGAGTAGAGGCCGCCCACGCCCTCCACCAGCCCGATGTCGACCGTTGCCCTGAAGCGGCATCCGGCCGCCAGCTCGTCGACGGTGGGGCAGATCCGACCGAGTTTGCGGGCGGCCATGGGCGGGGCCAGCGGCACCGGATAGGTGTGCTCGGGCGGGCAGACGTCATCAGGGTGCTGGCCGGTGGCCGCGGCCAGCGCAGCCGCGTCGGTCGGGCCGGCCTCATCCGGGTCGTAGGACTGGACGGGCTTGCACGCCGCGACGACACACTCCATGTCCCGCAGAACCTGGGCCAGCTCGGCCGCCACCCAGGTCTTCCCCACCTCGGTGCTGGTGCCGGCGACGAAGACCACGACATCAGGGCGGCGGGCCGAATCTTCCGGCGCAACTGCTGGATCAGGCATCGATCCCTGCCCGGCGGAGCGCGTCGACCAGCCGGTCGAGGTCGGCGTCACAGTGGGCGGCCGAGACGGTGACCCGGAGTCGTGACGTTCCGGCCGGCACCGTCGGGGGCCGGATGGCGGGAACCAGGATGCCCTGTCTCGCCAGTGTGTCGGAGACGGCCAGTGCCTTGTCCTCGGCGCCGACGATGATCGGGATGATGGGACTCGGGTGGCCGGGCCGGATGCGATCGATGTTGGTCCGCAGCTGCCTCCTGAGCGCGTCGCCTTCTCCGGAGTCGATCACGTCGATGGCGGCGGCCGCGGCTGCGGCTGCGGCTGGGGCGGCCGCAGTAGTGAAGATGTAGGAGCGGGCCGCATTGACGAGCAGGTCCATGAACGTCCGGGGTCCGGTCACGAAGCCGCCCAGCGCGCCGACCGCCTTGGACAGGGTCCCCACCCGCAATAGGTGGCAGTTCGGGTGCAGCGGCTCGGGATGGTCCAGGACGAGGTGGGCGTCGTCGAGCACGAGCAGTGCCCCGTGGGTCGCGCACACGGCCGACAGTTCGCCGATCGGCGCGAGGTCGCCGTCCATGGAGAAGACCGAGTCGGTGACCACCATGCCGGGGCCCTCGGAGCGCCCCAGCATGTCGTCGACTGCGGCCGGGTCGCAGTGGGGGTAGACGTGCGTCGGCGCCTGGGCCAGACGGCAGCCGTCGATGATCGACGCGTGGTTGAGCTCGTCGGAGCAGAGCACCGACGCCCACCGGCCCATCGTGGCGATGGCGCCCAGGTTGGCCGCGTATCCGGTGGTGAACAGCACTGCGGCCTCCGCCCCGCGCCAGGCTGCGATGCGCTCCTCGAGGCGGCTGTGCACGGGACGCGACCCCACGATCAGCCGGGCCGATCCTGAGCCGGTGCCGTAGTCGTCGATCGCGGTCCGGGCCGCGGCCCGCACGGCGGGGTGCTGGGTGAGTCCGAGATAGTCGTTGGAGGCGAACGACACCACCGGCTGTCCGGTCGCCGACAGCGCCGTTCGGGGGTCTCCGCCGTCGAGATCCCGGGGTTGGCGGAGCCGGTTGGCGTCCACGACGGCGTCCAGAGCGGCGGAAGCGATGCCGTCCCAGTCGCTCACAGCTGTGCTCCGGCGTCCTCGGCAGCTACCTCTTCGATGGCGCTCATGGACTCCTGCCGGTCAGGACGGCGCGGCGCCCTTCCATTCGTCCCAGTGCAGCACCTTGGTCAGCGGCTCTCGCATACCGGGGCGGAAGTCGGTGCCGATGGTGTGGGCGATGGGGATGAGTGCGACCTGCGTGCACTCGTCGTACGGGATTCCCAGGATCTCGGCGGCTTGCTGCTCGTAGGCCAGGTGCAAGGTGGTCCAGCATGTCCCCAGTCCCCGTTCCCGGGCGGCGAGCATGAAGCTCCACGACGCTTGTATCACCGATCCGAGCCTTGATGCCGCGCCGCCCCAAGACGGTCGGTCGACGCGACTCACGGCCAGGCACGGGATCAGGAACAGCGGAGCCCGTTCGAGGTTGTCGGAGAGGTACTGGGCCGAATCCGCGATCCGTTCGAAGGATGCCTGAACGGCGGGGTCCTCATGAGGTGGTTCATTGGTGGGGAAGTAGGGCGACTCGCGGTAGGCGGCCCACGCCTGGCGATATAGGTCGGCCAGCGCCGCCTTCTTGGCTGGGTCGGCAACCACCATCCACACCCAGTCCTGGCGGTTGCCGCCGCTGGGCGCCTGGAGCGCGATGTCCAGGCATTCGGTTATCAGCCCGGGATCGACCGCCCGGTCGAAGTCCAGGCGCCTGCGAACGGCGCGGGTCGTGGTCAGCAGTTCGTCGGCCGAAAGTCCCAGCATTCTTAGCCTCCTGCATCGGCGGTAGGAGCAGTCAGACCCTACGACTTTCGACCGCGAACCGACAGGACCCGCCGGCCGGGTGGGCTCGGCTAGGACAGCAGGGGCAGGACTTCCTCGGCTATGCGGTGCAACTGCTCCTCGACCTTCTCGTAGGGGTCGCCGGGCATTGCCGGGAACAGCAGGAGGTTCTCGATTCCGATCTGCTCGTCGTACCAGCTGAGGGCCTCAGCCACGTCGGTGGGGCTTCCCACCGCCCAGACCTTCTGGTCGATGGACTGCTCCAGGGTGGGGATCAGCCCAGGCTTGGCCGGTTGGCCGTCCTTGTCGAGATAGCCCTTGCTCCACCCGTAGGGACCGAGGAACTTCCACAGCTCGTCGTGGCCGTCGCGTACCGACGCCATGGCCTGTTCACGGGTGTCCTCGACCCGGACGTTCTGCACGAGCATGCGGTGCTCGCCGCGACCCAGCTCGCGCCCGTGATGGGCTAGGTATCGCTCGGCGAACTGCTCCCAGCGCTCCTTGACGATGGAGTGGTGGTAGTTCCAGAACACCCCTCCCCACCCGCATCGGGGGATCTGCTCGAGCGTGGCCGGCGACTTGGCGGCCTGCCAGATCTCGTAGGGATAGAGAGGTCTCGGTACCAGCGACAGCTCAGACACGAACCCGCCCCGGTCGGGGATGCCGGCCGGCGGGAGGTCATACACGTCGCCATGGAAGCTGAAGGTGTCGTTGTTCAATGCTCGGAGGATGACCTCCATGGCCTCGTCGAACTGCTTGCGGTTCAACTCGCCGGCGGCGGCCTTGTCGGGATTGTCGAAGCTGCCGATCTGGGTGCCCAGCGTCTCAGCCTCGCGCGGCACCGTGCCCCGTCCCACTCCGAGGATGCCGCGGCCGCCGGAGACGTTGTGCATTGTCGCGAAGTCCTCGGCCAACCGGAGCGGATGCCACTGCGGCACGATGTTGAACGCCATCCCGATCCGGATGCTCTCGGTGCGCTCGGCCAGGATGGTCCCCACCAAGATCCCGTTGGGGATCACCTCGTAGCCCTCGTACTGGAAATGGTGCTCCGTCAGCCAGAACGAGTCGAACCCCAACCGGTCACACACCACCCCCATGTCGATGATCCGCTCGGTGGCCCGCCACACCTCCTTGGAGCCGTAGCGCCGGTCGGTGGGAACAGGCAGCCCCGCACCGGCATCGTCCATCTCGACCCCACCGAACAGGAACACGCCAGTGCGCACGGCGTCAACTGTAGGCGCTCCCAGAATGCGGGGACTCACCGTGATAGGCCTTGGGTTCGTGGAGCCGCGCTTCTTGGCGGAAGTCAGTGTCGAGACTGAATGCGTGACAGGGAAGTCGCTGCTTGAGCGCGACCGGCAGCGGGTGTGGCACCCCTACGCGCCGATGCCGGCGGCGAATGACCCGATCGTGGTGACGTCGGCCCGGGGAGTGAGGCTGACCCTGTCGGACGGCTCGGAGGTGATCGACGGCATGTCGTCATGGTGGGCGGCCATCCACGGGTACCGCCACCCGGTGCTCGACGAGGCCGTCCGCGGCCAGCTGGGGGACATGGCGCACGTGATGTTCGGCGGGGTGACCCACCACCCCGCAGTCGAGCTAGCCGAGACGCTGGTCGACATCGCGCCCGGGGGGCTCGAGCACGTCTTCCTGGCCGACTCGGGCTCGGTGTCGGTGGAGGTAGCCATCAAGATGGCGCTGCAGTTCGCCCGGGGTGTGGGCCGTCCCGCTCGCCGGCGCCTGCTCACCGTGCGGGGCGGCTACCACGGCGACACCCTGGGCTGCATGTCGGTGTGCGATCCCGTCAACGGGATGCACTCGATGTTCACCGGCATGCTGCCTGAGCAGCTTTTTGCCCCGGTGCCTAGCCCGGGCTTCGCCGAGCAGTTCGACGGCAGCCACATCGCCGAGTTCGCCGGCCTGCTGGCCGCGCACACCGATGAGATCGCAGCCGTCATCATCGAGCCGGTGGTGCAGGGCGCGGGCGGCATGAGGTTCTACTCGCCGGACTACCTGCGCGCCGTGCGGCGGCTCTGCGACGAGCATGAGGTTCCCTTGATCGCGGACGAGATCGCAACGGGGTTCGGCCGCTCCGGCGAGCTGTTCGGATGCGATCACGCCGGCGTCTCCCCCGACATCATGTGCGTCGGCAAGGCGCTCACGGGCGGCTACCTCACCATGGCCGCGGTGCTGTGCACCCCCGAGATCTCACAAGGAGTGAACGCGGCCGAGTCGGGCGCGCTCATGCACGGCCCGACCTACATGGGCAACCCGCTCGCGGCCGCGGTGTCGTTGGCCAGCATCAAGCTGCTGCTGTCGCGCGACTGGCGATCCGAGGTGCGACGAATCGAGTCGGAGCTGGCCGCGGGGCTGGCGCCCGCAGCCTCGCTTCGAGGGGTGCGAGATGTTCGCGTTCTCGGAGCTATCGGAGTCGTCGAGATGGAGAGGCCGATACGCGTCGCCAGAACCCAGGCGGCACTCATCGAGCGAGGCGTGTGGCTCAGACCGTTCGGCCGGCTCCTGTACACCATGCCGCCCTATGTGTCGAGCCTGTCCGACATCCGCACCATTGCCTCCGCGATGGTCGACGCCACTAGGCAGCATTAGTCAAGGATTGCGAGATACCCGAAGTTGGTTCAGCCTAGCCAACCTGTGGATATCGATAGAGTGAGACCTCGCAAGAATCGACTCAGCAAGGCCATGGCACAACAACCGTTCGACGTCGAAACGCTTGATGCCAGCTTCGGCGCGGTCGTCACGGGGGTGGATCTGCCGTCCATCGACGAGGCGGCGTTCGATGCCCTGCATCGGACCTGGCTGGAGCACGCCCTGCTGATATTCCCGGGGCAGTTTCTGACCAGGGCCGAGCAGGACGCCTTCGCCCTGCGGTTCGGCCCGCTGGAGTTCACCGCGGTGGCCTTCAGCAACGTGGATGCCGACGGCAGGATCCTCAACGACCCCGACCATGACGTGGTGAAGTCGCTGCGGGGCAACGAGGGCTGGCACCACGACAGCACCTACATGCCGCTCCAGGCCAAGGGCTCGGTGTTCACCGCCGAGGTGGTGACCAGCCGGGGCGGGGCCACCGGGTGGGCCGACATGCGGGCCGCCTACGAGGCGCTGGACACGGAGACCCAGCAGCGACTGGCCGGCATGCGGGCCTACCACTCGCTCTACTACAGCCAGAGCCGGTCCGGATACATGCCGACCAAGACCGAGGGCGGCGGCTACGACATGTACGGCTTCCACGACCTCGAACCGTCGCTGCGACCGCTGGTGAAGGTGCATCCCGAGACCGGCCGGCCCAACCTGCTGATCGGGCGGCACGTCTACGGGATCGAGGGGATGTCCGAGAGCCAGTCGGAGGCCTTCCTCGACGAACTGAACGCCGAGGCCTGCCAGCCGCCGCGGATTCACCACCACCAGTGGTCGGCGGGCGACGCCGCGCTGTGGGACAACCGCCGCCTGATGCACCGGGGCACCCCCTTCGACATGACCGAGCCCCGGGTGATGTGGCACACCCGCATCGCCGGCGATCCGGCCACGGAACTGGCCGACAACCACCAGGACCAGCGCGAGACGTCCGGCCGCGCCATCATGGGCGAGGACACCCTCATCGTCGGCTGAGTTCGGCCTCCGGTCCCGTCCGGCGTCGTCAGACCTGCCGGTCGCGGGCTTCCCAGTAAGGCTTGCGCAGATCGGTCTTGAGGATCTTCCCCGACGGGTTGCGGGGCACAGCGTCGATGCGCTCGACTGCGGCGGGGATCTTGAACCCGGCCAGGAGCTGGCGGCAATGGGCGAGGAGCTCCTCCTCGCTGGGGTCGGTGTCGGGCGCGGGCACGATCAGCGCCAGGGGCGACTCGCCCCAGCGCTCGCTGGGGATCCCGATGACGGCCACGTCGGCCACTGACGGATGGGCCATCAGGGCGTTCTCGATCTCGGCCGGGTACACGTTCTCGCCGCCCGACACGATCATGTCCTTGATCCGGTCGTGGATGAAGAGGTATCCGTCCTCCATGTATCCGGCGTCACCGGTGCGGAACCAGCCGAGCCCCTCGTCGTCGCGGCCCTCGGGGAACGCCTCGGCCGTCGCCTCCGGGTCGCGCCAGTAGCCCTTGAGGTTCTGGACGGTCCGGGCCCAGACCTCGCCCACCTCGCCGGCGGCGACGTCGCGCCCGTCCCCGTCGACGATGCGCAGTTCCACGCCGGGCAGCGGCTTGCCGGCCGACCTCAGCAGTTTGGCCCTCGGTCCGCCCGGGTCATGGTCCTCCGGCACCAGCAGGGTCAGCGCTCCGGTGGTCTCCGTGAGTCCGTACACCTGGGTGTGCGGGCACTTGAGAAGGGCCAAGGACGCGATGAGCGCTTCCTCGGTGATCGGCGACGCTCCGTACACGATGCTCTCCAGCGAGGAGAAGTCCACGTCCGACGCGCCCGGCATCATCGGCAGGAACTGGAGCAGCGCCGGCACCATGAAGGCCGCGTTGACCCGATGGCCGGGAATGTCGGCGAAGATCGCGGCCGGGTCCACGTCGCGGTGCACCACATTGGTGCAGCCCATGTACAGCCCGACGGTGGCCACTCCGCTGCCGCCGATGTGGAACAGGGGCAGGACGTGAAGCATCACGCTGTCGGGGTGCAGGCCGAGCATCCCGCTGATCGGGCCGATTATCGAGAAGATGTTGCGGTTGCTGAGCTCGGCACCCTTGGGCAGGCCGGTGGTTCCCGACGTGTAGAGCTGGAGGCTCGTGTCGTCCTCGACGGACCGATAGGCGGGATCGGTGGCCGGCTGGCCGTCGATCCAATCGAAGTAGCGGACCTGTCCCCCGGCGGCGGCGCCTGCCCCGACCAGAACCACCCGCGGGCGGCGCGTCAGGTCCATGGCGCCCAGATGGTCGAGGAACTCCTCCTCCACCATGACGACCTCGACCTCGGCGTGGTTCAGGATGTAGGCCATCTCGGCCGCGACCAGACGCCAGTTGACGGCCACGGTGACCGCGTTGATCTTGGCCGCGCCGAACACGAGGGTGAAGTACTCGGCGATGTTCTTGCCGATGAACCCGACCCGGCTCTGCGAGCCGACGCCGGCCGCGATCAGAGCGTTGGCCACCTGGGAGGACTCGGCGTCGAGATCCCGGTAGGTCAGCGTGCGATCGTGACAGATCAGCGCGGGCTTGCCCGGGTTCTCGGCGGCCTGCCGGCGGGGTATGTCGGCGATAGATCGCACAGCGCTGCCTCCTTCGGCTGGCGTCCGACTGCGGCCAGATTATGCCCGATGCGCGTCCTCATCTCCGGCGCCGGGACCGAGGCTGCTCGCGAGCGAACCCGTCACGGGGCATAGTGATGCGATGAGCGGCGACGGCGCCCCGGTGGATGAGATCGCGCCGCCGGCTCCCGATCCGGGCCGTATGGGATCGGAGCGGCTGAACCGGCTGCGCCACCAGATGCGGGCCCAGGGTGTCGACGGGGCTGTGCTGATGCATGGTCCCCACGTGACCTACGCCACCGGACATGTTCCCGAAGCGGTCGACGCCGGTCATGCCAACCACCGGCGCGCCGTAGCCATCGTGAGCGCGTCGGACGGCCCGGCCCGGCTCCATGCTCACGACCCTTCCGGTGTCGAGGCAGGCCCCCCGCTATGGCCCGAGCTCGACGACGGCGCAGCCCGCGTGGGGGAGGCCATCGCCGACGTGCTCGGGGACGTGACCGGACGCCGGGTGGCCGTGGATGGGATGACCGGCGCCATGGCTCGCGCCGGCGTTCTCGACGGAGCCGGACTTGTCGGCGCGAGCCGGGTGCTGGTGCCGGCTCGGGTAGTGAAGACCGAAGACGAGTTGGCCTGCATCGATCAGTCCCAGCGGCACACCGAGCGTGCCATGGAGGCGGCTCAGGCCGCGTGTGTTCCCGGCTCCAGCCGGGCCGAGGTCGCGGGAGCCTTCCTGGCCGCTCTCCGGGACGGTGACCCGGAGTCCGGCCTCAGCCATCGCAACGGGACCGCTGCGGCTAGCGCCGCCTACCAGAACGGGATCGATCCGATCTTCCAGCCCATGCCGACCCGCCGTGATGGCGGAGCCCGCACAGCCACCGGCCATGTCGCCTTCCCCACGGGGGTCGACAACCCGGTCTACGCCGAAGGCGACCTGGTGTGGGTGGATGCCGGGGTGGGCTACCACGGCTACATGTCGGACTTCGGGCGCACATGGGTGGTGGGACGGGCTCCGACTGCGGCCGAGCAGTCGCTGTTCGATCGCTGGATGGCGGTGCTGGACGCGTCCCTGGCCGTGGTGCGGCCGGGTGCCACTCTGGGCGATGTGGGCCGGGCCGCACGGTCAGTGGAGCTCCATGACACGCCGTGGCTGCCGCACTTCTACCTGGCCCACGGAGTCGGCCTGGAGAGTGCGGAGATGCCCATGATCGGCACCGACTTGGGCCCGGCCTTCGACGACGCCTATGAGCTGGAGCCGGGCATGGTGCTGGTGTTCGAGCCGGTTACCTGGACCGACGGCGTGGGCGGCTACCGGGCCGAGGAAATCGTGGCCGTGACCGACGACGGCTGGCGCCTGCTGGGCGGCGCCCACCACTACGAGCCTTTCCGCCAATGAGCGGCGATCTGGTGCTGGCCCGCCGCGACCGGGTGCTGGATGCCATGGCGTCCGCCGGCATCGATGTGCTGGTGCTGGGACGCCAGGACAACGCCGGGTACGCCTGCGGGATGCGCCGGCTGTGGACCGCGGGCACCAGGCCGTTCGGGGCGGGCTGCATCGTGGTTGTTTCGACGCAGCGGGTCCACGCCCTGTCGAGTTGGGAGGCGGGTATCGAGTCTCCCATGACCTTCGACGACCTCTACCCGCTCACTTGGAATCCTCGCATCATGGCTGCGTCCATGGCCGGGGTCGACGGCTTGGCCGGCGCCGGTCGGATCGGGGTGGATGAGCTGACGCCGTCGTTCCGCCGGGCCGCCGCCGGTTTCGCCCCTGAGGCTGAGATCGTGGCGGCTGATGACCTGATGGTTGAAGTTCGCGTCCACAAGATGCCCGGCGAGGTCGAGGCCATTTCCCGGGCCTGTGCCGCGGCCTGGGCCGGGGTGGACGCCGCGCTGGCTGCTCCCACGAGCGCCGATCCAGCCGGTGCGGCCATCAAGGCAATGGCGGCACTCGGTGTCACCGTCCCGTCGTCGGGCGTGAAGGTCGAGCGTCGCGGTCAAGAACTGTGCATCGACGTAGGCGTGATCTGCGACTTGTACGAGGGGGGAGTCGGTGGATGCTTCGCTGATGACCGGCGGGTCGGAACCCCCGCGCTGGCCGAGGCCTGCGTAGTGGGCGCGTCGCACGCCGACCTGGCCACAGCCGCCACTGGCGACTGGCTGGTGCGCGGTCTGGGTATGGGCTTCGAGCGTCCGGTGATCGGTCCGGGCGTCGGCACCGGTGAGCGGCTGGAAGCCGGGATGGTCCTCAGCGTCACCGACGGCCACCGCCGCGACGTGGTGCACGTCACCGCCGACGGTCCCGCGGTGCTGTCGCAGCGGCCGTGACGACGCGCCCGTAGCCTTCGAGTTCGTGATCCCGCTCGACGGCCCCTACTACGAGGAGCTGCGGGTAGGCCAGGAGATGCCCCGCCAGCCCTCGGTGGTGATCGACGACGGCATGGCCGCGCTGTACCAGTCGATGGTGGGCGAGCGGCTACCGATGGTGATGGATCCGTCCGTCTGTGAGGCGGTCACCGGGCGCTCAAGCCGTCTGGCCAGCCCTGCGCTGGTGATGCACCTGTCGATCGGGCACAGCACCACGCTCACCCGCAGGGCGATCGCCAACCTCTTCTATCGCGATGTGCGACTGCTCAGGCCGGTGCTTGTGGGGCAGTCGATCGCCACCACCGTCACCGTGGCCGCGCTGGCCGACAGCCGGGCCCGACCCGGCCGGTCCCACAGGGGAAAGGTCCTGGTCGACATCGTCACGACAGCCGACGGCGAACGCGCTGTGACCTACCAGCGGGCGCCGCTATTGCCCCAGCGAGGCGATGCGCAGCCTGGCCATGACGGCGATCTGGGAACGCCGCCGGCGCTGGACCTCGCCTCATACGCCGAGCTCGTGCCGGCACACTGGGACTTCACCCCGCTGGGTGCCGGAACCGGCTGGCAGCCCGGTACGACGGTGGCCGACCCTGCCCGGGACGTGGTCGACAACGCGCTGGGGCTGGTGCGTCTGACCAACAATCTGGCCATGGTGCACCGGGACGCGGCCGAGTCGCCGTACCCGCAACGCCTGCTCTACGGGGGTCATGTCGTCGGGCTGGCCCAAGCGTCGCTGTCGAGGACGCTGCCCGGCATGGCCACGGTGGTGGGATGGCACGGCTGTGACCACACCGGCCCAGCGTTCGAAGGCGACCAGGTGTCGTTCCGCCACACCCTCCTGGACACAGCCCCAGCCGCCTCCGGCCGGGTATTCGCAGTGCAGGTAGAAGGCTTCGCCCACCGTTCCGGCGAGCCCGAGCACATTCTCGATTGGACCGTCATAGCCGCAGCCCCCTGACCGGGCAGAAGGCGCGACCCGGAAGGCCGGGGGGTGGCGGCGAGGAACGGCCGACCGACAATGGGGCGAAGCCCCGTCGGTCGGACGGCCTCGACGACAGGACCCGCCGGCCGGGCGAATTGTCGGCAAACGAAGCGCGTAGGCTGCCGGGGCACGCGAGAAAGGGACACGCCATGACCGACGTAGTGATCGTGGAGGCAGTGCGCTCAGCGGTAGGGAAGCGCAACGGGACGCTGGCCCACACCCACCCGGCCGACATCCTCGGACCGGTGCAGATGGAGTGCCTGAACCGGGCCGGCATCACCAGCGGCGACGTCGACCAGGTGGTGGGCGGCTGCATCGATCAGGTCGGTGCCCAGGGCATGAACATCACCCGCACCGCCTGGCTTTCCCATGGCGGCGACCAGGCCACAGCCTGCTCCACGGTCGACTCCCAGTGCGGCTCGTCCCAGCACGCTGTGAACCTGGCCTACAGCCTGATCGCCTCGGGCGCGGAGGACACGGTGCTGGCCTGCGGTGTGGAGTCGATGTCGATGGTGCCTCTGGCGGCCAACGTGATGAACGGTCCGGGCAAGCCGGTGTCGCGCAGCTACTTCAGCCACTACGAGTTCACCAGCCAGTTCGAGGGCGCCGAGCGCATCGCCACCGCCTACGGCATCTCGCGCCAGGACACTGACGACCTCGGACTGGAGTCGCAGCTGCGGGCGGCCACCGCCCAGCAGGAGGGCCGCTTCGAGACCCAGATCGTGCCCATAGATGCGGTGCTGGTGGACGAGGACGGCCGCAAGACCGGCGAGACCGTGGAGTTCTCCCGCGACGAGGTGCCCCGAGACACCAGCCTGGAGGCGCTGGCCGCGCTCAAGCCGGTGGCCCGCGACGACGGCATCCACACGGCGGGCACGTCGTCGCAGATCGCCGACGGCGCCGCCTCGGTGCTGCTCATGTCGGCAGACAAGGCGGCTGAGCTGGGGCTCAAGCCGATGGCCCGCGTCGCCCAGACCGCGCTGGTGGGCTGCGACCCGGTGCTGATGCTGGAGGGTCCCATACCGGCCACCGAGCGGGTACTCGAACGCGAGGGGATAACCATCGACGACATCGACGTGTTCGAGGTCAACGAGGCCTTCGCGTCGGTGGTGATCGCCTGGCAGCGCACCGTCGGCGCCGACCCGGCCAGGGCCAACCCCAACGGCGGGGCCATCGCGCTGGGCCACCCCCTGGGCGGCACCGGCTGCATCCTCACCACCAAGGCAGTGCACGAACTGGAGCGCACGGACGGCGACTACGGCCTGGTCTCGATGTGCTGCGGCGGAGGCCTGGGAACCGGCACCCTCATCCAGCGCGTCAACTGAGCAACCCGGGCCGCCGGTCCCGGCTGAAGGAGTGCCGGGGGTCAGATAATGCCGTCGGCTCGGAGCCCGTCCAGCTCGGTGGCGGACAGGCCGACCACGCTCGACAGCACTTCGTCGGTGTGCTCGCCGAGGCGGGGCGCGCCGTCGGGCGCGGCAGGCGTCTCGCCCACTAGGCGGGGGAAGGGCGCCTGCTGGCGGACCGGTCCAATGACCGGGTCCTGCACCGTGCAGATGTCGCCCCTGGCCCGGACGTGCTCGTCGGCGGCGAAGTCGGCCACGTCGTAGATCTTGCCTGCGGGCACGTCGCAGGCAACCAAGCGAGCCTCGGCGTCGTCAGCGTCCAACTCGGAGACCCACTGGGCGACCATCGCGTTGATCTCGGCCCGGTTGTGAGCCCGGGCGGCGGCGTTGGCGAAGCGCTCGTCGCTGGCCAGCTCGGGCCGGTCCATGGCCCGGCACAGCCGTTCGAAGAAGGTCTGGCTACCACCGACGAGGTACACGTAGCGCCCGTCGCGGCTGGTGTAGTTGCCGACCGGCGCCGCGATATCGAGGCTGTCGCCCGAGCGGTTGCGAACCATGCCCAGCCGGTCGTGAGCGGCGATCGTCCACTCCATGATGCGCAGTATCGAGCCGTACATGAACACGTCGATGACCCCGCCCGTTCCGGTGCCGCGGGCGTCGCGTTCGTACAGCAGGCTGGTGACCGCCTGCGCCGCGAACACGCCGGACAGGTAGCCGGCGATGTTCACACCCGGCCGTGCCGGAGGCCGGTCGGGATCGCCGGTGAGGTGCATCAGCCCGCTGAAGGCCAGCGCGCTGCCGTTGAGGCCCACCACCAGCGACTTCGGGCCATCCTGGCCGAACAGGCTGAAGCGGGCCGTCACCAGGTGCGGCGCGAGACGGGACGGGTCGATATTCCAGCGTTCGAGGGTGCCGGGGCGGAAGCCCTCGACCACCACGTCGCTGGAGTCGGCCAAACAACGCAGCAGTTCCTGGCCCTGAGGGCGGCGCAGGTCGATGGTCACCGACTTGCGGCCCCGGCCCTCCACCGACCAGTACAGCGAGTAGGGCTCACCGTCGTCGTCGTGGGCGTAGGGACCCAGTTCGCGCAGCCGGTCGCCCCGGACGGGCTCCTCGATCTTGATGATCTCGGCGCCCTGCTCGCCCAGGATCGCGGAGCAGAACGGAGCCGAGACCCGGGATCCCAGGTCGATCACCCGCAGCCCCGCCAGGGGGAGTCTCACTGCGGCCGCCGATCCACGGCAAGGGAAGCTACACGCCGGAGCCCAGCGTTTGGGCTGAGAAGAGCCATCGGCTAGCGCGATCCTCTGACGTGCACGGTCACCACGTCGAGGCCGTGGTACTTCTGGTGCTGGACCGAGGCCGCGTAGTGGCGTAGCAGCCGCAGGGAGATCTCGCCTTCCTCGATCCCCTGGCCCCCCTCGGCCTCCTCGCTCAGGTACGCCAGCCGGTCCTCGAGGTTCTCCTCATCGAACACGGCCAGGAACTCCAGCTCGACCCGGCCGTCGCCCGGGCGGGCTATCACGATGAAGCGGGGAGGGCCTTCGCCTGGAGCGGGCCCGCGCGGGTGGATCAGGCTGATGAGTGTCTCCTCCCCGGCCGAGCGCAGTCGCTGTGTCGACGACTGGTTCCAACTCAGCCGCGAGGCGATGTCGCAGAGGAACCGGTCTATCTCAGGGAGCGACGAGACGCTGAGATCGACCTCGAGACGGGTCTGGCGCACGGGGTTGGTGGCCTCGATGAACAGCGTCAGCAGGACGGCGGTACCGGCCCCCATGACCACGCCGTTGTCCAGCAGCGGGGACCATGCCCCACCGAGCAGGTCGGCGAATATCGTCTGCTGCTCCAGGCCTGCGCCCACGGCGAAGGCGACCGACACGATGGCGGCTTTCTGGGCGTCGAGGCCGTCCTTGACCGCGGTTCGCATGCCACTCACGAACAGCGTGCCGATGGCCACCAGGATGTAGGCCCCCATGACGGGACTGGGGATGGAGACCAGGACGGCGGCGAGCTTCGGGAACAGGGCCACCAAGGCAAGGACGGCTCCCATCACGTAGCCGACCCGGCGTGCGGCGACCGATGTGAAGGTGATCAGCATCACGCTTCGAGACGAGTAGGCGGTGGTGGGCGGCGTCCCGACGAAACCTGAGAGCAGGATGCCCAGACCGTTCGTGTTGAGAGCGCCCTGCACGAGTCGGAAGTCGGTCACCCGGGGCTTGCGGGCCGAGGCCTGCTGAACGGCGACGCTGTCACCCATGTTCTTGACACCGCCCACCAGGGTCACCACGACGAACGCTGGAAGCAGCGTCCAGAAGTCCGCTCCGAGAGTCAGGTCCAGCCCGGGAAACCCGCCGGTGGGGATTCCGGCCCACGCAGCATCGATCACCGGCTGGACTTCATAGGCCCCGAGCACCGCGGCCGCGACACAGCCGGCGAACAGGGCCAGCAGCGGCGACCAGGGCTTCAGGATCCGGGGCGCACGCAGGGCCAGCACCGCGGTCACCGCCATGGTCACGAAGGCGATGAAGGGCCCCCAGGTCGGATCTGTGCCCTCGGGAACCTCCCGGATCCGTTCGAGCGCGATCGGCAGGACCGACACCGCGATCAGCATGAGCACGGTGCCGGAGACGGCGGGGGTGATGATCCGCCGCAGCAGCGGCAGCCAGAAGGCCAGCATGAGGTAGAAGAGGGAGGCGGCCACGGTGAGGCTGGCCAGCAGGGCCGGGCCGCCCGCCTCCAGCGCTAGGACGGCCACGGCCACGAAGTTGGTGGTGGGGCCCATGAACAGGATGTGGCCCGCTCCAAGCCTCCAGACCCGGCTGGCCTGGAGCGCGATGAGGGCTCCGGAGATGATCAGGGCGGCGAATACGGCCCACGTCAGGTAGTCGTCGTCCTGACCGCCCGATCGGGCGGTGACGGTCACGATCACCACGATCGAGGTCAGGATCATCATGACGCCCTGAAGGCCTACGCCGAGCAGCAGCAGCGGAGGGCACGGGTCGTCCGGCTCGTAGCGGATCCCCGAGCTGTTGTCGGGATGACTGTCGGCGGACGTCATGCTCAGACCACGTTGCGGTCTCGCAGGGAGGCGATCTCGGCTCCTGAGAGTCCCAGCAGGCTTGTGAGCACCTCGTCGGTGTGCTCACCCAGCCGGGGAGCGCCGGCTGGGACCGGAGGCGAGCCGTCATCGAAGCGGGGGAAGGGGGCCTGCTGGCGCACCGGGCCGATGACGGGGTCGTCGACGGTGCACAGGTCGCCCCGGACCCGCACATGCTCGTCCGCCGCCATGTCGGCCACGTCGTAGACGATGCCGACCGGCACGCTGTGGCGCAGGCAGCACTCCTCGATGGTGGCCGCGTCCAGTCCGGCCGCCCATGTGGCCACAATCTGGTTGACCTCGTCCCGGTTGCGGCCGCGCGTCCCTGAGGATCGGAAGCGCTCGTCGGTCGACAACTCGGGCCGGCCCATCGCCTCGCACAGGCGTTCGAACACCGGCTGGCGCACGGCCACGATGCACACGTACCGGCCGTCCCGGCTCAGGTAGTTGTCGAGGGGCGCGGCGCGCTCGGATCGGTTGCCGGTGCGCTGGCGCACCTCGCCCAGCCGGTCGTAGGCCGCGATCGTCCATTCCATGATCCGCAGCACCGAGCCGTACAGGTAGGCGTCGACCACACCGCCGGTGCCGGTACCCCTGGCGTCGCGCTCGTACAGCAGGCTGGTCACGGCCTGGGCAGCGAACAGGGCGGTCAGGTAGTCCGAGATGGGAAGGCCCGGCCGTGCCGGGGGTCCGTCGGCATGCCCGGTGAGGTGCGTCAGCCCGGCGAACGCGACGGCGTTGTGGTCGAAGCCGTTGTACAGCGACTTGGGGCCGTCCTGGCCGAACAGGCTGATGCGGGCGGTGACCAGGCGGGGATCGAGCCGGGACGGGTCGATGTTCCAGCGTTCCAGGGTGCCGGGACGAAAGTTCTCGCACACCACGTCGCACACCGAGGCCAGGCGCCGGAACAGGTCCTGGCCCTGCCGGTCGCGCAGGTTGATGGTCACCGACTTACGTCCCCGGCCCTCCACCGACCAGTACAGCGAGTAGTGGTTGCCCTCGTCGTCAGTGGTGAAGGGACCGTTGATGCGGGTCGGATCACCCCGGCCGGGGTCCTCGACCTTGATGACCTCGGCGCCCTGCTCCCCCAGGACTCCGGCGCAGAACGGCCCCGCGATCCGGGTGCCCAGATCGAGCACCCTGATCCCGGCCAGGGGCTGCCTCACTGGGTCTGCGGGTCGCGGTGCTCGGCGAAGACTTCCTTCATGGAGCCCTTCTGCATGCGTCGCTCCAGCGCGCCCAGGGCGGTGGCGGTGTTGTGCATCCAGTGGCCGGCCGAGAAGTGCTTGCCGTCGGCGGCCAGGACCACCACCCGCACCTCGTCGTCATCGTCGGCGAGGTCGAGCTCGGCGTCGAGCTCGTCGATCATCCGGGTGTCCTGGGCGTTGGCCACCTGGGGCCGGTCCATGGTGATGGTGGCGCCGTGGTCGGTGACCTCGTAGACGATCGTTGCGAACTCCGACATGCAGGTCAGTGTACGCAGCAGGGGCGCGCCGGGTCAGCTGTGTACTCCCGCTCTTGTTCGCTGCGCTCACGGGCCGCTCGGGCCACGGCCTCGCTCAGCTCGGCCTCTGGCGGGGGAGGCCCAGGGTCCGCTCGCCGATGACGTTGCGCTGGATCTCGTTGGTGCCCGCGAAGATTGAGGCGGCCCGGTAGTAGAGCCACGACCGCTGCCAGCGACCCCTAGCCGGATTGCCATGGGCGTCGCGCCACAACGGGGCGGCGTCGCCCATGGCACCCTATGCGTCTCCTACTACAGGGATTTCGTAGACTGGGGGCGGTGGACTTCGATCTGTCGGCCGACCAGGTGGCTCTGCGGGATGCAGCCGGGGCGTTGCTGTACGACCGTTGCGACATCGCAACGGTGCGCCGGGCCTGCGAGAACGGCGCTCGGGAGTGGCGGCCGTGAGACGGCCGAGACCGCGGCGGTGGCCAAGATCTGGTGCAGCGACGCGGCAGTGCGGGTCGCCGAGTCGGCCCTGCAGGTCCACGGCGGCATCGGGTTCACCTGGGAGGCCGACGTGTACCTGTACCTGAAGCGGGCCCATCTCGACAGCGTGTCGTTCGGTGACGCCCGCCACCACCGGGCCCGCCTGGCGGCTGTGTTGCGGGACCGGGTGGAATCGGGAGCCGGCATCCGGCCCGACCCGTAGCGGGACCACTCGGTGCCGGCGGTCCTTGTCGTTGCTGCGGCCCTGTGCTGGCTGGGCGCCGGTGTGCGTCTGGCCGTGACCGACCTTCGAACCGGCCGGCTGCCGACGCGGCTGATATGGCCCACCGCGGGAATCGTGTGGCTGCTCTACGCGGTGGCTTCGCTGATCGAGGCCGAGCCGGATGGTGTCATCGGCGCAGTGCTGGGGGCCGCAACGTGCGGCGCGATCATGGCTGCGGTCCACTTCATCCACCCGCCCGGGATGGGCTTCGGTGATGTCCGCCTCAGCGTGCTGAACGGCCTGCTGTGCGGGTGGTGGGGCTGGGAGGTAGCGCTGTGGGGCCTCGCGGCGGGGTTCGTGCTGGCCGTGCCAGAGGCGCTGGTCGTCCTGGTTCGACATGGCCGGAGTGCCAGCCGGCCCCTCGGCCCCTACCTCCTGGCCGGCACCGCGGCCGCGGTGAGTTGGGCGGCCGCCACCGGCGGGCTCGTGCCGGTTCACTGACCGGCCGCGTCCTGCGGTCGTCGGCTAGTCGCCTGATCAGGCAGGGCGCCCGACGCGATGAGGTCGAGCGCAGCGGCCAGGCTCTTGAGCGCGGCCGCGACCGTCCTGACCCGGCCCTCCACATCAGCGGACGAGAACCGGCCGCCGGCGTCCACGACCGGGTCGTCGCGGGCCGGCGCTCCCGACAGCAGCTTGTCGAGGGCCACGGTCCGTCCGCGCCCTCAGTCGTCGAGGCCGATCGGCTCGTCGCCGGTGAACACGATCTCCCGTCCGGCCACCAGCCAGCCGTCGGGCTCCCGGCGAAGAACGTCGTGGTAGCGGCCGGTCTGCAGGATCTTGTTGTCCTTGGCCACGAAGGCGAAGTCCGTAGTGGCGTTGGCCTCGTCGCCGTGCACGTTGATCCGGGGCTCGCTGATCATGTGCTTGCCCCTGAGCTCGGTCGTCTGGAAGGGCTCGATCATGGCCCGCATCTCTTCACGCCCCTGAGCGCGGCTCCCCATCACGGCGAACTTGCAGTCGTCGGTGTACAGCTTGACCCACTCGTCGAAGTGGCCGTCGTCGAGGGTATGGCAGCAGGCGGCCAGCAGCCGGCGGATCGCGGCCGTGTCCAGCAGCAGCCGGATCGCATCCGTCGCCGCAGCCGCATCCAGGTCGTGCGCGGTGTTGTCCATACCTCACGCTACCCGTCTGGAGTCGGGCGCTGCCCCCGCTGGGGGGCGGTAGGGTCCGCGAAGCATGGACTTGGCGCTTTCGGTCGACGAGAGGGCGTTCGCACTTGGTGCTAGCTTCTAGAGGGCGAGCGGCGAAAGGGCTGAGCGAGGTGCCAGAGTGAGCAACGCTGCGGTCGAGGCCTCCGGGACGGTTGCCGTGGCCCGCGCCGAGGACGCCGTCAAGGTCTACGGTTCGGGTGAGATAGAGGTCCGGGCCCTCAGCGGCGTGAACATCACCTTCGAGAAGGGGCAGTTCACCGCGATCATGGGCCCGTCGGGATCGGGCAAGTCGACGCTCATGCAGTGCATGGCCGCGCTCGACGACCTCACCGAAGGCCGGGCCTTCATCGGCGACACCGACCTGAGCACCCTGACCGACAGGGAGTTGACCCGGCTGCGCCGCGAACGGGTGGGGTTCATCTTCCAGGCGTTCAACCTGGTGCCCACCCTGACCGCCATCGAGAACATCACCCTCCCCATCGAGCTGGCCCGGCGCCAGCCCGACCAGGAGTGGGTGGACGGCGTGATCGCCACCGTGGGTCTGGGCGACCGTTTGGGCCACCGGCCCAACGAGCTTTCCGGCGGCCAGCAGCAGAGGGTGGCGGTAGCCAGGGCGCTGGCCAGCAAGCCGGAGGTCATCTTCGCCGATGAGCCCACCGGCAATCTCGACTCCCGGTCCGGCACCGACGTCCTGCGGTTCATGCGCCAGGCGGTGGACGATCTGGGCCAGACCATCGCCATGGTCACCCACGACGCCCGGGCGGCCTCCTTCGCCGACCGGGCCGTGTTCCTGTCCGACGGCATCCTCCAGGGCGAGCTGATCAACCCCGGCGCCGACCTGATAATCGACCACATGAAGATCCTGCAGGTGGGCCAGTTCATCCGTGGCCTTCCCAAGGGCGCCACCATGGACGAGGTCCTCAAGTTCATGGAAGAGCTGGAAGAGTGAACCAGAGGCCGAGCTTGCGAGGCCGTGGCCCGAGCGGCCCGTGAGCGCAGCGAACAAGAGCGGAAAAACGCAGAGGCCGTAGCGGACCGATGACCCTGCTGCGCTACAGCATCCGCAACATTGCGGCCACACGGATCCGGTTCACGCTCACCACGCTGGCGGTGGTGGCCGGGGTGGCCCTCACCGTCGGCGTGCTGATCAACACCGACGGGTTGCGAACCGCCCTCAGCGACCTGGCCGGCGATCTCTACGACCAGGTCGACCTGTCGGTCCGCTCGCAGTCGACCCTGGGCAACGTCGACCAGTGGCAGGACCTGCCGTTGCTCGACCCCTCGTTGAAGGATCGGCTGGAAGCGATTGACGGTGTGGAGAAGACCGCCGGCGCGGTGTCGGAGTTCAACGTCGTTGCCATCGGCGCCGACGGCGAGGCGACCGATCCCGAGCTCGCCCAACAGGGCGGAATGGGCTGGCCGGAGGACGAGTCGCTGGGCAGGATCTTTCCTGTCGACGACGGGGTCAGCCGCAGGCCGGCCGGGCCGGACGAGTTCGCCATGGACCAACACACTGCGGCCACCTTCGGCTTCCGGATCGGTGAGCGCTACAAGGTCGCCACCCCCACCGGAACGCATTCCTTCGAGCTGGTTGGCGTCTTCTACTTCATGGAGCCCGACTTCCAGTCCCCCTTCCAGCTGGTCGCCTGGGACATGGACACCGCTCGTGACGTCCTGCACGACGGCGGCGGGTACGACCTCATCGATGTGAGCCTGTCGCCAGGGGCCTCGCTCGAAGAGGTGACCGCGTCCATCGAGCGCGAGCTGGGCCCGGCCTACGTGGTCCTCTCGCAGCAGGAGCAGGTCGAAGCCCGCGATCAGGAGATGAGCGACCTCCTGGACGTGTTCCGCAACGCGCTGCTGGCCTTCGCCGTCATCGTGCTGGTCATCTCGGCGTTCATCACCTACAACACCTTCACCCTGGTCACAGGCCAGCGCATCAAGGAGTTCGGATTGCTGCGGGTGCTCGGAGCCGACCGGCGGCAGGTGGCTTCGACGGTGGCGTTCGAGGCCTTGGTCATGGGTGCGTTGGCCGCCGTGGTGGGTCTCGGTCTCGGTCTGCTGGTGTCCGAGGCCATGAGCGGCATCCTGGCTGCAGCAGGTTCGAATCTTCCCTCGGCGGATCTCACGGTCGGCGCAGGCCCGATCATCGCCGCGCTGGCGCTCGGCGTCGGCCTGACGGTGATCATCTCCCTGTTGCCGGCGATGCGGGCCCGCCGGGTGACGCCTATGGTGGCGCTGGCCGACGACGCCAACATCGACCCCTACAGCCAGCGCAGGTCGATCATCATCGGGTCGGTGGTCGGCGCGATCGGGCTGGTGCTTCTGGTCGTGGGTCTGCTGTCGGATCTGTCCATATCGGCGCTCGTCCTGCTGCTCGGCTTCGGCGCCCTAGGGGTGCTGGTGGGCGTCAACATCTGCAGCCCCGCGGTCGCCGGTCCGATGTCGCAGGTGCTGGGATGGCCGGCAGCCCGGCTGTTCCGCCTGAACGGGCGTCTGGCCCGACTCAACGCGGTTCGCAACCCCCGCCGCACGGCCACCACCGCCTCGGCGTTGATGATCGGGCTGGCCATGGTGTCGCTGGTCACCGTGCTGGGCACGTCCTTCAAGGAGACCCTCAACGGCCAGCTGGAGGACTCGGTCCGGGCGGACTGGATGCTGTGCGCCGGGCGCTGCGACAACCAGCAGCTCGCCTTCAGTTCGGAAGCCGGATCGGAGATCGCCCAGGTGCTCGAACTGGAATCGGTGGAGGTATTTCGGTTCCGGCCGAACGGCGTGCGCACGGCCGACGGCACCCAGCACGTGCTCTCGGCTGCCAACCTCGCCTCCTTCTCGAGCCATGTGGAGCCGAACGTCACCTCCGGCAGCGTGGCCGGAGCCGGTCCCGGTGACGTGATGGTGCATGTCGACGCCGCCGAGGAGCTCGGTCTCGCCGTGGGCGACGAAGTGCGGCTGGAGATCTCGGGCCACGAGGAAGTCGCCTTCGAGGTGGTGGCCCTCCACACCGAGGGCTCGGTGTTGGGCTCCTGGGTCATCGACCTCGATGACTGGGACCTCTACGTCGTCGGCGACCAGGACAGCCTGGTCACCGCGGTCACCGCGGCGGGAGTCAGCAGCGAGGACGCCCGGGCCGCGCTGGAGGCGGGTCTCGCCGAGTACCCGCAGGTCGTAGTGCGCGACCAGGCCGAGTACCGCGCCAGCCGGTCCACTCAGGTCGACAACCTGCTGGTCGTGATCAACGTGTTCCTGATCATGGCGCTGCTGATCGCGGTGATGGGCTTCTCCAACACCATGGCCCTGTCAGTGTTCGAGCGGACCCGCGAGATCGGGCTGCTGCGGGCCGTCGGCATGGGCAAGCGGCAGATCCGGGCCGCCATCCTGCTGGAGGGGGTCATCGTGGCCGTCTTCGGCGGGGTCATAGGTGTCGTGACCGGGTTGGTGGCGGGGTCGATCGCGGCCGGGTCCCTCCCCAGCAGCATCATCTCCACCGTGGCTCTGCCGGGGGGCACCGTGGTCGTGTACCTGGTCGTGGCGGCGGTGGCCGGCCTCCTGGCCTCGCTGGCGCCGGCTCGCCGGGCCAACCGCGTCGATCTGCTGGAGGCAATCTCCTACCACTAGAGGCGACGCGCTGCCTAGAGCGTGCGCGGGTAGGCGCAAGCCCGTCGCGTTGCTAGGGGGTGTCTCCCGCTCTTGTTCGCTGCGCTCACTGGTGCACCATGGTGGTGTCGGCGGCCGGGAGGCCCTGATGAAGTTGGTCGAGACGGCCCGGCGCAAGAACCCCAACCCGGGCGTGGGCGTGTTCCGCACCGCCGACGACCGCTGCATCAGCCTCATCCTGCTACAGAGCGACCGGTACTGGGACGACTTCGCGGCCCGCTTAGAGCGACCGATTCCCGCGGCGCCATCCTGTGAGCCCCCAGGGTCGCAGCGCGGGCGCCGAGGTGGAGGCCGGGGGCATGGAGACCGAGATGCCGCGTCCCAGGCCATGCGCGACTACCTGGAACCCTTGGTGGAAGCCAGACGGACGGAGCCCGCCGGCGACCTGTTGTCGGAGCTGGTGCACGCCGAGATCGACGGTGCCCGGCTCGCCGACGAGAAGATCTACGGATTCCTGCGCCTGCTGCTGCCGGCCGGGGCCGAGACCACCTACCGCGCCTTCGGGTCCTGTCTGCTGGCCCTGCTGGAGCGTCCCGAGGCGATGGCCCGGGTGCTGGCCGACCGGTCGCTGGTGCCGGCCGCAGTGGAGGAGACCCTGCGCTGGGAGACATCGGTGACGATGGTGGCTCGGGTCGCCGCGACCGACACGGAGATCGGCGGCTGTCCGGTGCCCGCGGGATCGTCCGTCTCGGTGATCAACGGCTCGGCGTCACGCGACGAGGCCCGATGGGCCGACCCCGGAGAATGGGACCTGGATCGCGAGCCCCAGCAGCACATGGCCTTCGGCACCGGGCCGCACCAGTGCCTCGGCATGCACCTGGCCCGCATGGAACTGGAGGTGGGGATCAACGCCGTGCTCGACCGCCTCCCCAACCTGCGCCTCGACCCCGACGCCGAGACCCCGGTGATCAGCGGCTACGCCTTCCGCGGCCCGGCGACGCTGCCCGTCCGCTTTGACCCTTTCTGAACTATTTCATGATGTTTTAGGTTGCTTCCATGGGTTGAGCGGGTTAGCATGCCAGCATGGATCCCGCGATAGCCGCCACCCTCATTGGCGTCCTAGTGGCGGCTTTGCTGGGTGTGTACGCCAGCGCCTTCCACCTCCTGCGCTCCGACCTCAAGGAGCATCGCGTCGAGACCAACACACGGATGGACCGTCTTGAAGGAAAGGTCGACAGCCTGACCCTGGCGCTGGCCAGGGCGGGCTTCTTGGTCGACCCGCAGTCTCCTTCGGAACCGCAGAACTAGAGCCGCGCCGTGGAGCCCGTCACGACCGTGGTCGTCGTCGGAATCGTGGTGAGTGCCCTGCTTGGTGTCTTCGCCGGTGCTTGCCACCTGCTGCGTTCCGATCTCAAGGAGTACCGTTCCGAGACCCGAGCCGACCATCACGACACCAACTCGCGATTCGACCGGATCGAAGCGAAGCTGGACGGGTTGATTCTGGCGCTGGCCAGGGCGGGGTTCCTGGTCGACCCGCAGCCTCCCCCGCCGCCGACCGACTCGCAGAGATAGGGACGGGCCGTGGATCCCGCCATTGCGGCAACGCTCATCGGTGTGCTGGGGAGCGCGCTGGTTGGCGTGCTAGCAGGGGCGTTCCATCTGCTGCGCTCCGACATCCGTCGGGTGGAGGGCAAGCTGGACAACCTGGTTCTGGCGTTGGCGCGGGCCGGCTACCTGACCGATGCTCAATCGCCGGAGCTAGGCGGCTCCCGCCCGGAGGGCTAGACGGGCGACTCTGCGGCGGTGGTGGGAGGCCGAGCCGAAATGGAGTTCGCCCACCTTGGCCCGGCGCAGGCACAGGTGCAGGTCGTGCTCCCAGGTGTATCCGATGTGCTCGTGGAGCATGATGTGTCGCTCGTGGCCGACTTCACCGAACGCACCTACGTGCTGGATTCGGGGGCTCTCACCGCCGAGGGTTCAACCGCGGGCGTGCTGGCCGATCCGGCAGTGAGGCGGGCTTACCTGGGTAGTTTCGAGGTCACATGATGGTGTTGCCCCCAAGGGCTAGGGCGAGAAGGAAGAGTTCGCGCCGTGTCTGCTGAAGCGCGTCCGTCCCTGGTGATCAACGCCGCGGTGATGGCCACCGTGTCCACCGTGCTCCCCGGGTTCCTCATCGGCGCCATGTCGGTGCAGGTGAGTGCCGAGATGGGCGTTTCCGAAGGCGTGTACGGATGGGGTCTCGGATCGTTCTTCGGGGCCGCCATGGTCGGGTCGGTCATGCTGGGGCGGCTGGCCCAGCGAATCGGGCCGCTCAACCAGATGACCCTCGCGCTCGGAGTGTCCATTGCGGTTCAACTGGCTCTGGCCGCCAGCGCCCGCTCGTTCCTGGCGGTGATCGGCTTCCTGGTGCTGGCCGGGCTGGCCAACGCCGCCAACCAGACGTCCGTCAACCTGGCCCTGGCCCAGGCTCAACTGCCCCGGCTGGGTCTGGCCGTGTCGATCAAGCAGTCGGGCCTGCCTACGGCCACCCTGCTGGCCGGCTTCGCAGTGCCCTCGCTGGCCCTCACCGTGGGCTGGCGCTGGGCCTATGTGGCGGGAGCGGTGTTCGCGCTGATGTCGCTGGTGCTGGTCAGGGTGGCCGTCGGATCGTCGGTGTTCCGGACGGCGGCAACACGGGACTCGGTGCCGGAGTCGTCGTCCCGGGATCTCTTCCTGGGCGCTGCGGTGGGTGCGTTCCTGGCCTTCAGCGCCGGATCACTGGTTGCCTGGGGGGTTGGCTCCGGCGTCGACGCCGGGCTGGGACCCGGCACCGCCGGGCTGTTCCTGAGTGTCGGGGCGGCCACCGGCATCACGATGAGAGTCGTGAGCGGCTGGCTGTCGGACACGATGAGGGTCAAGCCGTTCCGGGTGGGGGGCATCACCGCCCTGGTCGGCTCGATAGGCATGGCCGGGTTGGCCCTGCGCTCACCGGCCACCCATGTGGCCGCCATGCTGCTGTCCTTCGGGTGCGGCTGGATCTGGCCGGTGTTCACGAACTACGGGATCGTGCGGGCCAACCCCCGGGCTGCCGGCAGTGCCACCGGGATCACGCAGATGGGCGTCTACGTCGGGGTATTCGTGGGTCCCCTGGTCACGGGGTGGCTGATCGAGCACTCCGGCTACCCGGCGATGTGGCTGGCCGTGGCCGCCTCGTCGGTGACCGGCGCGGCGGTGTCGATCCGCATAGCCGACCGCTTCTGACCCCGAGGCGGGATGCCGGGCCTTTCATGGCCCATCATTGGGCCATGACCAGCGACATCCTGACCAGGTCGGCCGACGCCATCGACGACAACGTGATGTTCGAGCCCGACGGGCGGCCCTTCGGCCTGGGACTGCCGAGCGACGGTCTGGGCGCCAGCCACGAACTGCGGGACGGCGTCACCATGATCGAGTCGTTCGCCCACGTCCATGTGATCGAAACCGACGACGCCGCCGTCGTGTTCGACTCCAGCGTCCCCGATCTCGGACCCCGGGTGGCCGATCGGGTCCGGGCCGGAACCCGGGCACCGGTGAGCCATGTCGTCCTCACCCACGGACACCGCGACCACGCCGGCGGGGCGGCCGCTCTCGTTGACGGCCTGGCCACGCCGGGAGGGCGACCGCTGCTGGTCGGGCACGAGGCTCTGCCGGACCGGGTGGTCCGGTACCGCCTGACCGACGGCTACAACCAGTCGGTCAACCAGCGGCAGTTCGGGAAGGTGCCCAATTGGGATCTGGCCGGAGGCTGGGCGTTCGAGGTGCCCGATCTGGATGTGTCGTTCAGCCGCCGGATCACCCTGGACGTTGGCGGGCTTGAGGTCGAGCTGCGTCATGTGAGAGCCGAGACCGACGACCACTTGTGGGCATGGATCGCGGAGAGGGCCGTGGCCGTCACCGGCGACCTGATGCTGTGGCACTTCCCCAACGCCGGCAACCCGGCGAAGTCGCAGCGCTACCCGCTGGAATGGGCCGCGGCCCTGCGCGACATCGCCGAGGCCGGACCCGAACTGCTGCTGCCCGGCCACGGGCTGCCCATCGCCGGCCGCGAGCGGATCCGCCGCGTGCTGCTGGACACGGCGTCGGTGCTGGAGGAGCTGACCATGATGACCCTCGACTTGATGAACCGCGGGGCAAGCCTCGACGACGTGCTGGCCGAGGCCCGCCTGGCCGGCGAGCGGATCCGGCGTCCCTACCTGGCGCCCACCTATGACGAGCCGGAATTCGTGGTCCGCAATGTCTGGCGGCTCTACGGCGGCTGGTACGACGGCGTCGCCAGCAACCTCAAGCCGGCCCGCTACGCCGCGGTGGCGTCGGAGCTGGCCGATCTGGCCGGCGGTCCGCTCGCCCTCGCCAGCCGGGCCGAAACCCTCGCCGGGGAGGGGAAGACCGCAGTGGCGTGCCACCTGATCGATCTGGCTGCGGCGGCCGAGCCCGCCGACGCCGCGGTGCACGGCGTGCGGGCCGGGATCTACTGGCAGCGCCGGGCCGAGCAGCAGTCGGTCATGGCCGCGGCCATCTACGAGTCGACTGCTCGCGAATCAGACGAGCGAGCTGCGGCGGGCCTGGGCGAGGTGGCCGACTAGCAGGGCGACCGCGGCCAGGGCCGACACCGCGCCCGAGATCGCCATCGTCTGCGCGAAGGCGGTTGTGAAGGCTTGTCCCGTCTCGGTGATCGTCGCCTGGGCCGCGGCCTCACCAAGCGTGCCCGATCGGGATAGTTGGTAGGCGGCCTCAATGGCCGCACCCATCGACTCGGCCGCCGGGGCGGCCACCTCGGGCGGCAGATGAGCCACGTCCACCGTGCTGCGGTAGATCGAGGTGGACAGGGCTCCCAGCGTGGCGATGCCCAGCGCAGCCCCCAGCTCACGGGCGGTGTCGTTGACGGCCGAGCCGATGCCGGCCTTGTCGTAGGGAGTGGCGACCATGATGTCGTTGGTGGCCGGAGTCATGGCCAGACTGAGACCAGCCCCGGCCAGCACCAGCGGTGGAAGCAGGAACCAATAGCTGGTGTCGGTGCCGACCAGCGAGAGCGGCAGGAATGTGAGTGCCAACACCGCGAAGCCGACCGCCATGATCCGGCGTGATCCGTACCTGGCGGCGAGCGGGGCGGTGAACGGGGCCACAACCATCGACGACAACGCCTCCGGCATAGTCGCCAGCCCCGCCTCCAGAGCGGAGTATCCCAGGACGAACTGCACGTAGAGCGCAAACAGGAACCAGAACCCGATCATCACGACGAACGTCATGGTGACCACTGCCGAGCCGATGCTGAAGCGCCGGTCGCCGAACAGTTCCAGCGGCAGCATCGGATGGCGGGCACGCTGCTGCCACCCCAGCAGGACCGCACCGAAGACGACCGCCACCGCGAAGGCCGAGAGCACCGGTGCCGATGTCCAGCCCTGCTCGGGTCCCTCGATGATGCCGTAGATCAGAGCGGTCATGGCCACGATGGACAGCGCCGCTCCGGCAGGGTCGAGATGCCGGGGGTGCTCGTCCCGGGATCGGGGCAGCCACAGCACCACCGCGACCATCACCACGGCCACCACCGGAACGTTGTAGAGGAAGCCGGCCTCCCAGCCCCACGACGGCACGAACCACCATCCGGTCACGAACAGGCCGGTGAGCGCGGGCCCGATGGCGGCGCCGCCCCCGGCGAAGCCCGACCACACCGCGATGGCGGTCGGCCGCTCGGGAGGCGGGAAGATCTCGATCAGCAGCGACAGCGTGGCCGGCATGACGAACGCGGCTGCCACCCCCATGGCTCCCCGGGCGACCAGGATGACCTCGGCCGAGTCGGCCAAGCCTCCGAGGAGTGCGCCGAGCCCGAACACGAGCAGGCCTCCGAGCAGGGCGCCCTTGCGGCCGTAGCGGTCGCCGATGGCTCCGCCGGTCATCAGCAGCCCGCCGAAGGCGAGCGCGTAGGTGTTCACGATCCACTGCAGCTGCGGCCCGGTGACACCCACATCCCGCTGCAAGGTGGCTAGGGCCACGTTCAGGCCCGATACCGACATGACCACCAGCACCAGGGTCAGGCTCAGCACGCCGAGCAGGAACCAACGTCTGGCGTGAACGTCCGGCCGCTCCCAGAGATTCACGAGTCAACGGTAGGTGAGGTCCCGAAGGTGACCTTCATCGATGGTGAGAGCGCGTCCCTACTGCTGGGACTTCTTCATCTCGGTCAGGCCGGTGAGGATCGGGTATCCGCCCACCGACAGGGCGTTGCCGTGGCCGGTCTGGTGGATGTCGAACACGGCTTGGAGCGCCGAGTAGAAGCCCTGGATGTCCATAGTGCGGTTGACGGCCCGCTTGGACTGGGCCAGAGCGAAGGGGTGCATCTGGGCGATCTCGTGGGCCAGCGCCATGGTCTCGGTGTGGAGGTCGTCGAGGGGGACGACTCGGTTGACCATGCCGGCCGCCTCAGCCTCGGCCGCGCTGATCCGGCGAGCGGTGAACAGCATCTCCTTGGCCTTGCGGGGGCCTAGCTCCCAGGTGTGGCCGTGGTACTCCACCCCGCCGATGCCCATGCGTGCCACCGGATCGGAGAACATGGCGTTGTCGGCGGCGACTATCAGATCGCAGGGCCAGCACAGCATCAGTCCCCCGGCGATGCACTGGCCCTGCACCGCCGCGATGGTGGGCTTGGGGATGTCGCGCCAGCGACGGCTGTAGCCGAGGTAGTGGATCGTCTCCCACTCGTAGATGGCTTCGAGGCCCCGCTCCTTCCAGTCCACGAAGCTGCCCTTGGCCGGGCCGCCCTCTCCTGCCGCGGCCTTCTCCAGTGCCTCGTCGCTGCCGGAGAGGTCGTGACCGGCGCAGAAGTGCTTGCCGACCGACCGCAGCACGATCACTCTCACGTCCGCGTCGTCGGCGGCTCGGGTGAAGCACTCGTCCATCTCGTTGAGTGTCAGGCCGCTGACCGCGTTGGCTTTCTCGGGGCGGTTCAGGGTGATCACCGCCACCCGCTCGTCGGTCTCGTAGAGCATGTGCTGCATGTGTCCTCCTTCGGTCACCAAGTGCTGCGGATGTAGCCGTAAATGCCGGCGAAGTCCCTGGCGACCTTCTCGGGCAGGGATACGACGCCGCCCAGGACGCGGGCCCCGAACATGATCTTGGCGGTGTGCTCCACCACCAGGGCGGTGTGCAGCGCGTCGGACGGCGACTTGCCCACGCACAGCAGGCCGTGGTTGGCCATCAGCACCGCGCCCCGGTCGGCCAGGTGGCGCACCACCTCCGCGGCCAGTTCGTCGGTGCCGGTGGTGGCGTAGTCGGCCACCGGCACGTCGCCGCCCACGTAGATGATCACCTCTTCGATGCTGGCCGGGATGGGCTGGTGGGCCACCGCGAACATCGAGGCGTGGGGCGGGTGGCAGTGGACCACCCCACCGACCTCTTCGAAGGCGTTGTAGCAGGCCAAGTGCATGGCCTTCTCGGTGGACGGCTTGCCCGATCCGCCCAGGTGCTCGCCGTCGAGGCTTAGGACGGCGAGGTTGCCGGCGGTGACGTCGGGGTAGGGGGTGGACGACGGGGTGAGGCAGACCGAGCCGTCGCTGCGGCGGCCAGACACGTTGCCGGCCGTGCCCACCACCAGTCCGGCCCGCTCCATCTGCTGCGAGACCTCGGCCACCTCCTGGTGGACAGGATCCAGACGGCTTCCTTCGACGCTCACTCGAGGACCTCCGGGTTGGGATGGCTGGCAGCGACGCTCACTCGAGGACCTCTGGGTTGGCGCAGTGGAGCGGCTTGCCGCCCGACAGGATGGCTTTGATGTCGGCCACCACGATGGCCGCCTGCTTGCTCTCGACGTCGTAGGTGGCCCCGCCGATGTGTGGTGTGAGCACCACGTTGTCCATGGCGGTGAGGGGATGGTCGGTGGGCAGGATCTCGCCCTCGAAGTGGTCGAGGCCGGCGCCGGCCAGATGGCCCGACTCGAGGGCGGACACCAGGGCGCCGGTGTCGTGCAGCGCGGCCCGAGCCGTGTTGAGGTAGATCGCCCCCGGCTTCATCGCCGCGAACTGGTCCGAGCCCATCATCTGCGACGTCTCGGGCGTGACGGCGGCGTGCATCGACACCACGTCGGCGGTCGCCAGCAGGTCGTCGAGGCTGTGGGTGGCGTCGGCGGCGTAGGGATCGGCGGCGATCACCGTCATGCCCAGGCCCTCCAGGCGCCACTTGGCGGCCCGGCCCACGGCCCCCAGTCCCACCAGCCCGGCAGTGCGTCCCGCCACCTGCCAGGCCCGGTAGCGCTGGTAGGGGAGGGTCTCGCCGAACATCGTGCCTGATCGCACGTCGCGGTCACCGGCGACCACGAACCGGTTGACGGCCATCAGCAGAGCGACCGTCATCTCGGCCACGGCGTCAGCGTTGCGGCCCGGCGTGCGCAGCACGGGAATGCCGGCCTCGGTGGCCGCGTCGACGTCGACGTTGGTGGGCCGAGCCCGGGTGGAGGCGATGGCCATCAGCGGCAACTCCAGCACCGGACCCTTGCACGAGTCGGCCTCGCACACAACGATGTCGGCTCCCTCGTGGAGGATCTTGGCTGCGAAGTCTTGGGATCGGTAGAGCTTGATCGGCTGGTGTTCGATCCAGGGCTCGAACACCACGTCGGCGATGTCGCGCAGCTCCTCAAGGGCAGGGCCCCGAAGGGGCGCGGTAACCAACACCCGAGGCCGGCTCACGAGCCGACGCTAGCGCCCGCGGCCCCCTATCAGCCTGTGCGGTGGCGTGGCCCCGCCCTCGACGGCGTAGCTTCCTCTAGGCGGTCGGCGCAGGCTGCCGGCCTTGCCCACGGGAGTGCGCATGGACGAGGTGACGGTCGGTATCGACATCGGGACGACCTCGGTCAAGGCTGTGGCCGCCGACGGCGACGGTGCGGTCCTGTCCAGGGTCCGGATCCCTCACCGGGTCGTATCGACCGATCCCGGCCAGTTCGAACACGATCCTCAGGCCGCGTGGATCGACGGTGTGATGGGTGCTTGGGACGAGGTGACGGCGGGCATTGCCGGCCGGCCGGTGGCCGCGGCCACCGTCTCGGCCATGGTGCCGTCGATGTGCGGGGTCGACTCCGCCGGTGCGCCGGTCACCTGTGGCCTGCTCTACGGCGACGTCCGCGGCCGGGGCGTCGGATCGGGCACTGAGGCCACAGACGGGGAGGCCGTCGGATTCGCCCGCTGGCTGGCCGGCTGCGATGGGGTGGAGGCGTTGTGGCCGGCGCAGGCGGCGGCCAACCGCGCCCTGTGCGGCGTGGCCGCCATCGACTCCTCCACCGCCATGGCCATGACGCCGATGTCCGACGGGCAGGGTTGGACGCCCGAGTTGCTCGATGAGATCGGCATGACCTCGGAGCAGTTCCCGGCTATCAGCCCGGGCGCGACCGCCATCGGGGAGCGTGACGGTGCTCTGGTGTCGGCCGGAACCATCGACGCCCTGGGAGAGCAGCTCGTGGCGCCCTGCGGCGACGATGGCGACGTGCTGGTGATGTGCGGGACCACCCTGCTGCCGTGGGTATTCACCAGCGAGTGGGTCGAAGTCGACAGGCTTTGGACGTTCCCGTCGACCCGGGCCGGGCTCATGGTGGTGGGCGGAGCCAGCAACGCCGGCGGCCTGTTCATCGACCGGGTCCGGGCTCTGTTGGGCGATCTGGATTCCGGAGAGCTGCTGTCGCTCGGAGGAGACGACCTGCCGGTGTGGCTGCCCTATCCGAGGGGCGAGCGCACCCCGTTACACGATCCCGATCGCCTGGCCGAGCTGCTCGATCTTCACGTCGGCCACACATCTGCTCACGTGATGATGGCCGCCTACGAGGCGGCCGGCTTCGTCGTCCGCCACCACATCGACCTCTCCGGTCTCGACGCCTCGCGGATCGTCGCCGTCGGCGGCGGGACCCGGTCGCCGGCTTGGATGCAGGCGCTGGCCGACACAACCGGCCTGGCCGTGGACGTGTCGGCCGAGCCCTACAGCGCCGCGCTCGGCGCGGCCTACCACAGCCGGGTCACCGCCGGACTTGAGCCCGACACCTCCCAGGCCCGGCGCTGGGGCCGGGTATCGCACCGGGTGGAGCCCCGCGCCGGACACTCTGTTGGGGCCGAAGGCCACTACCGCCGCTTCCGGGAGGGCACCGACCGGTGAAGTTCTCAGTGACCTACCCGCTGGCCGCGGGCCGCTGCAGCCCCGAGTTCGCCACCCGGAGGGGCCTGGTGGAGTTCGCCCGGGCGGCCGAGGAGGCGGGCTTCGACGGGATCAGCTTCACCGACCATCCCGCCCCCACCCACCGCGGGCTGGCCGCCGGCGGCCACGACGCGCTCGACCCCTTCGCCGCGCTGGCGTTCTGTGCCGCGGTCACGGAGCGTGTGAAGCTGATCCCCAACGTGGTGGTCCTGCCCTATCGGAACCCGTTCCTGGTGGCGAAGTCGGCGGCCACCATCGACGCTATGTCCGACGGCCGGTTCGTGCTGGCCGTGGGGACCGGCTACCTCAAGGGCGAGTACCGGGCCCTCGGGGTTGACTTCGACGAGCGCAACGACCTCTTCGACGAAGCCATAGAGGTGTTGCGGGGCGTGTGGTCCGCCGACGACTTCAGCTACGAGGGCCGCAATTTCACCGCCCGGGGTCAGACCGCCAACCCCAAACCGGAGAGGCCGATCCCGATCTGGATCGGAGGCAACAGCCGCCTCAGCCGCCGCCGGGTCGCGACCGTTGCCGACGGCTGGGTTCCGTTCCCCGCCCCCCGAGGGCTGGCCACCACCACCCGAACCGTCCCGCTGGAGACAGTCGACGACTTGAGAGGGATGCTGGACTATCTCTGGCAGCAGGTCGACGCGGCCGGACGGGACCCGGCCGAGATCGACGTCTCGTTCACGACGCTCGCGGGGGGAGGTCCGGGTGACGCGGACTTCAACCGCGACGCCCACCTGGAAGCCGTGGGTCGACTGGCCGAGTCGGGCGTCACCTGGTGCGCGGCCCCCATCCCCGCCGACTCCCTGTCACACGCTGTTGAAGCCCTCCAGCGCTACGGAGAGTCAGTCATTCAGGGCCGGTAGCCTCGAAGCGATGACCACACAAACCGCACTGGGCTTCCGGGCGTTCGATGTGGACGAGCACTATTACGAGGCGCCCGACGCCTTCATCCGCCACATCGACCCGTCCATGAAGAAGCGCTGCATGCAGTGGGCGGAGATCGACGGCCGGAAGCGCTTCATGGTGGCCGGCAAGGTCAACAAGTTCATCCCCAACCCGACCTTCGACCCGATCGCCAAGCCGGGCAGCCTGGAGGACTACTTCCGGGGTCGCAACCTGGAAGGCCGTGACATCGCGGCCATGTTCGGCGAGCTCGACCCCCTCGACGACCACCCCGGCTTCCGCGACCGCGACGCTCGCGTCGGGCTGATGGACAGCCAGGGCTTGGAGTCGGTGCTGCTGTTCCCCACCCAGGGAGTGGGCATGCAGGAGGCCCTCAAGCGCGACATCGAAGCCCTGCACGCCGCCTTCAGCGCGTTCAACACCTGGCTCGACGAGGACTGGGGCTTCGACCGAGACGGCCGCATCTACGCCGCGCCCATGCTCACCTTCGCCGACCCGGGGCTGGCCGTGGCCGAACTGGAGCGGCTGCTGGAGATGGGCGCCCGCATCGTGTGCACCGTCCCGGGACCGGTGCCCACCGGCGGCGGCTACCAGTCGCCGGGCATGGATGACTACGACCCCATCTGGGCCCGCTTGGAGGAGGCCGGTGTGCCGCTGGCCATGCACGCCGGGCTCAACGGCACCGTCCAATACGGCAAGGTGTGGGAGCCGTCCCGGGGGCCAGTTCGAGGCGTTCAAGCACATGGCCTTCCCGCTGGTGGCCTTCTCGGACCGCTCCATCTCCGACACGTTCGCGGCCCTGATCTGCCACGGCGTGCTCGATCGCTTCCCCGATCTGCGCCTGGCCACCATCGAGAACGGCGCCATGTGGGTTCCCGACCTGCTGCGCAACCTCAAGATCTGCCACGGCAAGATGCCGTGGGAGTTCAAGCGCCACCCGGTGGAGGCCTTCGTCGAGAACGTGTGGGTGTCGCCCTACTTCGAGGACGACATGGACCTCATCAAGGACTGCATCGGGGCCGACCGGATGCTGTTCGGCTCCGACTACCCCCACGCCGAGGGTCTGGCCGAGCCGGCCTCCTATCTGGACGACATCGCCGGCTTCAGCGACGACGAGGTCCGCAAGGTGATGCGCGACAACGCCTACGAGCTGCTGTCAGCCTCGTCCCACTAGTCCGTCGCCGAGCTGCCAGCCTTCACCGCGAAGTCCTGGAGGGAGGTGTTCTTGCCGTCGTGGCGGCCGGAGTCGCGCGACTGGATCGACACGTCGTGGCCCGCCACCGAGGCCCGCAGCGCCCCCACCGTGCAGTCGGAGCGGTCCAGCGCCGAGAACGGGTCGTAGTTGAACCAGTCCATGGCGTTGAGGTGGGTGATCCGGTCGATGTCGGTGTCGGATACGCCCTCGAACACCTCGACCAGCTCCTCGGGTGCCTCGGGCCAGTTCGAGTCCGAGTGGGGGTAGTCCATCTCCCAGCACAGGTTGTTGATGCCGATCTCGTGGCGAAGGGCCACCCCCACCGGGTCGGAGATGAAGCAGGTCAGGAAGTTGCGCCGGAACACGTCGCTGGGCTTCAGGTCGCCGAAGGACTGGCCGGTCCACAGATGGTGCATGTCGTAGGTCTTGTCGGCCCGGTCCATGAAGTAGGGCACCCAGCCGGAACCGCCCTCCGACAGCGCGATCTTCAGGCCGGGATATCGCCTCGGCACCGTCGACCACAGCAGGTCCGAGGCCGCGATCGACGTGTTCATGGGCTGCATGTGGATCATCACGTCCATGGGGGCGTCGGGGGCGCTCACCACCATCTGTCCTGACGACCCCAGGTGGATGGAGAGCACCGTCTCGCAGTCCACCAGGGCCTCCCACAACGGGTCCCAGTAGTGGTCGTGGAAGCTGGGCTGGTCCAGCGGGACCGGGTTCTCGGTGAAGGTCATCGAGTGGCAGCCGAGTTCCGACACCCGGCGCACCTCGGCCGCGCACTCGTCGGCCGACCAGATCATGGGCAGGGCCATGGGGATGAACCGTCCCGGGTAGGCGCCGCACCACTCATGGATGTGCCAGTCGTTGTAGGCCCGGATCAGGTCGGCCGCGAACACCTTGTCGGGGTGGTTGGCGAACAGCCGGCCAGCGAATCCCGGGAACGACGGGAAGCACATCGAACCGAGCACCCCGCCCGCGCTCATGTCCTTCACCCGTTCGTGGACGTTGTAGCAGCCGGGCCGGATCTCATCGAAGCTGGTCGGCTCGATGCCGTACTCCTCCTTGGGCCGGCCGGCCACCGCGTTAAGGCCGATGTTGGGGATGATCGAGCCGTTGAAGGTCCACACGTCGTCGCCGTTGTCGGTATGGAGGATCTTGGGGGCCTCGTCGCGCCACTTGGCCGGCAGGTGGGCGTCGAACATGTCGGGCGGCTCGCACAGATGGTCGTCGACGCTCACCAGGATCATGTCGTTCATGTCCATTGGGGGACCCTCCTACTCCTCGATGAAGTCGTAGTCGGCGTCGCCCTGCACGACTTGCTTGAGGATCTTGCCGGTGGCGTTCCGGGGCAGCGGCTCGGTCCGCAACTCCCAGTGGGCCGGAACCTTGATGTCGGCCAATGTAGCCGCCACCCAGGACTCGAGTTCTCCGATCAGGTCGGCGGCGGGCCGCTTGTCGGCGACCACCACCACCGCCTTGACCTCGTGGCCCAGTTCCCGGTGCTCCACGCCCACAACGGCCGACTCGGCCACCGAGGGGTGGGCGTCGAGGCGCTGCTCGATCTCGGTGGGGTAGATGTTCTCGCCGCCGCGGATGATGAGATCGCTGCGCCGGCTCACCAGGAACAGCAGCCCGTCGCGGACGTAGCCGTAGTCGCCGGTGCGCAGCCAGCCGTCGCGGATGGTCTCCGCGGTGGCGGCCGGATCGTTCCAGTAGCCGGGTGTGATCATCGGGCCGAACAGGCAGACGTTGCCGACCTCCCCTTCGTCCAGCTCGCGGCCGCCGTCGTCGGTGATGCGCACACCGACGATGGGGAGCGGGTAGCCGACCGAGTCGGGGTGGTCGCGCAGCACGTCGTCGGCCGCGCTGGTGGCCAGGCCGGAGCTCTCGGTCAGCCCGTAGCCGATGGTCACGCTGACGCGGGCGTGGGGCAGGGCGGTGCGGCAGATCTCCTGCAGTTCCGGCGACCAGACGGAGCCGCCGCCGCCGATGCTGACCACCGACGAGGTGTCGTAGTCGGCCAGCCGGGGATGCTCCACCAGCCTCCAGAGCTGGGTGGTGACTCCCCCCCAGCGGGCGATGCCGTGTTCCTCGGTGAGGCGCAGGATCTTCTCGGCGTCGTAGCGGCCGGTGGTCCAAAGATGGTTGATCCCCGCCCCGACGGCCATCACCGCGCAGGCGTGCAGGCCCGACACGTGGAACAGCGGGCTGCACGCCAGGGTGGGCCCTCCGACGTCCATGGACTCGCCCGGGGAGCGCAGGAACTGGCGGGCGCCGATCATGAAAGCGCAGGTCAGGTAGGCGAGGAAGTTGCGCTGGGTCTGGATGGCGCCCCGGGGCCGGCCCGTCGTGCCCGAGGTGAACAGGATGGCGGCCGGGTCGTCGATGGCGATCGGGCAGTCGGGCAGGGGAGTTCCGGCATAGGCGTCGATCAGGTCGTCGATCGTTGCCGCCGCGTCCGGATCAGGGTCCATGGCAATCATCGGCACGCCCGGATCGTGGTCGAGGCGCTCCAGGCGGCGGCGGTCGGCGATCAGCACCTTGGGTTCGGTCAGCTCGAGGCCGTATCGGATCTCGTCGCCCTTCCACCAGCCGTTCATGGCCACTGCGACGGCTCCGGCGCTGACCGTTCCCCAGAATGCCTGGATCCAGCCCGGCTGGTTGGACCCGAGCAGGGCCACCCGGTCGCCGGGCTCCACCCCGTAGCGCTGCGAGAGTGCCGCGGCCACGGCCGCGGCGTGGTCGATGTTCTCGGCGAAAGTGGCGCCGCGGCCGTCGTCGAACAGGTAGTAGCGGGCCGAGCCGTCGCCGCCGTGGTTGGCTGAGGCGGTGAGCAGGTCTCGCAGGCTCTGGTGCGGGCCGGCCACCACGCCCATCTCGATCCCGCCAACGCTCTCGGTGACGATCTCGAAGAACCCGCCCGGACCGGTGAGCATGGCGTCGGCCTCTGCCACCGTCATCGCCGGTGAGGCGCCGTCGGCCGCTTGATCCTCGTGCTTGTCGGTCACCGTCGAGACACTAGTTGGGGCCGTTGCGGAGTCCTATCCGTGCCGGCGGCTCGGAGTACGATTCGGGCCGGCGAGACCTATGCACGACCTGCCCCAAGGCACCATCGATGTAGATCATCAGGCCCCGAGCTTCATCGCTGATCGCCACCGTCGATACGCGGAGCTGCGGGACCGGTGCCCGGTTGTGCTCAACCAGCACTACGGGGGCTTCTGGATGGTCACCGACTATGAGTCGGTGGCCGCGGTGGCCCGCGACAACGACACCTTCGCCCACAAGTACGAGCCCGACTCCGACGACGGGATCTCCTACCACGGCATCTGCGGCATCCCCCGGCCGCCGTATGTGCCCCGCATGGGGGTGTCGGAGATCGACGGGCCCGAGCACGCCGACCTGCGCCGGGTGCTCAACCCTCACATGACGACCCGGGTCATCGAGCGCCAGCGACCGAGGATGGAGGCGGTGTCGGCCTGGTTCCTGGACCAGATCACTGAGGCCGGTGCGGCCGATCTGGTGCTCGACTACGCCACTCCCGTGCCCGCGGTCCTGACCCTCGAGCTGATGGGCATGGAGTCGTCCAACTGGAAGCACTACGCCGACTTCTTCCACGCCACCTCCTCCTACGAGTCGTCCGATCCGAGGTTCCGCAGCGCGGTGGCCCGCCGCGACGACATGTGGGCCGAGCTGGCCGGGTTCGCCGCCTTCCGGCGGGACAACCCGGCCGACGACGTCACGACCGCCCTGGTGACCGCGGTCATCGACGGGCGGCCCCTGACCGACGACGAGATCACCGGGATCATGTGGAACCTGGTGGCCGGCGGCCTCGACACCACCACGTCGCTGGTCTCGTGGGGTCTGCACTACCTGGGCACGCATCCCGGCGATCGGGCCCGCCTGATCACCGATCCCGGCTTGATCGGCGGCGCTGTGGAGGAGTTCCTGCGCTTCTACAGCCCCAGCGAGACACTCACCCGCACCGCCACCCGCGACGTGGAACTGGGGGGCCGGCAGATCCGCCGGGGCGATGTGGTGTTCATCAGCTGGGTGTCTGCCAACCACGACCCTTCGGTGTTCGAGGGCGCCGGCGAGGTGCGCATCGACCGTGCCGTCAACAAGCATCTCGCGTTCGGCCTGGGCGGCCATCGCTGCATCGGGTCGTCGATAGCCCGCATCGAATCGGAGCTGATGCTGGGCGACGTGCTTCAGCGCATCGGCGACTACCAGATCGACACCGACGGCTTCAAGCCGTATCCGGGGAACCTTCTCATGACCGGCGTGGTGTCGATGCCGGTCACATTCACTCCGAGCGCCCGGTCGGGGGCGGCCGACCCCTTCGGGGGCTAACCCACGTTGGGGCGCATCTCCTCGCGCGCCAACACGGTTGCCGACCACAACCCCGGGATCACCGGCAGCCAGAACGCGAACACCCGATGGGCGACCACGCCCAGCAGAGCCACCTCGATCGGCACCCCGACGGCTCGCAGGGTGAAGGTGGTCGCCGCGTCCACACCCCCTGTCGCGATCAGCGGGATGGGCACCGACTGGGCCAGGTACCCCAGCACGTAGGCAACCACGATGGCGGGCACCGAGACGGTCACGCCGAAGGCCTGCAGGGCCGCCCACAGGCTCGCCAGGTCGCCGATCCAGTACAGCAGGGCCCAGGCCAGCAGTCGCCGCCCGTCAGCGGTGTGCATGTATTCCTGCACACGGGCCGCAGCCGAGACGCCGACGGCGAGAGCTCGTGGGAGCCGGGACTTGCCTTCGGCTTCAGTGAATCTGGCCTTGCGCTGGGGCTGGATGAACCAGCGAGCCAGCGCGATCACGACGGCGAAGCCGGCCAGCCAGCTCGCGGCCATGGCTATGGGTACCGCCGGATCCAGCAGACCCGCCAGCGCCCCCAGCCATCCCAGGACGCCGAACACGAAGTAGACGGCGGTGTTGAGCGTGATGAGCTGCAACATGGCGTTCGGCTTCGAGAATCCCAGCCGGCGGAACACCCAGAACGTGAACGCCATCCCCGCTGCGCCGCCCGCGGCTACTAGCTGGGTGAGACCGAATCCCGCCAGCGCCACCTTGAGCGAGTACCAGAACCCCACCGGTGGTGGGTTACTGCCAGGCTCTGCAAGGAGATCGCCGCTGCCGGCCACTGACATGCGGAACGCCCCGGCGTAGCCGACGAAGACCCCGACCTGGCCCACGGCGCACAGGCCGAGCCAGCCCCAGGCGGCACCGCTGAGCGTGTCCCCCAACTTGGTGAACCCGGCGAACCGGCCGATGGACACCACCAGCACGGTGGTCACGATCACGGCCACCCCGACGGTCAGGATCACCTGCCCGGGCCGTAACGCCCTCAGTGCTTCCAGCCGGCTCGCCGCGGCGGGTGACATTGCTTCTGGCGGCGGATCCTGTGGCTCGGGTGGCACCCCGTGATCGTCGGGAGTACGACCGCTCATCGCGTCGCGATCCTCGCCAAGGCACCGAGAGCGGCTCCGGCGATCACGTCCAGGGTGTAATGGTTGCCGGTGGCCACCACCACCGCGGCGACGGCCGCGGGATAGACGGTTCCAACGGTCCGCATCAGCGGACTGCGGGCGAAGCGGGCCATCCCGAACCCGGTGACCACCGCGAAGGCCACATGGTGGCTGGGCATGGCCGCGATCGGGTTGTAGAGCTTCACCAGCGTCTGGTGCTCGAGGTCGATGCCCCGGTCGAGCAGCGTGTCGACCTGGTCGTCGCGGCGGCGGGGTGGGGCGGTGGGAAAGGCCAGGAATACGGGGAGGGCACCGAGGTAGGCCGCCACCGCAGCTCGCCGTTCCCGGACGAAGGCGGGGCTGCCGCGGCGGTGGAGCACGATCAGCCAGCCGGCACTGACAGTGAGGTTGCCGACCGCGTAGCCGACGTTGAGCATGTCGACCAGCCGCTGGTGACGCAGTGCGGCCCGCTGGACGCCGGGCTCGATACGCAGCCCGAGGCGCTCCTCGAGGGCTACCACTCGATCGGCGTTGCGGGCGGCCCGGTGCCGGCCCCGTTCGTTCCACACCAGCCTGCGCACGCCGAAGTAGCCGCCGATGCACAGCGCACCGATGGTGAACTCTCGCAGGACCCTCAGCGGGGCTCCTCCACCCAGTACAGGGGCGCAGCCATCGCCCAGTGCTCCACGTTGGCCCGGATTGCCTCGGACCATCGGTTGGCCAACTGCTGCATGACGGCCTGCTCGCCGGCCTTGCCCAACTCTGGAGGCGGTGGCTCGATGGGCGGATCCATCGCGGCCCGCCACCGGCGGGGTCCGAGCGGCAGCACCGTGAACGAGATGATGGGGGAGCCCGCGAGGCGGGCCAGAGCGGCCACGCCGGCTGCCATCTCAACCTCGCTGTCCAAGAACCGCACCCTGTGGGTGTGCCCAGCGAACTCGCTGTTGTCACCGAGCAGCAGCACGGCCTCGCCGGCCTGCAGTCGCCGAACGCTGCGCAGGGCCGCGACCTGGCGGTACATCACGTTCAGTCCAACCGAGGAGCGGACATGCTCGATCGCCCATGCGATCCAGTTGTCGGCCACTATCACGCTGGTCGGCACGGGGACCTTCGCACCCGGAATGGCGGTGGCTACCTCCCAGCCGCCGAGGTGGGTGCCGGCGAAGATGAGGCCGCGGCCCTCGCCGACGGCGGCGTCGACGAAGTGCCAGTCCTTGTAGACGACCGTGTCCAGGAACTCCTGCGGTCGCCCGATGGCCCAGAGCAGGTCGGCCGCGGCGTGCGACTCGTTGATCATCACCCGGCGCACGGCGGCCCGGACCCTCGGATGGTCCGGCGGTGCCCCGACGGCGTGGCACAGGTTGGCGGCCAGGTCCCGGCGCCGCTTGGGCCGCAGGGCCCACTGGATGTTGCCGCCCATCGCGGCCAGCCCGTGAGCCAGCCAAGCCGGGATACGCGAGCCGATCCACGCCGCGCCGTCGATGACCCGGGCCAGCGCGACGGCGGCCTGCTGGAGAACCCGGGTGCGCAGCGACACCAGTGCCGGTGCAGTGACACGCAGCGCTTCGTCGGGCTCGCAGCAGCGCAGCATCGCTCGATGCTAGACCCGCACCCCGATGCAGGGCCATGGGCGAGTCTCGCCGTCCGGCGGCGTGTAGGTTCGGCCGCTGTGAGTCGGCCGACTGGCAGCGAGCCGGGGGGTTCGTCCGCAGGTCGCGCCGGCGGGTCCGGCTCCGAGGCGGAGCGCACCGCAGGGCTGGTCGACCCCGAGCGCTTGGGCGACTGGATGAACGACCGGGGCCTGCCCGGAGCAGGCGAGCCGTTGTCGGCCCGGTTCATCTCGGGCGGAGCGTCCAACGAGATCTTCGCGGTGAGCCGCGGCGGCCACCGGTGGGCGCTGCGCCGCCCGCCGAGGAACGTGCCGCCCGGTCGCAACGAGACCATGATGCGCGAGTACCGCATCCTGGCCGCACTCCGCGGCACCGACGTGCCCCACGCCCGGGCCGCGGGCGCCTGCGACGACCCCGACGTGCTGGGCGCCGCCTTCTACCTGATGGACTACGTGGACGGGTGGTCGCCGATCGGCGAACCGGAGTGGCCCGAGCCGTTCTACTCGGACTTGGATGCCCGGGCTGGCCTGGCTTACGAGCTGGTCGAGGCCATCGCTCGGCTGTCCCGAGTCGACTGGAGGGCCGGGGGCCTGGAGGGGCTGGGACGGCCCGACGGGTTCCATGAGCGCCAGGTGGACCGTTGGTACGCGCACCTGGAGCGATTCAAGTTCCGTGACATCCCGGGGCTGGATGTCGCGGGTGACTGGTTGCGGGGACGGAAGCCTCGCAGGTACGAGCCGGGGATCATGCACGGCGACTACCAGTTCGCCAACGTGATGTTCCACCATGGGGCTCCGGCCCGGATGGCGGCCATCGTGGACTGGGAGATGGGCACGGTCGGCGACCCGCTGCTGGATCTGGCCTGGGTGGTGATGGGCTGGCCCGACAACACCGGAGCCGGCGGGGCCGGACGCCGGGTCAGCGGATACGTCGACTACACCGGCATGCCGGGACGCGACGATCTGCTGGAGCGCTACGCGTCAGTGTCGGGCCGTGACGTCGACGAGATCGACTACTACGTCATCCTGGCCCGGTTCAAGATGGCCATCGTGCTGGAGGGCGGCTACGCCCGGTTCGTGTCCGGCGGAGCCGACAACCCCAAGATGGAGGCGTTCGGCGCGGTCGTGCTCGATATGGCCGAGGCCGCGGCCGAACTGGCCCGCACCACCAGCCTCTAGCGTTGAGCCATGGCCATCGACTTCTCGGTTGAGCCGGAGTTCCAGACGAAGCTCAACTGGATGGACCGGTTCGTCACCGAGGAGGTCGAGCCGCTCGACCTGTACTTCCGTGACACGGTCAGCCCCTTCGACCGTACCGACGCCACCGCCAACGCTCTGGTGCGCCCCCTGCAGCGCCAGGTGCAGGAACAGGATCTATGGGCCTGCCATCTCGGCCCGGAGTTGGGCGGCCCCGGATACGGGCAGGTGAAGCTGGCCCTCATGAACGAGATCCTGGGACGGTCGCTGTGGGGCCAGATCGTGTTCGGCTGCCAGGCCCCCGACTCCGGCAACGCCGAGATCCTGGCTCACTACGGCACCGAGGAGCAGCGCGAGCGGTACCTGCGGCCGCTGCTGGCCGGGGAGATCTCGTCGACCTACTCGATGACCGAGCCCCAGGGCGGCTCCGATCCCAACTACTTCACGTGCCGGGCGGTCCGGGACGGCGACGAGTGGGTCATCACCGGCGAGAAGTGGTTCGCCTCCAACTTCCGCTACTCGACGTTCTTGATCGTGATGGTCATCACCAACCCCGACGTGCCGGTGTACAGGGGCTCGTCGATGGTCCTGGTGCCGTCGGACGCGGAGGGCCTGGAGGTGGTGACCGATGTGGGCTTGGGCTCCGAGCCCCTGGGCGAGGGCGACCATCCCCATCTGCGGTTCAACGACGTGCGGGTGCCGGCGGAGAACCTGCTGGGCGAGGAGGGATCGGGCTTCAAGATCGCCCAGACCCGCCTGGGCGGGGGCCGGGTCCATCACGCCATGCGCTCGGTGGGGACGGCCCAGCGGGCGCTGGACATGATGTGTGAGCGGGTGCTGTCACGGGAGACCAAAGGCTCGCTGATCGCTGAGAAGCAGGCCATCCAGCACTGGATCGCCGACTCGTGGGTTCAGATCCAGCAGTTCCGCCTCCAGGTGCTGCATTGCGCCTGGCTGATCGACGAAGTGGGCGACTACGCCAAGATCCGCCAGCACATCGCCGGCGTGAAGGTGGCCACGCCCAAGGTGCTGATCGACGTGGTGTACCGGGCCATGCACGCCCACGGCTCGCTCGGCGTGTCCAACCTGATGCCGCTGGCTCGAATGTGGATGTCGGGTCCGGTCATGGGCATAGCCGACGGCCCGTCCGAGGTGCACAAGGACACCATCGCCAAGCAGGTGCTCAAGGGCTACAAGCCCCACGAGGGCCTCTACCCGTCGATGCATCTGCCGACCCGCATCGAGGCGGCCCGGGCCCATATCGAGGCTCGGCTCGAGCACGAGATCGCCAACCTCTAGAGCGCAGGGCGAGCGGGGTTCGACGAGGTGAGCGATTCCGGCGGCGTCGCCGAGTCCCGGGCCGCGATCGATGCGGCCAACGCCGCCGATCCCCGAAGCCATGACGGGGAGCCGCTGGCGTTGGCCCAGGGTCGGCGGGCCGAGGAGTGGGTGGTCCGTCTCGATCCGGAGGCGTCGGACGCACTGAGGCTGGCGGCCCGGGCCCATCACCTGCGCCGCTGGGCGCTGTCCCGCTCTGACTATCCCGACGGTCGGGCCGGCTACCTGCGCTGGCGGAGAGCGCAGCGGGAACGCCACGCCCGAGACCTGGCCGCCATCCTCGACGAGGCTCGCGTCGACGGCTCAGTGGCGGCCAGGGCCGCCCAGATCGTGGCCAAGCGGGGGCTGGGATCCGACCCCGAGGTGCAGACCTTCGAGGACGCGGTGAGCCTCACGTTCCTGGAGACGGAGCTGCGCTCGGTGCTCGACCGGCTCGACGATGACACCAAGGCGGCCGACATCGTGGCCAAGACGATGGCCAAGATGAGCGCGGCCGGCCGGGAGCAGGCCGTCGCGGTGGCCGCCACCCTCGACGAGCGCAGCTACCTGGTTTTCACCGAGGCCACCAGCCGCTGAGCGCGACCGGAGCCGTTCCGCAGCCGCAGCCGCGACACGGCGGCGTACAGCAGCCACGACAGGCACCAGACCACCACCGCGACGAGCAGGACGGTCTCGTCGCCAGGACTCAGACCGGGGGAGTGGAAGGGCTTCACGAAGTAGTTGGAGATGAAGCCCCCCCGGTACGGAGTCTCACCCGCAAGGCGCCAGAAGTGCTTCTCCCATACCGTCAGCGGGCACGGCAGCTGGAAGAGATTCACTGCGGCAGTCGGCACCAGCATGACCAGGTACAAGCGCATCAGCCGGGGCCTGCGTGCGGCCAGTGGAGCTCCCACGATGATGGACACGGCCAGCAGCCCGTGTGCGAGTGCTATCGAGAATGCCAGCAGCCACGCACCCATGACCTCACACTACTGCGGCACGCTGTGGGGCCTCATGTCCGCCGGCCACGCTCGGTACGAGAAGCGGCGGTTCGGTAAGGTGGCCTCTCGATGGTTGCGTTCGGTGGGAGGTTCTGATGGCTGTTGGAGGCGAGCCGCGCCGGCGAGGTGATTCGGAGCAGACAGCGAGGCGGGTGGTGGAGGCCGCGGCCGCGGAGTTCGTCGAGCGCGGCTATGACGGGGCCGTCATCAGCGACATCGCTCGCCGCGCCGGGGTGACGCCGGGAGCCATCTACCCGCGCTGGCCGCACAAGAGCGACCTCATGGCTGCCGCCGTCGACCACCTCCTGGAGCAGTTGCTGCCCGCACAGAGGATCAGCAACCTGGGGCTGGCGGAGTTGCCGGCTCCGGACCTCCTGGCCGCCTGGGGAGCAAACCTGCTGGTTGCTGATCAAGTGCGAGACGTGCTGGTGCAGGTGTTCGGCAGCGCACGCAACAACACGCAGGTCGAAGAGCGCCTGCAGCGATTCTTGAATGATCAAGCCGCCCAATTGACCGGTCTGGTGGAGAGAGCCAAGGAGGAGGGCTTTGTCGACGCCGGGCACGACACCGCTGCTCTGGTTCTGTTGGTCCAATCGGCCGGGATAGGCACTCACTTGTTGATGTCAAGTGGGCTGTCGGATCAATATGTTCCCTCCGAGGCGAACTGGGTCGGGCTCATCGTGGGGATCATGGGCTCCGTAGAACCCCGGACTTCGCAGGCCGAATAGCGCCACTAGCGCCCGGCGTCAGTCGATGCCGAGTTGCGCCTTGCGCTCGCGGGCGTAGTTGGTGATGAGCTGGTCCGCGGTGAGTCCGATCACGGCCACGTTGAACCCGGCGACGATGCCCTCACCGACGAGGGCCTGCTCGGTGCGGGCCAGCAGGATGTCGTCGCCGAGCCCGTCTATGCCGCCGATGAACGCGGAGATGATGACCAGCAGCAGGCCGAACAGAAGCACCTGGTTCATGCCCAGCATGATCTCGGGGAAAGCCATGGGGAACTTGACCTTGCGCAGCACCTGCGCTCGGGTGCAGCCCGACATCTCGGCGGCCTCGATCATGTCGGCGGGCACGTTGCGCAGCCCGAGCATCGTGTAGCGCACCGCCGGGACGGTCGCGTAGATGACGATGGCGGTGAGGGCGGCGACCGGGCCTACCCGGAACAGCATCACCACCGGGATCAGGTAGATGAACGAGGGCAGCACCTGGAAGGTGTCCAGGATGACCTGGACCGAGGCGTAGCGACGGTCGCTCGTCGAGGCGAAGATCCCGATCGGGACCCCGATGACGACGCTGACGATCAGGGCCGCCACGACCAGGTAGAGCGTCTCCATCGATTCGATCCAGAACCCCGAGAAGGCCAGGTAGGCCACGAACGCGGCGACGATGGCGGCGAGCCTCCACCCGCCGAAGCGCCAGCCGACCGCGGCGACGAGGACCAGCAGACCGATCCAGGGCAGCGCCTGGAAGGCGTCGCGCATCGGGAACAGGATCTCCAGGATCATGAAGTCCCGGAAATGGCCCAGAGGGGACTTCAGATTGAGCTGTACCCAGTCGACCATCCACTCCCAGAACGGCTCGGTGCTGACCGTCGCCCCCTTGCGCCCATCGAGCACGACAATGTCGGTTCCGGGCAGGCGCAGCTCCCAGAGCCGGTCCGTGCTGACGATCCCGCCCCTGGGCAGCAGAGCGGCGTACTCGGTCAGCCGGGCCACCACGATCCCGGCTGCGACCACCGCCGAGCCTGCGATCCAGAACGGATGCCGCGCCACCCAGCTCTTGGTCATGTCGATGTGCTCGGGCCTGCGGGCGCCCAAGGCCTGGCCCAGCCGGTCGAGCATGATCGCCATCAACACGATGGCCACCCCCACCTCCAGGGCCTTGCCGATCCTCAGGCTCTGCAGGTAGTTCAGCAGCGGCAGACCCAGGCCGCGAGTTCCCACGAATGACGCCAGCACAGTCATGCCGAAGCACTGCATCAGCACCTGGTTGATGCCGACCAGCAGCTGCGGGCGGGCCGCCGGCATCTCGACGCGCCACAGCATCTGCCATCTGGTGCAGCCTGACATCAGTCCCGCCTCGCGCACCTCCGGCGAGACTGAGCGCAGGCCCAGGATGGTGAGCCTGGCCATGGGCGGCACCGCGAACAGGATGGTGGCGATGGCGCCGGCCTCGTCGCCGATCCCGATGAACACCGAGATCGGCAGCAGGTAGGAGAAATGAGGCATGGACTGCATCACGTTGAGCATCGGCACCAGCAGAGCCTCGAACCACTTGGCCTTCACCGCGGCGAGCCCCGAGGCCCAGCCGATCAGCGCGGCCAGCGGCGCCACCACGAACACGATCGACAGCGTGATCATGGAGTCCTTCCACACGCCGAAGACGGCCAGGTACAGCGAGCACCCGCCGGCCAGCAGCGCCAGCCGCCAGCCGCCCAGCTTGGCCCCGGCCACCGCGAACAGGCCCACTAGCACGACCCAGGGCACCGCGCCCCAGCCGAAGGTGTTGAACATGGCCAGGTACAGCGAGCACACCCCGGCAAGAGCCGCCAGCCGCCAGCCGCCGAGCAGGGCGCCGATCCCGGCGAGGAGGCCGATGATCACGATCCAGGGCACCGGGCCCCAGCCGAAGGAGTCCCCGCCCGAGATCAGCAGCTGCTCGCTCAGCTCGAGGGGCCATTCCAGCCAGCCCGACACCGTGCGGGTGACGTCCTTGAGGTTGAACAGGCCGAGCAGTTCCTCGTCCTTGAGGTACAGCAGGGCCTCGTTGGCCCAGTCGGGCAGGAACCTGAAGTCGCCCAGCTTCGACAGCCAGTCGGGGAACAGGCCGGGTGCGGCCTGATGGATGATCTGGATGACGAGGTACGGCGACAGCAACAGCAGCGCCATCCGCCAGCCCCTCGTGCGGCGGAGCTGCTCGATGATGCTCGCGGGCGCTTCGGTCTCGACGGGCGCAGCCATCAGCCGGCGTCGGAGTCTGCGCCCTCGGGGTCGCCGGTGCCCCACACCGCGTCGATCACGGCATTGCGGTCGAGGCTCCCCACTGCGACGCCGTCCTCGGCCACCGCCAGCGGGTGCGGGCTGGCCAACACCGCAGGAGCGATCTCGCGCAGCACGGCGCCGGCATCGACCGTCTCGGCGTCCTCCGGAGCATCCGAGACGTCGCCCATAACGCTGCGGGCGGTGAGGATCCGGTCGCGCTGCACGTCCCGAGCGAAGTTCCGCACGTAGTCGGTCGCGGGTTGCGTGACCAGGTCCTCGGCCCGGCCGAGCTGGACGATCTCACCCTCGTACAGGATGGCGATGCGGTCTGCCAGCCGGATCGCTTCGCTGAAGTCGTGGGTGATGAACACGATCGTCTTGTGCAGCACGGATTGAAGCCGCAGGAACTCGTCCTGCATCTCCCGCCGGATCAGTGGGTCGAGCGCCGAGAAGGGCTCGTCCAGGAACCAGACGTCCGGCTCAACCGCCAGTGATCTACCGATGCCGACGCGTTGCTGCTGGCCGCCGGAGAGCTCCCGGGGGTAGTAGCCGCCGCGACCCTCCAAACCCACCAGGGCGAGGATCTCCTCGGCTCGCTCCCGGCGGGTGGCGCCGTCGACGCCCTGCACTTCGAGCGGGAACACGATGTTCTCGGCGACGGTGCGATGGGGGAACAACGCGAAGTGCTGGAGCACCATGCCCATGCGGTGGCGGCGGATGTCGATCAGCTCCTTGCCCGAGGTGGCCAGAAGGTCGATGCCGGCAAAGTGGACACTGCCCGAGGTCGGTTCGATCAGGCGCGACAGGCAGCGGACCAGTGTGGACTTGCCCGAGCCGCTGAGACCCATCAGTACGAGGATCTCGCCGGGCATCACGTCGAGGCTGGCCGACACGACGGCCGGGATGTACCCGGCCTCCTTCACAGTGTCAACGCTGGGTGCTCCGTCGTGGTGATCAAGGAACCTCTGGGGATCCGGGCCGTACAGCTTCCAGACGTCGCGGCACGAGATCATCGCATCAGCGTTCACCGCAACACCATCCGCGCCTCCACGAGAGAACCGGCCGGGGGAGGCGATGCCTCCACCCGGCCGGCACTCTAACGGACTAGCAACTACTACGAGTTGCCAGTCGTAGGGAGACTTAGCCGGCTATCCAGCCTCGCCAGAGGTCTTCGTTGGCGGCCAGCCACTCCTGCGCCGCCTCTGAGGCTTCCTTGCCGTCGACGTCGACCGCGGCGGCCATGGCGGCCAGCATGGGGTTGGTGAAGTCCATGCGCTGCATGATCGCAGCCGCGGTGGGCCACTTCTCGGGGAAGTGCTCGCCCACACCGGTCTTCAAGTAACCGTCAGCTGGGTTGCCGCAGTCGTGGGTCAGCTCGGAGTTGATGCCCCACGCAGGATCGGTGCGGCAGGCGTCCTCGAAGGTCGGGAACTCGATGAAGCGGCCCTCATAGACCGCTTCCACGAAGTTCGGGGTCCAGTTGAACAACACGATGGGCGTGTTGTCAGCCGAAGCCGCGTCCAACTCAGCCCACAACGTGGCCGCCGAACCGGCGTTGATGACCTCGAAGTTCATGCCGAGACCCTCGACCCGCTCCTCGTCGCCCTTGAGCCAGTCCACCGGACCGCCCAGGAACCGGCCCTTGTCACCGGTCTCAGCCGTCGCGAACAGATGCGCGCAAGCGTTCAACGCCTCCCAGTCGGGAAGACCGGGGCACTGCTCCTCGACGTAGATGGGGTACCACCACTCTTCGCGGGTCACCGCGTTGTGGGTGGCCCAGTCGAGCACGCAGCCCTTGTCGACCTGCTCCTGGAAGGCCACGCCGAATGCGCCCTCCCAGACCTCGTGGACAAGCTCGATGTCGCCGTCGCACATCGACTGGTACACCACCTGGCTGTCGGAGGGCACGTACTCCACTGAGAAGCCGGCCTCCTCGAGGATTCCACCGACGACCTCGGCACCTACCAGCTGGCTCGACCAGTTGTGCAACGGGATCCGGATCGGATCAGACGAATCCGCCGCGGCCGCAGCCTCATCGGCAGGCTCGGCCGGCGCTTCGGCCGTTGCATCTTCGGCATCGGCATCGGGCGCAGCCGCAGGGGCGTCGGTCGCCGCTGGCTCGTCCCCCTCGTCGTCGCCGCAGGCTGATGCCAGCAGCGCGATGGCTACCAGCGCAGCCACCATTGGTCTTGCCTTGATCATGGTTCCCTCCAGTGTGGGACGGTTCTTCGTTGGGCTCATGGGCTTGCCCTTCGCGAGCGGCGCTCCCGTTCGGGTCCGGCCGCGCGGTCAGGTTTCCTCAAAGTAGCAACGTCTCAACTCTTATTCAAGTGAAGTACTAGCTGGTACTTGTAGCCGACCCTATGGTTCGTGGAACAGATGGCTGTAGGTGGCGGTCTCGATGTCGGTGTACAGCCGGTAGGAGCGAGGGTCGGCGAACGGGAGTTGCTGGCTGATGTAGGTGCCGGCGACCTGGTTGTCCATGTCGATCCAGAAGTATGAGTTGGCGATGCCGGCCCACATGAGCCCGCCGGTGGGACGGCCGGTGGGCAGCGGCTCCTCGTTGATCTGGAAGGTCAGGCCCCAGGTCTTAGCCACGCCCGGGAAGAACTCGGCGTCGTTGCTGAGTTCACGCCTCACCGCGGGCAGGGCGACCACCCGCAGGTCCCCGATGTTGTTGACTGTCATCAGGTCGACCGTGGACGGGCGCAGCACCTGCACGCCTTCGCGGCTGCCCCGGCTCAGGATCATCTGCAGGAAGCGGCTGTAGTCCTGGGCCGTGCTGTACAGCCCGCCGCCGCCGGACGGGTACTCCGGTTCGGGGGACCGGGCGAGCTCGATGGCGGCCAGCGATCCGTCGGGCCTCCGGGCGTGTATCGCGGCACTGCGAGACTGCAGGTCGTCGCTCAGCCCGAATGAAGTGGAGCCCATGCCCAGCGGACCGAGGATGTGCTCGTCGAAGTAGTCGTCGAGCCGCCGGCCGGAGACCTCCTCCACCATGCGGCCCACGATGTCGATGCTGATGCCGTACATCCAGCCCTCGCCGGGATCGAACAGGGCCGGCATCGTCGTGGTCGCCACCAGCTCCCCACTGGTCATCGAGACGGTCCCGGCGGCTTGCTGGTAGCGCAGCAGCAGCTCGCTCCACGTGTCGTAGCCGAACCCGGACGTATGGGTCAGCAGGTGGCGCAGCGTGATCGGGGCCCGGGCCGGGCGCACGACCGGCCGCCCGCCGTCGTCGAAGCCCTCGAGCACGCCGGCGTCGGCCAGGTTGGGCAGCACGCTCGAGGCGGGCGCGTCGAGGTGGAGTCGGCCTCGCTCCACGAGCTGCATGGCCGCCGTGCCGGTGATGGCCTTGGTCATGGAGGCGATCCAGCAGACGGTGTCGAGGGTCATGGGGCCGGCGCCGGCCGCGGCGTCGGCCGACCGCTCTCCCGCAGCAGCTGCGGCGAGGAGCCCGTCGCCGGTGACGACTTGGGCGGCTGCACCCACGACGTCGCCGGCGCCCACGCCTCCGTCGAGGATCGCCTGCACATCATCCTGCAGAGCCACCAGAGCCTCCCCGTCAGTCGAGCAGATCCTCGACCGAGGCGGCCCAGCGGACGTGATCGCCAACCGTTGCCGGGTCGAACCCGGGCACAGCCAACGACGATACGCCGAGCCCGCGGGCGACGGCCGCGACCGGGGTCGGGTCGAGATCCTCGAACACCAGATCCTCGAGGGCGTCGGGCGGGACGAGGGCTCCCGCGGCCGGCACGTCCCCCCGCACGAGCTGTTCCCGGATGGCCTCGACCCGAGCGTCGTCCAGTCCCCATCCGAGTCGCACCGGAGCAACCGTGTTGAGGGACGCGTAGACGGCGACGTGCATGATCGACGCCTGCGGAGCGTCGCGGTGGCGTACCAGCGGCGCCCAGACCAGCTCCGGTGGCCGGGGCCGGCCGGAAGCGCCGGCACGGACTATCGACGCCGAGCGTTCCAGGTCCGACGCCGGGATCGCCCACAGCAGGACCCGGTCGGCCAGCGCACCCGCGGCGCGCAGCATCCGGTCGCCCCGCCCCGCCATCAGGATCGGGACGGGATCGAGGCCGATGTCGAGACCGCGGCCCGACGCGGCATCGAGTGTCCCGGTGGTTTCGACCTCGCGCAGGAAGGTGACCAGCTCGGCGACCCTCTCCGCCGCGTTCTGCCGGGAGATCCCGGCCGCCGCGGTGACCTCGGATCCGCCGGCTGCGATCCCGCAGAACACGCGGCCGGGCGCACGCTCCTGCAGCGTGGCCAGAGCCGACGCCGTGTGGAACCGGTGGCGCATGTACGGGTTGGTCATGGCCGGTCCGAGCTCGATGCGTTCCGTCCGTGAGGCGACCTCTCCGAGCAGCATCCACACGTCGCGCCACCAGAAGGCGTCGGCGATGCCGATCCAAGCAGCTCCGGCGCCTTCGGCCGCTCGGGCGAGTCCGATCGCGGCCTCGACGTCGGGGTTGGCCACATGGTTGATCACGCCGACCATTGATCACCCTCAAGTTCAGCGGTCATGGCTGCGAAGGCCTCGGCCGCGTGGTCCACGCCTTCGTGCAGGTCGTCCTGGAGCAGGGCGAGCCCGATGCTCGTGGGCCGGTGCTCGCGGACCAGTTCCGCCAGGCGCCGACCCACCACCGGGGGTTGGCCCGCCAGCATCACCCGTTCGAACACGGTGTCGTCGATCAGCGTTCGCGCCGGTTCCGGGTCGCCGGCCCGGAGCGCCCCGGCGGCCGACCTCACGGCTTCGACGTCGAGCCCGAGCTCCTCCCGCACCTCCAGCGGGGTGTCGAGCAGCGACCAGATCATCTCGGGCCGGTGTCGCTCCACTGCCTCCTCGGTGAAGGCGACGCTCGGGTACAGCGCGATGTCGATCGGGCGCTCCGACCGGGCCCAGTCGACGACGGCCGGGTAACGGAACGGGGGCATGCCCGACACGAAGGCACCGTCGGCCAGTTGGGACGCGAGCCGGTTGAGCCGGGGCCCGCGCGCTCCTACGAAGACCGGCAGCGGCGCGCCGGCGGCCGCCTCGTCGACGGCGACGTCCGGAGGCGTGTAACCGGCCGCCGACGTCCTGGTCGCAACCGCCCGGGTGACGTCGAGGAACTCGCGCACACGGTCGACGGGCTTGCGGGCCTCCAGGCCGAACGGCGCCAGCGACATCTGTCCCCCCGCACCGACCCCGAGCACGGCTCGGCCGTCGCTGAGCTCGTGGACGGTGAGCATGCTCGCGGCCGCCACACCCGGATGGCGCACGTACGGGTTCGTGATGCCGGTGGCCAGCCGGATCCGGTCGGTGACGACCGCCGCGGCGGCGAGCACGGTGAAGGGATCGCGTGCCGGCCCCTCGTCGCCCACCCACAGCTCGTCGAGGCCGCGATCCTCGACATGGCGGGCCAGGTCGACCAGTTCGGGAGCGGGCGCGGCGGGGAATACCCACACGCCGACCGCAGGGACCGTGTCGTCGCTCACGGCACCGGTCTACCATCGCAGCCATGGCCTGGATCGACACCGTGGAGTGGGACGACGCCTCCGGCCCGCTCCGCGACGCCTACGACTGGCAGGCGGCGAAGCTCGGCGAGCCGGCCGAGTTCACCATGCTCGGCAGCCTCTACCCCCCGATCGTCGAGGAGCGGCTCCGGCTCTATCGCGCCGTGGAGCACTGCCCGTCGCAGCTCACCGCCATCGAGCGCCAGTCGGCCGCCCTGGTGACGTCCCGTCTCAACGGCACCGACCATTGCGCCTCGGGTCTGCGGCTCAAGCTCGAGTCGCTCGGGCTCGCCGGCGAGGTGCTGGACGCCATCGACACTGACCCGGCCCGCGTGGAGTCCGGGGACGGCCGCCTCGATGCGATCTGCGCGTATGCCGCCAAGCTCACGCAGTCGCCCGAGGCGGTGGCCGAGGACGATCTCGAACCGCTGCGAGCGCAGGGGCTGAGCGACCTCGACATCCTTGACCTCAACAACATGGTCGCCTACTACGCCTACATCAACCGGGTGGTGATGGGGCTCGGGCTGCGCAGCGTGATGACGTCCACCCATCAGGCGACCAGCGCCGTCCCGGACGAGCGCTGAGCCGCGGCGGGTGTCTCCCGCTCTTGTTCGCTGCGCTCACGGGCCGCTAGGGCCACGGCCTCGCCCGTATGGGCCTGGTAGGCCCGTCCATTCGCTCGGCCTCTTCACAGCTGGGGCATCACCTCGGCGGCGAGGATCTCGACGGTTCGCAGGGAGCCGGCATCGTCCTGACCGGGGATGATCGAGAGGTCCCCAACGCCCAGTTCGGCGTACCGGCCGAGGGTGTCGACGAGCTCGCCGGCAGAGCCGGTGATCGCATGCCAGTCGACGACGTTGCCGGTCACATCGTGTTCGCCGTATTCGAGCCGGGTCCGGTGAGCCAGGAACGCCCCGCCCGCGTCGAAGAACCGCCGGGCGACGGGGGCCAGTTCGTCGGGGGTGGCCCGCGAGGACAGGAAGGGCAGATCCAGCGCCGCGGCTCGGGCCATGGTCGCAGCCGCTCCGGCCAGCCACACCGGCGGCGGGCCGTTGCTTGAGGGCCCGGGGGACAGCGTCTTGTCGAGGAGCAGCTGGCGGAGGTCGGCCAGGTTCGCGTCGAAGACGGCCGCCCGATCGTCGAAGGCGATGCCCCTCGCTTCAAGGTCATGGGCCCAGAACCCGGGCGTGACGACGAGGACGAATCCGCCGCCCGCCATCCGGTGGAGCGTGTTGGCCTGCTTGGCGAGCCACGACGGATCGCGCAGTGGGAGGATCGCAGCCGCAATGCCGACCCGGGCCGTGGGATATCGCCCGGCCAGCCACGCCAGCTCGGCCAGGCTCTCCATCGCGCCGGCCCATCCACTGAAGTCGGGGTTGGCGAGGTAGCCGTCGCCGAGCCAGAGCGTGTCGAGGCCGCCCTCCACGGCGATCCGGCTCAGCTCGAGGGTGGTCTCCCGTGTTGTGGCGAACGGCGAGATCCCGATACGCACATCAACTCCGGTGCATCGTCAGCTCGCCTCGCTCGTGACGAGAGCGGCTTCATAGTTGGTGATCATCGCGTGGGTGGACGACCGCGAGAAGCGACCCTTGATGTTGAACTTGTACTGGTACTCGTAATGGTGCACCCGCAGGTGTTCGACACCGTGGTACAGGTCCTCGATGAGAGGCGTGGCCTTGCAGACCAGCATGAATCGTCCCGTGAACTGCATCAGCGCCTCGGCCAGACGTCGTTGGTCTTGCTCAGCAAAGTCAAGAGTGTCGTACTTGGAGAACGACGAGTCGTAAGGCGGATCTACGAACATGAAGTCTTCCTGGCGGAACTCGAAGCAGTCCAAGAAGTCGGCGAAGTCGAGAGCCGACAGACTGAGGTGCTCCATCTTGGCCGCCACCACGTCGGAGCGAAGATGGTCCACCTTCTCGCGCAGGTTCTTGTTCTTGGCGTAGGCCCGCCCGAACGGGACGTTGAAGTCACCGTTTGCATTGACGCGGAACATTCCTCCGTAGGCCAGCTCCCTCAGGAGGAAGAAGTCGGCCGCTCGCTGAACAGTTGTGATCGTGGATGCGTTGTACCGTTTCCTGCACTCGTAGTAGATGGCGTCTCTTCCGGCGAGGGGGGCAAGTTCCCACTCTTCGACGACGGAATACAGACGCTTGAAGAACCTCTCATCGTTGTGCTTGACACAACGGTAGAACTCCATCAGGTCGGGATGAAGGTCGTTGGCGTAGGACTCTGAATCGATGGAATCGAAGTAGACGCTGCCTCCGCCGAAGAAGGGCTCGAAGTAGCGCGAGTGCTCGGGTATCCGAGGTGCGATGAGCGGCAGTTCGGACCGCTTCCCGCCCGGCCACTTGAGCAGCGGGCGGCAAGGAGTCAGTCCGCAGTCGGTGCGTTCCCTACTGGTTGTACGCACCTCGGCGGCGTCGCTCACCGGCACGACAATACTGAGCCATCGTCGACCTGGGTGACAGTCCGCTGCCGTCAGTCCAGGGCACCCTCGTGTTGCAGCAGCAGCGTCTTGGTGTCCAGCCCGCCGCCGAACCCGACGAGTGAGCCGTTGGCGCCGATCACCCGGTGGCACGGCAACACGATCGGCACCGGGTTGCGGCCGTTTGCCTGCCCCACGGCCCGAACCGCCTTGGGTCGACCGATCAGCGCGGCCTGCTCGCCGTAGCTGCGGGTGCTGCCGTAGGGAATGTCGCCGAGTGCCCGCCAGGCGGCTACCTGGAATTCGGTGCCGCGCAGATCGAGGGGGACATCGAAGCTGGTGCGGTCGCCGCGGAAGTACTCGGCGAGCTGCGCGGCTGCCCGGGCGAGGACCGGGTGATCCGAGCCGTCGAGCATGTCGGACGGCAGTTCGACCGAGGTCTCCTCGCCCCTCCAGCTCACGGCGCGCAGTCCCCGGTCGGTGGCCACGAGGCCGAGCGGCCCGATCGGGCTGTCGATGGTGGTGTGCCAATGTGTGTCGTTCTGTCCGCGGCTCATGGTCTTGCTCTCCTTGCGGGTCGGGATGTGGGTTGATGGAACCCGGTCAATCGGGCGGGTAGTCGGACGGGGGTGGGCGATGCGAGCCTGCAGCCGCGTTCCACAGATGTTGGGCGGCCCAGGATCGGTACGGACGCCAGGACTCGGCGCGTGTCTGCAGTTCACGGGGACTGCACGGCTGCCCGGTCAGGTGCGAGTAGGCGCGCCGCAGCCCCAGGTCCGATGCCGGGAAGGCGTCGTCGTGGCCGAAGACCCGCATGGCGATGAGATGAGCGCTCCAAGGACCGATCCCTTCGAGTTGGCACAGCTGCGCCACGGTGTCGTCGAGGCTGTGGGCGGCCTCCAAGTCGAGATCACCGCTCGACACTGCCCGTGCGACGCCGATGATCGTGTCGATCCTGCGTTGCGTGAACCCCAGTCCGGCGAGGCCGCGGGCTCCTGCATCGGCCAGCGCAGCCGCGCTGGGAAACAGGTGCGTGGGGAGGGGGCCCGAGAGTGCCCGGTGCGGGATTTGCGACGGCTGGTTGCGTGCCGTTTCGTTGACGGTCGCCTCGGCGACGCTGAGGGGGACGCCGAGACGCCGGGCGATACGGCCGCACATTGTCGATGCCGCGGCTACTGAGACCTGCTGGCCGGCCACGATCCTGATGACCGTCTCGAACCGGTCCCACGATCGCGGCACGCGCAAGCCGGGCGCGGCGCACCGCAGCGGACCGATGACAGGATCGTCGTCCAGCACGGCCGGGCGGTCGGGATCGGCGTCGGTGCCCAGCAGGGCGCGGGCGCGGTGCACGTCGTCGATGATCGAGTCGTAGGTCGGCAGGTGGAGCCGCAGCCGCAGGTGCTCGCCGTCGGCCGCGTCGTCCACTTCGGCGATGCCGCCGTGACCGCACACGCTGATGGAGCGCACATAGGTGCCGTTGGCGGATTCCACGCCGGGAATCGCACGTGGAGCGTGGTGGGCCAGGAACGCGCTGAAGTCGAAGAGCGCCATGTAGGGGACAGACAGTTCCAGGCCGCCGTCGATGCCGGGCCGTTCGCCGCGCCTGCGCTTCGAGCGCAGTTGGCTGGGCGTGAACCCGAAGAGTGAGCTCATGGCCCGGTGCAACTGCCGCGACCCGCCGAGACCGGCCGCTCTCGCGATCGCGTCGAACGGCAGGTCGGTCTCGTCGATCAACCGGCGGGCGAAGTGGGCGCGCCGGGATCGGGCGATGGCACTCGGCGTTGCGCCGATGTGCAGTTCGAACAGCCGTCGCAGGTGCCGGGCGCTGTAGCCCACGTGGGAGGCGAGCGCCCGCTCGTCGTGGTCATCGAGGTAGCCGTCGGTGATTCTCAGCAGCGCGGCGGCCACCGGCTCGGGAGCGTCGAGGCCCGTCAGTGATCCGGCTCTGCGCTCGGGCCGGCACCGCAGGCAGGGCCGGTAGCCGGCGGCCTCGGCGGCGACCGAGCTGGGGTATCGAGCGATGTTGCGTGCTAGCGGTGTGGCCGAGCACTCGGCCCGGCAGTAGATGCCGGTGGTGGAGACCGCCTCCACTTGCATCGCCCCGGATCGCACTCACCCAGTGTGCCGTCTCCGCGCCGCCCATGTCGGACAAGAACGGACATCTACCCGGGGCGCTGAAGACATGTCCGGGAATGTCCGACGAAGTGCTGGGCACGGGCCGGTCAGGCCAGCAGCTCGTCCTCGAACGGGAATTCTCCCACCAGCTCGCAGCCGGTGTCGGTGATGCGGACCATCTCCTCCAACTTCACGCCCTCATGGCCGCCGGGCTCCCCGATGTAGCTCTCCACGCAGACGGTCATGTCGGGCTCGAGCACCGCGTCGTACCCCAGGTCGTCGAACAGCTTGCGGGGCACCAGCTGGGGGAACTCGTTGCACAGCCCGATGCCGTGGATCACCGCGCCGCACTCGAAGGGCTCGAAACGGTGCGGTATGCGCCAGGAGCGCTCGGCCAGCTCGCGCATGGTGAGCCCGGGCCGCAGCAGGGCCATGTTGTGGTGGACCTGCTCGTAGGCGAGCCCGTAGAGGGTTCGCTGCTCGCCGGTGGGGGTGCCGGGAGGGCACAGCCAGGTGCGGGACATGTCGCAGGAGTAGCCGTGGGGCCCGACCATGTCGGTGTCGAGCGCCAGCAGCTCGCCCGCCTGGACCGGCCGGTTGCTGGCCTCCGTGTACCAGGGGTTGGTTCGGGGCCCCGACACCACCATGCGGCTCTCGGTGTAGTCGCCGTCCAGGGCCACGTTCACGCCCATCAGGATCGACCAAAGCTCGTTCTCGGTTGTGCCTGGGCGGGTGGCGTCGCGCATCTGGGCCAGCGCCGAGGTGCAGATTGCGGCCGCGCGGCGCTGGGCCGCCAACTCGTCGACGGTCTTGATGCGCCGGGCGTACTCCACCAGGTCCTGGCCGAAGGACACCTCGACGCCGTGGGCCTCCAGCGCCCGGCGGGGGTCGCCGTCGAGGCGGTCCACCGCGATGCGGCGGTTCCCGCACCGCTCGGAGATCTCGTCGGCGAGCTCCGCGGCCCAGTCGGCCATCACCCTGGCCCGCTGCGCGCCGGCGATGTGGAAGATCCACATCTTGGCTGGCCGCGACTCGGCCACTGTCGGCAGGTACTCGGACATGTGCTCGCAGTTGACGAAGTCGAACACCACGGCCAGGCCCTCCGCGGGCACCAGGCAGTAGCGCGACGAGTTGTGCATGGCCCACACCTGCATGTTGCGGGTGCCGGTGGCGTAGCGGACGTTCACCGGGTCGTACAGCAGCATCCCGCCGATGTCGCGGGCGGCCATCTCGGCCTGGAGCCGCCCGAGGCGCTCCATGGCCATGCGGTCCCCGTCCACTTCGGGCAGGTCGGCCAGCTTGCGGCGGGCCGAGTCGAGTTCGAGTATCACACCCACGGACTTCAAGCCTCCTGGAGCGGGTCTGGCACCGGCGGACCGGGGCCGAAGCTACATCAGAGCGAGTCGAGGGCCGCGCGTCCTCTCAGTACGGCAGGCCCACGGCGTGGGTCAGGAACTCCATGTAGGGCGAGGCCGTGCGGCAGGCGTCGGAGAAGTAGTCGATGAATCCCTGTTGGGTGACCTCCTCCTCGTCGAATATGCAGGTGGCCACGTGGTCCTTGCGCTTGAGGTCCTCGATGCGCGGGTGCTTGGGGTCGAAGCCCTTGGGCGGGCGCTTCAGCGAGTCCCCCTCCAGGTCGAACTCCTCGATGAAGTCGGGATCGCCGACCGCCGCCTCCCAGCCGGCCTGATCGGCGACGATGCGCTCGCGGATGCGCCCCAGCGCGGCTGTATCGGGCCGCCACAGGCCGACCCCTGCGAAGACCTCGCCGGGGGCCAGGTGCAGGTAGAAGCCCGGCGCGTGGACCGACTTGCCGGCCTCGTGGCGGAACTGGACCGCGGCCTGGGTCTTGTAGGGCGTCTTGTCCTTGGAGAAGCGCACGTCGCGGTAGATCCGGAACATGGAGCCGCCGTTGGCCCGGGCATCGGCCACGAAGTGCTCGCTGATCGAGTGCAGGTAGGGCTCGAAGTCCTCGATGAACGCCAGCAGCGGCTCCTTCAGGTGCCGCTCGTAGCGGCCCTTGTTCGCCCCGAACCACTCGCGGTTGTTGTTGGCCCGCAACTCGAGAAGGAACTCGAACAACTCGTCGGTGAAATGGGACTGCACCGTCGTGTTCTATCCCAAGAACGCCTGTAGCACCCGCAGGGTGCATGCGACGTCTCCGTTTCGGTGCGTCATGCAAGATGAGCTCGGGTGGGATACGAATGGCCGGCTGGCGGCCCCGGCCTCTTAGGATCGGCCCGGCATGCCCACAGTCATCACCGGGACCGGGTGGCCGTCCCGCCCAACGTCGTGAGCGCTCTGGGCATCGCCGCGCTGGTGGCGGGCGTGCTGATGGCCGGTTGCTGGCTGGTGAGCCTGCCCAAGCGCGACGTGTCGATCGTCGATCCGCTGTGGCCGATGGTGTTCGTGGCCGTGGCCTGGTCGTTGTGGCTGTTCAGCGAGGGGACCGGCGACGGCCGGGCATGGCTGGTGCTGGTGATCGTGTCGGCGTGGGGCCTGCGATTGGGCGCTCACCTCACCGCCCGCAAGTGGGGCGCGCCCGAGGACTTCCGCTACCAGGCTCTCAGGCGGCGCCTGGAGCCGTTCTGGCTGTGGAGCCTTCTGGTCGTGTTCATCCTTCAGGCCGGTCTGGCGGTGGTGGTGTCACTGCCGGTCCAGGCGGTGCTGGGCGATCCCGACCCGGCACCGCTCGGTTGGCTGGACTGGTTGGGAGCGGCGGTCTGGGCGGTGGGGCTGGCCTTCGAGTCGGTCAGCGACGAGCAGCTGCGCCGCTTCAAGGCTGACGAGGCCAACCGGGGCTCGGTCATGGACCGGGGCCTGTGGCGTTACAGCCGGCACCCCAACTACTTCGGCGACAGCGTGGTGTGGTGGGGCATCTGGCTGGTCGCGGCAGCGGCCGGGGCGTGGTGGACCGTCGCTGGACCGCTGCTGATGACGATCCTGCTGCTGAAGGTCTCAGGGGTGACCGTGCTGGAGCGCAGCATGGGCAGGCGCCGCCCCGGCTACGCCGAGTACACGGCTCGCACCAGCGCCTTCGTCCCGATGCCGCCCCGCCGCACTGGTCGTTAGCATCAGAAGTCGGCATCTGAGACAACCACAGCCCTCGTCGCCCTCGTAGCTCAGTGGATAGAGCATCGGTCTCCTAAACCGTGTGCGCAGGTTCGATTCCTGCCGGGGGCACTATTGAGGACCCAAGAAATAGCCTTTTAACTGGATTTATGATAGCAATATCGGAGGTGATTACCACTTATAATACACACATGATAGCGGGAGCGGGAGCGTGTGTTGTGTGTTGTCCCGGGTGATGCTTGACGCGTTGGCTCCGGTAGGTGGGTGACACTTCCCCGGGTCTGGAGAGCCATCTTCGGGAACCGATCCGGTGCTGGCAGCGTCTGAAGTGCATGCGCAGATTCTCGGCGCTGGTGGCGTGGACGATATTGAGTGTCGGTTGCGGCTCGGGTCAAGGTCCCGGCGATGTGTCGGTGGTCGGATCTGAACCGGTGGTCGGATCTGAACCGGTGGCCGAGTTCCCGAAGCTGGAGCTCTGTGACCGAGTCCCCATAGTTCGGACGGACTTCGACTCTGTTCCTGTCGACGACCCTGTCCGATCGGCGGCCCAGCACAGGGCCCACGACACCGCGGCGGCCATGGGCATCGGCTTCGACGGCTCTGGATTCGACTGGGCGCGCGAACGCGTCGAGTTGTACCTGCGGAACGCGACGAACGAGCAGATCGAGGAGTTGGCGCAGCGCCTGGATGATCCATCGGGAGTCTGCTACGACCTCAGCGTGTCGCCGGTAGCGTCCAGCGAACCGTTCGAGCCGCTGCCGGCTCAAGGCCTCGACGATCCGATGGTCGTCTGCGACGGCTGGGAGGCGATCGGATCGTCGCACCTTGCCCACCTGCCAAGCATCGACAGCTTCGACCACCCCGCGATCGACGCACTGCGCACCGAGTTGGCCGAGCCGAGCAGAGAGCCGCTGCCCGAAGGGCGCTGGGTCGTCATGACTATTGACACCCACCGCGCGGAGTTCGCTGCGCTGTCACCCGAGGGCTCGGGCTCGATCGGGTTCGCGAACCGCCATCACGACATCGTCGATTGGAAGGTCGCGGGCCACGCCTGGGATCGCCCCTGGGCGGCCGCGTGCGGACCGAGAGTGCCCTTGGCTCCCGGGCTGGGCGTAGTCGACGTGCAACTCGATCCTCGGTCGCTTCCCACCCCCGACAGCACCACGGTGGATCTTCTCGTCACTCAGCAGGGCTGCAACAGCGGCCAAGCGATGGGCGACGACCTGCTGGGTCCGCAGGTGCGCGAGACCCACGACGCAGTGCTGGTGGCCTTCGCAGTTCGTGTCAGCGGCGGCGCGGCCAACTGCCCGGACAACCCGCCCTCGAAAGTAACGGTCGAACTGTCCGAACCGCTCGGCGAGCGCACGGTACGCGACGGGCTCTTCGTTTCGCCGCAGTCCCTGGAAGTATTCGAAGACGACTGGCGGCTAGACGAGACCGGCTGAGCACGAGTCCGGCTGAGCACGAGTCCAGCTGAGCCCGGCTTCGGTCTGCGCCACCCAACAACTACGCTCAGCCTGCGGCGAGGTGCTGAGAGTCCACCCGATCCGCCACGACCGCAGCCGAGAGCACGGCTCGTTCGCCAACACCGGGCGGCCACCCCTCGCTCATCAACGCCGCCCGAACCCCGCACCGGGCTGTAACACAGCTACAGGAGCCAATGACGGCGATCACTGAAATTCCCCAGTTCTGATCACTGAAATTCCCCACCTGGGGGCATCCACCCGAGGTGGGTGGGGCTCCTCTGTGCTGGACGTTCGCCAGAGCGTCAGCGACCAGAGGAGCCCCGGCTCAGATGATCACACATGGAGAAGACGTGGAGATTCACGCGCTGCACAAGCAGGGATGGTCGATCTCGGCGATCGCGCGGCACACAGGCTTGGACCGCAAGACGGTGCGCGCCCACCTCGCCGGCGAGCGGCAGGCGGGGGCGCGTCGCAGCAGCGGGGTGGATGGCTTCGACGCGGTGGCGGACTATGTGCGCCAGCGGCTGGTGGAGGACCCCCATGTGCGGGCGACGGTGCTGTTCGGCGAGGCGCAGAGGCTGGGCTATGGGGCGTCGTATCCGACGTTCGTGCGCCGCATCCGCCACGGGGGGCTGCGGCCGCAGTGTCAGGCGTGTTCGCCGGGCCGGGCCCACGCCGACATCGAGCACCCGCCCGGTGAGGAGATCCAGTGGGACTGGCTGGAGCTGCGCGAGACCCCGTGGGGCGAGGCGGCGTTCGTGCTGGTCGGGGTGCTGTCGCATTCGGGGCGGCTGCGGTGCTGGTTCTCGGAGTCGATGGACCAGGCCCATCTGGTGGCAGGCATCCACCAGGTGCTCGTGCGGTTGGGGGGCAGCGCCCGTCGCTGGAGAACCGACCGCATGGCCGCGGTGGTGGCACCGGGAACGGACCGGCTCCAGGCGTCGTTCGCGGCTGTGGCCAAGCATTACGGCGTCGCGGTCGATGTGTGCCCGCCGCGGCGGCCCCGCCGCAAGGGCGCAGTCGAGAAGGGCATCGACTATCTCACCCAGTCGTGGTGGCGCACCGCCCGGGTCGCCTCGCCCGAAGCCGCCCAGGCCTCAGCGGACCGCTGGTGTGCCGAGGTCGCGGATGCTCGAGTGCGCCGTGTCGATGATGCCGCGCTCACCGTCGCCGAGGCCGCAGCCTCAGAGCCGTTGCTGGAGCTGCCGGCAGCGGCGTTCCCCGCGACGCTGACTCTTGCGCGGGTCGTGGCCGCGAACGCTCTGGTGTCTGTGTGGGGCAACCGCTACTCGGTGCCCCCCGAACTCGTCGGCGCGAGTGTGGTGGTCACACACCGAATCAGCAGCGACAGCCTCGAGATCCACGCTGGCGGCGGGCGTGTCGCCGCCACCCACCGCCTCGCGCCTTCGGGCGCGCACAGAACGATCCGGCTGCCCCACCACAGCGAGGCCCTCCAGGCCTTCGTGCTCGCCGCGTTCAGCACCGAAGGCCCCTGCCGGCCCAAGACCAACCGGCCTCCCAGCCCCCAAGCCGCAGCCATCGCGGCCCGCCTGAGCCCGAACATCGGCACCGATCCCGTCATCGACCTCGACGTCTACCGGCGCCTCACCCAGCCCCAGGAGGCGTCATGAGCCCCAAAGACAGCCTCTACCAGCAGCTCAGATCCCACCTCGCCTACCTCAAGCTCACCGCCGCGGCCGAGGCGCTGCCCGCCGCGCTCGACCGAGCCAGCGCCACAGCCCAGACCCACACCGAGTTCCTCGAACAGCTCCTCACCGTCGAGGTCGACGCCACCGAGGCCCGCCGACTCGCCGGGCGGATGCGCTTCGCGAACTTCCCCGCCCCCTGGCGCCTCGAAGACTTCGACTTCAGCGCCCAACCCTCAATCGACGCCGCCCTCATCCGAGACCTCGCCAGCTGCCGCTACACCGCCGACGCCACCAACATCTTGTTCATCGGCCCCCCAGGCGTCGGCAAGACCATGCTCGCCGTCGCGCTCGGACACGAAGCCGTCGAAGCCGGCCTGCGCGTCTACTACACCACCGCCGCCGACCTCGCGGCCAGGTGCCGCAAAGCCGCCATCGAGGGCCGCTGGGCCACCACCATGCGATTCTTCGCCGGCCCCGCCGTGCTGATAATCGACGAGCTCGGCTACCTGCCCATGCCCACAGAAGACGCCAACGCCCTGTTCCAGGTCATCTCCCAGCGCTACCTCAAGAGCTCGATCATCCTCACAACCAACCGAGGCGCCAACGCCTGGGGAGACATCTTCGGCGACACCACCATCGCCGCCGCCATGCTCGACCGGCTCCTGCACCGCTGCGCCGTCATCAACATCACCGGCGACAGCTACCGCCTACGAGCCCACCAAGCCCGCAACCGTCAACACACAACTACAATCCAACCACCCCAAGGTGAGGAATTCCGCTGATCAACACTGAGGAATTT
>JAJEJB010000049.1 GCA_022828135.1 Acidimicrobiia bacterium | reverse complement strand
GCCCCGGGGGCCGCCCCCGGGCGGGGGGTAAATTAGCAGCGTGGGGGCGGCCGGCGGCCGCCGGCCGCCCCCTCTGCCGCGTCGGTTGACTAGCGGGTGCCCTGCTGTACCAGAGCCTTGACGACGGAGGCGTTCGCGGTGTCCACGAAGCCCGGGCCCGTGAGGATGGGCAGACCGCCGCCGGCGGTGTTCTGGTTGGTGGCCTGCAGGTACATGAGGACCACCGGCAGGTAGCCCTGCAGGTACTGCTGCTGGTCGACGGTGAAGGCCACGTCGCCGGCCTCGATGGCGTCGATGAGATCGCCGGAGAGGTCGAAGCCGCCGATCACCAGGTCGCGTCCGGCCTGCTCGCCCGCGGCCAGAGCCCGCAGAGGCAGGTTCGGGCCGACGCCGAGGACGCCGTCGATGGACGGATCGGCCTGGAGGATGGCCGCGATGCTGTTCTGCTGCTCGTCGGGGTTGGCGTCAAGGCCGACGAACTCGGAGGTCACGTCGCCGTTGAACGTCGCGGCTAGGCCTTCGCAGCGCTCCTCGAGCGCCACGTTGGACTGCTCCTGGCGGGCGCACAGGATGTGGGTGGCGCCCAGCGCGTTGAAGCGCTCGCCTGCGCCGTTGCCGGCCACGACCTCGGTCTGGCCGACGTGGGTGACGGCGCCGAGGTCCTTGTAGTTGTTCACGCCCGAGTTGAGCGTGTACAGCGGGATGCCGGCGGCCACGACGCCGGCGGCGGCGTCGCTCACGCCGGCCGGGTCGGCCAACGAGATGGCGATGCCCGAGGAGCCGGACGCGACTGCGGCCTCGATCTCCTGGGCCTGGGCCAGGGCGTCGTTGTTGGAGCCGAAGTACACGACGTCGCAGCCGATGGCGGCTGCGGCGTCCGCTACGGCCACCTCGACCACGGACCAGAACACGCCGGAGTCACCATGGGTGATCACGTGGAACGTGTGGTCGCAGCCCTGCGTCTCGACGACGTCGTCGGCAGCCGCTGTGGTTGCCGGGGCCTCGTCATCAGCCGGGGCAGCCTCGGCAGGAGCCTCGGCAGGCGCAGCCGGTTCCGGCGCGTCGTCACCGTCGTCGCCGCACGATGCGGCCACGAGCGTGATGGCGAGCACCACGGCAAGCAGCTTCAATAGTCTTGACATTGTTGTTTATCCCTCCGGGAATCGGTGGTTGTTGTGGGTTGCTCCGCTGCCCGCGCGGGCGGGCACCAGATCTCGCAGGAAGTCGAGGCTCAGATCGGCGTTGCGCCTGAGCCAGGCCACCGCGGAGAGGTCTCCCTCCGCGATGGCGGCATCCTGCTCCAGGACGTACCAGAGGTCCCGTCCTGACTCTTCGAGGCGGGCGACGATCTCGGCGATCGCCACCTCTCCTCGACCAAGGGGCGGGAACAAGCCGCGCTGCACGGCCTGCATGAGCGTCAACTCCCCCGCCGTCAAACGCGTGCCGAGGGCGGGATCCACGTCCTTGAGATGGACGAGTCCCACGCGGTGCGCGTAGCGATTCAGCAGTTCCAATACGTCGGTCCCGCCCAGGGTGAGGTGGGCGGTGTCCAGAACGAGCGAGACCTCGGATCCCTCCAGGACCCGGGCGAGTTCGGCGTCGGTCTCGACCACCGAGCCGAAGTGCGAGTGGTAGACCTGCTTCAGACCGTGCGGGTCGACCAGTGCGTCGACCTCGGCCAGAGAGTCGCACAACACCTCCCACTGGCGATCGGTGAGCGGCTCCTGGCGCCAGTGGTCCGGGTGACTCACGGCGCAGGTCACGAAGAACTTGCCTCCGGCGCCGCCGATGAGTTCGGCCCAGCGGTGAGCAGCGGCGCGTGTCTCGTCGGCGCGGCCCGGGTCGTGCAGGACCAGGGGCACGAACCCGCCCAGCAGGCCCAGGCCGTGGCGGTCGAGCGTCGAGCGCAACTCGGCCGGTTCGGTGGGGAGGTAGCCGAAGGATCCGAGTTCGGTGTGAGTGAAGCCCGCGGCCGCCATCTCAGCCAGTACCCGGTCGGCGGGAAGCTGGTATCCCCAGCCCGGCACCTCGCACACGCCCCAGCTGATCGGGGCGGTCGCCACACGGTCGAGCAGCGCGATGCCTACCGCGGCTGTCATGGCGTGGGCGCGACGGGCCCGCGTGCTGTCATGGGCCTAGCGTCTCCCGTCGGCATGTCCGTGCTAACCCCCGCCCCACGCCTTGATTTAGAGCGCTCTACTTTGAATTGGAGCGCTCTAATGGTCTATCGTCTCCGCCGTGGCATGTCAAACCGTGCCCCGCCGGTGACATGAGTCGACCGACAATGGAGGATGTGGCCGAGCGGGCCAAGGTGTCGCGCGCCCTGGTGTCGCTGGTCATGAACAACTCGCCGCAGGTGTCCGAGGAGAAGCGGGAGTCCGTGCTCCGCGCCGCCGAAGAGCTGGGCTACCGGCCCAACCTTGCGGCCCGCCAGCTGGCCAAGAGGCGCACCCAGACCATCGGCGTGCTCGTCGACGACCTCAGGAACCCGTTCTTCGGTGAAGTCGTCGACGGGATCGAGGCGGAGGCCGCCAACCACGGCTTCACCGCGCTCATCCTCAACGGTCACCGCGACGCTCGGCGGGAGCTCGATGCGGTTGAGACCTTCCTGCAGTTCCGCGTGGAGGGAATGGCATTGGTCGGACCCCGCGTCGGAGACGACGACCTTGCCCGACTCGGCGGCACGACTCCATGCGTGGTAGTCGCCAGCGGCAGCGCGCATCCCGGCGTCGACACTGTCACCACGGACGGTCGATGGGGAGCTGAGCTGGCCGTGGAACACTTGGCATCGCTGGGCCACACCAGGATCGCCCACATGGACGGGGGCAGCAACGTGTCAGCCGAAGAGCGACGGGCCGGCTACCGGTCCGCCATGCAGGCCGCGGGAATCGGCGACTTCATCGACATCCGCGCCGCTGGCGACGACGAGGCCGACGCCCTCGACGTGATCGATGAGCTGCTGTCCGCGGCCGATCCCCCGACGGCCATCTTCGCCTTCAACGATCTGCTGGCGGCCGGAGCCCTGAACCGTCTCGACGACGCCGGCGTGGCCGTGCCCGAAGATGTGTCGCTCGTGGGGTTCGACAACACCTTCATTGCCGCCCTTCGGCACCTGTCGCTCACCACCGTGAACCAGCCGACCCTTGCCATGGGCCGGCTCGCGGTCGAGACTCTGCTGACACGCCTGTCCGACGGCACCGACGAGCCGATGCGCCACACTCTCGAGCCGCAGCTGGTGGTGCGCTCTACCACCGGCCCGCCCCCCATGCAGTCCTCCGGCACCGCAAGCGGCTCGGCCGAACACATCTGACCATGCTCGACCATGTCTTCACCGACGCCATCGGCGCCCTGCGCGACGCCTTCGAGGACGCTCTGCTGGAGCGGCAGGCGGGTGAGGAGCGGTTCCAGACCGATGTGCTGGCGGGCGACATCGCCTGGGAGAACTCGTATGCCCTGCCCGGGGAGGGGCAACCGCCGAAAGTTTGCGCCGACGTCAGCTGCGTGTGGCCCACATGGTCGCAGGCGGCCTACCTGAGCTGGTACGCAGGCGAGAGCCACGCCGAGCCGCCCCGCATCGAGATCAAGATCCTGCTGCGGGCCCAATGCCTGGCCGAGGCGCCCGAGCCTGCAATGGTCCTGGATGTGCTGCCCCCCACCAGCCCCGACATCGGCAGCGAGCGGCTCTCGAGGGGCGGACCCAGGGTGGAATCCCTGTACGCCGACGACCTCGACGACGCCGACGCGACCGAGTATGCCATCGACGTCAGCTACGAGGGCGCCTACGAACTCGACGAGGCGGGCCTGTCCGACGGTGCGGAGCTCGACAAGCACTTCACCGCGCTGGGCGGCTGGATCGCCTCGATGCTGGTGCGCCTGGGCGACCTCAAGCTGCGCTACAAACCGGTCCCCGACTGAGCCCGCTCACAGACCCCGGCGGATCTCACCGAGGTCCTCGTAGGAGGGCGTGCGACCCTCGGAGTGGGCCCTGAACGACTCCTCGAGGTCTTCGGGGTGGAACATTCCCGACTGCCACAAGGCAATGTGACGAAGCGAGTCCTCGACGGTGTGGTCCTGGCTGTAGTTGATGGCCTCCTTGGTGCCGTGAACCGCCAGAGGCGACTTCGAGGCGATCTCCGAGGCGGTCTCCATCACCGCTTCCATCATCGACTCCTGGTCGTCGAATACCTCGTTGACCAGTCCGAGCTGGTGGGCCCGCTCGGCCGGCATTCGCCGGCCGGTGTACGCGTACTCGCGGGCCACTCCGGACGGGATCAGCCTGGGCAGGCGCTGCAGGGTCCCCACATCAGCGGTCATGCCGATGTTGATCTCGTGGATCGAGAACCAGGCGTCGGCGGTTGCGTAGCGGCAGTCGGCCGCCGTCACCAGGTCGACGCCGCCGCCCACGCAGGCGCCCTGGATCGCGGCCAGCACCGGCATCCGGGCCTCCTCCAGAGCGGTGAACGACCGCTGCAGGTGGAGCAGACTCAGGCGCAGGTTCGCCCGGCGTCTCCCGATCTCGCTCGACTCGCTCTCGAGGCTGGAGTCGCCGGAGAAGACGGAGAGGTCCATGCCCGAGCAGAAGTGGCGCCCCTCCGCGGAGAGCACGATTACCCGTGCCCGGCCGGCGTCGGAGATCTCGTCGACGATCGCCGGGAGCTCCGACCAGAACGCCGGGATCATCGAATTGGCCTTGTCGCCGCGGCTGAGCCGCACGTGCGCGATGCCCTGGGATTCCTCGACCTCGAAACACTGGTAGCCCATGGCGGCAGCGTAGCGGGGCCCGCTGGCGCCGATCCGGGGGGTCAGAAGCGGGACACGAACCTGCGGAGATTGCGGGCCCATACCGCCCGCAGAACGGGGCCGGCCGCGCAGGCGCCCAACGGACCACCCATCCACCACGGGAACCGGAGCGTCTCGGTCCACTCGAAGCGCGTGTGGACGGCGCCGTTCGGGCCCTCGGTGGCCGAGAGCAGGAAGCGCCCGACGCCGGAGACCACACCGGTGTGCCGGATCCCCATCGCCTCGCCGGTCCGCCACTCGGTCACCTCCATCCGGTCGGTGAGCTTCAACGGGCCGAGCACGGTGTCGCACTCGAAGCGCACGCCGACGCCCTCGGTGGCCTCCGTCAGGAAGCGGATCGAGGCGGCGTCGCCCATCCAGCCGACATGACTGGCAATGTCGCGGAGGTCCTCCCACACGTCGGCGGGCCCGGCGGGGACCACCGTCGAGACGCGAATGCTCGCCATGAGCCGGGTCAGGCGAGCCCGGCGGCGGCCGCGAGTTGTGACAGCGCCACCTTGGGTCGGGCGCCGACATGGCTGATGACCTCAGCCGCGGCCAGGTTGCCCAGTCCCGCGCACCGGATCAGAGACGCTCCCCGGCCGAGACCCCACAGGAAGCCGGCGGCGTACAGGTCGCCGGCTCCGGTGGCGTCGACGACAGCGGGGATCTCGGCCGCAGGCACTATCGCCGACTCCGAGCCCTGGACCGCCACGGAGCCGCGGGCGCCGCGGGTGACCGCGACCGTCTCGGCCATCGCGGCCGTGCGCTGGAGGGCAGTGTCGAAGTCGTCGGTCGGGTGCAGGGCGCACACCTCCGCCTCGTTGGCGAACACCACGTCGACGTGGTCCTCGATCAGGTCGAGCCACTCGTCGCGGTGCCGCTGCACGCAGTACGAGTCGCTCAGCGCCAGCGCCACCGTCCTGCCCGCGGAGGCTGCGGCCGCCATGGCCACCCGGATTGCGTCCTTGGCCACCTGGACGTCCCAGAGATAGCCCTCGCAGTAGGTGATGCCGGCCGAGGCGACGAGGTCGGTGTCCACGTCGGGGGGTTCGAGCAGCGCGGCGGTGCCCAGGTAGGTGTTCATCGTGCGCTCCGCATCCGGGGTCACCTGGACCAGGCAGCGGGCGGTCGCGGGACCGTCGGGTGCCGGCGGCACTTCGAAGGAGACTCCGGTCGCCCGGATGTCGTGGATGAACACCTCGCCGAGCTGGTCGTCGCGCACCTTGCCGATGAAGGCCGCCCTGCCGCCGAAGGAGGCCACCCCGGCCATGGTGTTGGCCGCCGATCCGCCTGAGGCGGCGATTCCCGGCGGCATGGCGTCGTACAGTTCGGCCGATCTCTCGGCGCTGACCAGGGTCATGGCCCCCTTCACCAGGTCGTGGTCGCCGATGAACGAGTCGTCCACGGAGGCGATCACGTCCACGATGGCGTTGCCGACACCCACCACATCGAGCACAGGTTCCAAGGAGCCTCCCTATCCGCCCAAGACAGTAGGCCGCTGTGGGTCTGTGTTTCCCGCTCTTGTTCGCTGCGCTCACGGGCCGCTCGGGCCCTGTGGGCCTCTAGCCCGTCGCCACCCGGCGGGCCAGCGAGCGGAAGGCCATCACGAAGGTGACGAGGGCGAGCCCGCCGATAGCCGCTGAGGCCTTGCCGATGGCAGCCGCCTGCCAGCCGTCGGAGAGCAGCGACCGCATGCCCTCGAGCAGGTATGTGACCGGGTTCCAGGCGGCCACGGTCTGCATCCATCCGGTCATCAGCTCGCGTGGCAGGTACGCGGGGGTCAGGAAGGCGAAGGGGAAGAAGATCAGGAACGACGAGTTGACCGCGGCGGGGTTCCCGGTGCGCAGGGCCACCGTGTACGGGAATCCCGTGAACGCCAGGCTCCACGCCACCGCCAACCCCAGGAAGAGCAGGATCCCGAGCAACCCGGTCTCGAAACGCACGCCGGCAACGAAGCCCATGGCGACCACAACCAGCGACAGCGCCAGCGCCAGAACGACGTCGGCGACCATCATGCCGAGCAGCAGGGTCGTGCGCCGCACCGGCGTGACGAGCATGCGGTCGAGGTAGCCGGTCTGGATGTCGATGACCAGCACCGACGCCCGGGAGATGCCCGTGACCGCGAAGATGATGGCGACCGGTATCTGGAACGCCCGGTAGTCGATGCCCGGTGAGCGCTCCACGAACGACTCCAGCGCGCCGATGTTGACGATGAAGAAGAACGTCGGGATGATCAGTGCCGGGGCCATGGCTTCAGGCTCTCGCAGCAGGCTGCGCACGGAACGGCGGGCCACCGTGGCGATGTCGGTGACGATCCCCACCGGGCGGACCATCCCGCCACCGGCCGCGCCGGCCGCGCCGGACTGGGTGCTCACGGCCCGCCGCTCCCTGGAGCCACGGCCCGAGAGCCCGATCCTGGTGCCGCACCGCCACCGTCGGCGGCCGGGTCCACCGCCGACATCCGGTATCCGGTGGCCAGCAGGAACACATCGTCGAGCGACGGGGTGCGCACGGTGAGCGACTGGGGATGGATTCCCGCCCCCGAGAGCGCCACGGCCACGCTGGAGACGGCGGCCGCACCGTCGGCGGTCGCGATGGTGATGCCGCGGCGACCCTGGGTGACGGCATCGACGACCGGCACCGTCTCGGCGACGGTCGCCGCTCCGGCGATGGCATCGGGGGGAAGGTTGACCACGATCACGTCGGCGCCGACGGCCCGCTTCAACTCCGAAGGCGACCCCTCCTCCACTATCCGGCCGCCGTCGATGATGGCCACCCGGTCGGCCAGCGCGTCGGCCTCCTCGAGATACTGGGTGGTGAGGAACACGGTCACCCCGAGCTCGCTGTTCAGCCGGCGTACCTCGTCCCAGACCTGCGCCCGGCTCACCGGGTCGAGCCCCGTGGTGGGTTCGTCCAGGAACAGCACCTCGGGACCGTGAATGAGCGATGCGGCCAGGTCGAGACGGCGCTTCATGCCGCCGCTGTAGGTCTTGACACGAGCATCCATGGCGTCGCCGATGTCGGCCAGGTCCACAGCCCTCGCGATGGAAGCGGCCCGATCCGCCGCGCTCAACCCGTACAGGCGAGCCTGCAGGTCGAGGATCTCCCGGCCGGTCTGGCGCTCGTCCAGCGCGGCCTCCTGCAGGGCGACGCCGATGCGGATGCGAACCTCGCCGGGGCGGTCGACAACGTCGTGGCCGGCCACCGTGGCCTGTCCCGCAGTGGGCTTCAACAGGGTGCACAGCATCCGCACCGTGGTGCTCTTGCCCGCTCCGTTCGGCCCTAGGAACCCGTAGATCTCCCCGGCGTTGACACCGAGATCCACCCCATCCACTGCCCGGTTGCTTCCGAAGGTCCGGACCAGGCCGCGAGCGGAGATGGCCGGGTCGTCACTCCCGGTGAGGACAGCTTCAGGCACGAAGCGGCAGGCTAACCTCGCCTCATCGCGAGACGGCTCCTCCGACGCTGAGTCCGCTAACGGAGCCGGACGTTGGTGAACCCGGGCGAAGCCTCGATCATCAGCAGCTTGACGGTCTCCTCGGTGGCCGCTCGCAGCCGGTGCGGCTGGCGGGTGTCGTAGGAGATGGAGTCGCTCGGCTCGAGCCGGAAGATCTCCCCGTCGAGGTCCACGTCCACGACACCGGAGATCACGTAGATCGTCTCGAAGCCGTCGTGGACCCAGTACTCGCGGAACGAATCGGGGGCGCCGCTGAACTCCACGACCTGGAACGGGCTGGCCTCCGGGGCAACCACCCGGCGCACGCCGTCCATGTCCCCGAGTTCGCTGGCCGGCACCACGGACGTGTCGGACGCGCGGACGACCGTCGCCTCCCGGGTGTTCTCCGACCCCGCCAGCAACCACGAGGCATTGGTGCCCAACGCCTCGGAGATCTGGTGCAACGAGCTCATGGACGGTCGGGCCTGCCCCCTCTCCACCTGCGAGAGGAAGGGGTGCGACAGGCCGCTCAACTGGGCAAGCACTTTGAGAGTGAGGCCCCGCTCCTTGCGCAGCACCCGGATCTTCGCTCCGAGCCGCTGCATCCGCTCCGCGTCATCGAGCCGCAAGTCGGCCCTCGCGGCCGCGGCGCCGTCGACGAGGTTCTCGGGGTTCACAGGCTCATTCCCGGGTCACACCTCAGCCCAGCTTGCACCGTCAGAATGTTGATGGTATCAAGACTGTTATCGGTCATATCAACATTAGAGACCATACCTGGAGGACAACGATGAAGACGAAGCCATGGGCTCGCGCCCTTTGCGCGCTGGCCGTACTAGGTCTGATCGCAGCAGCATGCGGCGATGACGATACCGACGACAGCGCTGCCCCCACGACCGCTCCGGCCGCGGCCGAGCCCGCCCCGGATCCCGAGCCCGAGCCTGAGCCGGCCGAGCCCGAGGCGGAGGCGCCGGAACCAGAGCCTGAGCCCGAAGCCGAACCCGAGGCGCCGGCAGAGGACCCACTCGACCTCGCGAGCGTGTGCCCCAGCCCGATCATCATCCAGACCGACTGGTTCCCGGAGTCCGAGCACGGCGCCATGTACCAGATGGTCGGAGAGGGCTGGACGCTCGACACCGACAACATGATCACCACCGGCCCGCTGGTGGCGGGCGGCGTCGACACCGGCGTCGACATCGAGATCCGCGCCGGCGGCCCGGCCATCGGCTTCGCCTCGGGCTCGGCCCAGATGCAGCTCGATCCCGAGATCACGCTGGCCTATGTGAGCATGGACGAGGCCGTGATCCTCGGCGGCGACACCCCGACGCTGTCGGTCGTCGCCCCACTGGAGAGGAACCCGCAGATCATCCAGTGGGATCCCGAGACGTATCCCGACGTGACGGGCGTCGCCGACCTCGGCGAGCTCGGCGTCACCATCAACGTGTTCGCGGGCGGGACGTTCATCGACGTGTTCGTCAACGAGGGCGTGCTCTCCGCGGATCAGATCGACCCGTCCTATGACGGAGGCCCCGCCCGGTTCATCGCCGAGGGCGGCGCCATCGCCCAGCAGGGGTTCGCGTCCGAGTCGCCCTACAGCTACGAGCAGGTCTACCCGGAGTGGTCCAAGCCGATCGCCTTCGAGCTGATCCACGACGCCGGGCTTCCGATCTACTCCCAGACCCTGGCGATCCGCCCGGCCGACCTCGACGCGCTGAGGCCGTGCCTCGCCAAGTTCGTGCCGATCGTGCAGCAGGCGATCCTGGACTTCGCAGCCGATCCCGGCCCCACCAACGCGAACATCGTGCAGATCGTGGCCGACATCGGCAGCTTCTGGCAGTACAGCCCCGGGCTGGCGCAGTTCTCGGTCGACACCCAGATCGAGCTCGGCCTGATCGGCAACGGCCCCGACGACACCGTCGGCAACATGGAGATCGACCGGATCCAAGAGGTGATCGACAAGATCGTCAACGCCGGCTTCGACGTCGACCCCTCCCGGATGGACCCGAACAACCTCGTCACCAACGAGTTCATAGACGAGAGCATCGGCTTCTAGGACTCGGCAGCCGGGAGCCTCCCCCTGCAAGCGGGGGGAGGCTCACCGATGCGAGGATGTTCACCTAGGAGGCCTAGTTGGACGCGCCACGGAAGGAATGCAAGTGACCGACGCCGACACGGGTGCGGACCGCCGGCCGCAGGCCGTCGACTTCGTGATCACCGGCACGGTGGTGACCGCCGATGCTGACCGCCGGGTGTACACCGACGGCGCGGTGGCGGTCCGCGACTCGGGGATCGTCGCCGTCGGCCCCAGGGCGGAGGTCGAACGGGCCTTCGAGGGAGATCGCCGGCTCGGCGGCCATCGCGACCTGGTGATCCCCGGACTCATCGACACCCACAACCACATGGCCCAAGCGCTGGTGCGAAGCCTGGCGCTGGAGGACCTCCCCAACATCACCCGGGTCTACATACCGGCTGAGGACGTCCTCGGCGACGACGGCATCCGCACGAGCGCGCGGGTGACCATGGCCAACCTGCTGCGGGCCGGCGTAACCACCACCACCGACACCACCTGCACCGCCGAGCATGAGGAGGCGGTGGGCGAGACCGCCCTGGAGACCGGCATCCGCTGCGCGCTGGCGGTGGGCGACCGGGACCGCACCTCCCGCCTGGCCAGCAACTACGAGCAGATCGACGGCCGGTCGGAGTACCAGGACGACCCCGCCATCACGGCCGGCAACATCGCCCACCTGGAGGACTTCCTGACCCGCTGGTCGGAGCGAGGCCGCGGTCTGGTGCGGCCCTACATACACGCGGCCAGCGTCCCCTCGATCAGCGACGAGCTGTTCGTGGCGGCTCAGGACCTGGCCGAGCGCCACGACACCGCGGTGATGACCCACATCAACCGCGACCGCGAGGAGATCGAGCTGTGCGTGTCGCTGTTCGGCCGGCGGCCGCTCGAGCACCTCAGCCGCATCGGGGTGCTCGGGCCGCGCTTCCTGGCCATCCACGCCATGCTGACCACCGCCCGGGAGATCAGGCTGATGGCGGAAGCGGGAGCCAAGCTGGCGCACGCGCCGGTGGTGTGCACCGACATCGTGTCGGCCGTGACCGACGTGGTCGGCATGCGGGCCGCCGGGGTGACGGTGGGACTCGGATGCGACACGGTCATCAACGACATCCTGGCCGTGATGAGGATCGCCTTCTTCATGCAGGCCCAGGCGGCCGGGATCCCCCTGTACGACCCGATCGGGTTCACCACCGAGGACGCCTTCGAGATGGCCACCATCGACGGGGCCAAGGCCCTCATCTGGGACCAGGAGATCGGTTCGCTGGAGGTCGGCAAGGCCGCCGACATCGCGGTGATCGACGGGGAGAACCCGCGCCTGTCGCCGCGCCACAACCCGGTCGGCTCGATCGTGCGGTACGCGGTGGGAACCGACGTCCGCAGCGTCCTGGTGGACGGCCGGCTGGTGGTGGACGACGGCCGGGTGCTGACCATCGACGAGGACTCGCTGCTCGAGGAGGCCGACGAGGTCGCGGCCCGGGTTCGCAACGACCTCGTCCCCCGCCGCTACTGGCCCCTGAACCAGCGCTTCCGGATCATCGACGGCTGACGACGCCCACACCGCCGGCGCCGACAGCATCGTTGGATCCCCTGGCCGCTAGTACGGTCGGGCCATGAGTCCGAGACTGCCTGCCGGCGCTGTTCCCCGGCACTACGCCATCGAGCTGTCCCCCGACCTCGAGGACGCGACCTTCGCCGGGAGCGTGGCGATCGACGTCGACATCACCGAGCCGCTGGACTCGATCACCCTCAACGCGGCGGAACTGAGCATCACCGGCGCGCGGCTCGTCACCGAATCCGGCGGGGCGGTCGAACTCGATCCGGTGCTCGATGCGGAGTCCGAGCGGCTGACCATGGCCCCGAGCGACGGGTCCGGGCCACTAGCGACGGGCCCGGCCCGGCTGGACATCTCCTTCGACGGAGTGCTCAACGACCAGCTGCACGGCTTCTACCGCTCCACCTACACCGACGACGGCGGCGCGTCCCACACCATCGCCACCACACAGTTCGAGTCCACGGACGCCCGCCGGGCCTTTCCCTGCTTCGACGAACCGGCACTCAAGGCCACCTTCGCGACGATTCTGATAGTGGACGACGGCCTGCTGGCGGTGTCCAACACGGCCGAGACCGGCCGCGAGCGGATGGAGGACGGCCGGGTGCGGGTCAGCTTCGCCACCACCATGCCGATGTCCACCTACCTGGTGGCCTTCGTGGTGGGTCCGCTGGAGGTCACGGAGGCGATCGACTGCGGCGGGGTGCCCGTGCGGGTGGTCCACCGGCCCGGCCGCGGCGACCAGACCGCCTTCGCGCTGGATGTCGCGGCCCACGCCCTGGAGTGGTTCTCCGACTACTACGGCCTGCCCTACCCCTCGGACAAGCTCGACCTGGTGGCCATCCCCGACTTCGCGTTCGGCGCCATGGAGAACCTCGGCTGCGTGACCTTCCGGGAGGTGCTGCTGCTGGTGGATCCCGGCGCGGCCAGCCAACCGGAGCTTCAACGGGTGGCCGAGGTCATCAACCACGAGCTGGCCCACATGTGGTTCGGAGATCTCGTGACCATGGCCTGGTGGGAAGGCATCTGGCTGAACGAGGCCTTCGCCACGTTCATGGAGACGGCGTGCACCGACGCCTACCGGCCCGACTGGCAGGTCTGGTCGACGTTCTGCCGCAGCCGAGCCTCGGCCCTGTCCACCGACGCCCTCGGCAGCACGAGGTCGGTGGAGTACCCGGTCCACTCCCCCGCCGAGGCCGAGGACATGTTCGACGTGATCACCTACGAGAAGGGGGCGGCCCTGGTCCGCATGCTGGAGCAGTACCTCGGCGCCGAGACGTTCCGGGCCGGCGTGCGCCTCTACCTGCGGCGGCACGCCTACGCCAACACGGTCACCGAGGACCTGTGGAACTCGTTGGCCGACGCGTCCGGCGAGCCCGTGGGGCAGATCATGGGCGGCTGGATACACCAGGGCGGGTATCCGGCGGTGACCGCCACCTCCGGTGACCACGGCCTCCGAGTCTCCCAGCGCCACTTCACGCTCGACCCCGAGCGAGCCGACGAGCGCAGTTGGGTGGTCCCGCTGCGGCTGCGGATCCGGCCGCCCGAAGGCGACCGGGACGAGCTGCGGTTCCTGCTGGAGGGATCGCCGCGGACCCTCACCGGAGTAGCAGGCGACCCGGTGACGGTCAACAGCGGCGCTTCGGGCTTCTACCGCGACGACCCCGGCCCCGAGGCGCTCGCGGCCGTCGCGTCGGCAGGCCCCGGCGACCGCGACGCCGGGGAACGCCACGGCCTGGTCGACGACGCCTGGGCCGCGACACTGGCCGGCGGGCTAGACGCGCCGGCGTACCTCGACTTGGTGCTGCGAGGCTTCGTCGACGAGCGCGACCTCACCGTGTGGCAGGCCATCGCTGGCAGCCTGGCCCACCTCCGCAGGCTGGTGGACGCCGACGCGGCCCGACGCTTCTGCGATCTCGTGGTAGCCGCCTCCGACGCGGCCGCCGCCGATCTCGGGCTCGACCCTCCCGCAGACGGCGAGGACGAGCGAACCGGTGAGCTGCGGGCCACCCTCCTCCGGCTGCGGGGGGCGGTCGCCGATCACACCGCCACCATCGAGGCGTGCCGGCAGAGGCTCGACGACCCTGACCCCACGCTCGCGGCAGCCGCGCTGAGCGTGGTGGCGGCTCACGGAGACGCCGAGGACTTCGCTTGGGTCCGCAGGCGCTTCGCGACGGCGTCGGATCCCCAGACCGAGCAGCGCCATCTGGCCGCTCTGGCCGACTTCGGCGACCCGGAGCTGGTCCGCACCATCCTCGAGGGCACCCTCGACGGCTCGGTCCGCACCCAGGACGGTCCCTACCTGGTCCGCCGGGCTCTGCTCAACCGCGTCTGCGGATCCGCGGCGTGGGACTTCCTGTCGGGAAACTGGGACCGTCTCCTCGGCATCTTCCCGACCAACTACTCGGTGGCCCGGATGCTGGAGGGTGTGACTGCGCTGGACGGGGCGGAGTTGGCCGCCCGGGTGCACGCCTTCCTGGCCGAGCACCCCCTGCCCCAGGGAGCCAAGCAGGTCGCCCAGCACCTGGAGCGCCTCGACATCAACGTCGCCATGCGCGAACGCGAGTCCGACCGCCTGGCCGCCGCCATTCTGGGCAGCTGAGCGGGTTCGGGCTCAGGCGAGTCCGAGTCGCTGGCGGGCGTCGGCTACGTCGACGGCGAGCTGCTCGGAGAGCTGCTCCAAACCCTCGAACTTGCGCTCGCTCCTGAGGAAGTCGACGAACTCCACCCGCACTTCGGATCCGTACAGATCCCCGTCGAAGTCGATGACGTGGACCTCCAGCAGCGACTTCTCGGCGTGCTCGTAGAAGGTCGGACGGCGGCCGATGTTGATGGCGCATCCCCTGCGCTGGCCGTCGGGCAGCGTGCACCAGCCCGCGTACACCGCGTCGGCCGGCCAAGCCATGAACTTCGGGACGGGCACGTTGGCAGTGGGAAACCCGACCGTGACCCCCCGCCGGTCGCCGGGGACGACCGTGCCCCGCACCTCGTAGTAGCGACCCAGCATCCTCGCGGCCCGGGCCACGTCGCCTCCGGCGAGGGCCCGGCGCACCGTTGTGGACGACACCGGCTCGCGGGCGCCCTCGCGGTGCCGGATGAGCTTCAGGGGGACCACCTCGAAGTCCCACTCCCGGCCCAGACGCTCGAGCTCGGCGACGTTGCCGGTGCGGCCCTTGCCGAAATGGAAGTCCTCCCCCACCACCACAGCCCGGGCGTGGAGAGCGTCGAGGAAGACCTGCTCGACGAACTCCTCGGGCCTGGTGCCGGCCCGGGCCTCGTCGAACTGGATCACGTAGCCGTAGTCGAGTCCCTGGGCCTCCAGCAGCTCCAGCTTCTGTTCGAGGGTCGTCAGCAGCTTCGGCGCGTTCTCCGGACGCACCACGTACGCCGGGTGGGTGTCGAACGTGACGACCGCTGACGCCACCCCGAGGCGCTCCGCGGTGCGCCGAACCTGGGTGAGCACCTCCTGATGACCGAGGTGCACCCCGTCGAACACGCCGATCGCAGCCGCGACCGACACCATGGGGGGGAGCTGATCGCGCCGATCGTGCAGCAGTTCCACAGACGCCTCCAGCGCGTGATAGTGCGTGATAGTGACGGTTCCGGACCCGGGGCCGGTACCTGGGAGGCTACCGACGCCGGTCCCCTACCTCACACCGCGAGGGCGGCGCTACTCCCGCTCTTGTTCGCTTCGCTCACGGGCCGCTCGGGCCACAGCCTCACCCGCAGCGGCCGGATTCGTGCGTCTCTCCGCTCGGTCTCAAGTGACAGCCGCCACCACCACCGCCGGCTTGGCACCGGTGCGGAAACTCTCGTAGACGGCGAGGAGCCCGCCCTCGGTGTCGTGCACCGCCCACGGCCCGTCTCCTGCGACGCCGAGGTACTCGAGATCCAGAACCCGGCCGTGGGTCACCTGAGCCGCCACTGCCGGACCCACTCGCACGCCCTCCAGGTGTTCGACAGCGTGCGCCATCGGCAGCACCTCGGCCGACTCGACCGGGCGGGCCGCATCGAGCCCGAAGCCGCCCACGGCCGTGCGTCGAAGGTTCCGCAAGTGGGCGCCCCCGCCGAGGGCCCGACCCAGATCGGCGGCGAGCACCCTCACGTAGGTGCCCGAGGAGCAGTCGACCACGGCTCGCAGCACCGCCTCGCCACCCGGCACGGGCGCAACGTCGAAGCGATGGACCGTGACCGGCCGAGCCTCGCGCTCCACCTCCACACCGGCGCGGGCGAGGGTGTGAAGTCTGCGCCCTCCCACCTTCACCGCCGAGACCATGGGCGGAACCTGCAGGATCTCGCCGGTGAGGGCGGCAACAGCGGTGCGAATCTGCTCCGCGCTCACGCCGGCCATGTCGTGGCGGTATGTCACCTGCCCCGTCGAGTCGAGGGTGTCGGTCTCGATACCGAGCACGATCTCCGCCTCGTAGCTCTTCGGGAGTCCGGTGACATACCGCAGCAGCCGGGTCGCCCGGCCCACGCCGAGGACCAGCACCCCGGTGGCGTCGGGGTCCAGGGTGCCGCTGTGCCCCACCTTCCTGGTGCCCAGCACACCCCGGGCCTTGGCCACCACATCGTGGCTCGTCCAGCCGGCGGGCTTGTCAATGACCGCGACGCCGTCGGGCACTATTAGCAGTTCTCGGAGTCGGCGGTGCCGTCGAGGAGCTTCTCGATGCGCTCGGCCGAGCGCAGCACAGTGTCGGGGCGGAACACGAGCTTCGGCGTGCGTCGCAGCCGAGCCTGGTCCCCGACAGCGCGTCGCAAGTGGCCGGCGTGCTCCTCGAAGGCCTCGGCGATATCGGCATCACCCTCCTCGGTGTCGCCAAGGGACGTGAACCACACGACAGCCCTGTGCAGGTCACGGTCGACGTCGACGCCCGTAACCGACACCATGGCCAACCGGTCGTCGTCGATCTGCTCCATTGACTCAGCGATGATGCGCCGGATGAGCTCGCCCACCCGGGCGGTGCGATGTCCGGCCCGATGGTCGGGATGCGAGCGTCGGGTTCGCCGTGTCATTGATCGAGGGTTCGGGCCACCTCGCGCTCTTCGAAGGTCTCGATGATGTCGCCCGCCTTGAGGTCCTGGAAGTTGCTCAGACCGATGCCGCACTCGAACCCGGACTGCACCTCGCGGACATCGTCGGTGAAGCGCTTGAGCGAGTTGATTGTCCCCTTCCAGATGATGGCCCCGTCGCGCAGGAAACGCACCTTCGCTCCCCTGGTGATGGTGCCGTTCTGCACGTAGCAGCCGGCCACCGCCCCCACCCGGGGGATGCGGAAGACCTGGCGCACCTCAGCGTCGCCCGTGACCATCTCCTCGATGTCGGGGGCGAGCATCCCGACCATGGCCGACGAGACGTCCTCGAGCAGTTTGTAGATGATCTCGTAGGTGCGGATCTCCACGTTCTCGGCGTCGGCAGCCTCACGGGCCTTGCGGTCGGGCCGGACGTTGAAGCCGATGATGGTCGCGTTCGACGCCGAGGCGAGCTGGATGTCGTTCTCAGTGATGCCGCCCACGCCCCGGTGCACGATGGCGATGCGTACCTCACCGGTCTCGAGCTTGCGGAGGCTCTCGGTGACGGCTTCCAGCGACCCGTTCACGTCGGCCTTCACGATGACGTTGAGCGTGGCCGTCTCGCCCCGCTGGATCCGGGTGAACAGATCCTCGAGCTTGGCCCCGCCCGACAGGGCGTGAGCCTCGCGGCCCAGACTCGACAGACGCTGCCAGTGCTCGCGGGTGTCGGCCACCCGCCCGGCGATCTTCTCGTTGGGAGCGACCGCGAAGGCATCGCCCGCGATGGCGACCTCCGACAAGCCCAGGACCTGGACCGGCGTCGACGGAACGGCCTCATCGACGGCCTCGCCCCGATCGTCGAGCAAAGCGCGGACGCGACCCCAGGACGCGCCCGCGACCACGGGGTCACCGATGCGCAGGGTGCCTCTCTGCACCAGCACGGTGGCCACAGGACCCCGCCCGATGTCGAGATTCGACTCGAGCACGACCCCGCCCGCTCGACCCTCGGACGAAGACCTCAGATCCTCGACCTCGGCCACCAGCAGTATCTGATCCAGCAGGTCCTCGAGGCCCTCGCCGGTCAGAGCCGACACCTCGCAGTAGATCGTCTCCCCGCCCCAGGCCTCGGGAACCAGACCCTGCTCGGCCACTCCGGCCACGGTTCTCTGCGCATCGGCGTTGGGACGATCGATCTTGTTGACCGCGACGACGATGGGAACGTCGGCGGCCTTGGCGTGGTTGATGGCCTCGACCGTCTGGGGCATCACGCCGTCGTCGGCGGCCACAACCAGCACCACGATGTCGGTGGCTCCCGCGCCCCGGGCCCTCATGGCCGTGAACGCCTCGTGACCGGGGGTGTCGATGAAGGTGAGCGTCCGGTCATTGCGCTCCACCTGATAGGCACCGATGTGCTGGGTGATCCCGCCCGCCTCGCCGTCGACCACGTTCGTGTCGCGGATCCGGTCGAGCAGCAGCGTCTTGCCGTGGTCGACATGGCCCATGACGGTGATCACCGGAGCCCTGAGGGGAGCGACGCTCGAGTCATCGTCGCCGTCGATCCCGAGGAGCTTGCGCAGTTCGGCCTCCTGCTCCTCACCAGGGTCGACGAGGCGGATCTCGGCACCGATCTCGGCCGCGAACAACTCCATCATCTCGTCGCTCAGCGACTGGGTGGCAGTGACCATCTCACCGTGCTGCATCAGGAAGCGGACCACATCGGCGGCGGTGCGGTTGAGCTTGGGGCCGAAGTCCTGAGCGGCCGAGGCCCGCTCCACCACGACGATGCCCTCGGGCACCGCGGCGTGACGGGGCGTGTAGGTCGGGACATCCATGGGCTGGAGTTCCTCGCGTACCCGCCGCCTGCGGCTCTTGCGGCGGGGCGGGCGTCGCTGAGCGCCACCGGGGGCGCCCCTGCCCCCGCCCGGCCGGCCCGGCGGTCCCGGAGCGACAGGCCGGGGACCGCCCAGAGAACGAGGACCGCCTGACGGGGCGCCGCGGCGGGGGCCGGCCGGTCGATCAGCCGGAGGACGGGCGCCCGCCGGACGCGCGGCCCCGCCGGACGGGCGGCGCTCCGGCGCGGCCGGACCTCCCCGGCTGGGAGTCCCCTGAGGAGCAGGCGGCCGAAGGCGTCGAGGCGGAGGAGGAGGCGGAATGGGCTTGCCCGACCGCGAGACGGGAGGGGTGCCGGACCTGAGAGAACGGGGCGGCGCCGCGCTGGCCTGCGCCTTGGGGCCCGCCGGCTTGGGAGGCGGGGGCTCCTCCGCTACGGGCTGGGGCTCTTGGATGACGACTCGCTTGGCCGGAGCCACGCTGCCGCTCGAAGAGATCGTCACCTTCGGCTTCGCGGCGGAAGGTTCGGTCACTTCCTTCGCGGCCGGTGCGGTCACGGTCGCGGGCGCGTCCGGCTCGACCTGGGGTGCGGCCCGGGCGGCGGGCGCCCTGGCGGCCGGTGCGGCCCGGACCTTGGACTCGCTGCTGACCTCAGCCGCGGGCTTCTCACCAACAACCGGCTGGGGACTGGCCGCTTCCGCCACCGGCTCCGGGGCGACCGGTGCCTTGACCTCGGGCTTCACGGGCTCCGGCTTCGGGGGCTCAGGCTCGACGGTCTCCGGTTCCGCCACCCTCACCGGTTCCGGAGGCGGCGGAGGCTTCAGCAGCCCGTCTCGTTCTGCTCGTCGCCGTACCCGGTCGGCTTGAGCCTCGACGATGCTCGAAGAATGCGACTTGACTCCGATGCTGAGCGCGAAGCAAAGATCGAGCGTCTCTTGATTTGTCAGTCCGAGCTCCTTGGCGAGCTCGTGGACGCGGATCTTGCCTGGCAACGCGTGCCCCCGTTCAGAGAGTCTGGCTGGCGCGACCGCCCGGCCCGGGATCGCTCCCCGGGTCCGACGGCCACGCTTGTTGAAGCCTAGCGATCTCGCCCGGCTCTACGTCAGCCCGCAGGGCCCGCCTGAAGGCTCGACGGCGCCGGGCCGACTCGAAGCAGGCGACGTCTGCGCACAGCCAGGCGCCCCGGCCGGGTCCGGGCCCCATAACCAGAGCGCCGCTGGGGTCCCTTCGCACACGCCGCATCTCCGCACCCGGGCGGCGGGTGCGGCAGCCGATGCAGGTTCGGACCGGGCTCAGCTGCTCTCCGCCCGCTCCGCCGCGACCTCGGGCTCTCGGGCACCGGCGTCCTGTCCTGAGCTGGAGCCCTCGCCGGAACCAGCGTCCGGCCCTGAACTGGAGCCCTCGCCGGAACCAGCGTCCTCGGCCTGCTCCTCCGCCATGGCCGCGGCCCACGCCTCCGCGCTGACCGCCTCGCCGCCGTCGGCGGGCTGCCACAGCTGCTCTCCCGTCTCGGGATCGGTGATCCACTCCCCCTCAGCCCACTCCACGTCGCCGTAGGCCGCCTCCTCGGCCAGCTGGGTCTCGCTCTTGATGTTGATGCCCCAGCCGGTGAGCCGGCTGGCCAGGCGGGCGTTCTGGCCCTCCTTGCCGATGGCGAGCGACAACTGGTAGTCGGGAACGATCACGTCGCAGTCGCCGGTCATCTCGTTGGGGCGGACCTCCTTGATCCTCGCCGGTGACAGCGCCTTGGTCACGAACTCCTCGAGCTCGCTGCTGAACGGCACGATGTCGATCTTCTCGCCCCGCAGTTCGTTGACGACCTGGCGGACCCTTGCCCCCCGGGCCCCAACGCACGCCCCCACGGGATCGACGTTGGGGTCGTTCGAATGCACCGCGATCTTGGTGCGATGGCCCGGCTCGCGCGCGCACGCCTTGATCTCCACGATCCCGTCGGCGATCTCGGGCACCTCCAGCTCGAAGAGTCGCTTCACCAGGCCGGGATGGGTCCGGCTGACCACGATCTGAGGCCCCTTGGCCGTCTTGCGCACCTCGACGATGTAGGCCTTGAGACGGGTGTTGGAGTCGGGCCGCTCGTAGGGGACCTGCTCCGCCTGGGGCAGCAGCGCCTCGACCCGGCCCAGATCGAGCAGGGTGTAGCGCGCGTCGGTCTGCTGGATCATGCCGGTGACGATGTCTCCCTCGCGGCCGGCGTACTCCTCGTACTTGAGTTCCCGCTCCGCCTCGCGGATGCGCTGGGTCATGACCTGGCGGGCGGTCTGTGCCGCGATGCGCCCGAAATTGTCGGGCGTGACCTCGTACTCCTCGCCCACCGGGTTGCCCTCTTCGTCCAGGTCCTGGGCGATCACGTGGAATTCCATGGTGGACGGATCGATCGTCACCCAGGCGTACTCCTTGGCGTCGGGCAGCCGCTTGTAGGCGGACTCCAAGGCATCGGCCAGGGCCGCGAACAGCGCGTCGACGGTGATACCCCGCTCGGCCGCCATCGCCTGGAGAGCTTCCATCATCTCCGCGTTCATCGCTTCGCCTCCCTATCGTCAGGTCGTTTGGACTGCTGTGCTTGGTGCGGGCGCGAGCCCCACTCGAAGACTGTGCGAGCCGAGGCGAGCTGCTCATAGGCGACGCGGCACACCTCGCCGTCGGGGCTGCGCAGGTCCACGCCGTCGTCGGCCACGGCCTCCAGGATCCCCGTCAGCCGGCGGGGCCCGTCGAAGCCGGCCAGGGTCTTCACCTTCACGGTGGATCCGGCGGCGCGGCGGAAGTGCTCGGGTGTGCGCAGCGGGCGCTCCAAACCGGGGCTCGAGACCTCCAGCGTGTACCGGCCCGGTATGGGATCGTGCTCGTCCAGGGCGCGACCGATCGAGCGCGACAGCCGGGCGATGACGTCGAGATCGATGCCGCCGTCAGCGTCGACAAGGACTCGGACCACCCCGCCGTGGTGCTCCACGTCGTACAAGTCGACCGAGACGGCCTCCGCCAGCGGGGCAACGAGGTCGCGGACGCGATCGGCGATCGCCATGGTATTCCCTGATATTCTGCTCTGGTCCGGGGGGCGGGTTCGGGCCTGAACCGGCAACGGCGTGGGCACGAGCCCACGCCGCTTCCGGAGAATCGAACGTGCGCGAAGTATACCCGGGTTAGGCGCCGGTCTTGCGCCGGATGCCCGCCACCACCGTCTCGGCGTTGTTGGCGTCGTCCCCGAGCTCGTCGAGGTTGCGGCGGCGATCTTCCTCGGCCGCTCGCCGGGCGGAGGCCCGCGTCTTCTTGGCCCGCTCGAGCGCGGCATCCGAACCGTGCTCGCAGATGAACTCGGCCCATTCCACCAGCGCGTCCACCATCGCCTCCTCGGCGACGACGGCCACGTTCTCGCCCTTCACGAACAAGTGCCCCCGACGGTTCCCCGCGGCGATGCCGAGATCGGCGTCGCGGGCCTCGCCCGGGCCGTTGACGACGCAGCCCATGACGGCCACCTGGAGCGGTATGCGCCGCTCGCCGAAGGCCTCCATGGCCTGCTGGGCCACCGTGAACACGTCCACCTCGGCCCGCCCGCAGCTGGGGCAGGCGATCAGGTCGACGTTGCGCCGCTCACGCAGCCCCAGCGCCTCCAGCAGTTGCCGCCCGGCCCGAGCCTCCTCGACGGGATCGGTGGTCAGCGAGTAGCGGATGGTGTCGCCGATGCCCTCGGCCAGCAGGGAGGCTATTCCGGCCGTCGACTTGATGGTCCCGGCCGGCGGGGGCCCGGCCTCGGTCACCCCGAGATGCAGGGGATGGTCGGTGGTGTCGGCGAGCTGCCGGTACGCCTCGATCATGAGCGGAACGCTCGATGCCTTCACCGAGATCTTCACCAGATCGAACCCCACATCCTCGAAGTAGGCGAGCTCCCGCATCGCAGAGGCCACCATCGCCTCGGGGGTCACTCCCAACTCCGGGTCGTAGAGGTCGGGATCGAGCGAGCCCCCGTTGACTCCGATGCGGATGGGCACGTCCCGGTCCTTGCATTCCCGGGCCACGGCCTTGATCTGGTCGGGCTTGCGGATGTTGCCGGGGTTCAGGCGCAGGCAGTGCACACCGGCTTCCAGCGCGGCCAGCGCCATGCGGTAGTTGTTGTGGATGTCGGCGACGATCGGCACCGGTGAGCGGGGCACGATGCGGGCCAGTCCCTCGGCGGCCTCGGCCCGGTTGCAGGTGCAGCGCACGATGTCGGCGCCCGCGGCCGCCAGCGCGTAGATCTGTTGCAGGGTGGCTTCGTGGTCGGCCGTCTTCGTGACCGTCATGGACTGCACCGTTACCGGTGCCCCACCCCCGACTGGGACGGTCCCGACCATGATCTGCCGAGTGTCTCGCCGCGGGAATTTCGCGGTGACCTGCACGGTGTGAGTCTATCCGCGCCGGGTTGACCGCTCAGCAGGGTCTTGGCGGGAGCTGGGACGATCTCAGCCGAAGCTGACCGGATCGAGGATGTCGCGCACCAGGGCCACACCGCCCACCAGCAGCAGCAGCGCCACCACCGCGTACGTGAGCGGGAGCAGGCGGGCCGCATCGACCCGGTGGGTGCGGCCCCCGAAGGAGCGGATCCGCTCGTATGTGGCCACGACGACATGTCCCCCGTCGAGGGGCAACAGCGGCAACAGGTTGAACACTCCGATGAAGGCGTTCACGTACACCAGGAGAAGGAGAACCTCGGTGGCGCCGTCGGACGCTGCTTCGGCACCGATGCGGGCCACCCCGTAGATCGACAGAATCCGGTTCTCGTCGGGATGCGATCGGTCGAGACGCCGCAACTCGAGCTCGCGGGCCATCGGCGCGCCACCGGCCGCCTGATCGTCGTCCCGCAGCCCGTCCAGCGTGCCTCCGAATCCGTCGGTCACGATGGTCGGGATGGCGAAGACCACGTCGCGGACGATCAACGCGGACAACCGGACCGACTCGCCGGCAGCCTTCACGACGCCGAGGCCATCAGCGCGGTAGTCGGCCGACACCCCGAAGAATCCCCTGACCGCGGCCGAGGGGCTGACCAGATCGGTGATGATGGCCCCCTCCACCACCGCCGGCCGGCCTGTCCGGGTGTCGACGATGGTGATGTCGAGGGGCTCGCCGATCCGGTCGCGCCCGTACGCAGCCACCTGGACATAGGTGGGGGCGCCCCCGGATTCGAGACCCTCCACCGCGAGGATGCGGTCCCCTTCGATGAGTCCCACGATCCCGGCCGCGCCCGCCGCGGTGAGCCGCTCGCCCACCCGGGTGGAGGCCGTGTGCACCACGCCGTCGCGGCGATACACCACCTCCACCTCGGATCCTGCCAGCTGCCGCACCACATGCGAGAAGTCGGTGAATGTGGTGCGGCCCACCCCGGCGATCGAGATGAGCTCATCGCCGGGCTGCAGGCCGGCCGCCGAGGCCGCGCTGTCGGTTGAGACCGTGGCCAGCACCCAGTTCTGAGTCTCGTCGGCGTCGGACCGGCCGCTCAGGATCGTGCCGTCTCCCAGCAGCACCGCGAACAGCAGCACCAGCACGATCACGAAGTGCATGGCCGACCCCGCCGTCAACACCAGCATCTTCCTGGGGTAGCTCTGCTGCCGGAAGCTGTGCGGCTCGTCGTCGGGCTCCACCTCGTCGAGGTTGTTCATCCCGACGATGCGCACGTACGCGCCGACCCAGATCGCCTTGACCCCGTACTCCGTCTCGCCGCGACGGAACGACCAGAGGCGCGGGCCGAACCCGATGAAGAACTCGCTGACCTTCATTCCCGTCCACCGGGCCATGAGGTAGTGGCCGAGCTCGTGCAGGAACAGCATGGCCACCAGCGACAGGATGATCACCAACCAGCCGGCGCCCGCGAAGACCCCGAGGAGCACGAGGAGCGCCACGAGGACGGCGAGGCGGGTGTGATCGCCCAGAGGCGATGCAGCGACGCGCGGGCTCATAAGGGCCTCAGGCTGCCTCGCGCCGCCTGTCTCCCGCTCTTGTTCGCTGCGCTCACGGGCCGCTCGGGCCACGGCCTCGCCCGTATGAACCGCATTCGCTCACCCAGCCGCTCGGCCTCTTACCAAGTCTCCAGCCACACGGCGAGCCTCGCCGTCTGCAGCCAGCACCGCTTCGACGTCGTCGGCCTTGGTGCCGGGCCACAACCCGAGTGCCTCCTCCAGCAGGTGCGCGATGTCAACCCAACGGATCCTCCCATCGAGGAAGGCCTGCACCGCCACCTCGTTGGCCGCGTTGAGCCACGCCGGCGCGGTCTCCGAGGTGCGGCCGGCCTCGTAGGCCAAGTCGATGCAGCCGAAGGCATCCCGGTCGGGCGGTTCGAAGTCCAAGCGGCCCAGCTCAGCCCAGTCGATGGCACCGTACGGGTGGTCGAGGCGATCCGGGTAGGCCAGCGCATACCCGATGCAGAGCCTCATGTCGGGCTTCGAGAGCTGGGCCACAGTCGCTCCGTCGCAGTAGGTGACCATCGAATGGACGATGGACTGGGGATGCACGACGATCTCGATCTGGTCGTAGGCGATCCCGAAGAGCTCGTGCGCCTCGATCACCTCGAGGCCCTTGTTCATGAGCGTGCTGGAGTCGATGGTGATCTTGGGTCCCATCTGCCAGGTGGGGTGGGCCAGAGCGTCGGCGATGCTGACCTCCTCCAGCTCGGCCCGGCTGCGGCCCCGGAAGGGTCCGCCACTCGCGGTCAGCACGATCTCCGAGACCGCCTCGGCGTGGTCGTTGGCCCTGAGGCACTGGTGAACCGCACAATGCTCGGAGTCGACCGGGATGATCGCCGCCCCGGCCGTGGCCCGGGCCCGCTGCACCACCGGAGCAGCCGCGATCAGCGACTCCTTGTTGGCCAGTCCCAGCCGCTTGCCGGCTTCCAGGGCGGCCAGAGTGACCGGCAGCCCCGCGAACCCGACCACGCCGTTGATGACAGTGTCGGCCATCGAGGCCGCGGCGGCCATGGCGCCGGAGCCGGCGAGCAGCTCCACGTCGCCGGGCAGCCGCTCGGCCAGGGCGGCCGCCCGCGAGGCGTCGGCTATCGCAACAATGTCCGGGCGGAAGCGCTGCGCCTGCTCAGCCAGGAGATCCACCGAGCGGGCCGCACCCAGGGCGGCCACCCGGTACTGGTCGGGCCGGGCCTGGACGATGTCGAGCGTTTGTGTTCCGATCGACCCGGTCGAGCCGAGAATGGCAACCGATGACACCAAGCTCAGATTACCCCGATCATTCGGAGCCCGTAGAGGCCGAGCGAATGGGCGGACCTACCCGGCCCATAAGGGCGAGGCCGTGGCCCGAGCGGCCCGTGAGCGCAGCGAACAAGAGCGGGAGATGCCGCTCAGATCACTCCGGTCATCAACGCCACGTAGTACGTGGCCGGCAACGAGAACAGCATCGCGTCGAACCGGTCGAGGATCCCGCCGTGGCCGGGAAGCAGCGAACCCATGTCCTTGATGTCGAGGTCGCGCTTGAGCATGGACTCGGCCAGGTCCCCGATGGGCGCAGCCACCGCCACCACCACCGACAGCAGGACGGCGGTCCAGAAGCTTCCGGGACCCTCCGCGATGGGCGCGGGCATGCCGACCAGCCCCATGACCACGCCGACCGCGACGGTCACGACGGCTCCGCCGAGCAGCCCCTCGAGCGTCTTGTTGGGGCTGGCCCGCGACAGCGGGGTGCGGCCCGCGGCCCTGCCGATCGCCATCGCGCTCACATCATGGGCGACGGTCAGCACGATGGCCGCGGTGAGAAGCCCGGTCCCGTGGGTCGGGATCTGCAGCATCAGGGCTGCGTGAGCACCCAGACCGCCTATGTAGGCCACGGCAAGGACCGTCACCGCGAGCCCTCGCATCGGCCCCTCGACGCCTACGCCGGTCAGATACCACAACATCCCGAACACCACCGTGAGCGCCAGCACGACCACGATCCCGTCCATGCCCCGCCAGTAGGCGGCAAGGGGCGTGGTCACCACCCCGGCCAATCCCAGAACCACGGCCGGTTGGTATCCCGCCACCCGAACCGCGCTGAGGAACTCCACAGCCGCCAGACCGAGCACCACGGTTGCCACCACCAGCGCCAACGCGGGTCCGACCTGCAAGGCCACGAGGATCACAGCCGAGAGGAAGACGCCCACGAGGACCGCCATCGGCATGTCCCGATCGGACGACACCGCCGGAGTCGGACCGGTGCCGGTCACTCCTCCGTACACCGCCTGGTCGTCGTAGCCGAAGAAGTCCTCCTCGCCGATGACCGTGCCGACCGGCTCACTCGGCTCCATGGGAGGCAAGGTGTCCTCGGACTCGTCCCACTGGGGTGAGGAGGAGGTGTGGTCGGTCCACACCCCCAACTCCTGGGGATCGGCTTCCTGAAGCCTTGGCTCAGACCCCGTCGGCGATCCTGTAGTCCCCGCATCGCCCCAGGCGGGTTCATCCTCATCGCCGAACACCGACCGCCCGGCCACGACGCCCGCGTCGTCGTCAAGCTCATCGGCATCGGAAGAGCCGAGTTCTCCGAATTCGTCCCGGTCGCTCACCACATCGTTCCTTTCACTCGCCGGGTCAGGGACCCGAGCGCTGCTCGGCGTCTCACACCTCGAGCAGTTCGTCCTCTTTGCTGGCTAAGGCCTCGTCGATCTGCTTCTCGTGGGCGCGGGTGATGCCGTCGAGTTGCTCGCCGGCGCGCACCACCGAGTCGGCAGAGACTCCGCCCTCCTTCTCGATCCCATCAAGATCCTTGCGGGCCTGGCGGCGCAGGCCGCGCACCCGGTTCCGGGAGTCCTCGGCCATCGACCCCACGAGCCTGGCCAGTTCCCGGCGTCGCTCTTCGGTGAGCGGCGGGAACGACAGGCGGATGACTCGCCCGTCACTGCTGGGGACCAGCCCGAGCTGGGCCTGCTGGATGGCCCGCTCCACCGCCGTGATGTTGGCGGGATCATGAGGGGTGACGATCAGTTGGCTGGCCTCGGGGATGGCGAAGCTGACCAGCTCCCGCATGGCCATCGTGACGCCATAGGCGTCCACCGGTACCCGCTCCAGCAACGCCGAGCTGGCCCTGCCCGTGCGCACCGTGGAGAACTCGCGCCTGGCCGCGGCGACGGCCTCATCCATTCGCTCGCCCGCGTCTGCGAGCACCATGCCGATCAACTCCTCGCTCATGGGCTCCGATCGAGCGCGGATTGCTCGACTATGTGCCTCGGCACAGTCATCACGAATCTTCACCTGCCCGCTCGGCCTGTTGGCTCCTCCTGTGCAACGAGCGTACCCACCTGAGAGCCGTCGAGGAGGGATTGCAGGTTGCCCGGCTGCATCAGGTTGAAGACCACGATCGGAAGGCGGTTGTCCATGCACAGCGTGATGGCGGTGGAATCCATCACCTCGAGTCCTCGATTGAGCACTTCGAGGTAGGTGACACGCTCCAGCCGGATGGCTCCCGAATCGACTCCAGGATCCGCGGTATAGATGCCGTCGACCCCGCCGTGGGTGCCCTTGAGCACCACTTCGGCCTCCACCTCGGCGGCCCTGAGCGCGGCGGTGGTGTCGGTGGTGAAGAAGGGGTTGCCGGTGCCGCCGGCGAAGATGACCACCCGGCCCTTCTCGAGGTGGCGGATGGCCCGCCGCCGGATGTACGGCTCGGCGATCTGCGCCATGTGGATCGCGGTCTGCACCCGTGTGGGTTGATCCAGCTGCTCGAGCGTGTCCTGGAGGGCCAGGGCGTTCATCACCGTGGCCAGCATCCCCATGTAGTCGGCCTGGGCGCGGTCCATGCCGGCGCCGGCGCCCTGGGTGCCCCGCCACAGGTTCCCGCCCCCCACCACGACTGCGATCTCTATGTCGAACACGCTGCGGGCCTCGGCGATGCCCGCAGCGATGCGCCGGACGGTGTCACCGTCGATGCCGCCCTCGGATCCCCCTGCGAAGGCCTCACCCGAGAGCTTGAGCAGCACCCGGTGCCAGCGAGCCGACCGCCGTGCTGGTGCGTTGGCGGTATCGGCGGAGCTGCTCATGATCAGTCGCCGATCAGCACCTGCATGAAACGGACGATGGATCCGCCGCCGATGCTGTCCTTCACCGCCGTCTTCTCCCCGTGAAGCCCCTGCTCGAGCAGCACACGCTCTGCGTACCAGCCCCGCATCCTGCCGTCCACGATCTTGTCCCACGCGGGCTCGGGCTTGCCCTCGGCCTTGGTGATCTCCAGCAGTGCGGCTCGCTCCCGCTCGATCTCGATGGCCGGGATCTCGCTCGCGCTCAGGAACTGAGGCTTGGCGAAGGCGATGTGCAGGGCCACCTGGTGCAGCGCGTCAGCGCCCACCCCGCTCCCCTCCACGACGACCGCGTTCACGCCCCGCCCGTCCTGACGGTGAAGGTAGGAGTCGAGAACGTTGCCGTCGGCAGCCTGGATGTGCTCGACCACACCGACCTTGATGTTCTCCTTCAGGACCAGCTTGAGGTCCTCGATGGCGGCTGCGTGGGCGTCCACCGCTCCGGGGCCGCCGGAAAGCACGGAATCGGCGAGGGTCTGCACCAGAGAGGTGAAGCCGGCGTTCTTGGCCGAGAAGTCGGTCTCGCACTTGAGCTGAACGACTGCGGCGGCCTTGCCGTCGCCGGCGACCGCGATGGCGCCCTGATCGTTGTCCCGGCCGCTCCGGGCATCGGCCTTGGCCAAGCCCTGCTCCCGCAGGATCTGGCGGGCTGCCTCCATGTCGCCGTCAGCGGAGGTCAGGGCCCTCTTGGCATCCATCATCCCCGCGCCGGTCACGTCGCGCAGTGCCTTCACGTCCTGGGCGCTGACCGCCATCTCAGTTCTCCTCGTCCGGCTCGTCAGCGCCGGCAGCAGCATCGCCGGCCCCGGCCTCAACGTCCTTCACGGCAGCATCGGCGCCCTCGGACTCGGAGTTCTCTGCGACTGCATCTGCATCCTCGGACTCGACACCCTCAGCAGCAGCCGCACCCTCAGACTCGACACCCTCGGCAGCAGCCGCCTGCGACTCTGACTCGACACCCTCAGCAGCAGCCGCACCCTCAGACTCGACACCCTCAGCAGCAGCCGCCTGCGACTCTGACTCGGCGTCGTCGGCGACGGCATCGGAGCCCTCGTCCTCAGCGGCGGCCGCCTCGGCCTTGGCCTTGGCCACGCGAGCCTCGCGCTCGGCTGCCTCGGCAGCCGCCTCCGCCCGGGCCAGAGCCTGCTGCTCGGCGACCTCGGCCTCCGTAAGGGCGTCGCGGGCGGCAGTGGTGGCCTCGGTGCGCTTCGAATGGATGAACCGGCCCTCCAGCACGGCGTCGGAGATCACGCGAGCCATGAGCCGCCCGGACCTAATGGCGTCGTCGTTGCCCGGAATGGCGTAGTCCACGAGGTCGGGATCGCAGTTGGTGTCGACCACTGCGACGATGGGCACGCCCAGCTTGCGGGCCTCGGTGACCGCTATGTACTCCTTCTTGGTGTCGAGGATGAACACCGCCCCGGGGGGCTCCTCCATGTCGCGGATGCCGCCCAGGTTGCGCTCCAGCTTGGTCAGCTCCCGCTCGAGCAGCAGTGCCTCCTTCTTGGGCATTGCCTCGAATTCGCCCGAGTCGCGCATGCGCTGGTACTGCTTCATCTTGGCGATGCGCTTGGCGATGGTGTGGAAGTTGGTGAGCATCCCGCCCTGCCACCGCTCGTTGACGTAGGGCATGTTGCAGCGCTCGGCGAAGGACTGCACGGAGTCCTGGGCCTGCTTCTTGGTGCCGATGAACAGGACCGTGCCGCCGTCGGCGACGAGGTCCCGGATGAAGACGTAGGCCCGCTCGAGATGGGCCAGCGTCTGGCGGAGGTCGACTATGTGGATGCCGGCCTTGTCGCCGTGGATGAAGCGCTTCATCTTCGGGTTCCAGCGGCGGGTCTGGTGGCCGAACTGAACGCCGGCCTCCAGCAGTTGCTTCATGGTGACGACGGCCATGCTTATTTGCTCTCCCGGTTCTACGTGGCCCGCGCCGGACGCCTGGGCGACCGGGTGAAGGCGCGGGTTGCGGAATGATTCGGCGACGCCGTTCGACGCCGTCGAGCCCCCTAGGGGCCAACGCAGCAGTGTACGAGGACCGCAGGCCGACCGCGCCGATCACAGCGGCACGAGCCGCACCCTCACCCGGCGCACACCGATGAAGCCGGCCGGGTCGGTGTAGGCCCCTTCCAACCGCACGCTGAAGTGCAGCCGCTCGCCGGTGACGCCGATCACTGCGCCCTGATCGACATCGGTGCCGACCCGCACGCTGAGGCGCTGGAGGTACGAGTACGAGCTGACCAGCCCTCCGCCGTGATCGACGGTCAAATGGAGGGTTCCGGCCACTGCGCCCGCGAACACGACGGTGCCGGAAGCCGCAGCCCGCACCACGTCTCCGGGCTCGGTGTCGTACTCGACGCCGCGGTTGCCCGGACCGTAGGGGTCCTCGGGCGGACGGAACGGGTCGGTGACCGGCGCGTCAACGGGCGGGCGGAACACGGGCCGCTCATCGTGGTGCGAGGCCCCGGCCGGAGCGGCCGGAATCGACGTGGCCAGGACCGCCGCCGCGACCGGCACGAATAGCAGCCAGCCCGCCCGCCGTCGCCAGCGCCGCTGGAACCTGCAGAGAATGCACGGGCACCACATGGTGGCGCTCCCCGGTTAGTGGTCGTTGCGGGGAAGCGCAGTCCGCAGCTTGCGGCCGTGTCCGCGGCAGCCGCTTCGCCAAGGCCAAGCCGCGGAGCGAAGAAACCTACAGGCGAGAACGCGCCTTGCGGAGACGGGCGAGCGTTTCGTTCTTTCCGAGCAGGCGCATCGGTTCCCACAGGGGCAGGCCTGCGCCGGTGCCGGAGAGGGCCACTCGGACGGGCGGCTGGGACCGCACCCGGGCGCCGATGCTCTCGGTGAGCTCGTCGCCGACCCCCATGACGATGGACTCGAGCCTCTCGGCGGAGGCGAAATCATCGTCGGCGAGCCGGGCCTCCACCGCGTCGAGCACCTCGGCAGCCGCCCGGCCCTTGACGATCGACTTGTTCCAAGCCTTCTCGTCGTAGACCACGTCGGGCCGCAGGATCCAGTCGATCCATCCTGCCACCTCGCCGAGGTGCGAGACCCGTTGCTGGATCTCGCCGGCCAGCGACTGCACGATGTCGCGGTCGTAGCACTCGGGCGGCCACGGAGCATCGGCGCTGGTGAGGAACGGCTCGGCCGCATCGGCGAACTGCTCGGGAGTGAGCGACTTGATATAGGCGGAGTTGATGTGATCGAGCCGGGCCGGGTCGAAGAACGCCGCCGCCGGCTTGACCGCGTCGAGGTCGAACAGCGTGACGATCTCGTCCAGCGGGCGGATCTCCACCTCGTCGGGCGGCCCCCAACCGAGCAGGGCCAGGTAGTTGACCATGGCCTCGGGCAGGTAGCCCGCCCGGCGGTAGCTGTCGAGGGACACGTCGTCACGCCGCTTGGACAGCTTCTGCCGCTTGGCGTTGACCAGCAGCGGCAGGTGCGCGTAAACGGGCGGGGCGCCGTAGCCGAGGGCCTGCCAGATCAGCTGCACGCGCGGCGTGGTGTTGAGCAGGTCCTCGCCCCTGATCACATGGGTGATCGCCATGTCGTGGTCGTCGACCGCGTTGGCGAGATGGAAGGTGGGCGAGCCGTCGCCGCGGCGGATGACGAAGTCCTCCAGCGACTCGTTGGGGAAGCTCACCTGGCCCCGCACGATGTCGTCCACGACGGTCGTGCCGTCGTCGGGGCAGCGGAACCGCACCACCACGCCCGGCCCATCGGCCACGTCGCGGTCGCGGGACCAGCCGTGATATCCGGCCGGGAGCCCGGCCGCCGCGCCGCGCTGTTCGATCTCGTCCCGGCTCAGGTCGCAGTAGTAGGCGGCACCGCCGGCCAGCAACTGCTCGATGGCAGCCGCGTGCGCGTCGGTGCGCTCGGACTGGAAGTAGTGCCCGGCGTCCCAGTCGAGGCCCAGCCACTGCAAGGGCTCGATGATGGCGTCCACGTACTCCTGGGTCTTCAGCGCAGCGTCGGTGTCCTCCACCCGCAGCACCATCTCCCCGCCGTGATGGCGGGCGAACAGCCAGTTGAACAGGGCCGTGCGGGCGCTCCCCACATGCAGGAACCCCGTAGGCGCAGGCGCGAACCGAACCCTGACCGAACTCACACGGCGAGACTAGCCAAGCACTTCCAGGCTTCTGCGACGCTCGATGGGTGAGACGGGACCTGATCCCGTCCAAGGCCGCTCTGCTACGGTCACGCAAACCGCCTGCCTTTACGGCCGAAGGAGTCATCCGATGTCCGACATGCCCCCGCCGCCTCCCGACGACTCGGGTTGGTCTTCTGAACCTCCTCCCCCGCCGCCAGGCCCGTCCGGCCACGGAGCCGCGCCCGCCGCGGGACACGCGGATCTGGGAACCGGCGACGCCGCTGAGCTGGCAACGGCGGGCCAACGCCTCGGAGCCAGGATCATCGACATTGCCATCGGCATCGTCCTCTCCATCATCGTCGGCTTCGTCGATCCTCTCCTGCTCCCCATCCTGGTCGGCGCGGCCTACGAGACCTGCTTCGTCGCCCTCAAGGGACAGACTCCCGGCAAGATGGCGGTGAACATCAAGGTCGTCAGGGCCGACAACGGAACCTTGCCCGGCTGGGGACCCGCGGCCGGACGCTGGGCTATTCCGGCTGTCGGATACATCCTGCTGATCCTTCCCGGCCTGCTCGTCCACGCATCACTGCTGTGGGATGAGCGCCGTCAGGGCTGGCACGACAAGGCAGTGAAGACGCTCGTCGTCAAGGCCTGACCTGGCGCCGGTGACTTCCCGGGCGCCAGACCGAGTCGTCTAGAGCCCCAGCGGGGTGCGCCAGTTGTCGGTGCGGGCCTCGGCTGCCGCGGCCGGGGTCAAGCGCAGCGTCTCGGCCGGCACCAGAGCCGCTAGGCGCAGCTTGACGTGGTAGCCGTGGTGGCCGGCCGCACCCGCGAATTGGTCCCGGCGCCAGGCGACCAGCTCGGCGTCGGCCTCGCCCAGGAAACCGAACAGCTCCAGGGCCAGCCGCAGGTCGTGCATCACCGGCGCCCGGCCGAACATCGATGCCCGGCGCAGCGCCACCGCAACGCACCCGGCCAGCGCATCGTCCTCCCGCTCGCCGGGCGCCAGCATGAGCTGCCCCGCGAAGCGCTCGGCCAGCTTGAGCGCGTAACCCTGGTCGGGACCCTGACTGCCTAGGCCGGGTCCGACCGATGGCTCGATGCCGACCACTTCGCCGGGCCGGTCCGCTATCCAGGGATCGTCCCGCCGGGGCGGCGACCGGTAGATGGACGGAGCCTGCTCAGTGGAACGAACGTGAGACGGTGCAGCCACGTTGATGCATGGTAGTCCTGAACCGCCCGCAGCCCTTCCCCCGCGGAACTGAGTAGAGCTATCCTTCCGAGCGTATGCTCCGGACGTGGATAAGTTGAAATTGATCAAAAATCTTCGTAAGATTGCAAAAGACAAGGGTCTAGCCCTCGCCAAAGTGCGGGAGGGCAGGCACGAGATCTGGGCGATCGGCTCGCAGAGGATCCAGATACACCGCCACAACGAGATTCAGGAAGGAACAGCTGCCAAGATCCTGAACGTGGCGCGGCGAGTGCAACCCGACCAAAGGGGGCAGACATGACGAACACTGCTGCTGAGGCGAGCGCCGATGCCCGGCCCGGCGACATCTTCCACGTTCGAGCGACGCCGGGAGGCGGCTGGTGGGGCATCACCGTCGACGAACTGGGCGCCGTGTTCGCTCAGACCAGACGCTTCGAGGACGTGGAGGCTGAGGCTCGTTCCGCCATAGCCTTCTGGTTCGACGTGGACGAGTCCCGCGTCGGTGGCGTCGTGGTGACTGCGGCCGAGATCGCTGCCGGTTGACCAGGCCGGGGGGTGGCGTCGGGGCAAGCAATGGCGGCGCTTGCGCCGTCAGGGCGCGCCGGCGACAGGACCCGCCGGCCGGGACGGCAGCAACTCAGTCGTCGGCGTGGAGCAGGCCGTAGACCACCGAGTCGGCCAGCGCCTGCCAGGACGCCTCGATGATGTTCTCCGACACGCCGATCGTGGTCCACACCCTGCGGCGGTCGGTGGAGTCGACCAGCACCCGGGTCACCGCCCCGGTCCCCTTCTGGGTGTCGAGCACCCGGACCTTGAAGTCGGTGAGCGAGATGTTCTCCAGCGCCGGGTAGACGTCGCCCAGCGCGGTGCGAACCGCGGTGTCCAGCGCATTGACGGGACCGTTGCCCTCCCCTACGGCCACACGGCGCTCGCCTCCGACCCACAGCTTGACGGTGGCCTCGGTGTCCACCTCCACCGACACGTCGTTCCAGGCCCGGGCTCCCGTACCGGAGCGGTGGTCCAGCGACACCCGGAACGACTCCAGCCGGAAGAAGTCCTGCTCCCAGCCGCTCGCTCCCCGCATCAGCAGCTCCAACGAGGCGTCGGCCGCCTCGAAGTGGTACCCGGCGTGCTCCAGGCGCTTGAGGGTGTCGATCACCTCGCCCAGCACTCTGCCGTCGAGGGCGAGGCCGAGCTCGGCGGCCCGCATCTCCAGCGTGGAGCGGCCGGCCATCTCCGACACCAGCACCCGGGTGCCGTTGCCGACCAGTTCCGGCGACACGTGCTCGTAGGCGTCGGGACGGCGGCTCAGCGCGCTGGCGTGCAGCCCCGCCTTGTGGGCGAAGGCGCTGGCCCCCACGTAGGGCTGCTGAGGATTCATCGGCAGGTTGACCAGCTCGGCCACGTGGTGCGACACCGACGTGAGACGGGGCAGGTGGCCGGTGGGCAGGGCCCGCATGCCCATCTTCAACTCGAGGTTGGCGATGATCGGCACCAGGTCGCAGTTGCCGACCCGCTCCCCGTAGCCGTTGATGGTGCCCTGAACGTGCACGGCCCCGGCCTGCACCGCGGCCAGCGCGTTGGCCACCCCGCAGCCGGTGTCGTTGTGCAGGTGGATGCCGACCTCGCAGTCCACGTGGGCCGCCACCGCCGACACCGCGGCAGAGATGTCCCCGGGCAGCGTGCCGCCGTTGGTGTCGCACAGCACCACCGTGGACGCCCCGGCCATGGCGGCGGCCTCCAGCACCCGCAGGCTGAACTCGGGGTTGCGGCTGAAGCCGTCGAAGAAGTGCTCGGCGTCGAACAGCACCCGCTTGCCCGCGGCCACCAGGAACTCCACCGAGTCGGCCACCATGGCCACGCCCTCGTCCAGGGTGGTCTGGAGGGCCTCGGTGACGTGGTAGTCCCAGCACTTGCCGACGACGCACACCGTCGAGGTTCCGGCTCCGGCCAGATGGGCCAGCACCTGATCGGAGTCGACCTTGCCCCGGGCCCGGCGGGTGGAGCCGAAGGCGACCAGCTCGCTGACCTGGAGGTCGAGCTCGGATCGGGCTCGCTCGAAGAACTCGTCGTCCTTGGGATTGGCGCCCGGCCAGCCCCCCTCGATGAACGCGACGCCGAGATAGTCGAGCTGCTCGGCGATGCGCAGCTTGTCGTCGACGGTGAGCGAGATGCCCTCCAGTTGCGTGCCGTCGCGCAGGGTCGTGTCGTAGATCTCTACTGACGACCGGGGCGAGGCGTCGCTACTCATGGACGTATTCGTTCCAGGTCTTGTAGCGGTCGTTGCGGCCCCGCACGACGTCCGCGTAGGCCTCGGCGATGGCCAGCGTGCGCGGGCCGGGGCACACCAGGGGCCGGTCGTCCACCGAGTTGACCGCGCCGACCTCGGTGGCGGTACCGCACACGAATATCTCCTGCGCGATGTACAGATCGCTGCGGGCCAGGTCGCCGATCACGACGTCGATGCCGATGTCGCGGGCGATGGAGATCACCGAGTCCTGGGTGATGCCGGGCAGCGCACCGGACGACAGCGGCGGGGTCACCAGCACGTCGGGGGTGCCCGCGAAGATGTTCTCGCCGCTGCACTCCGACACCAGCCCGGCCGGGTTGAGCATGATGGCCTCGTCGTAGCCGGCCCTGAGAGCCTCCATCTTGGCCAGCGTCGAGTTGGCGTAGTTGCCGGTCGTCTTGGAGGCGGGCGGCATGATGTTGTGGTCGTGGCGGGCCCACGACGAGATCTTCAGCCGGACGCCCTCGGTGAGGGCTTCGTCGCCCAGGTAGGCGCCCCAGGGCCACACCGCGACGGCGATCTCCGTGGTGCAGTCGGCGGTGGACAGGCCGATCTCGCCGTACCCGTAGTAGGCGATCGGGCGCACGTAGCACTCGGGCAGCCCGCTGTCGCGCACCACCAGCTTGCAGGCCTCCACGATCTCGGGCACCGAGTACGGCATGTCCATGTTGAGGATCTTCGCCGAGTTGTACAGCCGCTGGATGTGGTCGGTCAGCCGGAACACGGCGGGACCGTTGTCGGTGGCGTACGTGCGGATGCCCTCGAACACGCCCGTCCCGTAGTGCAGCGAGTGCGACAGCACGTGGACCTTGGCGTCCTGCCAGGCAACGAGCTCCCCGTTCATCCAGATGTGCTTGGTGGGTGTGATCGGCATTGGGCGGGTGGCCTTCCTCGAGTGGCGTTCTCTCTGCGTCGTGTCTGGTCTCAGACCTGCTGGTCGGCGAGGCGGGCGACGATGGCGTCGCCGATCTGGCCGGTGGTCCCTGCGAGCGACTCGGGCCGGTCGCAGGCCTTGCGGATCCGTTCGGCGGCCCCGGTCTCGCCGAGGTGGTCCAACATCATCGCGCCGGACAGCACCGCCGCGACGGGATTGGCCCGGCCTGTGCCCACGATGTCGGGCGCCGAGCCGTGGACCGGCTCGAACATCGACACCTGCCCGGGATGCAGGTTGGCGGTGGGCGCCAGCCCGATGCCGCCCGAGACCGCGCCGCCGAGGTCGGTGAGGATGTCGCCGAAGAGGTTGTCGGTGACGATCACGTCGTAGCGGCCGGGATCCTCCACGAAGTAGATGCACGCCGCATCCACATGGTTGTAGGCCGTCGACACGTCCGGGTATCGGGCCGCGACCTCGTTGAAGGTCCGCTCCCAGAGGTCGCCGGCGAAGGTCAGCACGTTGGTCTTGTGCACCAGCGTCACGTGCTTGCGCCGGGTAGCGGCCAGATCGAACGCGTAGCGAACGGCTCGCTCCACGCCGTGACGGGTGTTCACCGACCCCTGGGTGGCGATCTCGAAGGGAGTGCCCCTCCGCAGGAAGCCGCCCTCTCCCGCGTAGGTGCCCTCGGTGTTCTCGCGGATCACCACGAAGTCGTGGGCCGGCGCGGTGAAGGGTCGCAGGTTGATGTAGAGGTCCAGCTCGAAGCGCATCTTCAGCAGCAGGCCCCTCTCGATGATGCCGGGGGGCACCTCGGGCGTGCCGACCGCTCCCATGTAGAGCGCGTCGAGGCCGCGCCACTCCTCCACGGTGGCGTCGTCGAGCACGGTCCCGTCCCGCAGGTAGCGGCTGCCGCCGAGGTCGTAGTGCGTGGTGTCGAGATCCACGCCGGCGGCCGCGATGACCTTCAGGCCCTCGGCCACGACCTCGGGGCCGATGCCGTCGCCTCCGATGACTCCCACTCGATGTGCCATGGTTCTGTCGCTAGCTCCCGTCCTGCTGAAGCGCCTGCCAAATTACGAAACCGCCCACCTGGGTGGACGGTTGAAGGCGCGCGCCGGGATGGCGCGCGCTAGGGAATTGCGATGCTGGGCCGGTTCGCCACGGGCACCAGCATACCTCACCGCCGGTAGATTGATACGATGCCCGATGCTCATCACCTCTCGCAAGCCGCGCACGACCGGCTCAGTGCTGAGCTGCAGGAACTCTCCACCCGAGGCCGTATCGAGATAGCCGACAAGATCGAGGCCGCCCGCAAGCTGGGCGACCTGTCCGAGAACGGCGACTACCACGCAGCCAAGGAGGAGCAGGCCAAATTGGAGGGCCGCATCGTCCATCTCACACGGATCCTGACCAACGCGGAGATCATCGACGCCGGCAATGGCAGCGACCGCGACTTCGGGGTGATCCTGGGGTCGGTGGTGACCGTCCTCTACGACGGCGACGATGAGCCCGAGCGCTTCCTGGTCGGCGTGATCGAGGAGCGGCAGGACGACGTCGTCGTGGTGTCACCGGGATCGCCCATGGGCGAGGCACTGCTGGGCGCGGCCGAGGGAGACGCGGTCGAGTTCGACTCTCCGAGTGGCCGGCAGAAGGTCACCGTCGTGGAGGTGTCCTAGACCGGTGGCCGCCGATCCGCCCCGCACGCTGCGGTGGGCGCGGATCGCCCTGGTGGTGGGCGCCCTGCTGCTGGGCATGGCCGTGACACTGATGGTCTGGGAGGCGGCATCCGATGATCCGCCGCCGGCAGTGATCACCGGCCGCGACGGCTGAGGCCACGCGTGCTTCCCGCTCCTGTTCGCTGCGCTCACGGGCCGCTCGGGCCGTGTCTCCCGCTCACCCTTGCTGCGCTCGCGGGCCGCTCGGGCCCGTGGCCTCCGTCCGTCGGCCTCTAGGATCGATCTGTGACTGGACCGCGGACGCTTAGCGAGAAGATCTGGGACCGCCACACGGTGGCCCGGGGCGGCGACGGCGAGCCCGACCTGCTCTACATCGACCTGCACCTGGTGCACGAAGTCACCTCGCCGCAGGCCTTCGACGGGCTGCGGCTGTCGGGGCGGGGGGTGCGCCGACCCGACCTGACGTTGGCCACCGAGGACCACAACGTCCCCACCGCCGATGTCGACAAGCCCATCGCGGATGCGGTGAGCCGCACCCAGGTCGAGACACTGCGCCGCAACGCCGACGAGTTCGGCATCACCAACTACCCGATGGGCCACGCCAAGCAGGGCATCGTGCATGTGATCGGGCCCGAGCAGGGTCTGACCCAGCCGGGCATGACCATCGTGTGCGGAGACTCTCACACCTCCACCCACGGCGCCTTCGGCTCGATCGCCTTCGGGATCGGCACCAGCGAAGTGGAGCATGTGCTGGCCACCCAGACCCTGCCCCAGATGCGGCCGGGCACCATGGCCGTGACCGTCGAGGGAACCTTGGCCTCCGGCTCCACCGCCAAGGACGTGATCCTGGCCATCATCGGCCGCATCGGCACCACCGGCGGCGTGGGACGGATCATCGAGTACCGGGGGCCGGTCATCGAGGCGCTGTCGATGGAGGGCCGCATGACGGTGTGCAACATGTCGATCGAGGCGGGCGCCAAGGCCGGACTGATCGCCCCCGACGACACGACCTTCGAGTACCTGCGGGGCCGCGAGCAGGCACCGGTGGGCGACCTGTGGGATCGGGCGGTGGCCGACTGGCGAACCCTCCGAACCGACGATGACGCCTCCTTCGACGTCGAGGTGACCCTCGACGGCGCCGACATCTCCCCCATGGTGACTTGGGGCACCAACCCCGCCCAGTCGGTTCCCTTGGAGGGTGCGGTGCCCTCCCCCGACAGCTTCGACGAACCAGCCCGGCGCGAAGCTGCGGTTCGGGCCCTCGACTACATGGGTCTCGCTCCGGAGACCCCGATGCGGGACATCCCGGTGGACACCGTGTTCATCGGGTCGTGCACGAACAGCCGCATCGAGGATCTGCGGGCCGCGGCGTCGGTGGCGGCCGGCCAACGGGTAGCCGAAGGGGTTCGCACCCTGGTGGTGCCGGGATCCGGCCAGGTCAAGGCCCAGGCCGAGGCCGAGGGCCTGCCTGAGGTCTTCCGGGCGGCCGGCTTCGACTGGCGCGAGCCGGGATGCTCCATGTGTCTGGCCATGAACCCCGACAAGCTGACGGTCGGGGAACGGGCGGCCAGCACGTCGAACCGCAACTTCGAGGGGCGCCAGGGCCGGGGCGGGCGCACCCATCTGGTGTCGCCCGCGGTGGCCGCGGCCACTGCGATCGCCGGTCGCTTCGCCGTCCCCGGAGACCTGCGATGAAGGCGACGCGGGTCGTGTCCGGCACCGCAGTGCCGCTGGACCGCAGCGATGTGGACACCGACCAGATCATCCCGTCGGACTGGCTCAAGCGGGTGTCGCGCACCGGCTTCGAGAAGGGCCTGTTCTCGGAGTGGCGGGACAGCCGCGACTTCGTTCTCAACGACGAGCGCTACGCGGGAGCGACCATCCTGCTGGCCGGGACCAACTTCGGCACCGGCTCGTCGCGGGAGCACGCGGTGTGGGCCATCCAGCAGTACGGCTTCGGCGCGGTGATAAGCCCCCGCTTCGCCGACATATTCCGCAACAACTGCACCAAGAACGGTCTGGTCCCTGCCCAGATCCCGGCCGATGCCGCCGCAGAGCTGATGGCTGCTGTTCAGGCCGATCCCGGCCTGGAGATCACCGTCGACGTGGAGCGGCTCACCGTGGAGGCGCCGGCCATCGGGTTCGAGGCCGCGTTCGGTATGGAGTCCTCCACCCGGCAGCGATTCCTGGAAGGTCTCGACGACATCGGCCTGACCCTGCGCCACACCGGAGCCATCGACGACTACGAGCGACGACGCCTCCCCTGGCTGCCCGCGGCCACATAGGGGACGGTCATGGCCGAGCCCTCCGCGAGAATCGGAGCGAACTCGGGAACCGCGACACAAGCAGGAACGTCGTATCCCTCAAAATCGAACCCGCGCCGACTGGCGCGTGCGACGAAAGGCCCTGCTGCCATGCGCAAGATCCTCATCCTCGCCTTCAGCTTCCTGCTAGTAGCTGCCTCCTGCGGAGGCGACAGCCCCAGGGGAGGGCCAGGGATCTCCGGCTCCGCCGAGCCCACAGACCCGGCCGGCGAGAGCGCCGGGCCCGACGACGAAGGAACGGTCATCGAAGTCGGTCCCGACGATGTGGTGCTGACCGCGGGACTGGTGCGGTTCGACGACTGCGACACGCTGCTCGACCACCTGCACACCGAGTACTCGGCCAGGGTGGGGCCGTGGGGCTTCGACCAGGGCGGCTGGTTCGGCCCGGTGGGCGCCCGTCTTGGCATGGACGATGCAGAGATGGCCGTGGCCGAGGAGGCCATGGCCGCCGCCGAGCCCGCGGCCCCGAGTGCGGCTCCCGTCGAGGGCGTGGACTTCTCGGGCACGAACGTCCAGGAGGCCGGGGTGGATGAGGCCGACATCGTCAAGACCGACGGCCGCCGGATCTTCACGCTTTCGTCGGGACAGCTGGTGGTGGTCGACGCGGCCAGTCGCCGCTCAGTCGGATCGGTGACGGTGGCCGACGGCTGGGGACGGGAACTGTTCATCGACGGTGACGGCCTGCTGCTGATCACCCGCTCCCACAGCGAGTCGGGCGACGGATCCGAGACCGTGCTCCAGCGCATCGATGTGAGCGGGGACGCGCCCCAGATCATCGAGACCCTCAACGTGCAGGGCAACTACCTCAGCGCCCGCAGCGTCGGCGGCACGGCCCGGGTGATCCTGCGCTACGACCCCCAGTGGAACTTCCCGTTCGTGTTCCCCCAGAACGAGTCCGCCGAAGACGTCGCCGAGACGGCCAACCGGGCCGCGGTCCTCAACTCGACGCTCGACGACTGGCTGCCCCACTACACGCTCGGATCGGCCGACAGCTCCACGGGATCGCTGATGGTGCCCTGCGACGACGTGCACGCCCCGTCGGTGTTCTCGGGCTTCGGGGTCACCACCGTGATCAGCGTGCCCATCGGCGGTGACTTCGATCCGTCGTCGTCCACCGCGGTGATGGCTCCCGGCGACACCGTCTACGCGTCGACCGGGTCGCTGTACGTGGCCACCACCCGCTGGCTCGACCCCGATGAGTTCGGAGGCGAAGACGACTGGGACGAGGACGTCTGGCGCGAGACCTGGCAAGAGCGGCGCACCAGCGTCCACCGCTTCGACATCAGCGGCGACGCGGCCGCCTACGCGTCATCCGGCGAGGTTCTGGGCGTGATCCGCAACCAGTTCTCGCTGTCGGAGCACGACGGCTACCTGCGCATCGTGACCACCGTCGGCGACCCCTGGGGCGAGGAGTCCGAGAGCCAGGTGCGGGTGCTGAGCACCGACGGCGACGTCATGGTGGAGGTCGGCAGCGTGGGCGACATCGGCCGGGGTGAGAACGTCCAGTCGGTGCGCTTCGTGGGCGACGTCGGCTATGTGGTGACGTTCCGCCAGATCGATCCCTTCTACACCATCGACCTGTCGGACCCGGCCGACCCCCGGATCCTGGGCGAACTGAAGATCCCCGGCTTCTCCAGCTACCTGCACCCCATCAGCGACACGCTGGTGCTGGGAGTGGGCTCCGACGCCGACCCCGAGGGCCGCGTCACCGGGGCCAAGGTGTCGCTGTTCGACGTGAGCGACCTGACCGAACCGCTGGAAGTGGCGGTGTGGACCGCCCCCGACGGCTGGAACGACGTCGGCTGGGACCACCGGGCCTTCCTGTGGTGGGCTCCCGCGGAACTGGCGGTCATCCCGGTCACGGTCTGGAACGAGTGGTCCGGTGCGGTGGTGCTGCGGGTAACCGACGGCACCATCACCGAAGTGGGGCGAGTCGACCACGAGATCGCGGGCGAGGAGCCCGGTCGGACCGACTGCCGCAAGCTCACCGCCGCCGATCTTCCTTCCACCGAAATGGAGGACTTCACCACCGAGTTGGAGTACTTCATCTCCGACGACTACAACGCGGTGCTGGCCTGCGAGCCGGGCGAGGCGGGAATGACCGGCTTCGAATGCCCCCGTGATTCGTGGATGGACATGCTCACCGAGGAGGCCGAGAATCTGGGCCTGCTCCGCGGCGATGAGTCGGTCTCGATCTGCTGGCCCAGCGACCAGCCCAACGTGATCGTGCGCAGCATCGTGATAGGCGACGACCTCTGGACCCTGGGCTTCAAGGGCTGGGGCTCCTTCGACGGCCAGGCCCCCGCCCGGCTCCATGTGAACGACCTCCAGACCTTGGCGAGGCTGGCCGCCCTGGAGCTGTAGCAGCCGTCAGTATCTGAGACCCCGGGCGGTAGGCTGTGGACATGTCACGCCTCCTTCCCCGAGTCCTTCGTCTACTCAAGTTCGGCGCCGTCGCTGGAGCCCTCGTCGGCGTGGGCAGGCTGGTGATGCTGCGCCTGCGCCGATCCGAAACGGACGAGTCGTCATGGCCGACCATCGCCGAGACCGCCGCCCAGAACGGCGAATCAGTCGACAAGGCCGGCACCGACAAAGCTGAAGCCGGCGCCGACGGCCCGGGCGAGGGCGACGTCGCAGCCGACGGCTCGGGCGAAGAAACCGAAGAAGAGACCTGACGCCTTCCCCGAATTGGCAGCAACACGCACGCATACCGTGCACAACGCTGCCAATTCGACTAGAGCCCGGCGATCTCCAGGTCGGGAAGGCGGTCGGCGGGGGTGAAGCCGAGGACCCGGCCGAAGAAGGCCAGTTCGGCCTCCAGGGCGGCAACGATGTTGTCGGCGCTCCGGAAGCCGTGCTGCTCACCCTCGAAGAGCAGGTAGGCCACCGGCACCCCCTTGGCCTTGAGGGCCTCGACGATCATCTCGGCCTGGGCGGGGGGCACGATCTCGTCCTCGTCGCCCTGCAGCACGATCATCGGGGCGTCGAAGCCGTCGAGATGATGGATCGGGGAACGGGCGACGTAGACGTCCCTGGCCTCCGGGTAGGGGCCGACGAGGCGGTCGAGGTAGCGGGACTCGAACTTGTGGGTGTCGGCGGCCAGAGCCTCCAGATCGGCGATGCCGTAGCGGCTGGCCCCGGCCGCGAATGTGTCGTGGATGGCCAGCGCGGCCAGCACGGTGAAGCCGCCCGCGCTCCCGCCCCGGATGATCAGCCGGTGAGGGTCGGCGTCGCCCCGGTCGGCCAGGAACCGGGCCGCGGCCACGCAGTCCTCCACGTCGGCCACGCCCCAGGCGCCGTCCAGGGCCCGCCGGTAGCTGCGCCCGTAGCCGGTGGAGCCCCGGTAGTCCACGTCGACTACGGCGATCCCCCGGGAGGTCCAGAACACGACGCCCAGCTGGAGTTGGCGGCGGGCTGCGGCCGTGGGCCCTCCGTGGGCCGTGACCAGCAGCGGCGGACGATCACCGGCCGGGCCGGCGCAGGCCGGGTTGGCAGGCGGGTAGTACAGGGCGTGGGCTACCGCGGATCCGTCTCCGCCGGTCGGGAAGGTGATGGCTTCGGGCTCGATCAGCAGGCCCGCGCCGAGTCCCAGCTCCCGCGCCGTCCGCACCGCGTTGCGCCCGGCGCGGCCGTCGCCGTCGATTCGCACCACCACGACCTCAGGTTCGTGCCGGTAGCCGGCACCCGCGTAGGCCAGCACCGCGGCGCCGTCGGGGGCGTTGCGGGCGATGGTCAGCGACGACACCGACGAGTCGATCAACCGAAGGGCGCGGCCGTCCACCAGGACCTGGTCGCCTGCGGGCATCCCGGCTACGGCGGCCACCGTTCCGCCGGCTGCCGCCCAGCGCTGCATTCCGAAGACCCAGGGCGGGGTGGCCACATCGAAGTCACCCACCACGACCGGCAGCAGGGACCCGTTGTCCAGGCTCACCTCGTAGAGGCCCCACCAGTCGTCGTGGTCGCTGCACACCATCAGCCTCGGTTCCGAGCCGGCGACGCCGGGATCCCAGCCGGGCTCGCACAGGCTGCGGTCCCCGCCCCCGCCCAGGACCTGCACCTCCGCGCCCAGCTCCGCGTCGCCGAGCTCGTGGACGTGCAGCCGGGTGGCGTCCCACGGCATGTTCGGATGGTCCCAGGAGATCCAGGCCAGCATCGATCCGTCGGGCGACACCCGGGGCGTCATCACGAAGTCGGATCCCGACCACAGCCGAACTACCCGATGGGACCCATCGGTGGCCACTGCCACCAGCTCGTTGGCCGGCTCGCCGCGGGCGCCGTGGCGCTCCTGAACGCACACGCTCCAGCGGCCGTCCGGCGTGACCCGCCCGTCGGCGTACCGCCACCCTCGCGGCTCGGGCGGCTCAGCGGTCAGCAGCAGGGGCTTGGCGCCCGGATGATCGATTCTCCGGAGCCGCTGGTCGGCTAACTCGACGTAGTAGAGCGACCCGTCGTGCGGCCACCAGGATCCGCCGCCGTACTCGTGCACACGGGTGCGGACGTTGGCATCCGGCGGTGTGATCTCCTGAGACTCGCCGCCGCGGAGGTCGCGGCGCATCACCGCGGTGCGACCACCCTCGTCTGGGCGGTTCTCGGCCCACCACAGCACCCAGGGCCGGACCGGATCGGCGATCACCTCGGAGATCCCCGCAGCTCCCTGCACCAGGCACGCGGCGGTGACCGGGGACGGCCACTCCCCGAAAGGCACGACCGCCGGGTCGGGCATCAGCCTCCGCCCAGCAGGTCGACCATCCGGCCCACCCCCTCGCCCAGGTCGTCGTCGCCGAGGGCGAACGACAGCCGCAGCCCCCCGCTTGCACCGAAGGCCTCGCCGGGAACGACCGCCACCTTGGCCCGATCCAGCAGCAGGTCGGCCAGTTCCAGGGTGGTCGCCGGCCTGACGCCGCCGTAGTCGCGGCCCAGCAGGCCGCTGGCGTCGGGATAGGCGTAGAAGGCACCCTCGGGCTCGGGGCAGACCAGCCCCTCGATCCCGCTCAGCAGGCGGTGCATGGTCTGGCGCCGGCGGTCGAAGTGGCGGCGCATCTCCACCACCGCGTCGAGGGGGCCCGACACCGCGGCCAGAGCCGCGGCCTGGGCCACGTTGCACACATTGGAGGTGCAATGGGACTGGAGGTTGCGGGCCGCAGCCATCGCGTCGGACGGTCCGATCATCCAGCCCACCCGCCAGCCGGTCATGGCGTAGGTCTTGGCCACACCGTTGAGCACGATGCAGCGGTCCTGCAGTTCGGGGACCACCACCGGCATGGAATGGTGCTGGGCGTCGCCGTAGGTGAGGTGCTCGTAGATCTCGTCGGTCAGCACCCAGACGCCGTGCTCCGCAGCCCAGCGGCCGATCTGCTCGATCTCCGAGCGGGGGTAGACGGCACCGGTCGGGTTGGACGGCGACACGAAGATCAGCGCCTTGGTCCGCGGCGTCCGGGCCGCCTCCAGCTGGTCGAGGCTCACCCGGAAGCCGCTCACGGCGGTGGCCAGAACGGGCACAGTGACGCCACCGGACAAGGCGATCGGTTCGGGATAGGTGGTCCAGTACGGAGTGGGCAGCAGCACCTCGTCGCCCGCGTCCACCACCGCGGCGATGGCGTTGTACACCGCGTGCTTGCCGCCGTTGGTGATGAGCACGTCGGCCGGGTCGACCTCCAGGCCCGAGTCGCGCCGGGTCTTGACCGCCACCGCCTCACGCAGATCCTCCAGGCCGCCGACGGGGGTGTACTTGTGGTGCTGCGGATCGCGGCACGCGGCCGCGGCCGCCTCCACGATGTGTTCGGGGGTCGGAAAGTCGGGCTCGCCCGCGCCGAAGCTGATGACCCGCTCGCCCGCGGCCCGTAGCGCCCTGGCCTTGGCCGTGACCGCCAGGGTGGCCGAAGGCGCGATGGCCCCGACGCGCCGTGATATCCGCTCGCTCGTCATGGCCGCGAGCGTACCGGTCAAGGTTCGACACAATCTGTTGATCTTGCAGCAATGGATGGCGTGGAGCGGGGCTTGCGGGATGCCAGACTTTGCGGCGATGCCTACACGAGCGCCAACCCGACCCGAGACCATCGCCATCCCTCCCGCGATGCTCCCCTCCGACGGCCGCTTCGGCAGCGGACCGTCGAAGTTCCGGCCCGCGGCGGCCCAGGCGCTGGCCGACAGGGCCGTCGACTATCTCGGCACCAGCCACCGCAAGGCCGGAGTGCGCCGGGTGGTGGCCCAGCTGAGGGCCGGCATCGCCGACCTGCTGGGCGCGCCCGACGGCTACGAGGTGGTGATGGGCAACGGCGGCGCCACCGCCTTCTGGGACGCGGCCAGCTTCGGGCTGATCGAGCGCCGCAGCCACCACCTGTCGCTGGGCGAGTTCAGCTCCAAGTTCGTTGCGGTGACCGCGTCCGCGCCCCATCTCGACGAACCGTCGGTGTGCGTCGGCGACTTCGGGACCTGCCCCCCGCTCGAGGCCACTGACGGAGTCGACGCCTACTGCTATCCCCACAACGAGACGTCGACCGGGGTGATGCTGGAGGTCCGCCGCCCCGCCGGCGATGACGAAGCACTGGTGCTGGTGGACGCCACCTCGGCCGCGGGCGGGCTCCGGTTCGATCCCTCGGGCTGCGACGTCTACTACTTCGCACCCCAGAAGGCCCTGTCCAGCGACGGCGGGCTGTGGATCGCGCTGATGTCGCCCGCCGCCATCGAGCGGATCGAGCGCCTGTCGGCCTCCGGCCGCTGGACGCCGGCCTTCCTGAACCTCAAGCTGGCGGTGGACAACTCCCGCAAGGACCAGACCTACAACACTCCCGCGCTGGCCACGGTGTTCCTCACCGTGAGTCAGGTCGATTGGCTCAACGGCAACGGCGGTCTGGAGTGGGCCGCGTCCCGCAGCGACCGGTCCGCCGACATCCTCTACGGCTGGGCCGAAGCCTCCGACATCGCCTCGCCCTTCGTGACCGACACTGCCATCCGCAGCCGGGTGGTGGGAACCATCGACTTCGACGACCGGGTGAGCGCCGACGACATCAGCGCGGCACTGCGGGCCAACGGCATCGTCGACACCGACGGCTACCGCAAGCTCGGGCGCAACCAGCTCCGCATCGGCATGTTCCCCGCGGTGGAGCCCTCAGACGTCGAAGCCCTCACCGCCTGCATCGACCACATAATCGACCGCCTCACCGCTTAGCCGGAACAGCCCGGATAGGCCGGGGGGTGGCGGCGAGTCCGGGCGACCGACGATGGGCCGCAGGCCCGTCGGTCGGACGGAGCTCGACGACAGGACCCGCCGGCCGGGGCTTGCCTACGGCGTTATGCCAGTGCGGGCCTTAGGCCGGCAGGGCTGGCTGCGACGCCGGGCCGACACCTCCAGCGCTGACAGGACGGCGTTGCGGGTGTCGCGGGGATCGATCACCTCGTCGAAGCTCAACGCCGACGCCGACCGGTAGGAGGACTCCTCCTCGGCCCGGCGCAAGTCCCGCTCGGCCTGCTCGTCGGCGCCCAAGGCCCGGCCTGCGCCCGCGGCCCCCATGGCCCCCACCGTGGCACCCGGGAAGGCGAGGCTGAGGGTCTGGGAGTCGTGGGGGTTCATGGCCATCACGCAGCTGCCGAAGCCGAAGGCCTTGCGCAGCGTGACATGGATCTTGACGGTGGTGGCGCCAGTCTGCGCGGCGTACATGCGAGCCGATGCCCGCAGCACCCCGGCCCGTTCCGATGCGGTGCCGGCCAGCACGCCGGGGTTGTCGGCCAGGAACAGCAGCGGCAGGTGGAAGGCATCGCACACCGAGATGAAGTGGGCCGCCTTGTCGGCGGCAGCCGCATCGATCGAGCCGGCCAGCTCGACCGGCTGGTTGGCTACGACTCCCACCGCCTCGCCGCCAATGCGGGCCAGCGCGCAGATGATGGACCGGCCGTGGTCGGGTTGGATCGAGAGGCTCTGGCCGCAGTCGACCAGCGACTCGACGACCGCAGCCATGTCGTAGCCCCGACGGCCGTCGCGTGGGACCAAGTCGAGCATGCGATCGATGCGACGCCGGCCGGTGTCGCCGGTGTCGCCGGCGGGGGGAGGCTCCCAAGCCGACGATCCGAAGTACGACAGGTATGAGCGGATCTGGGCCAGCAGGTCGGCATCGTCGGCGGCGGCGTTGTGAATGGTTCCCGCCCCGATGGCCACCGCGGGCCCGCCGAGGTCGTCCTTGCCGACCCGCTCCCCCACCGAAGCCTCCACCACCGGAGGACCGGCGGTGAAGATGGCCGCATCACCGGTCATGATCGAGAAGTCGCACAGCAGGGCGGTGATGGCCCCATGACCCGCCGACGGTCCCATCACCCCGCACACCATGGGCACCATCCCCGACAGAGCCGCCTGGGCTTGCAGGTCGTTGGGCCCGCCCCCGCCGGGATCGCCCGGCATAGGGGGCCGGTGTCCGGCTCCCTCCAGCAGCATCACCAGCGGGATGCGCTCGCGGCCGGCGATGTCGGCGATACGCCATCGCTTGCGGGTGGCGGCCGGACCGATCGAGCCCCCCATGGTGGTGAAGTCCTCCGCACCCACCGCCACCGGACGGCCGTCGATGGCCCCCACCCCAGCGACCAGAGCATCGGCAGGCACGGGTCCGGCCAGGGTGCCGATCTCGGTGAATGACCCCGCGTCGACCAGTCCGTCTATGCGGCCCCGAGCGTCCAGACGCCCCTCGGCCCGGCGCTTCGCCAGTTTCTCGGCACCTCCCATGGCCCGGGCCTGCTGCCGGCGGTGCTCAAGGTCCTCGAGGGTGGCGTCCCATCCGGGGGCGTCGCTCATGCCGGTCCCGCCTCCAGAGACTCGCTGTCAGCGGCACCACCCACCGCGTCCACGGTAGCCACCCCCAGCCGAACTGGCAGCCACGAACGCCCAATCGGGACCCCCACGCTGCCAATTCGCCGAGAGGACTAAGTGTTGGCCATCGTGGGCGCGGTGAGCCGGTCGGGCACCGTGGGCGGGCGCACCGTCACCGGCCCGGCGGCCAGCTGGACCCGCCAGCGATCTCCGTCTCCGACGATGTGACGCTCGATGGCCGCGCCCCCGTGGGCGGCGACCCACGCCGCCGACGACGCCAGCGACACCTCCGCCAGCGAGGCCCGGCCCTCGGCCAGCAGGTGAGCGGCCACCGCCGCCGCGGCCAGGCCTGCTATCGGATCGGCGATGGCGTCACCCACGAACATGGGCGGGTCTCCCGGCGCCACCAAGCCGCCGGAGGCCGCGGCGTCGTCACCGAAGGCGATCCGGTTGGCGTGCCGCCCACTGCGCCCGTGGCCGGTGATCGACACCCAGGCCGTGCCTCCGGCCACAACCTCGGTGGCGCTGATCCCCCACTGCTGCATCACTCGGGGCCGGCTCGCCTCCAGCACGAGGTCGGCGCCGGCGATCAGTTCCCGCAGTCGGCCTAGGGCCTCGGGTGTGGGCAAGTCCAACTTCACGGGCTCCTTCTTGTGGTTCAACAGCTCGAAGAACCCGGCCGGCCCCCGACGTGCACCGTCAGGCCTCCGAGTCGATTCCACCTTGAGCACCCGGCAGCCGGCCTCGGCCAGCAGCCCGCCCGCCAGCGGCCCGGCCCACAGGCTGGTGAGGTCCACCACCACCGGCGCGCGCCCGCGCCAGGGGCGCGCCGGACTCTCGCATCGCACCGACCACGGATGCGACGGCACCGGGGTGGCGCCGATTTCGGCCACCGCGAGGCCGAGTCCGGATCCCTGCCGCACCACATCGGCTGCGGTCATCGAGGCGATCCGGTTCTCGATTCCGGTCCAGTCACCGGCAGGCACCGCCGCCCCCACCAAGGCCGGCAAGGCCTCGATGTCGGACGGACGGGGAAGGTTGAGCGCCACCCAACCGTCGCTGACTCGCACCATCTGCGCGAATCCGCCCGCGCTGCGGGAGCCACCCCGTCCGAAGTCCGTGAAGGCGGCCCGGTGGGCGACCGACCCCACCGGGTCCACCCTCACCTCGGCTCCCAGGCGGCCGGTAGCCGAGGCCAGGGTCTCGCCCAGGCCGATCAGAGGTCGAACGATCCCTGCGGGCGACACCGCCGGTGGACCCGACGCCGGGCCGGTGAGATGCATCGTTCCCGACCTGGCCCAAGCCCTGACACACCCATCGTCGTCGAGGGCAGCGGGTTCGATTGCGAGCACCCCAGCGAAGGTAGCGTGAGCAGTTGGGCAACTGCCCTCCAACGGTCACAATGGATGTTCAGGCGCAGGAGGACGACATGGTGGAACTGCGGCCCGGGGCCCGATTTCAAAGCACGGTGTGCGCCACGGAGGTGATCGTGGTGAAGGGCACCGGACCGGCCGAGCTGACCTGCGGCGGGGCGCCGATGGCGGCGGCCGGATCGGCCGAGCGGTCCGGGGAGCCCAGCGCCGACGCCTCGGAAGGAACGCTTCTCGGCAAGCGCTACGGCGATCAGGACGAGACCATCGAGGTGCTCTGCACGAAGGCCGGGCCGGGCTCGCTCGCTCTGGGCGATGTGCCGCTGACCGTGAAGGTGACGAAGCCGCTGCCCGCCTCCGACTGAGCGGCCGGGCCGCTCACCTCCTCGCCATGAACCTCATGATGCTGCTGGAGATGGCGGTCACCGCCATGGGCGAGCGGGTGGCCGTGGGGCCACTCGATCGAGGTCTCAGCTGCGACCGCCTGGTAGGCGACGCGGCCGCACTCGCCGGACGCCTACGGGCATCCAAGGCCGAGCATCTGGTGCTGTGCGACGAGCCCGGCGCGGTGCTGCCCGTCTCCCTGTTCGGAGCGGCATGGGCGGGCGTTCCCTACGTGCCGATCAACTACCGGCTCGCCGACGACGATCTGCGCCGGTTGGCCGAACGGGCCGCGCCGGCGTTGGCGGTGGTCAACCCGTCTGGGGCGGAACGGCTGGCCGGGGTGGACGGGCTGGAAATCGTCGAGCGGGACGCTCTCGGCGAGGATCCCGCCGGTGGTGCCCAACCCGCTGACCTGAGCGACTGGCCCATGGACCCCGACGCTGCGGCCGTGCTGCTGTACACCAGCGGCACCTCCGGCCCGCCCAAGACCGCTTTGCTGCGCCATCGGCACTTGGTGTCCTATGTGTTCGGCACGGTCGAGTTCGCGTCGGCCGGCCCGGACGAGGCCCACATCATGGCCGTGCCGCCCTACCACATCGCCTCGGTGGCCGCGCAGCTGTCGCAGGTGTATTCGGGGCGCAGAATCGTGCCCCTGCCGAAGTTCGACCCCGACTCCTGGATCGACCTGGTGCAAGCCCAAGGCGTGACTCACGCCATGCTCGTGCCCACCATGCTGGCCCGCATCGTCGATGCCCTCGACCGCCGGGGGGAGGCCCTCGAGTCGGTCCGCTTCGTGTCCTACGGGGGAGGGAAGTCGCACCGGGCGGTGGTGGAGAGGGCGCTGGAGCTGTTCCCGACCGCAGGCTTCTCGCACGCCTACGGCCTGACCGAGACGAGTTCGACCGTGTGCGTGATGGGTCCCGACGACCACCGACGGTGGGCCGCCTCCGACGATCCTGATGAGAGGGCCAGACTCTCTTCAACAGGCCGACCCCTGGCGGGAGTCGAGGTCTCGGTGCGCCGCGAGGACGGCACCGATGCGGAGCCCGGCACAGCCGGCGAGATCTGGGTGAGAGGCGAGCAGGTGGCCGGCGAGTACGCCGAGGGCGGATCCCAGCTCGACGCCGACGGCTGGTTCTGCACCCGGGACAGCGGCCACACCGACGAGGCCGGCTACCTATGGATCCACGGCCGCAACGACGACCTCATCATCCGGGGCGGCGAGAACATGTCGCCCGGCGAGATCGAGGACGTGCTGTTGACCCATCCCGCCGTCGTCGACGCGGCCGCATTCGGTGTCCCCAGCCGCGAGTGGGGTGAGGAAGTGGCGGTGTGCATAGTCGCCCGCTCCCCGGCGCCGGCCGTCGACGACCTCTGCGAACTGGTACGGACCCGGCTGCGATCGAGCCGGGTGCCGGCCCGGGTGGAGTTCGTCGACGAGTTGCCCTACAACGACACCGGCAAGCTGCTGCGCAGGGAGCTGAGACAGCGCTTCGCGGCCGACCCCTCAGGGGGCTGATCCAGCCGTGCACGGTGGGATCTGGCCTCTGGAGGAGATCAGGGCCGCGGTCGTCTCCGTCGACTTCGACCGGCTGGTGCTGGACGGGATCGCGGCTGCGGCCGGCGTTCCCGCCGTCGTCGTGGATGTGGGCGAGGATCCAGCCGAGGACGTGGCCGCCGCGCTGGCCGGGCTCCCGGTGGTGTCGGTCGCGATAGGGGCTGGCGGCGAATCGTGGGATCTCGCACTCGACGATCCCGGCCCGGCCCTCGATGGTCTGCGAGCCAATCCGCAGGCCTCGGTGGTGGCTGCCCAGACGCTGCGTCGCAACGCCCGTCTCGGCCTGCTCGACGCGCTGTTGGTGGAGAGCCTGGCCTACGCCGCCCTCCAGGCCGGAGCAGAGCACGCCCGCTGGCTTGCACAGCGGGGGCACCGCAGCCGGCGCGACACCGATCAATCCCGTATCGAAGTCACCGACGACGGTGCCACTGTGACGGTGACGCTCAGTCGCCCGCGCCTGTTCAACCTGTTCGACGCGGCCATGCGCGATGAGCTCGTCGATGTCCTCAAGGCCCTGCAGGCGGGCGGCGACGACCGGCCTGTGGTCCTGACCGGCGCGGCAGGCAACTTCTGCGCCGGAGGCGACCCGGCCGAGTTCGGCACAGTCTCGGACCCTGCGACCGCCCACTTGATCCGCAGCCGGGCCAATGCCGCGCCGTGGCTGGCCGCCATCGCCGACCGGACGACCGCCGTGATCGACGGAGCCTGCGTGGGGGCGGGCGTCGAGCTGGCCGCGTTCTGCGCGACGGTCACCGCAACCGACCGGGCCCGCTTCCGGCTCCCGGAGCTGTCCATGGGCCTGATACCGGGCGCGGGGGGCACGGTGAGCATCCCGGCCCGCATCGGTCGCCAGCGCACGCTGTGGTGGCTGCTCACCGAGGCTGAACTCGATGCAGCCACCGCCCTGGAGTGGGGGCTGGTGGACAGCCTGGCCTAGACGCAGCGACGCGCTTGCGTTGCTGACCTACTTGTGGACGAAGGTCTGAGCGAGAGGGGCCTGCTCGAAGCCGGAGGGGGCGGTCCCGGTGGTGGCGTAGAGGTACAGCGCGGTCTGGAAGATGGCGTTGAGGGCGGTGAGCACCACCATGACCACCGCCACCCACGCCGCCGCGACGATGATCCCGACCGCCATCAGGAGCTGCCAGCCCGACGCTATGAAGAGCCCGGCCACAATGGCCGCCGGGATGATCAGGACGAAGCCGAGGAGGCCGAACCCGACGCGGGCCGCGATGTTCTCGCCCCAGGTGCGGCGCAGCAGCGACGCCGACTGCTTGAGACCGGCTATGGCCCCCAGGTCGTCGATGACGATGGCGGGCACGGTCAGGAAGGTCACCACGTCCCAGGCCATCTCCAGCAGGCTGGTGACGATCCGCCCCAGCCAGCCGGCCCGGTCCCTAAGCGCCTGGAGGACCAGCCCGACGGTGGTGGTGATGATCGCCCACGGGACCAGGCCCGGGATGCGGGCGAACGCCCGGCCGATGGCGCTGCGCACCGTCGGGTCGCCCCCGGTGAGCCTCTCGTGGGCCCCGGCGACCAGCGCCCCGTTGAAGAACACCGCCACGACGCCCAGGATCAGAGCGGCCACGATGTAGACCACGATCATCGCCGGGTTGAACTCCATGGTGGTCTGGCCGTGGGAGGACGTGGTCGACAGGGTGAGGAACGTGAGCGCGATCGCGATCGCTATCACGACGGCCGACACGAGAAAGGACAGCACCGGCATCCACAGCAGCTCCCGGTCCTTCTTCAGCACACCCCACGAGAGCTTGGCCAGACTCCAGGTGTTGGCGAGACGTCCCATAGATGATTCTCCTAACGCTCGGTTCGGAGGCGACTACTTGCAGAGTATCGGCGCGGCTGCCGTCTACCGTGGCTCCCGAGGCAGGCCCAGAACCCGCTCTCCGATGATGTTGCGCTGTACCTCGTTGCTTCCCCCGTAGATCGTGTGGGCCCGTGAGTACAGGAACGTCCGCTGCCAGGGGTCGAGGAGATAGTCCAACCCGGCCTCGGAGGCGTGGGCTCCCTCGGCCGGCTCGGCCACCATCGCGGCCGCGCCCCGGACCCTCATGGCCAGTTCCCCCAGCCGCCGGTGCCACGACGCCCAGTAGAGCTTGCCGATCGACTGCTCCGGCCCGGCGAGTTGGTCGTGGGTGAGCGAGGTCAGCATCCGCATCTGGTTGTAGCGCAGGATCTCGAGCTCGATGTGGCTCTGCACCAGCTCCGACCTCAGTACATCGCTGCCGATGCGGCCGGACGCCCTCGCCTCCGACACCAGCGAATCGAACTCCTGGCGGAAGCTGATCTGCTGACCCAGCGTGCTCGCTCCCCGCTCGAAGGCGAGGGTGCCCATGGCCACCTTCCAGCCGTTGCCCTCGCCTCCCACTACCAGATCCGCGTCGGTGACGGCGTCGTCGAAGAACGTCTCGTTGAACTCGACCCCGCCGTTGATCTGCACGATGGGCCGGATCTCGATGCCGGGCTGGTCCATGGGAACGAGCAGGTAGCTGAGCCCTTCGTGCCGTTGCGAGCCCGGAGTGCTGCGGGCCAGCACGAAGATCCAGTCGGCGTGCTGGGCCAGCGACGTCCACACCTTCTGGCCGTTGATCACCCACCGGCCGTCGCTCCTCGTCGCGGTCGTGGCCACGCTGGCGAGGTCGCTGCCCGCGCCGGGCTCCGAGTAGCCCTGGCACCACAGCTCCTCGGCCGCCAGCATCGGGGGCACGAACCGCTGCTGCTGCTCGGTCGACCCGAACGCCATCAGGGTGGGGCCGAGCAGCATCACGCCCACGTTGGGAAGCCGGCCGGGGGCGCGGGCCTCGGTGTAGGTGTTGAAGAACACGACCTGCTCGGCCAGCGTGCATCCCCGCCCCCCGATCGAGGGGGGAAAGTCGAGCCCGAGCCATCCCCCCGACGCGAGCTCCCGCTCCCAGGCGATCTGGACTTCGACCGGCACGTCATCCTGTCCGGTGAGGCCCCGGCCCCGGTATCGGGCGAATTCGCCGACGAGATGCTCCTCGAGCCAGGTGCGCACCTCGTCGGCGAAGCTGGCGAGACTCAGGTCGGACCGTAGATCCATCAAGCCGGAGCGTACAATCGCCCCGATGGACGAGCCTGAACCTGCGGAACAGCGGCCACGAGAGGGCCGGAGGGCGGGCGGTGTTGCAGGCTTCATCGCCGGGCTCTTGGGTGCCGGGGTTGCGCTGGGCTTCGGCGAGCTGATCGAGGGCATCACCGAGACCGTCCCCTCGCTGGTCATCGCGGTGGGCGAGGTGGTCACCGACTACACGCCCGGCGACATCGTGGCCTTCAGCATCGCCAACATCGGCGCCAGCCAGAAGACGGTGCTCACAGTCGGGATAGTCGTCGCGTCATTGGCCATCTGCGGTCTGTTGGGCCGTCAAGCCTCACGCGGCGGGCGCCTGGTGACCATCGCCGGCTTCGCGCTCTTCGGGCTGGTCGGCGGATGGGCTGCCGCTCGCAACCCGCTGAGCCCCGCAGTGGCCTCGTGGCTGGTTGCGCTCGCAGCCGCCGTGCTGGGCGCGGCGGTCACTCTCTTTCTGGTGGGCCGGGCGTCCGCCTGGCGCCCGAGCACTGCCGGCGCGGACGCGGATGAGGTGGACACCGGAGACGCAGACGCGCAGCAGGAATCGGCCGGCACGCGCCGGTCGTTCTTCGGGTTTGCCGCCGGCGCGGGAGTGACCGCCCTCAGCCTGGTCGGACTGGGTCGGGGCCTGCGGGGACCGTCCGCGGCCGAGAAGGCCAGAGAGACCTACGCACTGCCACCGAGGACGACCGCCCCGACCGCAGACGCGCCGAGCGGCGCCACCACGGCCGGCCGCGATGCCATCGATGTACCCGAGGGCATAGAAGTCCCAGAGGGCATAGAGATCCCGGAAGGCATAGAGATCCCAGAGGGCATAGAGATCCCGGAGGGCATAGAGATCCCGGAAGGCATCGAAATCCCGGACGAGGTCGTGGTCGAAGCTCCAGACGAGCCCACAACGACCACCACCACACAACCCCCCGAAGAACCGGCATCGACGACGACGTCCACACAGCCGCCCGAAGAACCAGAACCCACAACGACCACCACCACACAACCCCCCGAAGAACCCGCCACCACGACCACGCAGCCGCCTGCCGAGGTCGAAGCGCCGGAAGCCACCACCACACAGCCGCCCGAAGAACCAGAACCCACAACGACCACCACCACACAGCCGCCCGAGGAACCAGAACCCACGACGACCACCACGACCGAACCCCCCGAAGAGCCCACCACCACGACCACGCAGCCGCGGGGCGAGTCGTCGCGCTACCCGCAGGTGGCCCACCTCGACACGCTCGACGACGAGGTGCCGGACATCTCGCCCTACGTCACCCCGATCTCGCCCACGAACCGGTTCTACCGGATCGACACTGCGCTGACGGTCCCGCAGGTCGACCCGGAGTCGTGGCGCCTGCGCATCACCGGCCTGGTCGACAACCCCTACGAGCTCACGTACCAGGACATCCGCGCCATGCGCCTCGCCGACTACGTGATCACCCTCTCCTGCGTGTCCAATCAGGTGGGGGGTGGGCTCGTCGGGAACGCCATCTGGACCGGCATCCCTCTCTACGAGCTGCTGCAGCGGGCCGGCGTCCAGCGCGGCGCCCAGCAGATCGTGGGCCGCTCGGTGGACGACTTCACCGCCGGCTTCCCCACCACCGCGGCCTACGACGGCCGCAACGCCATCCTCGCCATCGGCATGAACAACGAGCCCCTGCCGATCCGGCACGGCTTCCCGGCCCGCATCGTGGTGGCGGGACTGTACGGCTACGTCTCCGCGGTGAAGTGGCTCAAGGAGATCGAACTCACCACCTGGGACGGGTTCGACGGCTACTGGGTACCACGCGGCTGGTCCAAGATGGGCCCGATGAAGACCCAGAGCCGTATCGACCTCCCCAAGGACGGAGCCAGGGTCAGCAGCGGCGAGACCATACCGATAGCCGGCATCGCCTGGGCCCCGACCCGGGGCATCGAGCGGGTCGAGGTCAAGATCGGCAACGGGGACTGGACGCCGTGCCGGCTGGGCCAGACCGCGGGCAACGAGAGCTGGGTGCAATGGCACCGGGATTGGACTCCCTCAGGCGGAGGCCGGCAGCAGATCCAGGTGCGGGCCACCGATGGCAGCGGCTACACCCAGAGCTCCAAGATTGTGAGGCCGCGACCGAACGGCGCCGAAGGATGGCACACCATCAACGTCAGCGTCCGATGATCAATAGGTGCTGACGGAAGCCGTCCAGCGGGCCGCGAGCGAGTTCGGCGACCGGGCCTCGTTCGTCACGCCGGCGGGCAGGGCTCTGAGCTTCGAGCAGCTCGAGCAGGCCGCGCAGCAGGTCGCGGCGGGGCTGCACGAGCGCGGGCTCGGCGAGGGCTCGGTGGTCGGCCTGGTGCTGCCCTCCGATGTCGACTACCTGGCCGTCTACCTCGGCGCGGCCCGGATAGGTGCAGTCACGGCGGGGATCAACCCGCTGCTGACTCCAACAGAGGCGGCTGGCTGCCTGGACCGGCTGGGAGCCGACCTGGTGGTGGTGGATCCGCAGCTGGCTCACCTCGCCGGCCCGGACGCCGCCTGGCCGGTGGAACAACTGGAGCGCGGGGCCGATCCGGCCTCCGCCGGTGGATCTCTGCGCTCCGGCTCGTCCATGTCGGATCGCGCCTTCGCAGGCCTCGCGGCCGAGCCGGACGACGAGCGCCCGGTGTGCATCTGCTTCACGTCGGGCTCGACGGGCGCGCCCAAGGCGGCCTGGTTCGCCGACCGTCAGCTGCGGGCGGTGGCTGAGATCGACGCGGGGGGCGCGTGGGGCGCCGGACACGGAATCTCGTCGACGCAGTTCGCCCACGTCGCCTTCATGACCAAGCTCCCGTGGATGCTGGCCTGCGGCCGGACCACGCACCTGCTCGAACGCTGGTCGGCCGGGGCAGCCCTGGAGCTCACCGCCCGTTACCGGATGGCCTCGGTGATCGGCGTGGCCCCCCAGATCGCCCTGATGGTCCGGCACCCGTCATCGGAGGCGCTGGACTTCTCGGCTGTGCGGGCGGTGGTGGCCGGCGGCGGCCCGTCGCCCCCGGAACTGGTGCGATCGGCCCGCGAGCGCTTCGGGGCGCCGTACTCGATCCGGTATTCGTCCACGGAGTCGGGCGGAGTCGGCCTGGCCACCGCGCTCGACGCCGGCGACGACGAGGCCTGCCATTCGGTGGGCCGGCCCCGCCCCGGCGTGCAGGCTCAGATCAGGGACTCCGCCGGGGAACGGCTCGATCCGGGCGAGACGGGCGAACTCTGGCTGAGATCGCCCGCGGTGATGTCGGGGTACTGGCGCGACCCGGGGTCCAGCTCCGAGGCCCTCCGCGACGGATGGCTGCGCACCGGCGACCTGGCCACCGTGGACGAGAGCGGCCTCTACCGACTCGCGGGGCGGTTGAGCGACATGTTCATCCGGGGCGGCTACAACGTGCATCCGGCGGAGGTCGAGGGCGTGCTGTCCGGGCATCCCGGGGTGCAGGAGGTGGTCGTGCTCCCCCGTCCCGATCCAGTGATGGGCGAGATCGGCGTGGCCGTGGTGGTGCCCCGAGATGCCACCGAACCGCCCACGCTGGAGGAGCTCCGAGCCTTCGGGGCCGGCGCGCTGGCCCGCCACAAGCTTCCCGAGGACTTGAGGATCGTCGATGAGCTGCCTCGCAACCCGACCGGAAAGATAGACCGCCGCCGCCTCAGCGGCGGCCCCGAGCCGCAGCTCTAGCCCGCTGCTCCTCGCGGATCCTCTGTTGCTCGATCTCGCCGCGCAGGGCGAGGAAGCGCTGCAGCCGGCGGGGATCCATCTCACCTCGCTCCACGGCCGCGGTCACCGCACAGTCGGGTTCGACGCCGTGGGCGCAGTCCGAGAACCGGCAGCTGAGACCGTGCTCCTCGATGTCGCTGAAGACGCGGCTCAACGCCTCCTGCGCGTCGATCAGGCCGAGGGCTCGCACCCCCGGCGTGTCGAGCACCATGCCGCCGTTGTCGGGCAGGAGCACGAGCCGGCGGGCCACGGTGGTGTGCCGGCCCCGCCGGTCGGACGACCGGACCTTCGCGGTGGCGGCAACCTCGGCACCGGCCAGGGCGTTCACCAGAGTCGACTTTCCCGACCCGCTGGCACCCACGAGGGCCAAGGTTCTGCCGGGACCGAGCCGGGACCGCAGGTCGTCCAGACCCAGGCCGCGGCGCGCGCTCAACGTCAGGACGTCGACATCGCCGGCCACGGCCCGGACCGTCTCAGCCGCGGCGGCGGCATCCGGGGCCCGATCGGCCTTGGTGAGCAGGATCACGATGGCGGCCCCGCTGTCACGAGCCATCACCAGCATGCGTTCGAACCGTCCCGGCGGCAGGGGCCGATCGAGGCCGGCGACGATGCCGACGGTGTCGAAGTTGGCCGCCAGCACCTGCTCGGCGTCGCGTTCGGCGGGATCCCGGCGGGTGAGGGCCGTGAGCCGGGGCAGCACGCGGCCGATCAGCACGACCTCGTGTTGGCTCGTCACCTGCACCCAGTCTCCGGTGACGGGCGCTGTCTCGGCCTGGGCTCGCACGGAGTCCGAGCCGGCCCGCACCATGCCCGCGGCCGTCACCACGTCGCATTCGCCTCGATCCACCTGCACGACCCGCCCGACCCGGGCTCCGTCCTCGGCGGGACCGGCCACGCGGTCGTCGTAGCCCCATAGGCGCAGGTCGTCGGAGCGGCCCGTCATCGGTGCTTCATCGGCGCCGGATCCCGGTCTCCATCCGTTCACTATGGCCCATTGCGCTCGGTGACGAAAGGCGTACGATCTCGGCGAGCGAAACAATCGATCCGAGGCGGCCAAGGAGCCAGTTGTGACAGACCAAGAATCCGCCGGGAAGCTGGCGGGATCCTCGCCCGACGCCGTTCCCTCACTCATGGGCGCACTGGCAGGAACTGCGGGTGCCGCCGTCGGCTTGGGGTTCGGCGAGCTCGTGGAAGGAGCCTCCGAGTCCATCCCGTCGCTGGTGGTGGCGGTGAGCGAGCTGCTCAGCGACTACACCCCCGGCGATGTCGTGAGGTTCAGCATCGCCAACTTCGGCGCCAGCCAGAAGACCCTGCTCACGGCAGGCATCATCGTGGGTTCGCTGGTTCTCGGCGGGGTGCTGGGGCGCTTCGCGGCGCGCGGGCGTCCGCGGGCGATGCTGGCCGGGTTCGCGCTGTTCGGTCTGCTGGGCGGCTGGGCCGCGGCCCGCAACCCGATAAGCCCGGCCGCCGGGTCATGGATTGTGGGACTGGCAGCCGCCGCGCTCGCCGCGGGGACAACGCTGCTGCTGGTCGGCCGCCTAGCCAAACGAGATGTTCGGTCGCCCGCGACCCTCCCTGTGGATCCGGAGCAGCCGGAACCCGTCGCCGAGGTGGCGGCACCCGCAGAGGCGCAGACGCGGCGGGCCTTCTTCGCGTATGCAGTCGGCGCCGGTGCGGCCGCGCTGGCCATGGTCGGCCTGGGCCGGGCATTGCGGGGCCAGTCGGCCGCGGAACAGTTCCTGGAGACGAACACGCTGCGGTCGGCGGCCACCACCACCGCCCCCCGGCCGTCCACCACAGAGGCGGCCGCGGCACCGGCGTCCACCACCAGCACGACCGCGCCGGCGCCGGCCGGGCCATCCGTGCAGGAGCAGGTGGCCGCGCTCGACACGCTGGACGGCGATGTGGCCGGCATCTCCTCCTACGTGACGCCCAACGACAGCTTCTACCGGATCGACACCGCCTTCGGCCAGGTGCCTCAGATCGACCCGACCAGCTGGCGGCTGCGCTTCACCGGCATGGTCGACAACCCCTACGAACTCACCTTCGACGAGATCCAGGCCATGGACCTGTCCGACTACGTCATCACCCTGTCGTGCGTGTCGAACCGGGTGGGGGGCAACCTGGTCGGCAACGCGGTCTGGACCGGGGTCCCGCTGTCCGTACTGCTGGACCGGGCCGGGGTTCAGGCCGGCGCGGACCAGGTGGTGGGACGCTCGGTGGACGACTGGACGGCCGGCTTCCCAACTCCGCTGGTGTACGACGGACGCAACGCCATCCTGGCCATCGGCATGAACGACGAGTTCCTGCCCACCAACCACGGCTTCCCGGCCCGGCTGGTGGTGGCCGGCCTCTACGGCTACGTCTCAGCGGTCAAGTGGATCGATGAGATCCACCTCACCACCTGGGACGGGTTCGACGGCTACTGGGTGCCGAGGGGCTGGTCCAAGGAGGGTCCGATGAAGACCCAGAGCCGCATCGATGTGCCCGACGCCGGCCGCGGCCTGGTCGCCGGCCAGACCACCCCGATCGCGGGCATCGCCTGGGCCCCTACCCGAGGCATCGAGCGGGTCGAGGTCAACATCGACAACGAGGGATGGCAGCCGTGCCAGCTGGGCGAGGCCCTGGGTGACGAGAGCTGGGTGCAGTGGCACCGCGAGTGGACCCCCAGCGAGGGCCGGCACCGGATCCAGGTGCGGGCCACCGACGGCGACGGCATCACCCAGAGCGGGGAGCCAGTCGATCCCGCCCCCAACGGCGCCGAGGGATGGCACACCATCACGGTGACGGTGGACGCCTGACCGGTGGCTGCTGGCCGCCGGCCGGCGCTCAACTGCCAGCCTGACGGGGAACTTTTTGCTAGATCGGGGGTCGAAGTTGTGTATTGTGCGAATGTGGGGAGACGTACGCGGCCATGACCGACCTCCAGGAACGCACTGAACCCGCCGCGCCGACGGTGACGGAGTTCGTATGCAACGGCTCCACGGTGCGCGTCGGCGACCACCCCCACCTGCTCGCCGCCCTGCGGGAGGAGCTCGGGCTGATCGCGGCCAAGGACGGCTGCTCTCCGTCGGGCCAGTGCGGCTGCTGCACGGTCCTCCTCAACGGCAAGGCCCGGGTGGCGTGCCAGATCCCCCTCGAGAAGGCCCAGGGTGCCGAGATCGTCACCCCCGAGGGCCTCAGCGACGAGGAGCGCCACCGCTATGCGGCCGCATTCGGGGCAGCCGGAGCCGTGCAGTGCGGCTTCTGCACGCCTGGGATCCTGATGCGGGTCAAGGCGCTGATCGACAACAAGGGCGCCGGCCTCACCCGCGACCAGGCCTCACGCCATCTCGGCGCCCACCTCTGCCGCTGCACCGGCTACCTGAAGATCCTCGACGCGGTTGACATGCTGGCCACCGGGGCCGACGGGATCGGTGCCGACGGAACTGCGGTGGAGATCGTTCGGGGCGTGGGGTCCCGCGCCGCCCGCTACGAGTCCACCGACCTGGCGCTGGGCGACAAGCTCTACATCGACGACATGACGGCGCCGGGAATGCTCCACGGCGCGGTGCACCTGGCCGAGCACGCCCGGGCCGACGTCATATCCATCGACACCAGCCGGGCAGAGGCCCAGCCCGGCGTGGCGGCCGTGTTCACCGGAGCCGACGTTCCCGGCGACCTGCGCATCGGGCTGATCCACAAGGACTGGCCGGTGTTCATACCCGAGGGCGGCCGCACGTCGTATTTGGGCGACATCATGGCCCTGGTGGTGGCCGACAGCCGCGAGACGGCCCGCCGGGCGGCGGAACTGGTCGACGTGGTCTACGAGCCGCTGCCCCCGATCACCGACCCGGCCGCGGCTGTGGCCGACGGCGCCGAGGACGCGGTCTGGGGACTGGACGGCAACATCCTGTCGGTGTCGACCTACGCCCGGGGCGGCGACGTGGAAGATGCGTTGGCGTCTTCGGCCCACGTCGTGCGGGAGACGTTCCAGACCCAGCGGGTGGAGCAGGCCTTCCTGGAGCCCGAGTCGACCCTGGCCGTGCCCAAGATCGTCGACGGCGAGCGCGGCCTGGACCTCTACACCGGCGGCCAGGGCGTGTGGGACGACCGCGACCAGACCGCGGCCGTGCTCGGGATCGACAGCAGCCGCATCTGGGCCGAGCAGGTCGCCAACGGCGGAGCCTTCGGGGGCAAGGAGGACTGCGCCAACCAGACCCAGACCGCGCTGGCGGCCTGGCTGCTGGACCGTCCCGTCAAGACGACGTTCTCGCGCGAGGAGTCGCTGCTGGTGCATCCCAAGCGGCATCCGGTGCGCATCGAGTTGGCCGTGGGCTGCGACGCCGAGGGCCGCCTCACCGGCCTGCGGGCCCGGATGCTGGGCGACTCCGGCCCCTACGCCTCGGTGGGTATGAAGGTGCTGGAGAGAGCAGCCGGCCATGCCTGCGGCCCCTACGTGGTGCCGGTCGTCGACGTCGAAGCGGTGGCGGCCCGCACCAACAACAGCGTTTGCGGCGCCTTCCGGGGCTTCGGCGCCAACCAGGCCCAGTTCGCCATGGAGGGCGCCCTGGACCGCCTGGCCGACGCGGTGGGCATCAGCGGCTGGGAGATCCGCCGGCGCAACGCGGTGTACCCCGGAGCCGTCTGGGGCCCGGGCCAGATCATGGACGGCGGCAGCCTCGGTGCCATGGATTGCCTGGAGGCCATCAAGCCGGCCTACGACGAGGCCATCGCGGCCGGCAAGGCGGTCGGACTCGGGCTGGGTCTCAAGAACTCCGGGCTCGGCAACGGTTTCAAGGAGATCAGCAAGGCCGTGGTGCATTTCGTGGCCGACGCGGCCCACCCGGCCGGGACGCCGGCCGGACCCGACACCGTCGTGGAGGTGCGTCACTGCTGGACCGAGATGGGCCAGGGCGTGCACACCGTGGCCCTGCAGGTGGCGGTGGAGGAACTCGGCGTGCGGCCCGACCAGGTCAAGGTGTACGTCGACACGAGCCGGGAACTGGGCGCCGGCCAGACCACCGGCTCGCGGGGAACGCTGATGGGGGCCGGGTCGGTCGCCGACGCGTGCCGGGCGGCCAAGGACGGCGGCTGCCTCACCGGGGTCGACTACGAGGGCGAGTACCGGGTGGACTGGACCAACAAGCTCAGCGACGGCCTGGAGAACCCGGTCATCCACTCCACTTTCGGCTACGCGGCCCAGATGGTGATCGCCGACCCGAAGACCGGCAAGGTGGAGAAGGTGGTGGCCGCCCACGACGTGGGACGGGCGGTCAACCCGCTGCTGTGCGAGGGCCAGATCGAGGGCAGCGTCCACATGGGCCTGGGCTACGCACTGAGCGAGGACTTTCCCTGCGACACCGACGGCAAGCCCCGCTTCGACACCCTGAGGGGGCTCGACATCATCCGGGCCAAGGACATGCCGCCGGTGGACGTGATCCTGGTCGAGGCCCCCCAGCCCGACTCGCCCTACGGCATCAAGGGTGTCGGCGAGATCGGACTGGTGCCCACCGCCGGAGCGGTGGCCGAGGCCATGCGCCAGGTGGACGGGGTGTGGCGCAACCGCCTGCCCATCAACACTCATCAGCCTGTAGTGCCCCAACCGTGACCGGCACGGCCCCAGATCCCGGGACTGCCGCCGCGCCCCCGCAGAGGGTCGGCAGCGACAGCCGGACCACGCCGGGGATGGTGTGCGCCCACCACCACCTGTACTCCGCCCTGGCCCGGGGCATGCCCGCGCCGCCCCGCACCCCCACGGGATTCCTGGAGATCCTGGAGCTGATCTGGTGGCGTCTGGACCAGGCCCTCGACCTCGACATCATCGAGTGGTCGGCGAAGCTCGGCGCGCTGGAAGCCCTGGAGTCGGGCACCACCGCAATCATCGACCATCACGAATCCCCCAACGCCATCGAAGGGTCGCTGGACGTGATCGCCGGAGCCTGCGCCGAGGTCGGAGTGCGGGTGGACTGCGCCTACGGGGTGACCGACCGGCACGGATCGGCGGGCGCCCGGGCGGGCCTCGTCGAGAATGACCGGTTCCTTCGAGCCGGCGGGCGGGGCCATGTGGGCGTCCACGCCGCGTTCACCTGCTCCGACGAGACGCTGGAGGCCGCTGCGGGATTGGCCGCCGACCACGGCACCGGGGTCCACATCCACGTGTCGGAGGGCACCGCCGACCTGGAGGCCGGGTACCGGCTGGAGCAGCTGGCCCGCGACGACTGGCTGGTGGTCCACGCCGTGCACCTCGACCGCGACCTTCCGGGCACGATCGTGCACAACCCCCGCTCCAACATGAACAACCGGGTCGGCTACGCCCGGCCCGCCGGCCGGTCCAACCTGGTGGCTCTGGGCACCGACGGGATCGGCGCGGCCATGCTCGACGAGTTCCGGGTGGCCTACATACGCCACCGGGAAGACGACGTGACCGCCACCCCCGAGACGGCATGGAGTTGGCTGGAAGCCGGCTGGAGACTGTTCCCCGAAGCCCTCGACGACACGGTGGTCTGGTCGTATGACCGCATGGACCCGTGGTCGCTGGCCTTCACCACCGGAGTCCGGCCCCTGGAGGTCGTCGTCGGTGGCGAGACCGTGCTGCGCGACGGCCGGCCGACCCGGGTGGACGCCGAGGAGATCAGAGCCAAAGCCGCCGAGGCCGCCGCCAGACTGTTCGCCAAGCTCGAAGAGATGCCGTAAGAGGCTGAGCCGCATTCGGCCGCATTAGGAGACGCCATGACCCAACCCGTAGCCCTCTACATCCAGGACGCCCACACCCTCGCCGAGTCGATGGAGCTGTCCCGCTACGCCGAGTCCAAGGGCTTCGACGCCGTGTGGCAGGCCGACTCCCGGCTGGTGCGCGACGCGGTGGTGCCCATGGCTGCCATCGCGGCGGTCACCGACACGATCAAGGTGGGCAGCGGCGTGGTGGACTGCTGGACCCGCAACCCGGCCCGGCTGGCGTCCACCTTCTCCACCCTCGACGATCTGGCCCCGGGCCGCATCCTGCTCGGCATCGGTGCCTGGTGGGAGCCGCTGGCGTCGAAGGTGGGCGTGAGCCGGGTGCGCCCCCTGAAGGCGATGCGCGAGATCGTGGAGGCGTGCCGCGGCCTTCTGAACGACCAGACCGTCACCTTCGACGGCGAGTTCGTGCAGTTTGACGGGGTGGAGCTCGACTACGTCCAGCAGGAGCGCCGCCCCAAGGACGTGCCCATCTACATCGGGGCGACCGGCGCCAAGATGATGGCCCTCACCGGCGAGATCGCCGACGGAGTGGTGTTCAACTACCTGGTGTCGCCCCAGTACAACGCGCAGGCCATGGAGCACTTGGCCGAGGGGGCGGCCCGGGTGGGTCGCACCGTCGACGACCTCGACCGTCCCCAGTTGATCGTGTGCTCGATGGCTACCGGCGACTCCGAGGCCGAGCGGACCGAGGCGCTCGACGGTGGGCGCATGCTGATCACCCAGTACCTGGGCCAGCAGCCCCACATCATGAAGGCCTCGGGCGTGTCGCAGTCGCTGCTCGACGAGGTCGGCTCGGTGCTGACCTGGCCGGCCACCCTCGAGCAGGTGGAGGCCGCCTCGAAGCTGGTGCCCGACGAGGTGGTGCAGCTGCTATGCGCGGCCGGCACCGCCGACGAGTGCCGGGCCAAGGTCCGCCACTACATCGACAACGGCTGCACCACGCCGATCCTGTACCCGCTCGGACCGGATGCCGAGGGGATGATCGACGCCTTCGCCGAATGGAAAATCTGACGACCACGCCCGAACTGGCAGCCCACAAGGCCGTTTCGGGCACCCACCGCTGCCAATTCCTGTCCGGGACCTACTGCGGTGACTGACCTGCTGGTTCGCAATGCTCGGCTGGTGGCCGCCATGGACGGGCAACGCACCGAGATCGCCGGTGGCTGGGTGGCCGTCACCGACGGGTTCGTGTCGGGGGTGGGTCCGGCCGGCTCCGAGCCCGCCGGCGCGGCCCGCACCGTCGACGCCGCCGACTGCCTGGTCACGCCGGGGCTCATCAACACCCACCACCACCTTTACCAGAATCTGACCCGGGCCTTCCGCCCCGCCCTCGACGGCAACCTGTTCGACTGGCTGCGCACGCTCTACCCGCTGTGGGCCCGGCTCGACGAAGAGGCGGCTCATGTGTCGGCCTGGGTGGGCCTGGCCGAGCTGGCCCTGAGTGGATGCACCACCAGCACCGACCACCTGTACGTCCATCCGGTGGGCGGCGGCGACCTGGTCTCGGCCGAGATCGCGGCCGCGGCCGACCTGGGCGTGCGCTTCCACCCCACCCGGGGCTCGATGTCGCTGGGCGAGAAGGACGGCGGGCTGCCGCCCGACTCGGTGGTGCAGACCGACGACGTGATCCTGGCCGAGTCCGAGCGTCTGGTGGCCGCCCATCACGACCGTTCGCCCGGGGCGATGGTGCGCGTCGCACTGGCGCCGTGCTCGCCGTTCTCGGTGTCGACCGAGCTGATGACGGCCACCGCGGAGCTGGCCGAGCGCCTCGACGTGCGGCTGCACACCCACCTGGCCGAGGACGTCGGCGAGGACGGCTTCTGCGTGGAGAGGTTCGGGATGCGCCCGGTGGACTACTTCGAGCACTGCGGGTGGGGAACCGACCGGTCCTGGATCGCCCACTGCGTGCAGCCCAACGCCGCCGAGATCTCGAGGCTGGGCCGTTGGGGCACCGGTGTGGCCCACTGCCCGAGCTCCAACATGATCCTTGGGGCCGGGATGGCGCCGGTGCGAGAGCTGCGGGCTGCGGGGGTGCCGGTGGGCCTGGGCGTGGACGGCTCTGCGTCGGCCGACTCGGGCTCGATGTGGACAGAGGCCCGCAATGCCATGCTCATGGCCCGGCTGCGCGACGGCCAGGCAGGACGGGCCAGCCTGTTCACCGCCCGCGAGGCGCTCGAGATGGCGACTCGCGGCGGAGCCGCGTGCCTGGGGCGGACTGGCGAGATCGGAGAGCTGACGGTGGGCGCCTGTGGCGACATCGCGGTGTGGCCCCTCGACGGGATCGCCTTCGCCGGTGCCTGGTCCGACCCGGTCGAGGCGTGGCTGCGCTGCGGACCGGTCGCCGCGCACCACACCATCGTCGCCGGCCGGCTCGTGGTGGAAGACGGCGAGCTGCGGGCCTCGGGCACCGAGCAGATGCTGCGCGACCACCGCCGCATCGCCGTATCCATACAGTCAGCATAAGATATAGAAAATCACTAAACAGAGTGAAAATGCAGAACCAGGGAGTGGGGGTGGGGGTGGGGCGGCACCGGCACCCCTCGCGGGATGCGTCTGCCAACGCCGGTACCGCCCCACTGCCGGTTGAAGCATACTTGACTGAATGCATGATTCTATATGAAGACATATTGCTTCACTACAGATAACTGGAGTTCATAATCAGTTTTGCCGTTGTTCAAGCAGGCCCTGCTCCTCGGCCTTGTGCAGGCCGTGGGCGCGGTCGGGCACGCCCAGCGCGTCCCAGAGCCTGGACAGTTCTCGGAAGATGCTTCGCCGCGAGTACCCGAACTGCGCGGCGAGGTCCGACACGGAGAGACCCGCCGAGACACCCTCGAGCAGACGCAGTTGGTCGTCATCGAGTTCGGGTCCCGGCCCGCCGGCCGCATGGGTCTGTACCGCTGAGGCGGCCGACTGCAAGCGGAGCGCGCCCGCTTGCGTCGTCAGTGCCGCAAGCCGGTCGTATCGCACCACCGGCGGAGGCTCCTCGCTTGTGTCGATCCCGCCGCCGCTGGCCGGCTCGGGGCGGCGGAGGTTGCCGCCCTCCAGCATCTCGGCAATCGAGTCGGCGGCGTTGGCGAGGTAGCTCCTGACGATCACCCACTCCCCGGCGAGCGACGCGGGAATCGAGCCCTGGTCCATCGACTCGGCGCAGTGCCGGAACAGCGATTCGATGTCACCCTGATAGGACGGCGGCAACGCCTCGGCGTACAGGCCCACAGCATCGCGGTGATAGGCCGCGGTCCAAGGCTCGTCGTGGAGCCCGGGCGAGACGTCGAAATCGTAGGCCCTCGCCATGGCCCGGGACGCGCTGAGGATCCGGCCGCACGCCAGCTCCAGAAGCCGCCGATCCGATAACGGCCATTCCGCAGACTGCACCCTGGGGACTCTACCGATCCTCCATACAGGCGCGAGGCGCCCAAGTCGCGGTCGGCCCGGCGTTCATACGCGTCTGCGATCTTCCATACACGCGCGAGGCGCCCGGTAGGTACATGCACGCGGGTGTCCGAGAGGGTGCCAACCAGTGCCAACGTGTGCCAACATGTGCCAACCAGTGCCTGGAATCGGCATCGGGCGCCACAAGGTTGGCACCAGATCCGGCTCCGTGTGCCCCATCAGGCTGATACGCGTAGTCATGCCGTCAACACGAATGAAGGAGTCCAGATGAAGATGAGCCTGTCCAGACATGACCGCCCTTGGCACAAGAAGGCCGTCTTGGTGCTTGCAATCGCGGCGCTGCTATGTGCCTCCAACGCCACGCCGGCCGCTGCCACCGCCACACCAGCCCAGGCCAGCCAGTCTGAGCCCAGTGACATACAGCCGTCCGAACCCGATCCCGCATACGACGCCGTGGAAGGCGTGAAGCAGGGGGCGCAGTGGCCCGGGCGTTCATGCAGGTTCGTCGCGGAAGCCCATAACCCACATCCATCAGGTGGTGATGCCTCAGGACATGGATCTTGGAGGAACACATCAACCGACAAGAGCAGTTGCCCCGATAAGGCCAACGTAACCGTGGAACTACAGCAGTACTACTGCTATCCCGGGCCCTCTCCCCGGCAGTGCTTCTGGCGTACGATGGCTACAAAGTCAAAGTCCGTATACTCTTCACACACGGGATACTCAGGGGTGCAGGTGCCTGTACACGTTCGCTGCAATTCGTATGAAGCGACCACTTGGCGAACAAGAGTCACCGCTGTGGTCAACATCCGTTGGTGGTTCGACAAGAGGGCCACTCGTGAGAACCAGAAGGACATTAATTGCAGGGCGTAGCAGAGCCTGCGTGGGTGTTCAGCACACAGAGCACACCGCACATCCATCCGATCTCCGAGAGCTAGCTGTGGTGGCTCTATGCTAAGCGTTGTCGCGTTCGGTGCCGTGCTTGTTCTTGATCTTCCCATGGCGAGCGAGACAGCTAGGCCGGGTGCCGACGCTACTCGTTTGGGGGATCGAGAGAAGCGGCGCCTCTGGCATCGAGATACCCGTCAGGCTCAGCCCGCCCTCAGGAGAGGCGCCCGACAGCCTCCCGCATGTCCGGGCATCAGCATGAACGAATTTGCGGATTTGAGCGACGGACAAAGGGCTATACTTCGAACAGACCGGGGTTGGAGTCCGATCATTCTCGGAGTCACCACTTGCGAGAGCCTCGTACGCGACGCGCGCATCTATCTCGAGTTCGAAGACGATCAGTGCTGTCCGATCTCGCTCGCTTCCATCGTTGACCGTTTGTGGCGGAAGCATGCCATAAGGGTGGAACCCGAGTCCGTGAACGCCGCTCTGCTGCTGCCGCGTCGAATCGAGTTAGACGACCACCTCATCCAGCACCTCGAATCGCTGTAAGGGGGCCTATCTATGTGGTGCCCAATCGAATATCGAGTGCGATGTGAGCGGTCGCCGCTCACGCTTGGCCATGGTAGGAGACTTCGTGTGCCACACCGGGAAGCGAACCGGAACAACCTGTGGCACTGTGGACAGAATCGACTATTCGCCCGATTACCGGAGCGTAGGGAAAGATGCTTGCCTGAACAGCAGGAAGCAACCCACTGACTGTGCAGCCGTATTCGTGCGGGTAACCGGAGACTATTTGCGCCAATGTCCAGGCGACAGTGGCGGACCCTGGTTCCGTCATGGTATCGCTTACGGCCTGCACATGGGCGGGACAAGCACTTCGTGTACGGCACACGGAGTCAGCGCGCACTTTTCTGCAATTCTGGAGGTCGAGAACTTTCTCGGAGTTTCGGTGCTTACCTCCGGAGACCGGACTGTGCGATAACTCGATTAGTCGGACGGCACAGTGAAACATACTCTTTGGGAGCAAATGAGTGCCACCGTTCGGTGGCACCGCGCTCTCGTGTTGGGATTAGTACTCGCAATTCCCGTAGCCGCTGGCTGTTCACCCAATGGCCCCAAGGATGACCGTGAGATAGCTGGATCCATCGTCGAACTGTATGAATGGGATCCAGGCGGATGGCATGCCGACCAGATATGGCATGGCTATCTCGCGCTTGATCACATCGGGTGCGCGTACCTTGATGTAACTCATCGCGATGGTGTCGAATTGAGCGAAGAAGACCGGCCCATCCGTAGTTTCTTGAGGCTGCCCCTCACGACGACCACCTATGATCAGCGCGATGAAACTCTGCGTGTGGGCAATGCGATAGAAGTATCACCCGGTGATCATGTGGCCGTCCTGGGTGTTCAAGGCTGGCGACAGGAGTTCAATCAGAAGGGCGAAGAATTCAATGAGTTTCACCGGACTTGGCGCGGATCTGACACCGACGCTCCCGATGTGTGCCTCGCTCACGTCTCGTTCTGGGTGGCGTGGATGGGGCCTTCGACCAGTCATCCTCCCGACTTGCCGAGCAGTCCACCGCCCGTTGCAGGGATGATTCCGACCGACGACTCCTTGGGTAGCAATGCCATCTCCGACTGGGGCGTGCTAGAGATCGAGGGACGCTGCACCTATCTGTGGCTACCGGATGACAGGACTCCTCTACACCGCCGCGAGACTCCCGAGTTCTTCTTTGTCCGCGACGGCATCGATACTCGCAGACATACTCCGACGGCGCTCCGACGTACCTTCGTCAGGCTGGGACAGCCCGAAGTCGCCTTCACGGTGGAGACGCAACAGCTTCGGGTGCGAGACGGTGAACCGATGACGACGGGCGATCTCGTGGAAGTGGGCGGAGTCCAGTCCGACGGCTACTACGTCGGCCTCGACCACTACATCGAGGAGTGCCACGCGCCCAGCGTCATCGCGCCGTCATTCATGCATCTCTGCACGCCGGAGCCGGAATCCTGGCCGGGCTTCTGCGAGCCATCGGGAGTCCAGACAGCCCTCGACGCGTTGAGTTCCTATCAGCTCGAACCGGACATGGCCGGCTCGTCGGCGGTCACCGAGGACTTCTACATGGAGCAGTATGGGGTGACGCGGCCGCAGGCCCGGCACCGCCTGGCCCGCATCCCGGTGCTGCAAGCGCTGCTTGACGAGGTACTCGAGATCGAGATGAGCCGCATCGCCGGCCTAGCCGTCGACCACTACGACACGTTCGGCGCGTGGGTGTGGCTCAAGGGCGACGACGCTCCCAGCGCACCCACCGTCGAACTCGTCGCGGCCAACGCCGACTTGGAGTTGCGCACAGGCGCTGCCCACAGCTACTTCGAGCTGCGAGACGCAAGCGACGAGGTTTCCGACATCCTCGGCATCGGCCCCACGGCCCAAGAGCCTGGCGGCCTTGACTGGCTGGTGCACTTCGTCGACGTCGACATGCGGGCCAACCGCGTTGAGATCGGTGTGGATCCCGGCCACGAGACCCGGAGCCTGCGGATCCCCGTGGACCCTGATCGTCCCGGCGCCACCGACGAGGAAGTGCGCATCGCGATCGAGGCCATCGAAGCTGCCATCGAAGGCCGGGTGTCGGTCCCTTACATCGTCACCGACGCGCGCCGGGACGCACAGCTGGCCACTAGGCGACCGGAGCACAATACCCACGCCCTGGACCTCGCCTACCTTGACCGCAGGCATGTGCGACGCTGAGTCCAGCAGGGTTCCTCAGGCACGCCATACGGCAATCATCGCGCCGCGATCGTGGCGCGGCTGGGACAGACTCGGGACTCCAAGCCTTGGGGTCCGCCGGGAGGGGATCGGAACCTAGTAGGAACTGTGGAGCGACCGACGATGAGGAGGATGCGACCGGTGAACGACGGTACGGCAAGGGAGGAGATGGACTGGGCGCTCTACGGGCGCGGCGTCCGCGAGTTGGCGCACATGGTCGCCGACGACGGGTACCGGCCAGACATGATCCTGGCCATCGCCCGGGGCGGGCTGTTCTGCGCCGGGTCGCTGGGCTACGCGCTCTCCGTGAAGAACGTCTACGTGATGAACTGCGAGTACTACACCGGGGTCGGCGAGCGCCTGGAGGTCCCGGTAGTGCTGCCTCCCCAACTCGACCTGGTCGACCACCGCCGGTCCAAGATCCTGATCGCCGACGATGTGGCCGACACCGGCCACACGCTCAAGCTGGTGCGCGACTACTGCCTCGATGAGGTGGCCGAGGTCCGCTCGGCCGTGCTCTATGAGAAGTCGCATTCGCTGGTGAAGTGCGACTACGTGTGGCGACGCACCGACCTGTGGATCAACTTCCCGTGGTCCACGCTGCCGCCGGTGGTCGACCTGGCCGAGGCCGGCTACCAAGTGCTCGACGCCTGAGAGGCCGAGCGGCAACCCGGGGCCCGGGCTGAGGGCCATGGCAGACCGCATAGACCCGGCTCTGGTCGACAGAACGGCCACGCACCTGGCCGGGATCCAAGACGCCTCGCTGCCGACCAGACCGATGACCATCCCCGGGATCGACGGCTCCCTCGGGGCCCGGATCCTGTCGACCGACCTGAGGGGCTCGAGCACCCGTCTGGTGCGCCTGCGGGCGGGCTGGGGAACGGAGGCACGGGGCGCGTTCACCGCCGACGTGGAGCTCTTCGTGATCCAGGGCTCGATCGAGGCCGGACCGCACCCCCTGGAGGCCGGGGACTACGTCCACCTCCCGAAGGGGCGGACCATCCCCCGGCTGCGGATCACAGCCGACGGCGCCGCCCTGCTTATGACGTCCGCTCCGGTGCGGTACGACCCGACCTTCATGGGTCAGCCGGCCGAGCTGGTGCCCGGCCGGGCTTCCGAGCAGGACTGGATCCCGGTTCCAGAGATGCCCGGTCGGCACGTCAAGCCTCTGGGCCGGGGCCCGGTCGGCGACGTCTGGCTCGGCGGCGCCCACCAATGGGACCACGACGACGGCGGCTGGCACCACCATCCCCACCATGAGGAGTGCTTCGTGATCGACGGCGAGGCTGTCCTGCGGGAGCGGTCCACCGAGACCGACGAGATGATCACCGCCGGGGCGGGCACCTACTTCTTCCGCCCCGCCGGCGTCCCGCACTGTGGCCCCGGATCGCACTGCGGCGACACGATGCTCGCCTTCCACCGAGCCTTCGGAAACCTGAGCACCGAGTGGGACCAGGGTGGCACGGTCGCGACGGTCTGAGGCCCGAAGGAGCATGGCGACGATCTGAGTCCCCTCCCGGTCAGATCACCAGTCCCATCTGACAACGAGTGGTCCGGTCAACTCTCGTGTAGCCCGGTAGACCGGATATGTCGATCAACTTAGGAGTTCGGGGTCGTTGAGGCAGCGGGTGACGAGGGATAACCGCACCCGTCCTCCGGGATGCATGACCAGAGTCTCAGATCGACCCTCCTGAGTCCTAGTGGTGGCCGGCACGGGGTCTGGCGATGGGACGGAACCGCCCGTCGTAGTAGATGCAGGTGAGTCGGTATAGGGCTTCGGCGCTTATCACTGCTGTCTTGCCTGAGTCGCCGGGCGTGTTGGAGGTGTTGAAGTCGTCTTCGGTTAGTTCTCCGAGTCGGGCCTCCCAAATCCATACGACGTTGCCCCGATTTCCGCGAGAGTAGGTCCCATCCCGTTCAGCGAGCACATAGCGACAAATGAGGTGTGCCCCCGGCTTGGGCAAGTGGCCCTTAGGCATGTTGCCTTCGAGGGCGATCTTGATCTCCAAGCCTTGGGACGTGCCGGACTGCGACACGAGATCTGGAAACGTGTGAGGGGCGTTGCTCTTGTAGACCCCGCGGGAGTTCACCTCCAGGGCCGACCTCAGCAGGTTGCCGACGATCGCAGACAGGTTGGCGAGTTCTACGACCTCAGCGAGAGGCAGTGACCCTGTGTTGACGAGTTGCTCGTCGATACGGTCCAGCGTCGCGTAGGTCGCCTCGATGGCGGAGGGGATCCAGGTCTCCTCCAATCCGGCGACTTGCTGTACGGCCTCGACTCCGCGGGTCGCGTTCGGCGGCGAGGACCGTAGCCGAAATCGGACCGGGACCCGCGCTCCCGAAACATGCGCCTCCGCAAGGTTGATGAGGTCCGAGAGAGACAGGCCGAGCGCTTGAGCAAGCCGAAAGGCCGACGCGACGCTGAGGTGTCGCTCGCCTCGCTCGATCAGCCCGACGTAGGTCCGGTGACGGCCCGCTTCATCGGCCAGGTCCTCTAGCGACCAACCGCGTTCTCCGCGGAGCCGGGCGACGACTGTGCCCACAGCGCGAGCGAAGGCTCTCGCTGCCTCCTCTGCCGGGTCCCCCGGTGATGTCGCATCCACGACTTATGATCGTAGGTGTCACTGCGGGAGCCACTGGAGAGACTATAGTCTCTCCAGAACTGCTGATTTCTCAGGAATGGAGGTGGCTCCGGATGGCGAGCATGAAGGTGATGGACCTGTTCTGCGGGACAGGTGGATTCTCGAAGGGGTTCGAGAACACGGGCGCCTTCAGCGTCGTATACGGCATCGACGTGCTGCCGGTCGCTGTGGAGACCTTCCGGCTCAATCACGCGCGGTCGGTGGCCCTGGAAGCGGACATACGAGAAGTGCGGCTTCGATCGGTGGCACACCGGACAGGGCTAGCCCGCGGTGAGGTGGACGTCATCGTGGGCGGACCGCCGTGCCAGGGCTTCTCGTCGATTCGGCCATTCCGGTCCGCAATGGAGGACGACCCGCGGAACTCCCTCTTTGAAGAGTTCGCTGCCTACGTCAACTACTTCAGGCCACAGGTGTTCGTCATGGAAAACGTCGTGGGCTTGGCCACCCACAATCAAGGGACCACGATAGAGCAAATCCAGGAGTGCTTCGACGGGCTCGGGTACACGTCGGACTGGAGGATCATCAACGCCGCCCATTTCGGCGTTCCCCAAAAGCGGGAGCGTCTCGTGATGATCGGCGCCCAGCACGGCACCCGAGCGAAGTTCCCCTCACCGACTCACGCAGGCGAGTTCAAGACGATCGGGGTACGCGACCGGGCACGGCGACTCGCGCCTCCGCCGCCACCCGACGAGCCGGGACTATTCATGTTCGACGAGCCCAAACTGCCCGACGCGCTAACTGCGATGGAGGCGATCGGAGACCTCCCCCCAGTCGCCGCGGGCAAGACCGCAGACCAGTACGACCTCCCGCCACAGAACGACTATCAGGCAGCCCGGCGCCGACGCTCCCAACGCCTCAGTCTGCATGTGGCGACAGGCCACTCCGAGCGCATGCTGGAGATCATCCGCCATTCGGGCACGAACATCAGCTCTGTGCCACAACACCTGATCACCTCGGGATTCTCGTCATGCTACTCGCGCCTCGACCCGGACGAGCCTGCTGTCACCCTCACGGTCAACTTCGTGCACCCCGCCTCCAACAAGTGCATCCACCCGTTCCAGGACCGGGCGCTCACCCTGCGTGAGGGAGCAAGGCTGCAATCGTTCGACGACGACTTCTCATTCGCCGGCTCACGAACTCAGATTGCGAAACAGATCGGCAACGCCGTACCGCCACTACTGGGCCAAGCCATAGCCGAATCCGTGCTCGACATACTCAGGTAGGCGTCCCGATCCCTGCCGAGCCAAGAGATGTCCTTCGGCATGCTCGCACCCGTCGAATACGAGATCCGCGACGCCACCACCACCGTCCCACATCAAGCAGCTCGCTACCCGAACTCAGAGATTCGGATGGTCGCAGAACGCGATTTCGCGTGATCGCTCACCTTCGCGGTGGCGCTCACATCTAGAGTCGAGGTGTGCCGGCACTGCTTCATATTTCGGACCTGCATAGGACCGCGGGCCCCCGTGTGGGCAACGACGAGCTGCTGACAGCCATGTCGAGCGACGCCGCTCGTTGGGAGCTTGACGGCATACGGAGGCCGGACCTGATCATCGTGAGCGGTGACTTGATCCAAGGTGTTTCTGCTGGAGGCCCGAGCCCCGGCGATGAGATCGAGGACCAGTATGCCGAAGCTGGGGACTTCTTGGTCCGTCTCGCGGCCGAGTTCGTCGACTCGGACCGGTCACGTGTGGTCATCGTTCCCGGCAATCACGATGTTGACTGGAGCCGCGCTCGCGACGCGATGAAGCCGCTGTCTGACTGCCCGAGTGGGATTGCAGATGAGGCCCTGCGCCCTGACTCTGGACTCCGGTGGAACTGGGAAGACCAGCGGCCGTATGAGGTAGCGGATAGTGCTCTCTACGAATCGCGCTGCGACCACTTTCGGAAGTTCCGGGCCGACTTCTACGCGGGTCTCGACCCGAGCCCGCTCGGGCACGGCGACGGAGACCTTCTCTTTGCCGAGTATCCGTCCTTAGGCTTGGCGGTCGCCGGTTTCGCATCCTGGTACGGAAACGACTGCTTCTGCCATGCCGGCGACATCGACCCCTCAGCGCTGGCCTCGTCGCAGAAGCTGCTTGCTGGGTCGAGCGCGCCCGTGGCAGTCGCAGTCTGGCACCACAGCCTTCTGGGCGGGCCGCGCGCCCACGACTACATGGACCAGCGCGTCACTCACAGACTCATCGACTTCGGGTTTACAGTCGGGCTGCACGGGCATCAGCACTACCCGGATGCGGCACCGTACGAGCTGCGTCTCCCTCACCTGACCTCAATGGTCGTCGCAAGCGCGGGATCCCTGGCGGTGGGCGACGACCAGCTACCAGCAGGCGAACGCCGCCAGTTCAACATTGTCGTTATTGATCCCGATGAAGCGACATTCACCGTTCACGTACGCGCAATGTCGCCTGGCGGCGTGTTCTCCGGCATGCCTCGGGCCGACTTTGGCGGCAATACGTTCATGACGCTGAGCCTCCCGCCCTCGCCCGAACGTCCTCGAGCACCCACGGCCGCGCAACTACTTGACGACGCAATGACGGCAGCGTGGAGTGGTCAGTTCGAGAAGGCACTGGAACTCCTCGGCCGACTCCCCGGCTCTATCCCATCGCAAATCAAGCGCCAAGTCGAGATCGAGGCGCTCCGCGGTCTTGGACGCCATGATGAACTCCTAGAGGTTCTCAGCAATCCGGAAACCCCGGACGAAGCCATTATGGCTGTCTCCATGCTTCTTGAAGCCGATCGGTTCGATGACGCCGCAGCACAACTAGAAGCCGGAGCGCCGCTCCTAGACCCGGCGACGCTCAACGATCTGGTCGCCGCCATTGCCGCGAGGAGGATGCTCAACGATGCAACCAGTTAGGAAGATCGCTCTCAAGGTCGAGGTCTCGCGGATCCTCAAACTCCTAGCTGACCAGATCTATCAGTCACCGCTCGCGCTTCTCCGGGAAAATACACAGAATGCATTTGATGCGATCCGAATGCGCGAAGCGCGACCGGACGAGTTCGCTCCTTCGATCGAGGTAACGGTGAGCGACGACCTGATCACAGTGACCGACAACGGCATCGGAATGACCGCCGAGGAGATAGAGACGCACTTCTGGCATGCGGGAAGAAGCAGCAAGAACACCGACGCTGCTCGCGCTGCCGGTGTCGTAGGGACCTTCGGTATCGGAGCGCTGGCGAATTTCGGCGTCGCAGACGAGCTCTCGGTCGAGAGCGAGTCAGCTGCAACAGGCGAGCGCACCCTGTCCTCGGCACGCAGAGCGGACTTGTCGACCGATACCGAGAGTATCTCAGTTACACCGATCAATCCGATCGGCCATCCAGGAACCATCGTGCGCGCCCACCTCGCCGATGACAGCCGCGTAACCGTCCCAGAAGCTCGCCAGTACCTCGGAGACTTTGTCGAATTTGTAGGCGTCCCAGTTCTCTTCAACGGTGAGAACATCAGTGGTTCTGGACATCGGGAGGCCCTCCCATCCGAGAGGCATGCCTGGGTAGAACACCGTCCGGCCATCTCGATTCCCGGGATCCTTCAGGGCGACTTGGAAGTCATCGGCATGGGCTCGGGGGAGCTCCGCATCGTTCTCGACAACATCAAGGCGGCAGTCGGCATCGGCCGTCCCGGCTCGATTGTCCTGTTGCAAGACCGCAACGCAATCCGCACCCTCCGGTCAGGCTTCGGCCTCGCCACCATTGGTGCGCCATCCACATACCGCTGGGGCGGAGTCGTCGACCTTCCGTTCTTCAGCCCCACGGCAGGCCGCGAGGCACTTGACGCTTCCTCAAGCCAGTTGCTCCAGCAAGTCCTCTCGGCCCTCGACAACCTCGTCTCGCCGATCGCAGCGCAGCATCCCGAGTCCTTCGCGAACGACTGCTTCCTCCGGTGGATCGCTGCCACGAGGCAGTTCGAACTCTGCGGGCCGTTAGAAGTGACCCCTCGCCCCGCTGGACAGCCCCAGCCCATCGAGTCGGTGGTCAACCATGCCGGGCTCCGCTACTACGACGGCCGCGATGCCTCGGTGATCCAGGCATACGCGAGCGAAGACGAACCGCTGGTCGTACTTTCTCGGAGAGCACCGCGGCGCGATTGCGAGCAAGGCTACCTAGCCGCGAAAGGGGTTCAGGAAGTCGACGACAGGCCCCGGGTCACTGAGGAGCTACCACTTGCGAGCCAGAGCTACGCCCACTCGGCACTCGCGACTCGTATTACCCGAATACTTGAGGAGGACTACTTTCTCGGAGTCGAGATTCGATTCGGCGTGATCTCAGGAGGCCTGCCCTTGCTGGTCGACGATACGCAGGCGCCACCTCTCATCCACTTGGACCCCAATTCCACGAGCGTTGCACCCCTACTAGCTCTCTATCGCGACGATTTCGGAGCGTTCGGGCCTTTTGTGAAGGATTTCGTGCGCTCATCCATCTTCCAGCGAATATCCGAACTCGTGCCCAGCAGCACTAGGCAAGGAGCGGAAGCGTTCTTGCGGCACCTCCGTTCCAACCGAGAGTGGTTCGAATACGAACTGGAGGACAAGGCGGACCTTGAGGAAATCCTCGAGGAACTTCGCGCGGGACGACTGACGCTAGCAGAGGCAACGAAACAGGTCGCCGACACCGCGAGATCGGTCGTCGAGGTGAGTCCCGCCGGCACCGAGCCCCTCTCATCAGTCGTTGGAGCGATCGAGGGCGAACCCGAGGACGCGGCTCCCGAGCCCTTCGCCCCAAGGCCCGCGATCGACCGGAGGAACGAAGAGACCAATGCACTCATCCTCACGAGCGACACTCCAGCAGCGTTGAACGGATACGCCTGCTTCCTGGCGCTGAGCGACCGGGTGCAGCGGCAAAGAGGCGACTTCTTTCTGCAGCCACATACAACGGAGGTCGTCTGGGGAGGCAGGAAAGTTGTGTTCGTGTTCCAGCACCACTCCGGACGCTTCGGCCTCTACTACGACATCCTCTGTCCCGGGCTTGTATCCGAATCCGCCGGCGGCGGCCCCGGAATCACGTCAACCATCCTCACGAAGGATCGAACCTTCATTCCGATCCCTCTCGAGATCGCCGAAGCATTCTTGCCCGAAGCAGGCGAGCGCAAACGACTGGAAGTCAGGGGCGACATCCTCTACCTCAGCGACCAAGACAACCCCACCTGACCCGAGTCTGGGAGGCCTTCCCCCCTCCAACCAATGCGTTGGCACTTGCCAGTGGTGTGTCTTGTGTTTGGTTGCGGGGTTGGTTAGTGTGTGGGTATGAGCATGATTGCGCCGCCGTTGGCGGTTTCAGGCGAGGACCGCGCCGAGTTGGAGCGGCTGTCGCGTTCGGTGTCGGAGCCGGTTCGGGTGGTGCGCCAGGCGCGTGCGCTGTTGTTGGCCGCGGACGGCGCGGCCAACGAGGAGACGGCCCGGCGGGTGGGGGTGGCGCCGAACACGGTGCGGGCGTGGCGGCGGGGGTTCGCCGCGGGCGGGCTGGGGTGGCTGGGCACGGTCGCGCCGGGCCGGGGCCCGCGGCGGTCGCTGAACGCGGCCGAGGAGGCGGAGATCGTGTCCGACACGCTGTTCGGCGAGCCGCCCGCGGGGGCTGTGTGCTGGTCGACGCGCTCGATGGCGGCCCGCCACGGCGTCGGCAAGGACATCGTGGCGCGGGTGTGGCGCGAGCGGGGGCTGCGCCCGTGGCGCGCCGACGTGTTCAAGCTGTCTGCTGACCCCGACTTCGAGGCCAAGCTCAACGACGTGGTCGGCCTGTACCTCAAGCCCCCCGAGGGGGCCGCGGTGTTCAGCTTCGACGAGAAGACCCAGATACAGGCCATCGACCGCACCCAGCCGTCGCTGCCGATGCGCCCGGGCCGCAACCGCACCCTCACCCACGACTACCGCCGCAACGGCACCACCGACCTGTTCGCCGCCCTCAACGTCGCCACCGGAGAGGTGCTGCACCAGACCCGCCGCCGCCACACCGGAAACGACGTGCTCGCGTTCTTCAAGCAGATCGACCGCCACACCCCGCGCCACCTCCATGTCCACGTCATATTGGACAACGTCTCAGCCCACAAGTCCGAGCCGGTGCGCGAATGGCTGTCGGACCCCCGCCGCGAGCGCTGGCACCTGCACTTCACCCCCACCAGCGCCAGCTGGGCCAACCTCGTCGAGTGCTGGTTCTCGATCCTCGCCCGCAAAGCCCTCAAAGGCCGAGCCTTCAGCTCCGTCGCCGAGGTCCAACACGCCATCGAACACTGGACCGCGCACTGGAACCACGACCCCCAGCCCCTGCGCTGGACCAAACAAGCCCAACCCGTCATCGACAAAGTCAAACGAGCCCCAGCCGCCCTAGACCGCGCAACCAAACCCGCGACACACCACTAGCAGGGGTGCTGAAAAAGTACCGAATCTCATGTTTCGCCAACACAAAACCCTAGGTCAGAGGGGTGCAGATGTCGCCAAACCCGCGTATTTCAGCAGCCTGCTAGAAGATGCGGCGCACGCTCTTCGAGAAACCTGTTTAGATGGCTGACGAGAGTTCGGCCATGTGGTCGGGATCACCCTTAGCCTCGAAGTCCAGCGGCGAGTGATTGTGGAAGTCCTGGCCAGAGGTGCGATTCGATCTAGCGTCGAGCCTCCGACCCAGGTACCGGTGCACGGCCAAGACTCGAGAGTTGGTCGGCGCGAGCACAGCAGCTCAGGCTCAGGCTTCTGGCGTGCGCCTCGTCGATTGGCGGGCCTGTCTACGGCGGGGCTTCGGATCATGGGGATTTCTTGACGCTCGCGCCGTCGAGGCGACGATGTACCATCGACATGGCTGTCAACGCTTCGAGTAGTTCCTCGTCGCTGACGGCCCGGTGCAGCCTGGGGTCGTGGGCTGTGGGGCCGCGGTAGAGCCCGAGGAGTCCCGTGACGAGGTTGGCGAATCCCGACTGTTCGTTGCGGTCGGTCTCTGTAGCTCCGGCGTTTATTGCAAGCATCGGCCCGCTGCGGTTCGTAAGGGTGGCCTGCACCAATGCGCCTCCGTCGCCGGTCCGCCCGGTCAGGGACCGGATCCGATCAGGGATGCTCTTGGCCGCCTCCAGCAGAGCATGGAAGTTGTTCTTCTGCAGCAACTCGATGGTGCAGTAGCGGAGCAGGTCCGGGTGGGTGCCTCTACGACGCAACTCAGTGCGAATAGTGCCCGCGCGCTCTGCCGCCTGATCCAGCGTCGTGGCCTTGCCGCCTCTGACGCGCCCCACCTTGCCCTCGTCGGTGATGCAGTAGCCGGCGTGGATCAGCACTCGATTGAGTTCGTCCTGCCGACGGGAGAAGGCGGCGGGGTTGTCGCGGTAACGGACTGGTGCCATAGCCGCCGTCATGAACGCTACAACGCAGTTGCCAGCGCCGTCCCTGTTCTGCCGGTCGGCGAGGGCGTCGAAGAGCCGATGGCGCTTCGTAATGGTCGGACTCACATCGGGGGCGCGGACCTGGACCAGTGTTCGTGCGATCTCGGCCCCGGTGAGCCCGTCCTCGGTCGCGCCCAAGACATCCGCGATGCCTCGAAAAACCGGCTCATCGAACTGCGGCACCAGCTTCGTGGTCACACTCGGATCGTACGTCGCCAAACATCTGCAGGCTGCGACTATGGGCCATCCCTGCGTCCTTCCAGGATCGAGTGGCTGGTTCGGGAAGGCGGGGCACGCGCGCCAGAATGGCTCGGTGACCTTTAGCGAGATCGATCTCCCTTCGGAACTGGACGACGAGCACCGCGCTGCCATCTCGGCGCATGCCGAGCGGCTGGATGATGCGCGGAGCCGCGGAGACCTCTCCGCTGTCATCGGTTGCGCCAAGGAACTTGCCGAATCCGTGGCTCGTGTCGTGCTCGACGTACGCGGTCGGATACGGAGCGACAGTTCTGATTTCACCTCGATAATCACCGCGGCGCACAAGGCGGTCGAGCGACAACCCGGTGAGGGCCTTGCCGGCTCGGATGACGCGGTGAGGAAGATGGCTCAGTCCGCGAAGGGCCTCATGACGGAACTGGGTCAGCTACGAAACGCGGTCGGTACCGGGCACGGACGGGCCAAGCTACCCCGGTGGTCGAAGAGCAAGCACGGATCGCCACCGACGCCCCCAATCGTCTGGTCGCGATGGATGCTTGGACGCCTACCAACCCGGCGCGGTAGGCAGCGCGATAGCGCTCGGGGTACTCGATCGCGGGCTCGACACCCTCGACCCTGACGAGGAAGGTCTGTCGGACGGTTCGGCGTCCGACAGCGACGCCGAGGGCTTGGGCATCCTCGGATGCGAGACTCGGCTGATTCGCCGCATTCAGTCGAGCTGTCAAGAGGTCCTTACAAAACGAGCGTCCATCAAGATGCTTGATCAGCTCGCGGACGTCCGAGAGCAGGTAGCTGGGATGTACGGACTGCTCTTCAATGAGCAAGGTGCCCGGTGCACACAATCGACTGCTGTATCTCTTGTGGTCGACCTACTCTTGGTTGACGACCAGCTAGAAGCGCGGGTCGACGAGATAGCGCCACTCATCGAATCGTCGGGGTGGATCGCTCCTCAACTCGGGTCATCAACTCCAACTCCGACACTCGAGGAGGTTGTCGAGAAGGCACTCGACGCGGCGAGCCGGTTGCCGGCCGAGGTCCGCGACAAATGGACACGGGCCTGGGAGCGATGAAGTCGAGAGTTAGGCCAGAACGGATCGTACCGCAGCGGCCACCTCAGCCGAGCCGGGGACCACGGCGGCCTCCAGGGGTGGGCTGAACGGGATCGGCGCCGAGGCTGCGCCGACCCGGGCCACCGGGGCCTCCAACTCTCCGAACAGCTCGGAATGCAACTGGGCGGCCAACTCGGCGCCGAAGCCGCCGAAGCGCCACGCCTCGTGGGCCACCACCGCCCGGCGGGTGCGGGCCACCGACTGCAGCACGGTGTCGAAGTCGAGCGGCACCAGCGACCGCAGGTCGATCACCTCGACGTCGATGCCGTCGGAGGCCAGCTGCTCCGCCGCGGCCACGGCGTTGAGGGCCATGGCCGAGTAGGCCACCACGGTCACGTCGGCGCCGGCGCGGGCCACCGCCGCGGATCCCAGCGGCACTCGATAGTCGCCGGTGGGGACCGGGCCCCGCTGGGCGGTGATCTTCTTGTGCTCCAGGTAGATGACCGGGTCGGGGTCGTCGATGGCGGTGCGAAGCAGGCCCTTGGCGTCGGCCGGGTTCGACGGCGCCACCACCTTCAGGCCGGGCAGGTGGGTGAACAGCCCCTCCAGGCTGGAGGAGTGCTGGGACGCGGACGAGCGCAGCACGCCGTCGGAGGCCCGCAGCACCAGCGGGACCGACACCTGGCCGCCGAACATGTACCGGAACTTCGAGGCCTGGTTGACGATCTCGTCCATGGCCCCCAGCGTGAACTCCACGAAGCTAATCGACGCCACCGGACGCAACCCCGCGGTGGCCGCGCCCACCGCCACGGCCACGATGATCGCCTCCGAGATGGGCATGTCGATCACCCGGCGGGATGCGAACTCTTCGACCAGGCCGCGGAACTGCCCGAAGTTGCCGCCCCAGGAGATGTCCTCTCCCAGCACGACCACGCTGTCGTCGGCCCGCATGGCTCTGCCCATGGCATCGACCGTGGCCTGACCGAAGGTCATGCGTCGGGTCTCGGCCGCCGCATCGTCCGGATCGCCGGCTGGTAGAGCCTCAACGGCTCCCCTCCGAAAGCCCGCGGCGGCGGCCGGCGCCGGAGTGAACACGTCGTCCAGGGCGCTCTCCGGGTCGGGGAAGGGTCCCGTCTCGGCCCGTTCCTCGGCGCCGCGCACCACCGCGGCGGCGTCGTCCCACACCGCGGCCCGGTCCTCGGGGTCGAGCCAGCCCATGGAGGCCAGCGTCTCCTCCCAGCGCCGGATCGGGTCGCGGCGGCGTTGCTCCTCCACCTCGCCGGCGTCGCGGTACACCTCGGCGTCGCCCACGTAGTGGCCTCCGAGACGGTAGGTGACCATGTTCAGCAGCGTCGGACCCTCCCCGCCGCGGGCCCGCTCGACCGCCTCGGCCGCGGCGGCCGACACCGCGGCCACGTCGTTGCCGTCGACAGTCGCCCCCGCCATGCCGTAGGCGGTGGCCCTCACGGCCAAGTCCTCGACCGATGTGGTCCGGCTGCGGGCGGTGAACTGGGCGTACTGGTTGTTCTCACACACGTACACCACGCCCAGCCGGTGCACCGAAGCGAAGTTGAGGGCCTCGTGGAAGGTCCCCTTGTTGATCCCGCCGTCGCCGAAGAAGCACACCGCCACGTGATCGGTGCCGCGGTGACGGGCCGCCAGCGCGGCACCCGCGGCAATCCCGAACCCGCCACCGACGATGCCGTTGGCGCCCAGCATCCCCAGCGAGAAGTCGGCCACGTGCATCGAGCCTCCCCGGCCCCGGCAGGCGCCCTCAGCCCGCCCGTAGAGCTCGGCCGTCAGCGCGGCGGGCGACATGCCCTTGGCCAGGGCGTGCCCGTGACCCCGGTGGGTGGAGGTGATGTAGTCGTCGGGCCCGAGGCGGGAACAGACGCCGGCCGCGATCGCCTCCTCGCCCAGGTAGGTGTGGACGAATCCGGGAAGCTTGCCCGCCTTGAACAGCTCCTCGACCCGGCTCTCGAACACCCTGATCAGCACCATGGTCCGGTGCAGAGCCAAGGCCTCGGACCGCTCCAGGGCGGGCACCGCGCCGGTCACTGCGCCGTGTAGCCGCCGTCGACGGCGAGAATCTGGCCGGTGACCATGGCCGACGCAGGCCCGGCGAGGAACACCGCGGCACCGACCATGTCGGACGGCTCGGCCAGCCGGCCCAGTGGGGTGCGGCTCTCGAAGTAGTCCTTCAGCTCCGGCTCGAGTTCCCACTGGCGGCGCACGAGCGGTGTGGCCACGTGGCCGGGCGAGATGGCGTTGACCCTCACGTTGTGCGGGGCCCACTCCACTGCCAGCGTGCGGGTCATCTGGATCACCCCGCCCTTCGAGGCCTGGTAGCCGACACTGCCCGCGAGCCCGACCTCGCCGACCACCGAGGCGATGTTGACGATGGCGCCGCCGTGCGGCTGAGCGATCATGCGGCGGCCCACGGCTCGACAGGTGCGGAACGCTCCGGTGAGGTTCACATCGATCACGTCGGCCCAGGTGCTGTCGTCGTAGTCGGCGGCCGGCCCGCGGCCTCCGATCCCGGCGCAGGTCACCAGCACGTCGATGCTGCCGGTCACAGACGCGGCCCGGGCCGCGAGGTCCTGCACCGACACCTCGTCGCGCACATCGACGGTGAAGGCCTCAGACCGGCCCGGTCCCAGGTGCTCGACCAGCGCCCGGTTCGGTTCACCAGCCGAATCGGCGCACACAACGAAGGCGCCGGCGTCGGCCAGCCCTTCGGCGATGGGCGCGCCCAGACCGCCGGCCGCGCCGGTCACCACCGCGACCCGGCCCTCCAGCGAGAAGGTCTCGCTCATGCCCCAGAGACGATCGCCAGGACTGTGCCCACCGTCACCTCTTCGTCGCCGGCCGGCACCAGGATTCTGAGCCGGCCCGAAGCCGGGGCCTCCAGTTCGGTCTCAGCCTTGTCGGTGTCGATCACGACCACGGATTCGCCTGCGGCGACCAGCGAGCCGTCTTCGACCAGCCATTCCACCACCAGCACCTGCTCCACCACCCCCATCTGGGGGATCGTCAGCTCGGCGCCGGCGGGCGCGGCGCTCTCCTCAGATGTGGCCATGGCGCTCGAGTCCCTCCCACGGAGTGGCGCCGGCTCGCATGTCGGCCCGCACCAGCTCCTCGGACCCCACAATCGATTCGGACTGCAGCAGCACCCTCTCCGCCTCGGGTCCGGCCACCACCAGGACGCCGTCGCGGTCGCCGACTATCAGATCACCGGGCTCCACGGTCACGTCGCCGATGGTGACCGGCACCTGGGAGGCGACCATCTCCCAGCGCCCGATGGCATTGAGCGGCGACAGGTCCCGGTAGAAGACCTGCAGGCCGATGTCGAGCAGGCCGTCGAGGTCGCGCAGGTTGCCTTCGAGCACCACGCCCGCACAGCCGTACTGCTGGGCCGAGTTGCCGGTCAGCTCCCCGAAGTGTCCCACCTCGCTGTCGGGGTTGCACGACACCAGAATCGAGTCGGGCGTCAGCTCCTTGAACATCTCCAAGTACGACCTGATGCGCTCCAGGCCCGGGTCCCATCCCACGCCCGGGCGGATGGCCCGACCCTCCAGCGTGTAGGCGATGCCGGCCATGCGCACGTCGGGCAGCAGGGGCTTCAGCCCGCTGGGCAGCACCCGCTCGGGCAGGTCCAGCTCGTACAGGGCGTCACACACCACCGACACGCCGATGCGGCGGTAGCGGGCGCACAACTCTGAGGTCGCGATGGTCATGAACCCTCCTCTAACTCGTGGCCTCGTCCAGGTAGTGCAGCGCAGCCAGGGCGTAGATGCTGGCCGACAGGGCCGCGCCGTCGGCGTCCATGTACTCGTTGGGGCTGTGGGCCCTAGGCAGCATCCCGGGCCCGAACGCGGCCACGGTGGGGATCCCGGCACCGAGCTGGAAGTAGGGCGCGTCGGTGGCTCCGGGAAAGGCGTCGAGCTCGGGCGCAGTCCCGAGCACCTCCCCAGCCGCGGCGACAAAGGCCGCCACCACCGGATGGTCGGCGTCGATCTCGACCGCGGGGACCATCAGATGCCACCGCAGCTCGGCCCGCAGCTCCGGATCGTCGGCCATGGCGTCGGCCAGGAACCGTTCGAGGTCGGCCTTGACCGACTCCTCGGTCATCCCCGGCAGGGTCCGCACATCGCAGGCGAACTCGGCGTTTCCCGGGTAGACGCCGTAGAACACTCCCCCCTCGGCCATCACCCCGACGTTGACGGTGGGACCCACGGGGCACAGCGGGTGCTCCTCGTAGGTGAGGTACGCCTTGAACTCGCGGTCCATGCGGTCGATGAGGCGGGCCATCTTGACGGTGGCGTTGACGCCGGGCAGGCGGTCCGAGATCGACGAGTGCATCTGGGTTCCGAATACGGCGATCTTGAACAGGGCCGCGCCCCGCGAGACGAGGTGGACGGACTGCCACTCCTCGGTGATGCCGCTCGGCTCCCCGATGACGGCGGCGTCGGCGCTCAAATGGCCGTTGTCGGCCAGCCACTTGGACCCGAACTGTGCGCCGGCCTCCTCGTCGGCGGTGAACACCAGCACCAGCTCGCCCGCGAAGCCGTCGCCGGCCTGTTGGGCGTGCTTCAGGGCGGCCGCGGCGTACATCATCCCGGCCACCGCAGCCTTCATGTCTCCGGAGCCCAGGCCGATGAGATCGCCGTCGCGCAGCACCGGATCCCAGGGGTCGGTCTCCCAGGCGTCCATGTCACCGGCCGGCTTGGTGTCGATGTGTCCCGACAGGATCAGCGTCGGCCCCGGCGCCGTGCCCCGGACCCGAGCCAGCACGTTGGGGCGAGTCTCATCGAAACCCACCCGGGTGATGTCGTCGACACCGAGCTCCCTCAGCCTCTCGGTGATGAGGTCGGCCACGGCCCGCTCGTCGCCGGGCGGGTTCGGGGACGGGGTCCGGATCAAGTCGCGGGCCAGTTCCAGCACCTCGGCGTCCCGCCCGTCGAGATAGCTGCGGACGCGCTCGGCCATCCCGTTCGCTTGAGTCGAGTTCATGGCGCCGTGTTCCTTCCTGTTGTCCGTAATTCTCCCTACCGGTGCAGCGCCTTGGCCAGGCGACGGACACCCTCCGTTATCGCCTGCTCCTCCGCGGCCAGGGAGATGCGGGCCCAGCCACGGCCGGCGGGACCGAACACCGAGCCGGGCGCCACGCTCACCGATTCTGATTCCAGCAGCGCCAGAGCGAAGTCGAGGTCGTCGACGCCCGCCGCGGAGACGTCCAGCAGCATGTAGAGGGTGCCGTCGGAGGGCACCGCCCGCACGCCGGCCGCGGCCGCGGCATCCAAGGCCGCTCCCCGCCGGCGCCGGTAGGCGGCCAGCATCTCGTCATAGGGGGCACGCGGCCCCTTGAGGGCAGCCTCGGCCGCCTTCTGGGAGATGGTGCTGGGGCACGACACCAGGGGCTCCTGCAGCTTGCGCAGCAGATCGGCCACCGGCCGCGGCGCGGCCGCATATCCCACGCGCCATCCGGTCATGGCGTACACCTTGGAGAAGCTGCAAACGGTGATCACCCGCCCGTCGGCGTCCAGGGGTGCGGCCGCGGTGTGCACGCAGCCGGGCGAGAGCACCATCTCGTCGTACACCTCGTCGCACAGGAGCCAGATGTCGTGGCGTGCGGCGAACTCCACGAGGTCTCCCATCAGCGGGGCCGGATACACCGCGCCGGTCGGGTTGGCCGGTGTGTTGACGAACAGGATCCTCGTTCGTTCCGTTACCAGCGCCTCGAGCTGCCCCACGTCGGGCAGGAAGCCGTTGTCGGCCGACAGCGGGTAGAACACCGGCCGGCTCCCCAGCAACCGGATGGTCTCGTCCATGTTGGGGAAGCCCGGAGTCGGCAGCAGCACCTCGTCGCCGGTCTCAAGCAGGGCCAGGTACACCGAGTACAGCGCGTTCATGGCTCCAGGGGTGACCACGATCTCGTCGGTGGAGGCTTCGATGCCGTTGATGTTGCGGAGCTTGTCGGCCAGCAGCTCCCGCAGGCTCAGCAGGCCCCCGTTGGGGCCGTAGCCGGTGTGGCCGTCGCGAGCAGCCTTGGCCGCCGCCTCGATGACATGGGCGGGGGTGGTGAAGCTGGGCTCGCCCACCTCCAACCGGATCACGTCGCCGCCGAGCCGAGCGGCGGCGTCGAAGAGGAACCTGATCTCCGACCGGCGCAGCGAATCGGCCCGGCCGGCGGGAGTCCTCGTCACCGGGAACGGGCCGCGGCTTGAGCCTCGAGGTCGGGGCGCTGGCCGGGATCGAAGTAGCGCAGCGCCCAGTCCGCGCCCTGCCAGGTCACCAGGCGGCCGTCGCGGGGCACGAGCCGCACCAGGTATCGCTCCCAGCCCCACGACATCTTGAGCTGCTCCGGCCCGTCGGGCCCGGTGTAGCGGACGGCCATCTCCTCGGCCACAGGCACCCACTGCGAGCCCTCGCCCACGGCCGGGCCCTCGACGATCTCGGCCGTGCACTGGGCCAGCACCTTGCGGATCCGGGGGTGGGCCAACTCCTCTATGCAGACCGCGCAGCGCGGATCGCGGCGCAGATCCTCGACCCACTCCGAGCGCTTGCGCCCCACCACCAGGAAGGCCTCGCCGTCCCACTGGTACCAGAGCGGCACCACCATGGGCCAGCCGTCCGACTTGAGGTGGCACAGCTTGAGCAGCCAGGTGCTGTCGGCGCTGGCCAGGAAGTCCTCGACCTGCGCTGCGGGGATACCGCCGGCGCCGGAGTCCTCCTCGTAGTACCGCTCCTGCTTGAATTCGCTCATCGACACACTCCCCAGTCGGTCGAGCCGATACTGACACACCTCTGAGGCGCCATGACAATCGAGAACCTTCCCGGACTGCCGGTCACCGTCGAGCGGGATGTGCCCGCGGCGATGCGCGACAGCACCGTGCTGCGGGCCGACGTGTACCGCCCGGCGGACCAGCCCGCGGGCGGCGTCCCGGTCCTGCTGGCCCGGAGCCCCTACGACAAGCGGGTCAACGTGTCCACCTTCGGCAACGCCCACCCGGCCTGGTACGCGTCCCACGGCTACATGGTGGTTATCCAGGACACCAGGGGCCGCTACACCTCGGAGGGAGACTTCTACCCATTCGCGCACGAGATGGACGACGGATACGACACCGTCGAATGGGCCGCGGGCCTGCCGGGATCGAACGGCGACGTGGGCATGTTCGGGTTCTCCTATGTCGGCGCCACCCAGCTGCTGGCCGCGGTGACGAGGCCTCCGTCGCTGCGCAGCATCGCGCCCGGCTTCACCGCCTCGCAGTACTACGACGGCTGGACCTACAACGGCGGCGCGCTGGCCGCGGCCTTCGTGTGCTACTGGGCCAACCTGCTGGCCATGGGGTCGGCGGTGCGGGCCGAGGACCGGGCCGCAGTCGACGCCCTCGGCGCGTCGCTCGGCGCGGCCGAGGGCTGGTTCTGGTCGCTGCCGCTGTCGGAGTTCCCGCCGCTGCAAGGCGGCTACGCGCCCTACTTCTACGACTGGGTGGAGCACTGCACCTACGACGACTACTGGAAGCAGTGGAGCATCGACTCCGACTACAGCCGCATCGAGGTACCGGCCCTGCACTTCGGGGGCTGGTGGGACGTGTTCCTGGGCGGGACGGTGAAGAACTTCACCGGGCTGCGGGCCTCAGCCGGAACGGAAGCGGCCCGCGGGGCCCAGAAGCTGCTGGTGGGCCCGTGGACTCACATGCCGTGGACGCCGGTGAGCCGCTGCGGCGGTGACGGCCCGAGCACCAACGAGATCGACGACTGGCAGCTGCGCTGGTTCGACCAGACGCTCAAGGGGATCGACACCGGAGTGCTCGACCATCCGGTGACCGTGTTCACCCTCGACGGCGGATGGCGGGATCTCGACGGGTGGCCGCCCTCCGACACGGCCGCCGAGGACTGGTACATCCACTCCGGGGGGCGGGCCAACTCCAAGTTCGGCGACGGCACCCTCGACCGGGATCCGCCCGCGGCCGAGCCTCCCGACATCTTCGTCTACGACCCCGGCGTGCCCATTCCCAGCATGGGCGGCCATTCGTGCTGCTTCGACACCATCACCCCGATGGGCCCCGCCGACCAGCACCAGGCCGAGGTGTCGCGCATGATCCTCGTGTACACCTCCGAGCCCCTGGCGGACGACATCGAGCTGCTCGGCGACGTGTCGGTGACGCTGTACGCGGCCAGCACCGCCACCGACACCGACTTCACGGCCCGGCTGTGCGTGGTCGATCCCGAAGGCCGCAGCGTCAACCTCCAGGAGGGCATCCTGAGGGCCCGCTACCGCCGCTCGCTCAGCGAGCCCGAGCCGCTCGTGCCCGGCGAGGTCTACGAGCTGCGCATCGAGCTAGGCCCGGTCGGCGCCCATGTGCCGGCCGGGTCGCGGCTGCGGCTCGACATCTCCAGCTCGGACTTCCCGCAGTGGGACCGCAACCTCAACACGGGCCGCACACCGCTGCAGGACAGCGCTCTGGCGGCAGCCCCGGCCACCCAGACCGTGCTCCACAACGCCGACCACCCGACCAGGATCACGCTGCCCGTCCGCCGACCGTAGGGCGGCCGCGAAGCGTCGCATTCACGGGGTGAGCACTGCCCGGCCTACGAAAGAGCCGGCTGCAAGATCCTTCAAGGCTCTGTCGGCGTCGCTCAGGGAGTATGTGACCACAACGGGGCGAACGTCCCCCCGCAAGGCCAAGCGCGTCAGTTCTACGAGCTCCGGGTAGGTGCCCACGTACACCCCCTCGATGCGAGTCTCTTTGGTGACGAGTTGCAGGATCGGCACCGACAGCGAGCCGCCGACCCCCGCCGCGAAGTACGAGCCGCCGAAGCCGAGGCAGGACAGGGCGGAGGAAGCCGACTCGTCGCTTCCGACGAAGTCGATCACGGCGGCGGCCTCCGATCCTGCCGCCGCCGCGAGCTCGGTGGGTGAGCAGGCGTGGTGCGCTCCGCATGACACCGCCAGATCGCGGGCTTCGGCGCGGGTGTCGACGGCCAGGATCCGGGCCGCCGTAGTCGAGCGCAGGATCTGCACGGCGAGGTGTCCGAGCCCGCCCACGCCCACCACCACGGCGAGACTTCCCGGCTCGAGAGCGGCAGCCGCCTTGCGGCAGGCACGGTAGGCCGCCAGACCGGCGTCGCTGAGGGTGGCCATGGCGGCCAGATCGGCGTCGGCGGGTAGCCGGATCAGCGACCGTTCCGTCACCAGCAAGTACTCGGCATAGCCGCCATCGCAGTCGATACCCGGAGTGCGCCTGCCGGGCGCAGCCGAATCGACGCCGCGGCGCTCGGGCGCGCTGAGGCCGTCGGAGACGAACGGGTAACAGAGCACGGCCTGCCCCACCTCCACCGTGGACACCATCGGCCCCACCGCGTGCACCCAGCCGCTGTTCTCGTGGCCGAGCACATGGGGCACGCTCACCGGCAGCTCCCCCATCAGAATGTGCAGGTCGCTCCGGCACACCCCGGCGGCCGCGATCCGCACGACGACATCGAAGGGTCCTGCGGGCTCCGGTTGGGGCAGCTCCTGCGAGTTGAGCGGCTGAAGCGTGCGGCCGTCCGGTTGGTCGGTCATTACCATGGCCCGCATCGGACCGAGGCTAGAGGGCCGCGCCGACGGGTGAGGGAACGCCATGTGCACGACTGGAGTGCTGAGACTCGGCGCCGACGACTACCTGCTGTTCAAGAACAAGGACTTCGGCCGGACCCACTTCGACGACCGACTGGTCACCGAGCCCGAGGTCTTCGGTGTCAGGGGCGTGACCACCTGGGCCGGTACCGACCCCGACCTCGACCAGTTCTCGGGATTCTCCATCGGCGCCAACGAGCACGGACTGCTGTGCTGCGACTCCAACGTGCGCGCCCTCGAAGGCCACGCCAACTACGACGAGCTGACCGAGATCGCCCTGCGCCAGGGCCGCGACGTCGATTCGGCCGTCGCAGCCGTACAGGAGGCAGTCGAGTCGAAGCCCTACCTGTGGGCCAACCTGATCATGATCGACGCCGAAGGGGCTGCGGCGGTGGAGGTGAGGGGCGACCGGACCAAGGTGACAGCGCTCACCGGTCCGGCGGCCCGCTCCAACCACCACATCGCCCTCAAGCCTCACCCCGACAACGACGACACCGTCACCACCCAGAGGCGCCTGGCCTCGGCGCAGCGCCGACTGAAGCAGGCCACCGGGATCAACGACGTCTTCGCCCTGCAGCGCTCCCACGACGACGGCGACACCGGCATCTGCAACCACCAGGGCTACGAGACCGTGTACTCCTACGTCCTGCGGCACCGGGCGGGATCTACTTCTCTGCACGTGGCCCAGGGCCGTCCCTGCACCGATCCGCAGCGGGTCGAGCTGGCGGTGCCGCTCGGCGGAGCGTGGTCACCGGTCGCGACGGCGCAATTCCGGGTCGCGTATCCGTCTGCTCAGGCGATGCGCGACGGCTGACCGCGCCGGCCTGGGCGTCTGCGCCTGCAACTTGGACGGATCCGCAGTCTTGGTATACAGTCGTGCCGCCAGCCGTCGTCCGGTGGACGGCGGTCGCACGTCCGACAAGACCAAGGGGGGTCCTGACATGGGCAATTCGTGGATACGAGACGAGTACGGGCCGGAGGTCGCCGAGCTCGCCGACCAGTACCAGGCCAATCAACTCGACCGCCGGGCGTTCATGAAGCGCCTGGGTATGACAGGCGTAGGAGTCGCAGCCGCAGCCAGCATCCTGGCCGCCTGCGGCGACGACGAGGAGGCCGCGCCCACCACCACCGCGGCCCCGGCCGAGCCGGTCGACAGCGACGAGGCTCCGGCCACCACCGCGGCCCCTGAGGAGCCGGCCGCCACCGGTCCCACCCAGGGCGGCACGCTGCGGGAGGGCTACAACCGGGACGTGTCGAAGCACGACCCGCTCACCACCAACTGGTACGACCCGGCCTTCTTCGCCATCTACGAGGCCATCCTGTCCAACGACCCGTCGGGCGCCGACGTGCCCCAGTTCGCCTCGGGCTTCTCCGTCTCAGACGACGGCCTCACCTACACCTTCGACATCCCCGAGGGCAAGCTCTCGCACTCCGGCGGCACCATCGACGCCGAGGCGGTGGCCGAGTTCTACCGGTCGGTGCAGGCCTTCAGCTTCATCGCCGGGCTGGCCGCGCCGGTCGACACCTACGAGGCCGACGGCAACACCGTCATCATGAAGATGAAGAACCCCTGGATCGGCGCGCTCGGGCCGCACAAGACCGGCTACTGGCGCATCCTCAACATCAACACCTGGAAGGAAAGCACCCTCAACGCCGACGGCACCCTCAACCCGGAGTCCAGCTACGGGACCGAGTTCGCCGACGGCACCGGGCCGTTCACCCACGAGGAGTGGGTGCCGGGCAGTCACGTATCAGTGAGCCGCTGGGCCGACTATCCCGGCTCCAACACCCCGTTCTTCGAGAACAAGGGTCCGGCCTACCTGGACGGCATCCGCTGGACGGTCATCACCGAGGAGGGCCAGCGGGCCACCCAGCTCGAGAACGGCGACATCGACACGCTGATCAACCCGGCCCACATCGACATCTCCCGGCTGGAGAACAACTCGGACCTGACGGTGATCCGCCATCCCGAGTGGTCGGGCTTCCACCTGGCCATGAACCGGGACTACGACGAGCTGTTCGGCGACGTGCTCACCCGCCAGGGCCTGTCGCACTCGCTGGACCGCGAGGGCATGGTCAACGCCATCCTGGCCGGCAACGGCGCGGCCACCTACGGGCCGTTCCCCACCACCGACCGCCAGTACGACCCCGCGGTGGAGCAGTTCAACCAGTTCGACGTGGATCTGGCCAACCAGAAGCTCGACGAGGCCGGCTGGGTGATGGGCGACGACGGCGTGCGGGTGCGCGACGGCCACCGCTTCGAGTTCCGCTACCTGGTCGAGGACGAGTCCGTCCAGAAGAACGTGGCCGCCGCAGTGTCGGCCCAGTTCGCCAAGGTCGGCGTGAGGGCCAACCTCAACGTCGTCGACCGAGGCCTGGCCTTCACCGAGCAGAGCCAGCCGGGACGCGACTCCGTCGAGATGTCGCTGTTCTTCTGGCTGTGGCCCATCCCCCTCGACGTGCTCATCCTGTTCGGCTGGTCGGCCACCATCCCGGTGCCGAACTTCTCGCACGCGGTCGAGCCCCGCATCGACGACGCCATCGCGGCGTGGCAGCAGTCGGCCACCGAGGCCGAGGCGCAGGCCGCTTCGTCGGAGTTCCAGCTGGCCTGGGCCGAGCAGCTGCCGTACCTGCCGATCATGAACCAGAACGCCACCTTCGTGCACCACAACAAGGTGCACGGCTGGCAGCCGTTCGTGTGGAACCTCTACCCGTACTACAACGACACGTGGATCGAGGGCTAGAGGGCTCAAGGGCGCAGAGCCTGCATCCAAGCGCGGCGGCGCCGTGACCGCCGCCACAGAAGGCGCGACACCGGCGGTCGAGGCGCGGCGGCTCGACTGGGAGGACCGGCTCCTCGAGCTGGAGGAGGCCCAGCACGTCACCCGGCTGCAGCGCAGCCTGCGCCGCATGCGCCACAACCGGCTGCTGCTGCTGGGCTCGGCGCTGGGCGTGGTGGTGCTGGCCGCGGGAATCTTGGGACCGTGGGTCACCGGCGGCGACTACGTCACCCAGGACTTCCAGGACATCCACCTCCCGCCGCTGAGCGACGGCCACATCTTCGGCACCGACGTGCTGGGCCGCGACATGGCGGTCAGGGTCTTCGTGGGCATCAGGGTGAGCCTCACCGTGGCCGCCGGCGTGACCCTGCTCGCGCTGGCGGCCGGAATCGTGCTGGGCATGGTGGCCGGCTACCTGCGGGGCTGGACCGACCGGGCCATCGGAGGGGCGGTCGACTTCATCTGGGGCTTCCCGCTGATCCTGCTGGCCGTGCTGTTCGTGGGAGGGATGGGCGGCGGCCTGTTCCCGGTGATCCTGGCCGTCGGCCTGGTCAACACCGCGGCCATCGCCCGCGTGGTCCGGGGCGAGGTGCTGACCCTGTCGCAGCGGGAGTTCGTGGAGGCGGCCCGGGCCGGGGGCTACTCGTCGATGCGCATCATGTGGCGCCACATCTTCCCCAACATCCTGGCCCCCGCCTTCGTGCTGGCGTCGTACTATGTGGCGGTGGCGGTGATCGCCGAGGCCGCGCTGTCGTTCATCGGCCTGGGCGCCCAGCCCCCGACCCCGAGCCTGGGACAGATGGTGGCCGACGGCCGCAACTACCTGCGGCTCAACCACTGGGAGTCGACCATCCCGGGCATCGCCATCGTGCTGGTGGTGCTGTCGGTGAGCCTCATCGGCGACGGGCTGCGCGACGTGTTCGACCCCCGCCTGCGCCACGAGGCCAAGTCGGTGGACGAGCAATGAACGCCCGAGGCACCCTCTACACGCTTGAGGGCTACGCGGCGACGGTCGCAGGCGGTGAGGCGCCATGAAGCGCATCGCGGCCCGCACCCTCTACACGCTCATCGTGCTGCTGCTGTCGTCGATCGCGGTGTTCTACGCCATCCGGCTCTCCGGCGGCGACGCGGTGTCGGCCCGGCTGCCCGCCTCGGCCTCCTACGAGGAGCGCGAGGAGTTCCGAGAGCTGCTGGGCCTCAACGACCCGGTCCACGAGCAGTACTTCCGCTACATGGGGCGCCTGCTGACCTTCGACCTGGGCAAGTCGCTCACCAACAACGCCGACATATTCGACATGCTCACCGAGCACGGCAAGAACAGCCTGGTGCTGGGGGCCGCGGCCTTCGGGCTGGTGTTCGTCATCGGGGTCCCGTTGGGGATCCTCGCCGCGGTCAGACGAAACAGCTGGGCAGACGGCTCGGTGATGACGTTCTCGGTGGCCGGCATGGCCGTGCCCAACTTCTGGCTGGCCCTGCTGACGGTGTGGTTATTCGCGTCCACGCTGGGATGGCTGCCGTCGGCCGGCTGCTGCAGCACGAAGCAGCTGATCCTCCCCGCGGTGGTGCTGGCCATGGAGGGGATCGCCCTGACCGTGCGGATGACCCGCTCAGCCATGCTGGAGAACCTCGGCCAGGACTTCGTGAGGACGCTGCGGGCGGGCGGCCTGTCGGAGGCGAGCATCATCGGCAAGCACGTGCTGCGCAACGCCATGGTGCCCATCATCTCGCTGGCCGGCCTTCGGATCGGCCAGATCGTCGGCTACGCCCTGGTGGTGGAGACGATCTTCGGCTGGCCCGGCCTGGGCCAGGTGCTGGTCAACGCGGTGCTGAGACGCGACTACCCGGTGGCCCAGTTCTTCTCGTTGGTGCTGATCGCCATCGTCGTGCTGAGCAACTGGGCGGCCGACGTCGGCTACACCGTGGCCAACCCCCGGCTGCGCAAGGCATGAGATCCGACCGCGCCGAACAGGCTGCGCAAGGCATGAGCCCGCGGTGAGCACGTCCGCGGCTCCGGCCGCCACCAACGGCTCGACGGGGGCACCGGTCCTGTCGGTCCGGAACCTCCACACCGCGGTGGCCACCCCGGAAGGCGCCTTCGACGTGGTCCGCGACGTGTCCTTCGACATCCAACCGAATGAGGTGCTGTGCCTGGTGGGCGAGAGCGGATGCGGCAAGACCATCACCGCACTGTCGATCATGCGGCTGTTGCCCACTCCCCCGGTGCGCATCACCTCCGGTGAGATCGTCTTCGACGGTAGCGACCTCACGCAGATGCCCGCGCGCCGGGTCCGAGACGTCCGCTCCGAACGCATCTCGATGATCTTCCAGGATCCGCTGACATCGCTCGATCCGGTGTTCACGGTGGGCCAGGTGATGACCGAGGTAATCCGCACCCACCGCGACGCCACCAAGGCCGAAGCCCGCGACATGAGCGTCGACATCCTGAGAGCCGTTGGCCTGCCCGCCCCCGAGGAGCGGTTCGACTCGTACCCGCACGAACTGTCGGGCGGGATGCGCCAGCGGGTGATGATCGCCACCGCCCTGGTGCTCGACCCCGAGATTCTCATCGCCGACGAGCCCACCACCGCGCTCGATGTGACCGTGCAGGCCCAGATCCTGGAGCGGCTCCGGCAGGAGCAGCAGGACCGCCACATGTCGATGCTGCTCATCACCCACGACCTGGCCGTGGTGGCCTCGATCGCCGACCGGGTGGCCGTGATGTACGCGGGCGAGATCGTCGAGGAGGCCCCGGTCGACGAACTGTTCTCCAACCCGCGCCATCCCTACACCCAGGGCCTGCTCCGGGCCCTGCCCCATGCCAGTCGCAAGCGCCGGGAGCTGGTCCCGATCCCGGGGCTCGTCCCGCCCATGCAGATGATGCCCCCAGGCTGCCGCTTCGCTCCCCGCTGCCCCCACGCGCTGGAGCAGTGCTGGACCGACCATCCCCCCCACGCGGTGGAGGCCGGGGTGGGGTTCCGCTGCTTCAACCCCCAGCCCTTCTGACCGGCACTCGCCATGGCATTGTCGAAGCCGTATCCGATAGAGGTCGCGCTGGCCGACGGGACTGTGCTGCGGGGGATCGAGCATCCCGCCGACGGGCCGCCGCTGCTGTTCGTGCACGACCTCGGCGAGGACCTCGACGCCTGGGGCTCGGTGGCGCCCGCGGTGAGGGCCGAGGGCTTCCGGGTGATCTGCCTGGAACTGCGCGGCCACGGCCTCTCCGACGGCGAGCCCGATCCGTCGGCCACTGTCGATGACGTGACCGGCGCGCTGGCCGAGGTGCAGGGCGCCTTCGGCCCCTGCGGGCTGGTGGTCCACGGAACCGCGGCCCGGGCTGCCTTCGAGCTGGGCGGCGAGCACGGCGCCCCGGTCCATGCGGTGGTCAGCCCGGCGCCCGGATCGGGCCGCTCTGACGACGACTACGACGGCGTCGGGTCGGTCCCCTCCATGCGGGTGCTGTTCACCGGCGCGCACGACGAGCCCGTACACGAGCATGTGCGGACGAGCCATCCGAAGATGCGGGGTCAGAACATGTGGATCTCGACGGGCACCGCGCTGCGAGGCCCGGCCCTGCTACAGGAGCACCCCCACCTCGTGGAGCAGCTGGTGATGTTCATGCGCCGGCACCTCACCGCCTACCACCTCGCCTGGATCGCCGAGCAGACCGAGAACCGGCAAGACTCCGACGAGTAGCGACCGACAGAAAGGCAAGAAGCCATGGACGTAGTGGATGGCCACCTGCATCTCTTCAAGGCCCTCAGCGACGACTATCCGCGGGCCATCTTCGACATCATGGCGCCGCCCGAGCGCGAGGAGCTTGCGGCCCGCCTGCTGGAGGCGATGGACGCCGCAGGGGTGGACCGGGCCATCTTCTGCGCCCTGTCTCCGCACGACCGCTTCCTGGCGGAGGTGCTGGCCGACCACCCGGGCAGGTTCGCGGGCGTCGCGGTGCATGACTTCGAGGACCCCGATCCGCTGGCCACGCTGCAACGCAGGATCGACGCCGGAATCGAAGGCGTCCGGTTCTACGGCCTGGAGGGTGAGCCCGGTTCCGATCCCGAGTCGCTGGCCGTGTTCCCTGCTCTGGCCGCCATGCGCGACGCCGGGATGAAGGCCTGGTTCTACGGGCCCGCCGACCAGGTGGCGCTGCTCGACGGCTGCCTGGACCTGCTCCCCGGTCTGAGGGTGGTGCTCAACCATCTGGGGTTCCTGCCCAACATGCACCTGGAGCTGCGGGTGGACGACTACCGGCGACCCCGGTTCGACATGCCGCTCCCCCCGCCCGGCCTGGAGGTGGTGGAGGCGCTGGCCGCCAAGCACCCCAGCGTTCACGTCCACCTGTCGGGGCACTACGCCTTCAGCGGCGCTCCCTATCCCTACCGGGACCTCCAGGAGACCACTGACCGCATCTACGCCGCCTTCGGCGCGGAGCGCATGGTGATGGCCTCGGACTGGCCCTGGATACGCGAGGAGCCCGGCTACCCCGAGACCTTGGGCGTGATCGACCAACTTCTCGGCGGCATCAGCTCTGCCGAGCGGGACATGATCCGCGGCGGCACCGCCATGTCGCTGTTCAACTTCTGACGTTCGACCATCTAACGCAGGAGTCCTCACGCTGGCGGCACTGAACGAGCTTTCGCAGGCTCTCAATGTCTGAGAGCGCTCTCAAATTAGATGCCTAGAGTTCTTCGACTTGACAAGCTTTTGCAGTGATCATATTGTTGGGAGCGCTCCCATAGGAGGCTCATGGCTCGACGGCTGAACCTGGAGGATGTCGGACGCCGCGCCGGCGTATCGCGCTCCACTGTCTCGCGGGTCGTCAACGGCGGTCACGTGAGTTCGGAGACCAAGAGGCGGGTGGAGGCCGTGATCGCGGAGACCGGCTACCGCCCCCACGCGGCGGCCCGCTCCCTCGCCTCGAACAGCACCGGCGTCATCGGGCTCGTGATCCCCAGCGCGGCCGGGACCCTGTTCGACGATCCCTACTTCGGCCGGCTCATCCTGGGGATCAGCAGCGCAACCAACGAAGTCGACATGACGCTGGCCCTGTTCCTGTTCGGCGACGGGCCCGACGAGAGCTCGATCATCTCCCGGGTCGTCACGCCCGGGCTCGTCGACGGTGTGATAGTCACCGCCACCACCCGGGGCGACCCCCTGATCGACCACATGGGAGGCACCAGCATGCCCTTCGTGGTGGTCGGGCGGCCCGACAGCGCCGGCTCCACCTTCTGCGTCGACGTCGACAACCGGGCCGGTGCCCGCGCCGCGGCCCTGCACCTCGCCGGGCTCGGCCGCACCCGCCCGGCGCTCATCACGGCACCCTCGAACACCTCGGCGGGAATCGACCGCCGCAACGGCTTCCTCGAAGGGCTGGCCGAAGCAGGCCTGAGCGTCGAGGATCGCATCCAGGAGGGCGACTGGTCGCAGGAGTCCGGCCGCCGCGCCATGGCCCGGCTGCTGGCCGAGCAACCGGACTCGGTGTTCGTCTCCTCGGACCGGATGGCCGTCGGCGCGCTCCGGGCCATCGGCGAGTCCGGAATCAACTGCCCGCGCGACATCTCGGTGGTGTCCTTCGACGGCATCGTGCCGCCGGACCTCACCACCCCCCGGCTGACCTCGGTGGTGCAGCCCGTGACGGAGGTCGGCGAGCGGGCCGTGCGGCTGCTCACATCGGTGATCTCCGGCGCCTCGACGACGCCCGAGCACGTGGTGTTCCCGACAGAACTAGCCGTACGCGAATCGTGCGGCTCCAACGCCCCGGCTGGGCCAGCCGCGTGATGCCCGGCTCCCCCACAACCAGTCCCAATGCGTCGCAAGGCGTGATCCAACAAACCAGGAGGGAAACAACCATGAGCAAATCAACCATCGGCCGGCTGCTCGCCGTGCTGTTCGCCGTGAGCCTGCTGGCCTCGGCGTGCGGCGACGACGAGCCGGCCCCCGCCCCCGTAGTTGACACGGCGGCCGTCGACCAGGCCCGAGCCGACGCCGACGCGGCCCAGGCGATGGCGGACGACGCCGCCGCAGAGGCCGCCGCAGCCACTGCCGCAGCAGAGGAGGCCGAAGCGGCCCTGGCGGCTGCGCAGGCCGCCGACGACGCCGACGCGGACGCGCTGGCGGATCTCGAGGCCCAGCTGGCCGAGGCCCAGGCGGCGGCGGACGCGGCCAGCGCCGATGCGGCCGCCGCGGCCGAGCAGGCCGCAGCCGCAGAGGCCGAAGCCGCTGAGCAGGCCGCAGCCGCGGAGGCCGCGGCGGCAGCCGCTGCGGAACCCCCCCAGGAGGACGTGACGCTGCGGGTGCTCGTGCACCAGAACCCGCCGATGGTGGAGTTCATGGAGTCGTTCAACGATTCCTTCGAGGCGGCCAACCCGCACGTGACCGTCGACATGTCGGTGGTCGCGCCGGGCGACCTCAGCATCTCGACGCAGACCCGCCTGACCGCGGGCGACATCGACGTCATCGACATCTTCGGCTTCTCCAACGCGGCCCAGCCGTACATGTCGGGCATCCAGCCCCCGAACTGGCAGACCCTCATCGAAGCGGGCCTGCTGATGGACCTCACCCGCCAGCCATTCGTTGACCACTACGACAGGGCGACCCTCGACGACGCGGGCTCGTTCCAGGGCAGGCTGTACGCGATCAACCTTGGACGGGTGTCCTACAGCGGCATGTTCCTGAACCTCGACCTGTTCGATTCGGTCGGCGTCGAAGTCCCGACCACGTGGGGCGAACTGGTAGCCGCATGCGACACGTTCAAGGCCTCCGGCAACGAGTGCATGACGCTCGGCGGCGGCGACGGCTGGCCGATCTTCGTCGGCGCCTACGGCCTGCTCGGCGCGATGTACCCCGACCAGGAGGCCCTGGTGGAGGGACTGTGGACCGGCGACATCACCTGGGACGACGAGCGCTCCACCGAGATGCTGCGCCGGATGCAGGTGTTCACCACCGAGATGCTCGAAGACGGCGTCTCCGGCCTCTCCCACGACGCCGCCCCGGCCCGGTTCGCGGCCGGCGACGTCGCCATGATGCCCACCGGCGTGTGGCAGGCGCCCGCCCTCGACGGCGTCGGGTTCGACTGGACCTACATACCGTTCCCGGGCAGCGACAACCCCGAGGACAACAAGTACCTGTTCGGGAAGTACGACCAGGGCTGGGCCATCGCGGCCGAGACCCCGCACCCCGAGGAGTCGCTCGCCTACCTGGCCGCCTTCTCGGAGCCGGACAACTACCAGGCGTTCGCGAACGCGGTCGGCTTCATCCCGACACAGCCCACAGCCGGCCTCAACACCAAGCTCGGCGCAGAGGTCGCGCCGTTCCTGGCGAACTACCGCGTCGGCTTCGAGCAGTACTGGGCGGCGCCCGCAGGCGCCGGCCAGTGGGCCAACGCCTCACAGGCGCCGGCCTGGTTCGCTCCGTTCAACGAATGGACGGACGCGGCCGCTCTGGCGGCCCAGGCCCAGGCCGACCTCCAGGCCGGGCTCGACGCCGGCTAGCGCCCGCTAGGCGAACGTCTCGGGTTCCCCCTACCCTGCGGGGGCTCCGGGCCGGCAAGATCCCGGCCAGGAGCCCCCGCACGGGACCCGGGGAGCGCTGCGCACCACGGCTGTGATCCACCGAAGCTACCTGTTCGCCAGGGGCTGGCGGAGCGCGACTCCGGTCCTGCTGCTGCTGCCCGGCTTCCTGCTGTACCTGGTGATGGCGGTCGGGCCCTCGCTGGCCACCGCCGTGTACTCCTTCACCGACGCCACCGGCATCCGCGGCATAGCCGTCAACTGGATCGGCTTCGAGAACTACGAAGAGTTCCTGTTCCGGGGGGCGGCATCGCGCGACAACATCGCTGCGCTGCGCAGGACCGTCTACTTCTGCTTCTTCGTCACCGTGATCCAGTTCGGCATCGGACTGCTGTTCGCAGTGCTGCTGAACCAGAAGATCCGCGGCAAGAAGTTCTTCAGGACGCTGTTCTTCATGCCGGTCATCCTCGGCGTCGCCATCCAGGGACTCATCTGGAAGCTGTTCCTGCTGCCGCGGGGCGGCCCGGCCTCCGAGTTCTTCCAACTCTTCGGCTGGACGTCGGAGCTTCTGGGCGGCCAGCCCCGGCAGGCGTTCGCCTGGGTGATCGTGGTGCAGATCTGGGCGAACGCCGGCATCACGATGGTGATCTTCCTCGCCGGGATGCAGACCATCCCGGAAGAGCTCTACGAGGCCGCCCGTATCGACGGCGCCGGCAAGTGGCAACTGTTCCGCAACGTCACCTGGCCACTGCTCACGCCGGCCGTCAACACCAACCTGCTGCTCAACATCATCGGGTCGCTCCAGGCCTGGCAGCTGTTCCTGGTGCTCATCGGGTACCGCCCGGGCACCCAGGTGCTCGGATACCTGGTGTTCGCCGAGGGCTTCGGGCAGACCTCGGGGTCGGTGGCGTCCGCCTTCCGGCAGGGCTACGCCGCGGCCGCCTCGATTGCGCTGTTCGTCCTCGTTCTGGTGTTCGCGCTGGTGACCCACGCCTGGCTGTCGCGCCGCGAGAAGAGGTACATCGGGTGACCGTCATCGACGCGCCTCAGGAGCCCCGGGCCACTCAGGCACCCACCGCCGGGCGCGGCAGCCGGCCGGAACCGCCCGGATGGCTCGCCTGGCTCAAGAGGCAGAAGCTGGCGTCGTACGTGGTCCTGCTGGTGTTTACGGTGCTGTACATCGGACCGCTGCTGATGCTGGTCACCACGGCCTTCAAGACGCTGCCCGAGTTCTTCCAGAACCCGACCGGCATGCCGGAGTCGTTCCGCTTCGAGAACTTCACCGAGGCCTGGAACGAAGCCCAGTTCCCCCGCTACCTGGTCAACTCCGTCGTCTACACCACAGTCGCCACCGCGGTCTGTGTGGTCACATCGGTGCTGGTGGCGTTCCCGATCGCCCGCGGCTACCTCAGGGGCGGACGGTACGTGCTGCTGCTCTACGTGATCGCGCTGTTCCTGCCCCCGGCGCTCATCCCGCAGTTCCAGCTGATCCTCAACCTGGGACTGTTCAACACCCGCCTCGGCTACATCCTGCTGTTCCTGGTCAACCCGATCGGCATCATCATCCTCGTCAACTACATCAAGGCGATCCCCCGCGAGCTGGACGAGTCGGCGGCCATCGACGGGTGCGGGTACTACCGCTTCGTGTTCAAGATCATCGTGCCGCTGATCCGCCCGGCTATCGCGACAGTTACGGTCCTGCACGCCATCGGGCTCTGGAACGAACTGGTGCTGGCGATCATCTACCTGACCAACGACGACCTCTACCCGGTGACGCGGGGCCTGATCGCCTTCGAGGGCCTCTACGGCGCCAACTGGCCGCCGATGGCCGCCGCGGTCCTGATCCTGATGACGCCGATGGTGGTGCTGTTCCTGTTCCTGCAGCGCTACATCGTCTCGGGCCTGACCGCCGGGGCGGTGAAGGGCTGAGGTGACCGGCCGCTGATGGTCAAGATCGCGGACGTCAAGGCGATCCTCACCCAGCCCGGCCGGGCTCGGCTGGTGGTCGTCAAGGTCGACACCTCCGAGCCGGGACTGTTCGGGCTCGGCTGTGCCACATTCACCCAGCGCGCCTTCGCGGTGCAGGCGGCCATCGAGCGTCACCTGGCCCCCTTCCTGGTGGGACGCGACGTCGACCGCATCGAGGAGATCTGGCAGATGTCGATGAACCACGGCTACTGGCGCAACGGCCCGGTGCTCAACAATGCCGTGTCGGGCGTGGACCAGGCGCTGTGGGACATCAAGGGCAAGCAGGCGGGCATGCCGATGTACCAGTTGCTCGGCGGGCGAACCCGCGAGGCCGCCGCCACCTACGTGCACGCCGACGGACGCGACGCTCACGAAGTGGCCGGCAATGCCATGGCCCTCATCGAGCAGGGGTTCAGGCACGTGCGGGTCCAGATGGGCGGGTACGGCGGTCCCGCCGACGGGCTGCGCCTGCCCCCGACCGCGCCCCCGGGCAACTACTTCGACCCCCGCGGCTACGGCCGGGCCATGCTCGAGATGATCGACCATCTCCGCAGCACGGTGGGCGACGGGATCGAGCTGCTGCACGACGTCCACGAACGGCTCCACCCCATCGACGCGGTGCAGTTCGCCAAGGACCTGGAGCAGTACCGGCTCTTCTTCCTCGAGGACCCGTTCGCGCCCGAGGACATCGGGTGGTTCTCCACGCTGCGCCAGCAGTGCGCCACGCCGCTGGCCATGGGCGAGCTGTTCAACAACCCGCACGAGTGGCGCCCGCTCATCACCGGCCGGCTCATCGACTTCGTGCGCATGCACGTGAGCCAGATCGGGGGCATCACCCCGGCGCGGGGCGTGGCCTCCTTCGCCGGCATGTTCGGGATCCGCACGGCTTGGCACGGACCCGACGACACGTCGCCGGTTGGCCACGCGGCCAACCTGCACCTGAACATGTGGGCCCCGAACTTCGGGATCCAGGAATGGCCCCAGCCCTCCGAACTCACCTACGAGATGTTCCCGGGACTGCCCCGCCCGGTCGACGGCTACCTGTACCCAAGCGGCGGCCCCGGGCTCGGCATCGACATCGACGAGAAGCTCGCCGCTGAGCATCCCTGCGACGAGACGGTGGAGCAATGGACCCAGACCCGCCTGCCCGACGGCACCCCGGCCCGACCATGACCGCCGCGCCGAACACTGAGGGCCACGCCGGCCGGTACCCCGACCTCGCCGGCCGGACCGCAGTCGTCACCGGCGCGGCCAAGGGCATCGGCAAGAGCATCGCTTGCCGCCTGGCCCGCGAAGGCATGAACCTGGTGGCGGCGGACAAGGACGGCGAATCCCTCGACGACACGATGCGGACCCTCGAAGAGCTCGGAGCAGCTGTTGAGGCCGTCCGCGCTGACCTGACGCAGCCCGACGCGGTGGACGCTGTGTTCGACGTCACCCTGGAGCGCTTCGGCGCCGTCGACGTCCTAGTGAACAACGCTGCCGACCTCCAGCGGCGACCGATCCTCGACGAGCACCGGGCCCTTCTCGACCTGCAGCTCGCCACCAATGTGCGCAGCCCGTACCTGTGCTCGCAGAGGGCGGCATCCGCCATGACCGACGGCGCCGGCGGGAGCATCGTGCTGGTGTCGTCGGTGGGAGCCGACCGGGCCCATCAGCACGGACTCCCCTACGACATGACCAAGGGAGCCATCAACGCGCTGGCCCGGGCGATGGCCGTGGAGCTCGGACCGCTCGGGATCCGGGTGAACGCGGTCGGGCCGGGCGTGACCCGCACTTACCGGTGGCCGCCGGAGGACAGCGCCGCCGGGCCGCCCGAGATCGTGTCGCAGATCCCGCTGAGGCGTCCGGGCACAGTCGACGACATCGCCTCGGCGGTGGCCTTCCTGGCTTCCTGTGAAGCGAGCTACATCACCGGCCAGGTGCTCTACGTGGACGGGGGCATCACCGCGCAGCTCAGCCCGCCCGGACCGCTCGCCCTGTAGCCATGAGCCGACTCGCTCAACTCCGCAGAGGCATCTTCGCCGCGGCCGCCCTGACTGCAATCCTGGCCGCCGGCTGCGGCTCGGATCCGACCCCGACACCTCAGGAGCCGTCGGCCGCCGCGCCGACCACCACGACGACCACCACAACTACCGCTGCGCCGGCCACCACGTCGACCATCACCACAGCAACCACAACCACTGCCGCGCCAGCCACCACGACCACCACCACGACCACCACCACGTCGACCACCACAACCACAACCACCACAACCACCACGACCACCGAGCCGCCTCCTCCGCCGACGCCGACGGTCACCGCACCCGAGCCGGTGCCCATCACCGAGATCGAGGGATGGGAGCTCGTCTGGCACGACGAGTTCGACGGCGACGCCATCGACCTCACCAACTGGACCTACGACATCGGCGGCTGGGGCTGGGGCAACGGCGAGGCCCAGTACTACACGTCCCGGCCCAAGAACGCCCGGGTCGAGAACGGGCTGCTGATCATCGAGGCCCACCAGGAGAAGTACGAGAACTCCTACTACACATCGGCCCGCATGCTGACGAAGGGCCTGAGGGAGTTCAAGTACGGGCGTTTCGAGGCCCGCCTGAAGGTGCCCGCCGGCGCGGGGCTGTGGCCCGCGTTCTGGATGCTGGGCGCCCACTTCGACCGCCATTCCGACGACGAGCGGAACCACTGGCCGTTCGTAGGCGAGATCGACATCATGGAACACATCGGGCGCGAGCCTGACCTGATCCTGGGCACCATCCACGGACCCGGCTACGCGGGGGCGGTCGGCCTGTCCAGATGGAACCGGCGGGACTACCCCATCGCCGACGACTACCACACCTACGCCGTCGAATGGGACTACGACGGCATCCGCTGGTTCTACGACGGCGAGCTGTACTACGCACTCACCCGGGACGTGACCGGCAACCGGGAATGGGTCTTCGACCACGAGTTCTTCATGATCCTGAACCTGGCCGTGGGCGGCCAGTTCCCCGGTCCGATCGCGCTGGACCTGGAGTTCCCCGTCGCCCTATACGTCGATCACGTCCGGGTGTGGCAGCCCGTCGCCGAGACCGCAGAGGCAGACAGTTGAGCCGCGCCGCGACGGCCGGCCCGCAGCCCCGGGGAGAGGTCTGCACCTCCGAGGGCATCGAGTGGTACCGGATCGAGAACTACGACCTGCTCGACCCGTTCCTGGTCAACGTGACCAGCCCGAGCGACCTCTGGCTGTTCGTGTCCAGCACGGGCGCGCTGACCGGCGGGCGGCGCAGCCCCCAGCACGCCCTGTTCGCCTACGAGACTGACGATCGCCTGCACCGCAGCGGCGGCCGGACCGGCCCCTTCACCCTCATCAGGGTCGGCGGCGCTGACGATGCGTGGGAGCCCTTCGCGCCCCATGCGCCCTACGGCCGGGTGCGCAGGTCGCTGGCCAAGACGCTCTGCGGAGACCGGCTCACCTTCGAGGAGCACAACCCCGAACTGGGACTCACCTTCCGCTACACCTGGGCCGCCGCGGCCGACTTCGGGCTGGTGCGCACCTGCGAGCTCTCAGCGTCACCGGACGCATCCGGATGCGATGTCGAGGTGCTGGACGGGCTGATCGACGTGCTGCCGGCCGGCGTGGACCTCGAGACCCAGCAGACATCGAGCACGCTCATCGACGCCTACCGGCGCTCGGAGTTCGATCCCGAGTCGGGGCTGGCCCTGTTCACCCTCGAGGCCCTGGTCGGCGACCTATCCGAGCCGGCCGAGTCGCTACTGGCCTCGGTGGTGTGGTCGCGCGGGCTCGACGGCGCGGTCACGGCCATGTCCGACCGCCAGATCCGCAGCTTCCGCTCGGGCAAGGCCCTCGAGTCCGAGCATCTGGCCACCGGCGTCAAGGGCGCCTTCCTCACCTCCGCGGCGGCGCGCGTCGGCCCGGATTCGCCTCTGAGATGGACGATCGTGGCCGACATCGACCGCGACCACGCCGAAGCGGCCCGACTGCGCCGGTGGCTGAGCACCGCCGACGCCGAAACGTCCGGGCAGGCCACCAGGGCGGCGCTCGACCGGGCCCACCACGAAGTGATGAGCCTGATCTCCTACGCCGACGCCCGCCAGGAGACCGCCGACCGGGCCGCGGTCGCGAGCCACCTGGCCAACGTCACCTACAACTGCATGCGCGGGGGTGTGCCGGTGGAAGACCACCGGGTGTCTGTGGCTGAGGTGGGCCGCTTCGTGGCCTCCCGCAACCGCTCCGCCGCGGGTCGGTTCGAGCAGCTCGCCGGCAGGATGGAGGAGGTCGTCGAGCTCGACGGCCTCCGGGATGCCGTGTCGCAGGACGCGACGCTGGTCCGGCTCGTCAACGAGTACCTCCCGCTGACGTTCAGCCGCCGCCACGGCGACCCGAGCCGCCCCTGGAACACCTTCCGGATCGGCGATGGCGCCTCGATCGGCGACCGGCTCTTCGCATACGAGGGCAACTGGCGCGACATCTTCCAGAACTGGCAGGCACTCGTGCACAGCTTCCCCGGATTCGCCGAGTCCACCCTCGCCAAGTTCCTCAACGCCTCGACTATGGACGGCCACAACCCCTACCGGATCAGCAGCGAGGGAATCGACTGGGAGAAGCCCGGGGAGGGCAACTGGTCGAACTTCGGCTATTGGGGCGACCACCAGATCGTCTACCTGCACAGCATCCTCGACGCGGTGCACCGGTTCCATCCGGGCTCGCTGGAGGCGATGCTCGACCGGCTCAAGTTCTCGTACGCCGACGTGCCCTACCGGATGCTGCCCTACGACAGCATCGTGAGCGATCCGAAGGACACCCTGGAGTTCGATCACACCGCCCAGGCGAGCATCGACGAGCGGGTGGCGGAGATCGGCGCCGACGGACGGCTGGTCCCGGACGCTGAAGGAGGGGTTCATCACGCCTCTTTGGCAGAGAAGCTGCTGGTGCCGGCCCTGGCGAAGCTCTCGAGCCTGGTTCCGGGCGGGGGGATCTGGCTCAACACGCAGCGGCCCGAGTGGAACGACGCCAACAACGCGCTGGTGGGCATCGGCGTGTCGGTGGTGACCGTGTTCCATCTGCGCGAGTACCTGGAGTTCCTCGATGGTCTGCTGGGGCGGTCGCCGGTCGCGGACGTGCCGGTCTCACCGGCGGTGCTGGAGTGGCTGCGCGGCCTCGAATCGGCCTTCGAAACCCACCGTGGCCTGGCCCTGGAGGGCACGATCAGTGCCGAGGCTCGCCGGGATCTGCTCGACCAGCTAGGCCGGAGCGGCTCGTCATACCGGTCCCGCGTCTACGGCCGGGCGCCCGAGCCGGCGGCGGAGGCGAGCGTCGACGGGCTACGGCGATGCCTTCGGGCCGCCCTCCCCCACCTCGACAGGATCGTGGCCGAGGCCCGGCGGCCCGACGGCCTGGCCCACGCCTACCAGCTGCTGCGACTGGGGGCGGGAACGGCTGAACTGGAGCCCCTCTACACCATGCTCGAGGGCCAGGTGGCCGCCATGAGCTCAGCTCTCGAAGACCCGCGGGAGGTGATCGATCTGGTCGACGCCCTCTTCGGCAGCAGGCTGTACCGACCCGACCAGCGTTCCTTCCTGCTGTACCCGAACACTCCCCGGCACCCGTTCATGGATAAGAACCAGGTGCCCGAGGGACTGGTAGGGCCGGCTCTGAGCAGCTTGATCGGCGACGGCCACGACATCGTGCACCGTGACGTCGAGGGGAGGGTGCGCTTCGCGGCCCACCTGCGCCAGGTACAGGACATCGAGAACGCCCTCGACTCGTTGGACCCGGGCCATCGGCCCGACCGCACCGGCCGCGCCGAGGTGCTCGAAGCGTACGAGGCGGTGTTCAAGCACCGCGAGTCCGCCGGCCGGTCACAGACGATGTACCGCTACGAGGGACTCGGCTGCGTCTACTGGCACATGGTGATGAAGATGATGTTCCGCCTCCAGCAGCGCATCATGGCGGCGGCCGATGCCGGCGCGGATCGCAGCCTCGTGGCGGAGATGGTCCAGCGCTACCGGCGAGTCAGGTCGGGGCTCGGTCCGTCCAAGACGGTCGCGGACCACGGCGCCTTCCCCCTCGATCCCCATTCGCACACGCCGGCGCACACCGGGGCTCAACAGCCGGGCATGACCGGTGCCGTCAAGGAGGGCATCCTGCTGCGCTGGGGCGAACTCGGCCTGCAGGTCGAGGACGGATGCCTGCGCTTCGCCCCGGTGCTGCTCGACCCGGCGGAGTTCCTAGCCGCGGCGCGCCCGTGGCCGCCGCTGGGCCAGGGCGGACGCCTCGAAGAGGGGATGCTCGGCTTCACATATTGCGGGTCGCCGGTGGTGTATCACCTGGATGACTCCGGGCCGTGGACGCGCGCCGTGCGGACCGACGGTGAGGAGGTCGCCGGCGTCGACGGGCTGGACCGTGACACCAGCCGAGCCCTCTTCGCCCGTACCCGTGCCATTACCCGGGTCGACGTAGGGGTTCACCCAGCGACCCTTCACCCGAGCTAGTCGCCCCACTCCTCGACGGCATCGGCCAGGCGCTCGACTCCCTCCATCAGGAGGTCGGTGGCCGTCGCCAGCGAGATGCGCACGAACCGGCCGGAGCCGGGGCCGAAGGTGTCGCCGGGAACCACCGCCACCCGCTTCTCCTTCAGCAGTCGGAGCACAAAGTCCTTGCCCGAGCAGCCACTGCCGCTCACGTCGATCATCAGGTAGAAGGCGCCCCGCGGCCTCACATGCGGAATGCCCCGGCCGGTCAGGAACTCCGTGACCAGGTCGCGACGGTGCCGGTAGGCGTCTCGCATCTCGGCCACGCAATCCTGCGGACCGGTCACCGCGGCCAGGGCGCCCATCTGCGCGGGGGCGTTGACGCACGACGTGATCGGCTCCTGGGCCCGCACGATCAGCGGCGACACGCCGGGCGGCACCACCAGGTAGCCCACCCGCCACCCGGTCATGGCGTAGGTCTTGGAGAAGCTGAAGAAGGTGATCACCCGGCCGTCGGTGTCGAGCGGCGCGGCCGGTGTGTACGGCCCGTCGAAGGAGATCTCGTCGTAGACCTCGTCGGAGAAGACCAGCAGATCATGCCGGCGGGCCAGTTCCATCAGCTCGGCCAGGGCGGCGGCATCGGTGACCGCGCCGGTCGGGTTCCCCGGAGAGTTGAGCAGGATGGCCTGCGTGCGCTCCGTGATCAGCGGCTCGACGTCGGCGGCCTGGGGGACCAGACCGGCCTCGGGCCGCAGCGGGAAATGGACCGGCGTTATCTTCAGAAGCGTCATCATCTGGGCGTAGTTGGGCCAGCTCGGATCGCCCAGCAGCATCTCCGCGCCAGGGTCCACCAGCGAGACCATGGCGCTGTAGATCCCGGCCACAGCACCGGAGGTGACCACCACCTGATCGGCGGTGGCATCGATGCCGTTGCGCTCGGTGACCTTGGCCGCCAGCGCCTCGCGCAGCGGGGGGATCCCGGCGTTGGAGGTGTACTTGGTGAAACCGTCGAACGCGGCCTCGGACGCGGCCTCGCAGACATGGCGAGGGGTGTTGAAGTTGGGCTCGCCCGTCTCCAGACGGATGGCGCCGTCGATCGAGTTGGCCAGTTCCATGACCTCGCGTATGCCCGAGCGCGGCATCCCCGCGATGGGCTGCGACGGTCTCATTCTCTATACGACCTCTACACGACCTGGCGGGCCTCGGGGAAGTGGCAGGCCACCCAGTGGCCGCCGGTCACCTCTTCGAGAGGCGGCTCCTGGACCCGGCACACCTCCTGGTCGCGCCCCACATGGCAACGGGTGTGGAAGCGGCATCCGGGCGGGGGGTTCAGCGGGCTGGGAACATCCCCCTCGAGCAGGATGCGCAGCCTTCCCCGCTCCAGGTCCGGATCAGGCACCGGAACGGCCGACAGCAGGGCATGGGTGTAAGGGTGCATCGACTCCGCGAACAGCCGCTCCGCCGAGGTGCGCTCCACGATCTTGCCCAGGTACATCACTGCGATGTCGTCGCACACATGGCGCACCACCGCCAGATCGTGGGCGATGAACAGGTAAGTGAGGCCCAGTTCCTCCTGGAGCTCGTCGAGGAGGTTCAGGACCTGGGCCTGGATCGACACGTCGAGCGCGGACACCGGCTCGTCGAGCACCAGGAAGCCGGGATCGAAGGCCAGGGCCCGGGCCACGCCGATGCGCTGGCGCTGCCCGCCGGAGAACTCGTGGGGGTAGCGGTCGATGATGCGGGGATTGAGGCCGACCAGCCGCAGCAGCTCGCCCACCCTGGTGTCCTGCTCCGTCCGGGGCATCGAGGTGTGCACCTTGAGCGGCTCCCGCAGGGCCTGGCCCACCGTCATGCGGGGGTTCAGCGAGGCGAAGGGATCCTGGAACACGATCTGCATGTCGCGGCGCAGCCGGCGCAGGTCGGCCCGGCTGCTGGCGATGATGTCGATCCTCTCGGTCGTGCCGTCGTCGATCGGGCGCTGCAGGACCACGTCACCCGACGTCGGCTCGATCAGGCGAAGGATGCACCGGGCGGTGGTGGACTTACCGCAGCCCGACTCCCCCACCAGTCCCAGCGTGCGCCCGAACCCGATGTCGAAGGACACGCCGGCCACCGCCGACACCTCGCCCTTCTCGCCGCCCAGCCAGCCGCCGCCCACCTCGAAGGTCTTGACCAGATCGCGCACCGAGAGAGCCGCATCGGGGCCCGCGCCGTTGGTGTCGTTGGCCTGCGCTACATCGTCGACCGGCTTGGTGGGTCCCATCGGGGCGATGGTACTGTCTCGCCTCGACCAGTGAGAAAAGGAGCGGTCGACTATGAGCAGTTTCCGAGGCGATCTGGGCGGCTTGACGGCCGAGGAGATGGAGCAGTTCCTGGCGGGCAACCCCGTCGCCCGCCTGGCCACCCTCAAGCCCGACGGGTCGCCCTACGTGATGCCGGTGTGGTACCAGTGGGACGGAGAGGCGCTGTACTTCGTCGGCCGCCAGCGGGCCCTGTGGTGCGAGTACATCAAGGCCGACGGCCGGGTCAGCGTGGTCATCGACGCCCCCCACAGCGACCCCGACGAGTCCGGACAGGCTATGGAGATCCCCAAGGTCTACATGGAGGGCACAGCCACCATCGAGGAGGAGCCCAACATCGGGGGCCGCTGGGTGCAGGTCGCCGAGCAGATGTCGTACCGGTACCTCGGTCCTAACGGGCCCACCTACCTGGTCTCCACTCTCCAGCAGCCGCGCTGGCTGGTGAAGCTGGTACCCACCAAGGTCAAGACCTGGAAGGGTGTCGGCTGGGCCCGGCGCTACTGGGTCGAGGAATCCGGCGGACCCTCGTACGAGGAGGCCCACGCCACCTGACCCCGCCCGGCAGCCGCGCCGCGGCGGCCCGACCGCTTCCCGCCGCCAGCCGCTAGGAGGCCCCAAGCGCCCAACCCGCTCGACCTGTTCCGCCTCGACGGACGTGCCGCCCTGGTCACAGGCGGCTCGAGGGGGCTCGGCGCGGTGATGGCCGAGGCGTTGAGCTTCGCCGGGGCGCGGGTGGCCGTGACCAGCCGCAGCCTCGGTGACGCGGAGACCGAGGCGGCCGAGATCGCCGCAGTCACCGGTGGCGCAGCGCTGGGTGTCGAAATGGAGGCCACCGACGCAGACTCCGTCGAGGCCGCGGTGGCCGGAGTCGTCGAGCGCTTCGGCGGCCTCGACATCCTGGTCAACAACGCCGGCATTCTCGTGCGGGGAGCCATCGGCGACGTCGCGCCGGCCCAGTTCGAGGAGTCGCTGGCGGTCAACGTCACCGGTCCGTGGCTGGTCTGCCGGGCGGCCGCCCCGCATCTCTGGGAATCCGGCTGCGGCCGGGTCGTCAACGTGGCGTCCACGTTCGGGCTGGTGGCCGCACCCGACCGCACGGCCTACACGTCTTCCAAGGGCGCCGTCGTCCAGCTGACAAGAGCCCTGGCCATGGAGTGGGCACCGCGGGGCGTGAACGTGAACGCCATCGCTCCGGGCCCGTTCCTGACCGACATGAACCGGGCCCATCAGCACAGCGAGCACAGCATCCGGGTGATCGGCCAGGAGGTGGCCCTGCAACGCTGGGGCGAGCTGCCCGAGATCGCGGGAGCGGTCATCTACCTGGCCTCCGACGCGTCGTCGTACGTGACCGGCTCGGTGCTGACGGTGGACGGAGGCTGGACCGCCCACTAGGGACAGAGGAACGACAATGAGCAGGAGATTCGAGGGACGCAACGTCTTCGTGACCGGGGCCGGCAGCGGCTTCGGGCGCCGCACCGCCGAGCTGTTCGCAGCCGAGGGCGCGGAGAACCTGTACCTGCTCGACTACAGGCAGGAGCGGTTGGACGCGGTCGCGCCGGTGATCGAGGAGTTGGGGGCCACACCGCACCTGCTCAACTTCGATCTCAGCGTCATGGAGAATTGCGCCGAGGCGGTGGCGCACGCTCTAGCCATCAATCCCAAGCTCGACGTCATGGTGTCCAACGCGGCCGCCTGGGATCTCACCGAGTTCGTTGATGTGAGCGACACGACCTGGCGTCGGATCCTGGCGGTCAACCTCGACGCCTACTTCGTGCTGGGCAACCGGGCGGCCCGCGCGATGAAGGAGACCGGTGGTGGCGTGATCCTGTTCACGGCATCGATCGCCGCCGTCGGGCACGGACGGGGATGCACGCCCTACTGTGTGGCCAAGGCCGGCGTGGTGGCGCTCACGAAGGCCATCGCGGTGGAGTGCGCCCCGTACAACATCCGGTGCAACTGCGTCTCGCCGGGCCCCGGCGACACCCAGCAGTCGGTTGACATTGTGGGCGAGGAGTTGATGGACAGGTGGCGCGCTGAGGGTTTCCCGGCGGTGCCCGCCAACCGGCTGACGTCGGTCGATGACATCGCAAACGCCTTCCTGTACCTCGCCTCCGACGAAGCCGGCTACGTGTCCGGCATCAACCTCATGGTGGACGGCGCCCTGAGCGCCCAGACCTACGACGTACCCGAGAGCTAGCCGTAAGGAGAGGGCCGTGAGACTTACATCCGACGTTCATCTGGTGGGGGGCGGCACTCTCAGCGGCTTCGGCGTCTCGTCGGACTTCGACGCGCACTGCTATCTGGTCGACGGCGGTGACGAGCAGATTCTCGTCGAATGCGGGATGGGTACCGAGACCGGGTTCCGGCGAGTCACCGGCAACATCCGGCGCGCCGGCTACGACCCGGCCGCGATCACGACGCTGTTCCTGACCCATTACCACACCGACCACGCAGGGGGCGCATCGGTCTACCGCGAGCACCTCGGACTGTCCGTGGCGACCGGCACGGCCACCGGTCGAGCGCTCGAGGCGGGTGACCACGAGGCCACGTCCTTCTGCCGGGCTCAGGCCGCCGGGGTCTTCCCCGAGGACTACTCGTACGAGGCCTGCCCCGTCGATGATCTGCTGCCCGACGGCACCCAGCGGTCGGTGGGCCGGCTGACCCTCACCTACCTCGACACGCCGGGCCACTGCGGCGGGCACGGCTCGTACCTCGTCGAAGGCGGCGAGCAGACGTACCTCTTTGCCGGCGATGCCATCTTCGCGTGGGGGAAGCTGCACTTGCAGGCGATTCCGGACTGCGACCTTCAGGCCTCGCTCGCGACCGTGCTGGCACTGGCGGAACTCGAGTTCGATTCGCTCCTCCCGGGCCACGGGGCGATCGCCCTCCATGACGGCAAGGCTCACATCGGCATGGCGAAGGAAGCGATCGATCAGCTCGCCGTCCCGCCGAGGCTGGTCTGAGGTCCGGCGGGCGCGGGGACGTCCGGCCGCATCACGGCGCCTCGATCACGAACCGGTCTGCTGTGAGGCGCTCCAGGAGGTCGGGTCTGGGCGTCGGCGCGATGCCGGCCTCGTTCCCGGCGACGGCGTAACACCCGCCGTCGCTGGATGTCTCGAAGGACACGGCTGGGTCGGCGAGGTCCTCGGCATAGAAGCGCGACGAAGGAAAGATGTCGGCCGGATAGGTGAAGTTCTCGAGCGTCGCGAGTGCGAGGCAGACGGCCGCGCCGACGCCGCTCTCCAGCATGCCGCCAACCCAGCATCCGATGCCGGAGTCTCGGCACAGGTCGTGGATCGACTTCGCCACCGTCAGCCCGCCGACGCGGCCCGGCTTCACGTTGACAAACCGGCAGCTTCCCAGTTCGACGGCATGCTCGGCGCTCTTGACCGAGACGATGCTCTCGTCGAGGCAGATCGGAGTGTCGATCTGCTCCTGCAGCTTCGCATGATCCAGAAGGTCGTCGTGCTGCAACGGCTGCTCGATCATGGCGAGTCCGAATCGATCGACCGCACGGAAGAGATCCAGATCGGACAGCCGAAAGGCCGCGTTGCAGTCGATGTGGGCGGTGAGGTCGGGAAAGGTGGAGCGCACCGCCTCCAGCATGTTGATGTCCCAGCCCGGCCGGAACTTGAGCTTCACGCGCCGGTAGCCGGCGCGGACGGCATCATCCACCGCGGCCACGAGATCGTCGAGCGAGTCCATGACACCGAAGTCGGCTCCGACCTCCACCCGATTGCGCCGGCCGCCGAGGAGAGTGTGCAGGGGCTTGCCGACACGGCGTGCTTCGAGCACCCACCAAGCCGCATCGAGTGCTGCCTTGGCGAAGTAGTTGCCCTTGAAGTGGGAGAGCCGCTGCTGGAGCAGTTCGCCGGAATCGATCCCGGCGCCGACGACGGCAGGCGCGAGCCAGTCGCGAAGCACCGCGAGGGCGCCCGCGGCGTACTCGGGGCTGTAGTCGGGCGTCCCGAAGGGACACGATTCGGCCCACGCTTCGAGGTCTCCACTGGTGACCCTCACCAGCAGGCTGTCGATTGCTGAGATCTCGTGTGACGCCGTTCGCCACGGGTACAGCAGCGGCATCGTGACGTGCCGGACCTCGATGCGGTCGATCCTCATTGCCAGATCCCAACTTCGAGCCGGGTGCCTGAACCGAGGTTGATCTGGCGGTGGTCACGGACGGGTTGCCACCGGTACCGGGGGAAGGCCCCGAACGACAATGTCAGGCGCACACGGTGGCCGACGCTGAACTGGTGGGCGGCGTGGCCCAAGTCGACGCGAGTGCTCAGCCCGGTGACGGCCGCGCCGCCGTCGGCGACGTTCCACACCGCTGCGTCGGGCCCCATGTCGCTCAGCGTCGTGAACACCATGCCCTCAGGGCGCTCCGCGTCCGTCGCCACCGTGAGCGTCACCGGTCCGGCCACGGTCACGACGGTGGGCAACGGCTCGGACGTGAAGGTGAGCACGTCGCCGCGTGCATCCCGTACCGACTGGTCGAAGGGGCCGGGCACAAGGTCGGGTGCCCAGGGAAAGACCCGCCCCCCGACCGAGGGTGTCGGATCCTCCGCGTCCAGGCCCACGTCGACGGTTGCCTCCCCGGCGGCTTCGAGGAGCTGTCCGCCCGCGCCGGGGAAGAGAGCCAACCGGGTAGTCCGGGGAGGCCACGCCGGGAGCGACTCCCAACGGTTGGCGCCGGTTACGAACACCGCCGCCTTGGCTGCCGCGGTGTCGGCGTCGCGCAGGTGCCGGTCAAGGAACGCCCGCTGGGCGCCATTGAGGTCGAACGCAGCAGTCCCGCCGTGATCGCGTGCTCCGGCGTCCCGGGCCAGGGGCAGCCCGCTGTGACCCCATGGACCGGCGACCAGCACAGAGTTGGCGAGCGCTCCGGAGAGTTCGAACGTCGAGGGCTGGAATACGTCGAACCAGCCGGCCACCACCAGGGCCGGGATCGGCACGCCCGCGATGGAGTCACGGATCGGGATGGACGGAACTTCGGCGTACGGATCCGGGCGGTTCCACTCCAGCCAGGCTCCGGCCAGGGGACTGGCCGCGATGAGTTGGTTGACCGCCGAGCCACCAGCCGCGGTGGCGCCGGGCCGCGCCCAGGCGTCGAGCGCCCCAGCCGGGTCGGCCATGCGGGGGTCGACCGGCAGCAGGACGCCGAGGATCCATGCGAGGTTGAACCCGTGATTCGCCTCCCCGTTCTCCCTGATCCAGCCGTCGCGCACATCGCAGGGCGTGAGTCCGGGCATAATCGCCTGCAACGGCTCCGGGCGGCGTACAGCCGCCGCCAGTTGGCAGAAGCCGAGGTAGCTGATTCCGGCCATGCCCACCCTCCCGTTGCACCAGGGCTGCTCGGCCACCCACTCGACGGTGTCGACTCCGTCGTCCTGCTCGTTGACGAACGGCTCGAAGTCGCCCCCGGAGGCGAAGCGGCCCCGCACGTCCTGGATCACCACGGCGTACCCCGCCTCGGCCAGCCCCAACGCGTCGATCTGCAAGCCGCGCGACGCCGGAGTGCTGCGGTTGTAGGGGGTTCGCACCACGACGGCGGGAACCGGACCGCCGCCGGCCGGCCGGATCACGTCGGTGGCGAGTCTCGTCCCGTCGCTCATCGGGACGTCGATGCCGAGCTCGACACTCAAAGAGTGCACCAGACGAGCTTACGCTCGCTCCTGTAGCCGGACCGCTGCGAGCAACCCCTTGAGCGCCTTCTCGCTTTGGCACTCCATTCAGCAGCTGTATACCATGCAAATCGGATTATCTATTTCGCGTTAGGGGGTATGAAAATGCGCGAAAGATTGAAGTCCCAACACTCTGGCAGTGGTGATGTGAGAGGGGCGGATCTCACATCGATGTCAGATCGGGCGCGCTTCGGGCGACGCGGCTTTCTTCAGGGGGCGATGGGTCTAGGCCTGTCGCTGCCCGCCGCCGCGGCGCTTCTAGCCGCGTGTAGTGGGGAGGATCCCGAGGCGACCCGGCGAACTCTGAGGTTTGTTGGTTGGGATTTCCTGCCGGACACAATTCAAACGCACTTGGACACTTGGTCGGCTGTGTCGGGCGGCACGGTTGAACTCGAGGTGCTGCCCGTAACGGGCTACCCGGCCGCGATCCAGACGAGGTTCCGGGGCGGAGACCGGCCCGACCTCTTCTACAACTTCACGTACCTGCTGGGCCAGTTCCTCGAGAACGGGTGGAACCGGACGCTGAACGACTTGCCGGGCGTGGAGGAGCGCATCGATGCGCTCTACCCGGGGGCGCGGTCGCGGTTCGTCACCGCCGACGGGCAGATCACCAGCCTGCCCTACTTCTCGGCCGTGTTCATGAACCACTACAACGCGGCGATGGTCGAGCAGGCAGGATTCTCCGGTCCGCCCCAGACGCTTCAGGAGTACTACGACCAGTGCGCCAAGATCAAGGCTGACGGAATCTCGGATGCGCCGTACGAGTCGTCGTGGCTCAACGAGCGGATCGAGGAGTACCTCATGGCCACTCTCCTAGGAGAGGGGATCACCGCGTTCGATGATGCTGCCCAGCCAGTCTTCGCTGACGATCCCAGGAGTGTCGACGTTTTGGAGTGGTGGCGGGCGATGTACCAGGACGGGTTGACGTCGCCGACGATTCTCACCGATGACAATCCGGAACTCATCGGCGGAATGACGCAGGGAACATTCGCGTTCTATGCGGGCCACGACTACTGGTTGAAGATCTTCAACGACGTCGGGGGGCCTGCAGCCGCGGACCTGCGGATGGCCCCGATGCCCGGAGCGGGCCAGACGCTCCTTGCCGGCGAGGTCGTTCAGATGGGCCCGGACCTCGAAGGAACCGCCCTGAAGGACGCCTGGGACCTGCTGAAGTTCTACACGGGGGCCGACAACGACGGGAACTTCACCGTTCCGCTGACCTGGGTCGAGGCTGCCGCGCTGGCCGTCCCGTACCCGTCCTTCTTTGAGGATCCCGCCATCCAGGCCGCCTATCCCGACTACTACGACCTCGGCGTGATCACGTCGGAGTACGACAGGGCGGGGACACCGGCGGCAAGGGCGCTGAGCTGGTATCAGGGCTTCCAGGTCAAGGTGGGCGAGCGCGTCAACGACATGCTGGCCGGCGACGCGACACCGGCGGAGACCGTGGCCAACATGGCCGACGACGCGGTAGAGCTGGCGGCGGGCTAGAGGCCGAGCGGTTGACCCATCCCGCTGGCAGTTGCCGTAGGGGTGCATAGCGAGGCCGTGGCCCGAGCGGCCCGTGAGCGAAGCGAACAAGAGCGGGAATGACAACGCCGCGCCGCGAGACGACGGCGGCCCGCACCAAGGCGCCACCCCAAGCCGGGTCCCGGTTGAGCGACCGGCAGTTCGGCCTGGTCCTCGCGCTCCCCGCCATCATCTCGCTGGTCCTGGTCGTCGGCATTCCAGGCATACAGACGTTGATCTACAGCTTCCAGCGGGTCCCGCTCTCGGACGATCCCGCCACGTTCGTCGGCACCGACAACTACGGGAAGGTTCTCGGAGACGAGTCCTTCGTCGAATCGCTCGTGGTCACCCTGCAATACACGGCCGGATACGTCCTCCTGGCCACGGTCCTCGGACTGCTCTTCGCGCTGCTGCTCGACCAGCCGCTGCGAGGGCGGGGCATCGCCCGGGCACTCCTGATCATCCCATGGGCCACGCCCGTCATCATCGCGGGGGTGATGTGGAAGTGGCTCATCGACCCGCAGGTGGGCGGACTCAACGCGGTCCTGTTCGAAATCGGTGTGATCGAGGACTACAAGCCGTTCCTGGCCGACCGGGAATGGGCGCTCGTCTTCACGATCCTGGCGGCCGCCTGGCACCAGGCGTCGTTCTCGGCCCTCCTGTTCCTGGCTTCTCTCCAGACGCTCCCCAACGAGATAGTCGAAGCGGCGAAGGTCGACGGGGCCACGGCGTGGCAACGGTTCCGTGGGGTTGTCTTCCCCTGGATCCGCCCGATGCTGCTGGTGGTTGTCATCATCAACGTGATCTACGGGGTTCTCCAATTCGACACGGTCTGGGTGATGACCCAGGGCGGACCCGGTGATGCCACGACCCTGCTACCGATCCTGCTGTACCGGCAGCTCTTCATTTTCTCGGACATAGGAGCAGGATCGGCGCTGGCGGTGATGCTGGGAGTCGTCGCAGTGCTTGTGAGCTCGATCGCACTGATACTGCTCGGACGAGACGACCCGTTGGCCGCGTGAGCGAGAAGCGATGGCGAGCAGGACGCTGAGTCGACCAGTTCTCAGGAGACGAGCGGTCACCGCACTGCTGTACGCGGCTCTCGTGCTGTTCGCCGTCTGGGTGCTGTTCCCGTTCTGGTTCCTCGTCAACAGCAGCTTCATGACTCCCGCCGAGGCGGTGGCGGTACCGCCGCACTGGATCCCGGAGGAGCCGACCCTGGGGAACTACAGCGCGATCCTCGCCGGCCAAGTCGCTCCCGGCGGCGCCCAGGTAGGCCTCAGGGTGCTGACGGCGCTGGGAGAGAGTCTCGCCGTAGGCATCCTCACTGTGGTGGCGAACCTCGCCCTAGGCGGTACCGCCGCCTATTCGATGTCACGGTTCCGGTTCCGAGGCTCCCGGCTGAGCTACTTCTCCGTTCTCTTCGCTCGTCTCGTGCCCCCGATCGCGATCGTGGCCGCCTTCTTCGTCGCCCTCCGCGACCTGGGCCTCATCAACAGCCGCTACGGACTCGTGATCGTCTACACCTCGTTCACGCTGCCGATCACCATCCTGGTCCTCAAGAACTACTTCGACGGGCTGCCCCGCGAACTGGACGAGGCAGCCCTGGTGGACGGGGCCTCGCGGCTTCAGGCGCTCTGGTATGTGATACGCCCCATCGCCAGGCCCGGCTTCATCGCGGCCGCCTGTCTGGTGTTCCTCGAGAGCTGGGGAGAGTTCTTCTACGCGCTGACGTTGACCAACCAGTTGACGATCCCACCGGTCCTCGCAGGCTTCCGGGGCTTCTTCCAGTTCAACTGGACAACGCTGGCAGCTGCGACTGTACTCGCGGTCGTGCCGCCGGTGCTGCTCGCGCTCGTATTCCAGCGCTACGTCGTGCGGGGGCTGGCCCAAGGCGTCGCCAAGTGATGACCCAGGGCGTCGCCAAGTAATGAAGGTAGGACTCGCCGGCTTCGGTTTCGCCATCCGGCACGCCCAGGTCATAGCGGCCAATCCGTTCGTCACCGAATTCGCCATTGCCGAGCTGAGTGCGGACCGCCGGCACCAGGCGGCACAGGAGCACCCGCAAGCAGCGATCTTCGACGACGCGGTCGAGATGCTCCAGGGCATGGAGCCGGACTGCGTGATCGTCGCCTCGTCGTCGGACAGTCATGCGGCAATCAGCCGTGCCGCTCTCGAGGCCGGCATCCACGTGTTCTCCGAGAAGCCGCTGGCGCTGTCCTGGGCCGAGGCCCGGGAGCTGAAGAACCTCGCCCATCAGCACGGCCTCATATTCCAAGCGGGCTACATCCTGCGGTACGAGGCCCGCCACCAGCTGCTGCACGACCATGTGAACAGCGGGCGCCTCGGCCGCGTGGTGCTGATCCGTTCCAAGCGGAATTGCTCCCGCACCTGGTTCGAGACGTGGGGCAAGCACAGCCATCCCGTACTGGAGAGCATGGTTCACGACATCGATCTGGCGACCTGGCTCACCAAGCAGCGTTGCGTTCGCGTGTCGGCGTGGGGCCAGAAGTTCCTGGGAGGACCCCCGCCTGAGGCTGTTGTGGCCGTCCTGGAGTTCGACGGCGGAGCTGTGGCTGTGCTGGAGACGTCCTGGCTCATTCCCGACGGCGCGCCGGCCAACATCATCGGCCCGCTGGGCCGCGAGGATGAGGGCGCCGGCGTTCTCGACGCGCACTTCGAGGTGCACGGCACGTTGGCTGTCGAGACGCTCTCCCTGTACGACCCGTCGCTCATGCTGATGACCGACGAGCGGACCTACGTGCCCGAGTCCACACTGTTTCCCGCCTCGGCACTGGGGGTGGGCGGAGCGCTGCGCGACGAGCTCTTCGACTTCCTGGCCCATGTCCGGGGCGACCTCCACACGGGTGTCGCTTCGATTGAGGACGCGGTGCATGTCCAAGCCGTCGTGGAAGCGATCGGTCGTGCCGCGGAGTCGGGAACACCGGCGGCCGTCGAGGACTGAAGCCAAGGACAGGAGGACGGATGCCGGTCGGGTTCTGGGTCTTTCCTTGGGACATCGAGGATGAGGGGATCGACCGATTCGCGGCGCGCCTGGAAGAACTAGGCGTCACATCGGCGAGCCCCAGTGTTCTCTATCACTCCGGCCGTGCCATCCTGCCGCGGGCACGGGAACACAAGGTCCGTCTCCTGGGTGGGCCCGGGGCGAACTACCCGTTCGAGAGCCTCGAGGCACCCTTTGCCGGGATGGAGTCGGAGTCCGCACCCAGATCGGGCAAGCGGTTCTGGCAGGGACTGGCGGAGGCCCTCTCAGACCGGGGAATCCGGCTCGACGCATGGGCGATGCCGATGCACGGCTCCGAGCTCGGCCGGAGGCTCCCCCTCGGCGTTGTGCGGAACTGCTTCAGGAACCCCTACAGCTATGCGCTGTGCCCCTCCCATCCGCAGGCTCGCCGGTTCGCCGAGTCCCTGGTCGGCGAACTGGCGCGGTCGGGCATCTTCGGCGCCATCAGGCTCGAGTCGATCGGCTATCTCGGCTATCGCCATTTCCACCACCATGAGGCCGAGTACGTCGGCCACGGACCGCTCGAGGAACTGCTCCTGTCGCTGTGCTTCTGCGATGCATGCATGGCCGGAGCCCGCCGGGAGGGGATCTCGATCTTCGAGCTGCGGGCGGCGATCAGCCGGGATTTGGAGAGACGGTGGCGCGACGACGTCTGGAGCGTCGGCGTGGAGGACGTGAGAGAAGCACTTGCGGCGAACGATGACCTCCAGGCGCTCATCTCGTACCGGCAAGAGACCGTGGCCTCCCTTGTTGCTTCGCTGGCGGAGCAATGCCGCAGCGAGAGCACGGAGCTCCACTGCTTCTCGGCCATCTTCCCGCCGACCCTCGAACACAGCACCTGGATCGAGGGCACCGACTTCGCAGCCTGGTCACGAGTCCTCGACCGGCTGATCGTCTTCGGCTACACGGCCGGCGGTCCGGGCGCGGCCAAAGTCGATGAGGGCTGGACTCGCGCCGAGCTGGATTATGCAGGCCGCTACTTCGACCCATCGAGGGTCAACGTCGTTCTGAACCTCGCACCGCAATACCTGGCGACGCTCGACGACGCCAGGCGCCGCTTCGGCACCATCAGCCAGATGGGATTCAACGACTTGAGCATCACCAACTACGGGATGCTCAGCGAGACCCGCCTGGATTGGGTTCCCGAACTGAGGAGGGTCCTGGACCCGCCGACGGATTCGACGTAGGGGATTCTGCCGCTAGGCCAGCCAGGCCTGCCTGCTCAAGGTGCCGCCCCGCGGGATGGGAGGCGGGATGTAGACGTGCTCCTTCGTCACCCAGAACGTCCCGGTGGTCTTGGCGTAGTTCGAGACGTCCGCCCAGGCGACCTCCATCTCGGGCGTCTCGCCCGCCTTCTCGAACGCGTCCAGGTCGTCCCACCACTGCTCGATGAACGCCTCGGCGTGCAGCTCTCCCTGGACCTTCCTGATCACTTCGGAGACCACGTAGCCGCGCATCGGGCCGATCTTCGCCGAGATGGGCGCGTGGATGTCCCGCCAGTAGTCGAAGAACTCCTGGGTCGAGAAGTCGTCGCGCTTGTATGCGGTGCCGATTACTTTGATCACGGTTGCCTCCGGGCTTGTAGGTCGGGCAGCCATATTGACCCAATCGACGAAGGAACCGCCATTCCAGATGAGCGGGGAGACGACATCGTGCGACGGCCTCCGGCCGATTTGCAATCAACGCCGGACGAACTCCAACATCGAGGACCGGAGGAACGACAATGATGAGCCGACGATTCGAGGGACGCAACGTCTTCGTGACCGGGGCCGGCAGCGGATTCGGGCGCCGCACGGCCGAGCTGTTCGCTGCCGAGGGGGCCAGGAACCTGTACCTGCTCGACTACAAGCAGGAACGGCTGGACGCGGTCGCGCCGGTGATCGAGGAGTTGGGAGCCACGCCGCACCTCATCAACACCGATCTGGGCGTCATGGAGAACTGCGCCGAAGCGGTCGATCAAGCTCTGGCCATCGACCCGAAGCTCGACGTGATGGTGTCCAATGCGGCCGCCTGGACCATTGCCGAGTTCGTCGACATGACCGACACCGAATGGCGCCGGGTCCTGTCGGTGAACCTCGACGCCTACTTCGTGATGGGCAACCGGGCGGCCCGGGCAATGAAGGACACCGGGGGCGGGGTGATCCTGTTCACCTCGTCGATCGCCGCGCTGGGGCACGGTCGAGGCTTCACCCACTACTGCGTGGCCAAGGCCGGGGTGGCCGCGCTGACCAAGGCCATCGCAGTGGAGTGCGCGCCCTACAACATCCGCTGCAACAGCGTGGGTCCGGGCCCGGCCGACACCCAGCAGTCGGTCGACCTCGCCGGCGAGGAACTGATGAACAAGTGGCGCACCGAGGGCTTCCCGGTGGTGCCGGCCAACCGCTTGGCGTCCGTGGACGACATCGCCCACGCGTTCCTGTACCTCGCCTCCGATGAGGCCCAGTACGTGTCGGGCATCAACCTCATCGTGGACGGCGCCCTGACGGCCCAGACCTACGACGTGCCCGAGAGCTAGTCGGCCGGCTCCGCTCAGGCGACTTGCCAGGTGGGGCGGGAGTGCAGCAGCTTGCGGAGGTCGCCCGGTCCGGCCTTCGACTGGGAGGCGGCTATCTGGGAGGTGACGGCCGAGCCGTACTCCGAGCGCTCGACGGCACGGAAGACCCCGATCGGGGTGGGCACGTCGTTGGTGTTGGCCAGACGGCTCAGCGCGAACGCCATCGACGGATCGGGATCAGCCTCGTCGTGCACCACGAGCGCATCCACGCCCACCTCAGCGACCTTCGCCACCCTGGCCCGACCGCCGTCCATCACCACGCCGAACTCGCCGTCGGCTCCGAAGCGCACCGGCTCGCCGTGGCGTAGGTCGATGAGCATCGAGTCGCGGGCGTCGCGCTTGGTGATGGCCGCGAAGGCGCCGTCGTTGAACACGTTGCAGTTCTGGAAGACCTCGACGAACGCCGCCCCCGGATGGCTGTGGGCCCGCCGGAACATCTCCTGCATGTGGCCCCGGTCCATGTCATGGGTGCGGGCCACGAACGACGCCTCGGCCCCCAGCGCCAGAGAGATCGCGTTGAACGGCTGCTCGACGGATCCGTGGGGGGTGGACTTGGTGACCTTGCCCCGCTCGCTGGTGGGCGAGTACTGGCCCTTGGTCAGCCCGTAGATCTGGTTGTTGAACAGCAGGATGTTCAGGTTCACGTTGCGGCGCAGCGCGTGGATCAGGTGGTTGCCCCCGATCGACATCATGTCGCCGTCGCCGCCCACCACCCAGACGTGCAGGTCGCCCCGGGCCATGGCCAGGCCGGTGGCCACCGCCGGCGAGCGTCCGTGGATGGCGTGCAGGCCGTAGGTGTTCATGTAGTACGGGAACCGGGCCGCGCAGCCGATCCCCGACACGAAGACCGTGTCCTCGCGCCGCACGCCCAGCTCGGGCATCAGCAGCTGCACGGCGGTGAGGATCGAGTAGTCGCCGCAGCCGGGGCACCAGCGGACCTCCTGGTCGGTGGTCCAGTCCTTGCGGGTTGTCACGGGCACGTCGGTCATCGTTGCTCTCCCGTCGCCCCGATCGCCTCCCCGATCGCCTCCACCAGCTCCGCCGCGGTGAAGGGCTGGCCCGAGACCTTGGTCACCGACCGGGCGTCGACGAGATACTCGGCCCGCAGCATCCGGCAGAGCTGCCCGGTGTTCATCTCCGGCACCACGACCCGCTCGAACGACCGCAGCAGGTCCCCGAGGTTGGCTGGCAGCGGGTTCAGATGGCGCAGGTGAATGTGGGCCAGGCGGCGGCCGGCCGACTCGATCCGGCGGCGGGCCGAGGTGATGGCGCCCCACGTCGAGCCCCAGCTGACCACCGCGACGGACGCGTCCGGGTCGCCGACGATCTCCGCGGGCGGGATGTGGTGGGCGATCAGGGCGATCCGCTCGGCCCGCAGCCGCACCATGGCCTGGTGGTTGTCGGGCTCGTAGCTGATGTTGCCACTGCCGTCCTCCTTCTCGATCCCGCCGATGCGGTGCATGAGTCCCGGAGTGCCGGGGATGGCCCAGGGGCGCACCAGCCGCTCGTCGCGGCGGAAGGGCCAGAAGACGGACTCGCCCTCGTCGTTCACGTGGTTGGGCTTGGAGGCGAAATTGACGGCGATGGAGTCGAGCTGCTCGACGTCGGGGATGCGCCACGGTTCGCTGCTGTTGGCCAAGTAGCCGTCCGAGAGCAGGATCACCGGCGTGCGGTGCTCGACAGCCAGGCGCACCGCCTCGATGGCCGTGAAGAAGCAGTCCGAGGGGCTCTGGGCTGCCACTATGGGCAGGGGCGCCTCGCCGTGGCGGCCGTACATGGCCATGAGCAGGTCAGCCGCCTCGGTCTTGGTCGGCAGGCCGGTCGACGGGCCGCCCCGCTGGATGTCGATGACCACCAGCGGAACCTCCAGGCTCACGGCCAGGCCCACGGTCTCGGCCTTGAGGGCCATGCCGGGACCCGAGGTGGTGGTGACGCCGATGTGGCCCCCGTAGGCCGCGCCGAGGGCGGCGCCCACCGCGCCGATCTCGTCCTCGGCCTGAAGGGTGCGGACCCCGAAGTTCTTGTGCCTGGCCAGCTCATGCAGCACGTCGCTGGCCGGCGTGATCGGGTAGGAGCCGAGGAACAGCGGTATGCCGGCCTGCTGGGAGGCGGCGATGAGCCCCCACGACAGCGCGGTGTTGCCGTTGATGTTGGTGTAGGTGCCCGGCTCCAGCTCGGCCGGGTTGACCATGAGCCGGCTGGCGCCCAACTCCGCGGTCTCCCCGAAGGCGTGGCCCGCGGCGAAGGCGGCCTTGTTGGCCGCGATCACCGTGTCGCGCCCTGCGAACTTGCCGTCGATCCAGTCGACGGTGGGCTTGACCGGGCGCGAGTACAGCCACGACACCAGCCCGAGGGCGAAGAAGTTCTTGGACCGCTCTGCGTCGCGGGGCTTGACGCCCAGGTCCTGGCAAGCCCGCTTGGTGAGGTCGGTCATGGGGGCGGTGACCACCGTGTAGCCGTCGAGGCTGCCGTCCTCCAGCGGGTTGGACTCGTACCCGGCCTTGGCCAGGTTGCGCTCGTTGAAGGCGTCGGCGTTGACGATGACGGTCCCGCCCGGCTTCAGCAGGTGCAGGTCGGACTGCAGCGCAGCCGGGTTCATGGCCACCAGGACCGTGGGGGCGTCACCGGGAGTGGTGATGTCGTGGTCGGAGATGTGAACCTGGAACGACGAGACGCCGGCCAGCGTGCCGGCCGGGGCCCTGATCTCGGCAGGGAACTCGGGCAGGGTGGCCAGGTCGTTGCCGAACAGGGCGCTGGCCGAGGTGAACCGGTCGCCGGTGAGTTGCATGCCGTCGCCGGAGTCGCCCGCGAAGCGAAGGACGATGCCATCGGTCGTTCGGACCTCCTGGGTCCGTGCCGAAGTCTCGGTCACTGATGCTCCTTTGCACCCGCTGTGCGGGGGCGGACGGCGCGACCCACGGTTGAGACCCACCATCTCCGGCCCGCAGGCGTCACCCTAGCCGGTATACCGTTTGAGGCCACGGCTTTATTCCCGCTTTTGTTCGCTGCGCTCACGGGCCGCTCGGGCCACGGCCTCGCTCGGCGCGCCGCGACGATGTTCACAAGTCGCTCCCCGTCCGCTCGGCCTCTCGGCCGGTTCATTTGCAGGTTCTGCGCTACCGGATTCAGGCCACGGTGACGGCGGCGTCCAGGTACACGTCCTGGATGGCGTTGAGCAGTTCGACGCCTTCGACCATGGGCCGCTGGAAGGCCTTGCGACCCGAGATCAGACCGGTGCCGCCGGCCCGCTTGTTGATGACCGCGGTGGCGACCGCCTCGGCCAGATCGCTGGCGCCCGACGATGCCCCGCCGCTGTTGATCAGCCCGACCCGGCCCATGTAGCAGTTGGCCACCTGGTAGCGGCACAGGTCGATGGGATGGTCGCTGGTGAGCTGGTCGTAGACGAGGTCGTGGGTCTTGCCGAAGCCGACGGCCCGATAGCCGCCGTTGTTGGTGGGCAGCTTCTGCTTGATGATGTCGGCCTCGATGGTGACGCCCATGTGGTTGGCCTGACCGGTCAAGTCGGCGGCCCCGTGGTAGTCGATGCCGTCCACCTTGAATGCCGGGTTGCGCAGGTAGCACCACAGCACGGTGAACATGCCCAGCTCGTGGGCGGCCGCGAAGGCCTCGGAGACCTCTCCGATCTGGCGCCGGGCATTGTCCGAGCCGAAGTAGACGGTGGCGCCCACGCCGGCCGCGCCAAGGTCCCAAGCCTGCTCCACCGAGCCGAACATCACCTGGTCGTACGACTCGGGATGGCTCAGCAACTCGTTGTGGTTGAGCTTGACGATGAACGGGATGCGATGGGCGTAGCGGCGCGACGCCATGCCCAGCACGCCGAATGTGGTGGCCACCGCGTTGCAGCCTCCCTCGATGGCCAGCTCCACGATGTTCATCGGGTCGAAGTAGGCCGGGTTGGGCGCGAACGACGCTGCGCCCGAGTGCTCGATGCCCTGGTCGACGGGCAGTATCGACACGTAGCCGGTGCCGGCCAACCGGCCGCTGCCGAACAGCGACTGGATGCTGCGCAGCACCTGGGGCGAGCGATCGCTCGCGGCGAGGACCCGGTCCACGAAGTCGGGGCCGGGAAGGGTCAGCGACTCCCGCTCGAAGGTCTTGCACTCATGCTCGAGCAGCGACTCGGCGGATTCGCCGAGAAGGGTGTGAATGTCCACGGAAAGCTCCTGATGGGGTGGTCCGAGGCGACCGCCGATCGGCAAGCCAGGCGACCCGCGCCCGCCTGCCGCCACGGTAGCGCCCGCGGTCCGCTGAGCGCGCGGACCCGCGAAGGTGGACCACGGGCGGGGCTCGAACGAGTTGCGCTAGCGTCACTGCCAACATCCAGGGGGGACGAGCGATGAGGCTCACCGACGACCAACTCCAGGAGTTCGACGAGACGGGCTACCTGTTCCTGCCCGACGTCTTCTCGGCCGCGGAGACCGCTCTGCTGCGCCGCGAGGCCGACATCTGCTTCGCCTTGCAGCGAGAGGAGGTGTGGCGCGAGGACAACGGCGCACCCCGCAGCGCCTTCGCCGCCCACCGCTACAACGAGGCGTACCGGCGCATCGCCGCCCACCCCCGGCTCCTCGAGCCGGTGATGCAGATCCTCGACGGCCGGGTGTACATGCACCAGTTCAAGATCAACGCGAAGGCGGCCTTCGACGGTGCGGTGTGGCAGTGGCACCAGGACTACGGCACCTGGCAGCGCGACGACGACATGCCCGAGCCGCGGGCGATGAACATCGCTGTCTTCCTCGACGACGTGACTGCGGCCAACGGGCCGCTGATGCTCATTCCTGGCAGCCACAGGCTCGGCGTGCTCGAGGCCAGCCACGATCTGGAGACCACCACCTATCCGCTCTGGTGCCTGGAGCGTGAGACCGTCCGCGAGTTGGCCGAGAAGGGCGGCGTGGTCGCGCCTACGGGCACGGCCGGCTGCGTGCTGATGTTCCACTCCAACATGGCGCACGCCAGCCCGCCCAACATCAGCCCCCTGAGCCGGGTGATCGTCTACCTGAGCCTCTGCGAGGTCTCGAACCACATCCGCAGGTTCCAACGGGCGGAGTGGCGAGCCCTGCGCGACTTCGCTCCGATCGAGCCCCTGGCCGACGACTGCCTCGAAGAACTGATCCGACAGGAGATCTCGGCCCCCGATCAGCACGCACGCGACCACAGTCTGGGTCCACAGCATGAACCTCTTCCGGCTACTGCAGGAGCGCTTCGCTGAAGGCCGCCCCGTCACCGTCGGCCTGATCGGAGCCGGCAAGTTCGGCTCGATGTTCCTGGCCCAAGCCAGGACCACCGCGGGCCTCTGCGTGACAGCCATCGCCGACGCCGATCCCGACCGGGCCCGCGCCGCCCTGGCCGCGACCGGCTGGCCCGAGGAGACCTGCCGCTCACCGTCGCCGGCTGCCGCGTCGGAGCAAGGCACGGTCCACCTGACCGACGATGCCTTCGAGCTGATCTCCGCCGACGGGGTGGAGGTCGTGATCGACGCGACCGGCAACCCCCCGGCCGGCCTGGCCCACGCCCGGACCGCCATCGCCAGCGGCAAGCACATCGTCATGGCCAACGTCGAAGCCGACGTCCTGGCCGGACCGCTGCTGGCCACCGAGGCCCGCAAGGCCGGGCTGGTCTACTCGATGGCCTACGGCGACCAGCCCGCGCTGATCTGCGAGATGGTCGACTGGGCACAAGCCGCCGGTCTCGGTGTGGTCGCAGCGGGCAAGGGCACCAAGTACCTGCCGAGCTTCCACGATTCCACGCCCGAGACGGTCTGGGACGGCTACGGCATCTCGCCCGAGCAGGCCGCCGAGGGCGGCATGAACCCGCAGATGTTCAACTCATTCCTTGACGGCACGAAGTCGGCGATCGAGATGGCCGCGGTGTCCAACGCCACCGGCCTGACGCCGGCGCCGGGCGGGCTCGGATTCCCGCCGGCCGGCACCGACCAGCTCGCAGAGGTCCTGCGACCCCTTGCCGAGGGTGGCACGCTGCACCACAAGGGCCAGGTGGAGGTGGTCTCGTCGCTCCATCGGAACGGCGAACCGGTCGAGCGCGATCTGCGCTGGGGCGTCTACGTGGTCTTCGAGGCACCCAGCGACTACACGGCGCGCTGCTTCGCCGAGTACGGCCTCATCACCGACCGCAGTGGCCGTTACAGCGCGACCTACAAGCCCTACCACCTGATCGGCCTGGAAGTCGGCGTGTCAGTCTTGAGCGCCGCCCTGCGCGGCGAACCGACCGGGACGCCCACCGGGTTCAACGGCGATGCAGTAGCGGTGGCCAAACGCCACCTCATCGCGGGCGAGAACCTCGACGGCGAGGGAGGCTTCACTGTCCGGGGCCGGCTGATGCCGGCCGGCGACAGCCTCGCCAAAGGCGCCCTGCCGATCGGTCTCGCCCACGACGTGCCCCTGGTCAACGACGTGTCCAAGGGTCAGGTCATCACGTGGGCCGACGTGAAGGTCGACGAGACCAGCGACGCGGTGAAGGTCCGCCGCGACATGGAGGCGCTCTTCGGCGCGCTCAGCTGAGGGCGCGGACCCGTTGGGAAACGTCGGCCAGCCGCGGGTCGTGGGACTCGACCCAGCGGAACAGCTCCCGGGCCCTCGGGGATCGGCCGGCCCGTTCGTAGAGGTCGGCGAGGGCGTAGGCCCGTCGCAGATGGTGGGCCCGGGGTCGCGACGGCAGGCGCCAGCCCTGCTCCAGAACCCGGATGGCCTCCGGCAGCTCTCCCCTGTCGGCCTTGGCGCCGGCCAGCACGAGGCGTCCCTCGGTCACCAGCTCGGCCGACGGCGATGCCGCGCCCAGTTCCTTCCAGAGCGCCTCCACATCGGCCCAGCGGCCCAGCGCCCGGTGGCAGTCGGCCAGGACGGGATGCTGCTCCACCGACCCGCTCAACTCGCGGAAGGACTCCAGCTCGTCCATGGCCGCCCGGAAGCGACCCAGACGGTACAGCACCAAGCCGTGCAGCTCGCACACATCGGCAACCTCAGGGGCATCGCGGGCCAGCCGGGCCAGCAGCGGGAGTGCCTCTGCGAACCGTTCGGCTCGAAAGGCCTTGGCCGCCGTCTCGAAACGCCGCACCGCGCTCCTGCCGCGCTCGGGTCCCAGCGCGCGCACCAGCTCGGAGTGAGGATCCGGTGCCGGATACGGCACCGGCGGCAGCGGCACGCGCCGGCGCGGCTTGCCGCGATGCGGCTTGGACCGCGGCCGACTCGATCCGTCACCGTTGCCTGCCATAGGCGCGGAGCCTACCTGCGGCCTGAAATCGTGCCCCGGAATGGCAGAAGGCCCCGGTGGTGGTCATCGGGGCCTTCTGATCGGCGAAATCCGGCGGCGTCCTACTCTCCCAGGGCGTCTCCACCCAAGTACCATCGGCGCTGGCGGGCTTAACTTCCGTGTTCGGAATGGGAACGGGTGTGACCCCGCCGCTATCGCCACCGAAACTTGTTGTCGTACGGGCGAACCCCTCAGCGGGATCGCCTCTTGACGAACTCCATAGCGAGCACGAGCACCGAGCGCTCGATGCGAAATTGAACCAAGCCCTCGGCCGATTAGTACCGGTCAGCTGAACACGTCACCGTGCGTACACTTCCGGCCTATCAACGTGGTGTTCTGCCACGGGCCTTACCCGGTTACCCGGTGAGAGACCTCATCTTGGAACAGGCTTCCCGCTTAGATGCTTTCAGCGGTTATCCCTTCCGCAGGTCGCCAACCAGCCATGCTCCTGGCGGAACAACTGGCACACGAGAGCTGCGTCCGTCCCGGTCCTCTCGTACTAGGGACAGCTTTCCTCAAGTCTCTTCCGGCTGCAGAGGATAGGGACCGAACTGTCTCACGACGTTCTAAACCCAGCTCGCGTACCGCTTTAATGGGCGAACAGCCCAACCCTTGGGACCTGCTTCAGCCCCAGGATGCGATGAGCCGACATCGAGGTGCCAAACCTTCCCGTCGATATGGACTCTTGGGGAAGATGAGCCTGTTATCCCCGGCGTACCTTTTATCCGTTGAGCGACGGCGCTTCCACACGCAACCGCCGGATCACTATGCCCTGCTTTCGCACCTGCTCGACATGTACGTCTCGCAGTCAAGCTCCCTTATGTCATTGCACTCAACGCCTGATGGCCGACCAGGCTGAGGGAACCTTTGGGCGCCTCCGTTACCCTTTGGGAGGCGACCGCCCCAGTCAAACTACCCATCTGGCACTGTTCCTAATCCGGATTACGGACCTAGGTTAGATTTCCAGCATAGGAAGGGTGGTATTTCAAGGTTGACTCCACAAGAGCTGGCGCCCTTGCTTCCAAGTCTCCCACCTATCCTACACAACCTATACCAAAAACCAATACCAGACTGTAGTAAAGGTGCACGGGGTCTTTCCGTCCTTCTGCAGCTAACGAGCATCTTTACTCGTACTTCAATTTCGCTGGGTCTATGGTTGAGACAGTAGGGAAGTCGTTACGCCATTCGTGCAGGTCGGAACTTACCCGACAAGGAATTTCGCTACCTTAGGACCGTTATAGTTACGGCCGCCGTTTACTGGGGCTTAGGTTCAAAGCTTCGCCCGAAGGCTAACCTTTCCCCGTAACCTTCCAGCACCGGGCAGGCGTCACAGCGTATACATCGCCTTGCGGCTTCGCACGCTGCTGTGTTTTTAGTAAACAGTCGCTTCCCCCTGGTGTGTGCCACTCCTTCGAGCTCAGGCCGCTAAGGGCCGTCACCCTATTGGAGTCGTCCTTCTCCCGAGGTTACGGACGCAATTTGCCGAGTTCCTTAACCATAGTTCACCCAATCACCTTGGTATTCTCTACCTGTCCACCTGAGTTGGTTTGGGGTACGGGCACCGAGTGAGCTCGCTAGCGGCTTTTCTCGACAGCATAGGATCAGTGACTTCACCTGTAGCGGCTCGGCTTCACGTCTCAGAGTTCATGAGGCCCGGACTTGCCTGGTCCTCCTCCTACACGCTTACCCCAGGACAACCATCGCCTGGGCTCACCTACCTTACTGTGTCCCCGCATTGCTTGCAGCCACGAGATGGGTCGATTCGACCTATTGCCCCTTCGTGGGGCGCAAGGCATCCTCTTAGCAATCTCGCTTTTGCATGGACGCGCACTTGGTGGTACCGGAATATCAACCGGTTGTGCATCGACTACGCCTATCGGCCTCGCCTTAGCTCCCGACTTACCCTGGGAGGATTAGCCTTCCCCAGGAACCCTTGGACATCCGGTGGAGGGGTTTCTCACCCCTCTTTCGCTACTCATACCTGCATTCGCACTCGACCACGGTCCACGACGGTTCACACCGGCGCTTCACACCAAGATCGACGCTCCGCTACCATGCCTGTTTACACAGACATCCGCAGTTTCGGCTCTGTACTTAAGCCCCGTTACATTGTCCGCGCAGGGCCACTCGACCAGGGAGCTGTTACGCACTCTTTCAAGGGTGGCTGCTTCTAAGCCAACCTCCTGGCTGTCTGGGCAATCCCACATCGTTTACCACTTAGTACAGAATTAGGGGCCTTAACCGGCGGTCTGGGCTGTTTCCCTTTTGTCCATCGAAGCTCATCCCCCGAGGACTCACTGCCGCACTCTGGAACCGTGGCATTCGGAGTTTGGTTGGGGTCAGTAACCTTGTGGGGCCCCTAGCCCATCCAGTGCTCTACCTCCACGGCTGAACATGCGACGCTGCACCTAAATACATTTCGCGGAGAACCAGCTATCACCGAGTTTGATTGGCCTTTCACCCCTAACCACAGGTCATCCCCTCCGTTTTCAACCGAAGTGGGTTCGCGCCTCCACGGGGTCTTACCCCCGCTTCACACTGCCCATGGCTAGATCACTCGGCTTCGGGTCTACAGCATGCGACTGAACGCCCTGTTCAGACTCGCTTTCGCTCCGGCTTCCCCTCACGGGTTAACCTTGCCACACACCGTAACTCGCAGGCTCATTCTTCAAAAGGCACGCCATCGTGACCTCCGAGGCACACAGCGACGGAGGCGACACTCTGACTGCTTGTAAACCAACGGTTTCAGGTACTATTTCACTCCCCTCCCGGGGTGCTTTTCACCTTTCCCTCACGGTACTAGTTCACTATCGGTCACTGACTTATACTTAGCCTTACGAGGTGGTCCTCGCAGATTCACGCCGGCTTTCCCGGATCCGGCGCTACTCGGGAGATCCGATCAGAGGACAGATGAGTTTCGTGTACGGGGCCATTACCCTCTATGGCTCGCCTTTCCAGAGCGATTCCACTACCCACTGTCTTTGTAACTCTGCGGGAGATCTGGCGCTCTCCCAATCGGTTCCCACAACCCCCAGGTGGCAACGCCGCCAGGCTTTCCACCACCTGAGTTTAGGCTCTTCCCGTTTCGCTCGCCGCTACTCAGGGAGTCGCTGTTGCTTTCTTTTCCTCGGGTTACTTAGATGTTTCAGTTCACCCGGTTCCCTCTAGCCGCCCTATGTGTTCAGACGGCAGTGACACTCCATTACGAGTGCCGGGTTTCCCCATTCGGTCATCCGCGGATCGAAGCTTAGTTGGCAGCTCCCCGCGGCTTATCGCAGCCTCTCACGACCTTCATCGGTAGTCAGTGCCAAGGCATTCACCGTTGGCTCTTAGTAGCTTGGGTTTCATTTTCATTGCATCTCGCGAAAGATGCTCGTGCTCGCTATGCAATTCTCAAGAGGCGATCCATGGGCGATGAAACGGGACGAGTCAGCGCGCCCTAAAGGGAGCGGTGCCATGACCACTTCCTCAAAACGGAAGAGACGGACAAGCGAGTGCCTTAACTGGAAGCACTCAACTGAAAGCTGGCCTGAGCAGCCAACCAACCGTTGAGATCATGCTCCTTAGAAAGGAGGTGATCCAGCCGCACCTTCCGGTACGGCTACCTTGTTACGACTTCACCCCAATCGCCAACCCCACCTTCGGCAGCTCCCTCTCAAAAGAGTTAGGCCACTGACTTCGGGTGTTGCCGACTTTCGTGGTGTGACGGGCGGTGTGTACAAGGCCCGGGAACGTATTCACCCCGGCGTTGCTGATCCGGGATTACTAGCGACTCCGACTTCATGGAGTCGAGTTGCAGACTCCAATCCGAAC
>JAJEJB010000053.1 GCA_022828135.1 Acidimicrobiia bacterium | reverse complement strand
GGTCTCGCCCTTGCGCCAGTACTCGAAGGCCTGCATCAGGCAGATCATCCCGATGGCCGCAGTGAAGGCCACCCCGTAGGCCCGGCCCCGGTTCCGCTCGAAGGCGTTGAGCTTGGCGGGCACCCTCCAGAACAGCTCGGTCTCGGGCAGGTCGTGGGCGGGCAGCAGCATGCGCAGTCCGTCGCCGGTGGCCTCGATGTAGGGATTGTCGGGCAGCTGCTGGGCCATGGCGGTGGTCCACATGCGCCCGTACACGCCGGTCTCCATGGAGGTGCGGTCCCAACGGGGGGCGGTGGCCCAGGAGTACTTCTCCTTGAAGTTCTTGCCCTCCGGGCGGGGGATGGTCTCCTTGTTCCAGGCGTGGTAGGGCGACAGCGGGTTGCCCAGAGCGTCGGTGGGGAACGCCACGCTGCCGTTGCCATTGCCGTTGGTGGTCCAGTCCTCGTAGTAGGAGTGCTCGACGAACTCCTCGATGCCCATGTTGATCTCGGTGAGCTTGGTGGTGAGGAGCTCGCCCTCCTTGATGATGCCCGGCGCCGAGTAGCGGGCCTGGCCCCAGGCGTCGATGTTGGCGTAGGTGGCGTCGTAGACCTCGAGGTCGTCCCAGATGCCGGTCTGGATCAGGTTCGACGGCCGCAGACCCACATCGGAGTAGGCCGGGTTGGCCTCTAGGAAGAAGTCGCAGATGTCGTCCCAGATGCCGGCCAGCCGCTTGGCGTAGTCGAAGATCAGGCCGAGGTTGGCGTAGTACTCGTTGAAGGTTGTGGTGCTGACGGTGGTGGACACGCCCCCGGGCACGAGCGTGGACGGGTGGGGGTACTTGCCGTACATCAGCGTGCACATCTTGCGGGCGATGCGGGTGTACTCCAGCGACTCCAGGTAGATGGAGCCCTCCAGCGGGTTGAGGGCGTCCATGATGTCCTTGATGGTGACGTACCCGTGGACGCCGGCGTGGGGTGCCAGGGTCTTGGAGGCCAGCTCCACCAGCTCGGGGTTGGTGACCGACACGATGGCCGTCGAGTAGTCGGGTCCGGCCAGCAGACCCAGATGAAGCGGGTGGTCGTAGAACATCTCGGCCACCTCGCCCAGGTTGCGCACGCACACGCCGAGGGGTGGGGGCTGGATGCCGAAGGCCATCTCGATGGCCAGCGACGACACCGAGGCGTGCACGCCGCCGCACACCCCGCATGCTCTCGACGAGATGTCGATGGCGTCGCGGGGATCGCGTCCCTGGAGGATGATCTCGTAGCCGCGGAACAGCATCGCCATGGAGTGGGCCTCCACCGCGGTGCGGGTCTCGAGGTCGAGCACGGTATGGACCGCCAGCGCCCCGGCGACCCGGGTCACCGGGTCGATGCTCCACTCCCTCAGGCGGGGCGGGGCGGCCAGCGCTCCCGCGCTGCGGCGGTTGAACGCGCCGCGGACGAAGTCCCGCGGCTCGGCGACCGCTACCGCGTAGGGGTCGCCGAGGCCCTCTATGAGGCGGGCCTTGCCGCTGTCGTCGAATTCAATGGGCAGGTTCTTGAAGCACATCTTGGATCAGCGGCCTTCAGTCGGAGGGGCGGTGGGGAGGAGCATCGATCAGCGGCCTCCCTCGTGAGAGTGCTGCTTGCGCGAGTAGAGCCGATGGATCAGGCGCTCTGCACCGACAGGCTGGGTCTTGTAGCGGCCCCATCCGCTGGGCAGGTCCCGGCTGTCGTGCCAGCGGGCCGAGCGCATCTTGTCGCTCTGGGAGAGCTGGCGCATGCGCCGGATGAACCCGCCCAGCACCCGGTTGGTGTTGGTGGACAGCAGGGCGCCCGGCGGTCGTTCGTAGATGGGGGAGAACTTGTCGGGGAAGCCGGGCATGGTGCAGCCGATGCAGATGCCGCCCATGTTCATGCAGCCGCCGTGCCCGTCGACGATGCCCCGCTCCGCGATGTTGCACTGCACGATCGGACCCCAGCAGCCCAGCTCGACGAGGCATTCCTTGTCGCCGTAGGAGTGGGCGAACACGCCCTCCTCGTAGTAGCCGGCCCGGGGACAGTGCCGATGGACGGTCTCGGTGAACAGCCAAGCAGGTCGGCCCAACTCATCGAACTCGGGCAGCGGAGCCAGGCCGTTCAGGAACAGCAGGGCCGCGGCGGCGGTCTCGGTGATGTTGTCGCCCACCGGCGAGCAGCCCGGAATGTTGATCACCGGGAGCCCCAGCGCGGACCGGTAGTCCTTGCCGAGGTGGTCCATGACGCCCATGGCGTTGGTGGGGTTGCCGTGCGCGGCCGGTATGCCGCCCCAGCAGGCGCAGGTGCCGATCGACAGCACGGCCGCGGCGCCGGGAGCCAGGCGGTCGAGCCACTCCAGGCTGGTTATCTGGCGGCCGTCGGTGCGGTCCTCGCCCAGTCCCATCCAGTAGCCGTACTCGCCCGAGACCGTCTCGTCCATGATCGACCCCTCCCAGAAGATCAGGTAGGGGGCGTCGAGCTTGCCCTCGGCCGCCAAGCGGAGGTTCTCGGTCCACTCAGGTCCCGACTCCACCGAGAGCACGGTGTGGACGAGTTCTATGCGGGGCAGTCCGGGAACCCTGCCGGTCAGCAGGTCCTCGACCCGGGGGTGGGTGGCCCCGGAGATGGCGATCGTGCAGCCGTCGCAGCTGGCGCCCACGATCCAGAACAGGTAGGCCTTCTCCAGCGGTCCCTGGGAGACGGACTCCGATCGCTTGGGCCGGAGCGGGCTGCGCAGGGCGACCGGCGCCAGCGGGTCGGCGGGGTCGGTGATGAGCGGCTTGGCCTCGAGTTCGCCGTGCGTCGAGCCGGGCACGACCTTGGTGTACTGAGCCACGAGCGAAGCCTCCTGTAGTCGGGGCGTTGCCGACGGGATTGATATTACACACTAAGTGCGAATCGCACCTAGCAGGAGCCTTGGGTTAGGCTGCCGTCCATGTCGACAGGATGGGTGATCGGCTACTTGGTCGGGGGCGTGCTGATCCTGGCCGTGGTCGTGCTGCTGCTGCTCATGATCCGAGGCGCTCATGGGGCGGCGGTGAAGGCTGAGGCGATCCTGGCCGCGCTGGAGGAGTCCCGCGACAACACCGCCCCGCTGTGGGCGGTCAACGATGTCAACTCTGCGATCGAGCGGATCACCGCGGGGGCGGGCGCGGTCCGGGAGCATCTTGCCTCGAAGGACGGCGGCTGACATGAGCACCAACGCGCTCTGGTGGCTGACTCTGGCGCTGGGTCTGGTGGTCTGTCTGGTCGCGGTGTTGTTGCTGCAGATCTTCTACCGCAAGGTGCGTCGCATCGAGGCGGGCTCAGCCGCCATCTGGGAGACGGGCAAGCAGGTGGCCCGCAACACCGCCACCACCTGGATGCTGCATCAGACCACCGTGCGCCTGGACGTCTTCACCGAGGAGGCCCTCAAGCACGACGCCTTCCTCGACGAGGCCCTGGCCCAAGCGGGAGGAGACGAGTGATGCGGACGCTCCTCATCGTGCTGACGGTGGTCGAGATCGTGGTCTTCGTCGGGGCTCTGGCGGTGTACCTGATCGCCATCGCCCGCTCGCTCCGGCGCATCTCGCAGTCGCTGGGCAAGGTCACCTTCGGGGTGCGGGCCATCGAGACCCAGTGCGCGTCCGTCGGTCCGTCCGTCACCCGGGTGAACGAGCAGCTCACCGTGATCGCCGGCGCGCTCGAAGGTGTGTCGGCCAAGGCCGAGCGCCTCGGCGCCGGATCGTGAGCACCCCGGCGGCGTCACCCAAGTCCGGCTCGCTGGCCGCCCTCTACTGGCGCAGCGAGATCCTCCAAGTCATGTACTGGCTGCGGGGCGAGGGGTTCGGCGACGTGGTCGATCCCGGCCTGATCGAGCGCTTCCTCGGGGTGGACGCCGCCATCGGGATGACGTACCTCGACCGCTTGGTCGACGAGGGCTACCTGGTGCGCGACGGCGACTGGTTCGCGCTGTCGGAATTCGGTCTGGAGCGGGGCGCGCGGGAGTTCCAGGAGGCCTTCGCCGACCTGACCAAGCCCACCCACGGCGAGTGCAGCGCCGACTGCTGGTGCCATGCCTCCGTCGACGAGGCCGAGGCGTGCCTCGCGCAACGCCTGGACCATGGCCACGATCATGCCCACTGAGACGGGCGAGGGACTCCCGCGGCGGTTCCTGGGAGCGTTCCTGCTCCTCGGCCTGGAACGCGACGGCACCTCCTACGGCTACGAGCTCTACGAGACAGTGAAGTCCCTGGGCCTGTCGGTGGACCTCGCCGCGGTCTACCGCGGGCTGCGAACCATGCAGCAGCGCGACCTGGTCACGTCGCAGTGGGTTTCCTCGCTCTCCGGGCCGGACCGGCGCCTCTACGCGCTCACCGACTCCGGACAGCGGGCCGCCCGGGGCGCGGCCTCCGATCTGGCCGCGGTGAGCGACGGCCTCGCCGCTGCCTTGGAGCATTTCAGAGCGTCCGATAGACCCAGCGCATGAGGATCGCGGTCGCGGGCAAGGGCGGTGCCGGCAAGACCACCATCTGCGCCACCGCAGCCCGGCTGATGGCCCGGTCGGGCCGCCGCGTGGTGGCCATAGACGGCGACACCAACCCCAACCTGCACGCAGCCATCGGAGTCGACGCCGCCGATGTGGCGCCGTTCCTGTCCCCGTCGCTGGTGTCGCGCCGCTTCGACGGGCCGAGGCTGGCGGCCCCGGTGGACGAGGTTCTCGACCAGCACAGCGCGCCCGCGCCCGACGGCGTGCGCCTCGTGCGCATGGGCATGCCCCAGCACGCCGACGAGGGCTGCATGTGCTCCGCGCACGCCACCGTGAGCGCCTTCCTGGCCGATCTCGGCGCCGCCTCCGGCACGGTCGCATTGCTGGATCTCGAAGCGTCCCCCGAGCACTTGAGCAGGGGGACGGCACGACACTCCGACGTGCTGCTGCTGGTCGCCGAGCCCTACTACCGGTCGTTGGAGGCGGTGAGGCTGCAGGCTTCACTGGCGGCCGAGACCTCGATCAGCCGTGTGGCGGTGGTGGCCAACAAGTGCCGGCAGCCGTCGGACTTCGACGCCATCGAGGAGTACTGCGACCGCCACGGTCTGGAGCTGGCCGGTTCGGTACCTTGGTCCGAGGCGGTGCTCGACGCGGACGCCGAGTCCCGGCCGCTGCTCGATCACACCCCCGGCGACGCCGTGGTGGCCAAGCTGGACGAACTGTTCGGTGCCCTGCTGGCCGGCTCGCAGGTGGAGGTCAAGGCCTGATGTGTGTCGGGATTCCCGCCCAGGTGGTCGAGTTGGGATCGTCGGGTCCCCATACCGCCATCGTCGATGTGGAAGGGGCGCAGCGGGAGGTCAACACCGTCATGGTCGACGACGAGGGTCTGGCCGTCGGCGAGTGGGTGCTGCTGCACGTCGGGTTCGCCATGTCGAAGATCGATGCGGCCGAGGCGGCCGAGACGCTGGCGTTCATGCGGGAGCTGGGATCGGTGTACGACGAGGAGATCGAGGCCTTCAGCCGCGACCTGCCATGACCGGGGGATCCCAGCCGGCGATCGACTGCGGCCGCGACCCGGTCGAAGCGGCCATGTGGCTGGCCCGGGCCTTCACCTCGGGGCGCCGGCTGTGCGTGTGGGCACCCGGCGCGCCCGACCATGCCCACCACGTGGCCGTGGAGTTCGTCCATCCTGTCGTGGCCGGCACCCTGCCCCTGGCCGCGGCGGTGGCGGAATCCGAGGCCGTGGCGGGCACCTCGGAGTACACCACGCTGGCCATTGGGGGGAACGGAGTGGCCGCGGACCTGTTCATCTCGACCGACCAGCCCGACACCGCCATCGTTCTCAGCTACCACGTGCTGTGGGAACTGGTCCAGGTCGCGCTCGAGCATCCCGGACTCGTCGGCAGCGCCGCCGCGGCCGGAGGGGACTCCACCGGTTTCCTGTATCCGTTCCTCGACGCGGCCGAAGAGGACGAGGCCTCACTGCGCGAGTCGCTGCGGGCGTCGGCCGGCGCCAAGGTCCAGGAATCCGAGAGGCTGGCGCAGGAGTCGCTCGAGTCCAACCGGGCCGCGCTGGCACAGGCCGGCGCGGCCATCGCCCAAGCGGTCGTGGCCGGCGGCCGGGTGCTGACCATGGGCAACGGGGGCAGCGCCACCGACGCGGCCCGGCTGGTCCGGCTGTTGCGGGCCCGGGACGTTCCGGCCGAGTCACTCTCAGCCGACTACGCGGTGGCCACCGCCCTGGCCAACGACCTCGGGGCTGAGCGGATCTTCTCCCGGCAGCTCGACGCCTTCGCGCGGCCCGGCGACGTGCTGGTGGGTTGCAGCACCAGCGGCGCATCCCGGAACCTGCTGGCCGCCTTCGAACAGGCCGCTGCGATGGGACTGGCCACGGTGGGTATCAGCGGTTACGGGGGCGGGTCGTTCTCCGGCCAGGCGAGCGTGCACCACAACCTCGTCGTACAGTCGATGTCGGTGCACCGGATCCAGGAGGCCCAGGCCGCGCTGATGAGCGAGCTCTGCCGGCGAGCCGCCGCGGGCGTGCCGGCCTCTGGCGGTCGGGCGTCGGAGGCCGCGCCGTGAAGTACGTCGACGAGTTCCGGGACCCGCAAGCGGCCCGCCACCTGCTGGCCGACATCGCCGAGGCCGCGGCCGACCAGCCTCCCCGGAAGTTCATGGAGGTGTGCGGGGGTCACACCCACGCCATCTACCGGCACGGCATCGAAGCCCTGCTGCCCACCAGCATCGAATTGATCCACGGGCCGGGATGCCCCGTCTGCGTCATACCGATGGGCCGTGTCGACGATGCCATCGCGGTGGCCCGCGCCGAGGGTGTCACCATGTGCTGCTTCGGCGACATGCTGCGGGTGCCGGGCGGCGAATCGACCCTGCTGGAGGCCAAGGCCCGCGGCGCGGACGTCCGCGTCGTCTACTCGCCCCTCGACGCGCTGGCACTCGCTGAGCGACTCCCCGACCGCCAGGTCGTGTTCCTCGCGGTCGGGTTCGAGACCACCGCCCCCTCCACCGCGGTCACGCTGCTGCAGGCCCGCGAGCGCGGCATCGAGAACTTCAGCGTGTTCTGCAACCACGTCACCATCGTCCCGCCGCTCAAGGCCATCCTCGACTCGCCCGGGCTCGACCTCGACGGCTTCCTGGGTCCCGGCCACGTCTCCACCGTGATCGGCACCCGCCCGTACCGGTTCGTCCCCGAGCAGTACGGCCGGCCCCTGGTCACCGCCGGTTTCGAGCCGGTCGACATCCTTCAGGCGGTGCTGATGCTGCTGCGCCAGCTGTCCGAGGGGCGGTGCGCGGTCGAGAACCAGTACCGGCGGGTGGTGTCCGGCGACGGCAACGACCGGGCGCTCGCCCTGCTGCGGGAGGTCTTCGTGGTGAGGCCGCACTTCGAGTGGCGGGGCCTCGGGTTCATCGCTCAGAGCGCTCTGGCCGTCGCGCCGGAGTTCGCGCCGTGGGATGCCGAGCTTCGCTTCGAGGTGCCCGGCGTGCGGGTGGCCGACCCGAAGGCGTGCCAGTGCGGCGAGGTGCTCAAGGGTGCGCTGCGGCCGTGGGAGTGCAAGGTCTTCGGAACGGCCTGCACCCCCGAGACGCCGATCGGCACCTGCATGGTGTCCTCGGAGGGCGCCTGCGCCGCCTACTACAACTACGGGCGGTACTCGAGCAGGTCGCGCATCCCGGTCTCGGCCTCTAACTGATGCCGTCCGGCGACGACTTCGAGGCACGAGAGGCGGTTCTGGCCAGGGTCGAGTCGTGGCGGCGGCGCGCCCCGAGGCTCGCCGACGACACCATCACCATGGCCCACGGGGCGGGCGGAAGGGCCAGCCAGTCGCTGATCGAGGCCGTGATTCGGCCCGCCTTCTCCAACCCGGTGCTCGACGCGCTCGAAGATGGCGCGGTGCTCCAGATCGGAGACGGTCGCCGGATGGCCGTCACCACCGACGCTTTTGTGGTGACTCCTCGGCGCTTCAACGGTGGCTCCATCGGCGACCTGGCCGTCAACGGGACCATCAACGACCTGGCCGCCATGGGAGCCGAGCCCATGGCGCTGACGGTGTCGCTGGTGCTTGAGGAGGGGTTGGCGGTCGAGGAGCTGCGAGCCATCGTGGATGATGTGGCCCTGGCTGCATCGACGGCGGGCATCGAGATCGTCACTGGTGACACGAAGGTGGTCGAGCGGGGCGCGGCCGACGGCTGCTACATCACCACCACGGGCATCGGTCTCGTGGGACCGGGAACGCAGCTGGACGTCGCGGCGGTGCAGCCCTCAGACGCGGTGGTGCTCTCGGGTACCATCGGCGACCACGGCGTGGCCGTGATGGTGGCCCGCGGCGACCTGGCCCTGGCCGCCGACATCGCGTCGGACACCGCGCCGCTGCATGAGCTGGTGTCGGCCCTGCTGGACGCGGTGCCGGTCACCCGTTGGTTGCGGGACCCGACCCGGGGCGGGGTGGCCTCCATCTGCAACGAGTTGGCCGCGGCGTCCGGGCTGGGAGTGGAGCTGGACGAGGGGGCACTGCCGGTGCGCGGTGCGGTGGCCGGGGCGTGCGAGCTGCTGGGGCTCGATCCCCTGTACATAGCGAACGAGGGCAAGATGCTGGCGGTAGTTCCCGCCGAGGACGCCGAAGCTGCGGTTGAGGCCATGCGCAGCTGCGAGGTGGGCAGGCAGGCCCGCGTCGTGGGCGCCATCACCGACGAGCATCCCGGCCTGGTGCTGGTCCGCACCGGCTTCGGAGGAACGAGGATCGTCGACATGCTGGTGGGCGACCCCCTGCCCCGGATTTGCTGATGGTGCTGCCGATCGGGGCAGATTGTGGCCTGTGAGCCGCGCCGGGATTGTCGCTAGGGGAGGTCCATGAGTCGCGCCGGGATTGTGCGCTGCCTGCTGGCCGCAGTGCTGTTCGGTGCGTCGGCGCCGGCCGCGTCGGAGTTGGCCGGCGACGTGCCGTCGCTGATGCTGGCCGGCCTGCTGTATCTGGGGGCGGGCCTCGCGGTGCTGCCCTCGGTGGTCCGCTCACCCCCTACAGCGGTGGCGCTGCGACGCGACTGGCGTCCCGCGCTGGTGGCGGTCGTGGCCGGCGGAGCCATCGGGCCGGCGTTCCTGGTGGCTGGCCTGGCCCGCGCTCCCGCGGCCACGGCCTCGATCCTGCTCAACCTGGAGCTGGCCGCCACCGTCCTGCTGGCGGCCACCATCTTCCGCGAGCACCTGGGTCGCCGGGTCCTGGCCGGCGCGGCGCTGGTCACGGTGGCCGGAGTCGTCCTGGCCTGGGAGCCCGGGTTCAAGCTGAGCCTGGGAGCCCTCCTGATCGCGGCCGCGTGCCTCTCCTGGGGCGTCGACAACGGCGTGACGGCCAAGATCGACCAGCTCAGCCCCGAGCAGGTGGTCCTGTTGAAGGGTTTCGTGGCCGGCCTGGCCAACTTCGGATTGGGATTCGCTCTCGCCGAGGGGGCTACCGATGTCGGTCTGGGTGAGATCGTGGCCGCGCTGGCCATCGGCGCGGCCGGCTACGGGGCGTCGATAACGCTGTGGGTGAAGGGCGCCCGGGACCTGGGCGCGGCCCGGGGTCAGGTCATCTTCGCGGCCGCGCCGTTCATCGGCGCGGTCATTGCCTGGTCGGTGCTGGGCGAGTTGGTCACCGTCACGCAGCTGATAGCGGTGGTGATCGCGGCGGCCGGGGTGGGTGTGTCATTGGAGTCCGCGCACGACCATGAGCACTCCCACGAGGCCATGGAGCACGAGCACGAGCACAGCCACGACGACGACCATCACGATCATTCCCACGACGAAGCGGTCGAAGGGCGCCACACCCACGTCCACCAGCACCGGCCCAGGGTGCACAGCCACCCCCACGTACCCGACCTGCACCACCGCCACCGCCACGGCGACTGAGCCCCATATATGCAAGAGTCATCTCAAGAGAGATAACTCGCATAAACCTCAGGTCAGGGGGTGCAACGGCGCGAGCCGCGAACGGAACGGGGCCTATTGCAGCGCCGGGGCGCGAAGCCGGTCTAGGAGCCGGTCGGTCAGGGACTCGACGGCTGTCCAGACGCCGCCGGCTTCGCCGTGTCCGAGCGGGGTTCCCAACCGGTCGGCTTCGACGACTTCCCGGCTGGCCGGGATTACCACGTCGAGGGGCACGTCGTGGTCGGTGCACAGGCGGGCCAGGAGGTCCTGCTGGTCGTCGCTCACCTTGTTGCCCACGCCGACCCAGGCGCCGATGCCTAGATCGTGGGCCAGCGCGATGGTGCGCCGGACGGTGATGACCGCCTTGAGGCTGGGCTCCATGACGAGCACCAGCACGTCGGCATGGGCCAGCGTCCCGCCTGAACGGCTGAGATGCTCGATGCCGGCCTCCATGTCGACGATTGTGTCGTCGGTCTCGGTGTCGAGGGCCTCTCCCAGCAGGCTTCGCACGGTGGCGTGACCGCCGCAGGTGCATCCCGCGGCAGCCTCGGTCACCCGCAACGCTGACATCACGGTTACGCCTGAAGGGGTCGCTGCCGCGTAGTCGGCCATCAGCTCGCCCACCGTCAGGTCGCCCCGGGAGCCGACGACGATCGACCTCGGCACTGTCGGAAGGGCTTCGGTTGCGCTGGGGTCGAGTCCCAGCGACAGCCCCAGGTTGGGATTCGAGTCCGTATCCACGGCCAGTACCCGACGACCGCGGTCGGCGAGTGACCGCGCTAGGAGCGCGCTGAGCGTGGTCTTGCCCACACCGCCTTTGCCCACGACCCCGATCTTCATGGTGCCAACACTCCGTCCTCCGGACGCTCGAATGGCGAAACGCTAGCCGCGACCGGCGAGCATGGCCCGGCCCGCGGCCGCCTGCCCCAGCGAGATGCCGCCGTCGTTGGGCGGGACCTGGCGGTGGCGGAGGACCTCGAAGCCGGACTGCTCCAGCTCGGGAACCAGCAGTTCGACCAGCCGGCGGTTCTGGAAGACGCCGCCCGAGAGGGCCACGGCCGTCATCCCGGTCGCCTCACGGGCCCGATAAGCCGCGGCCGCGGCCGCGTCGGCCACCCAGCGGTGGAAGGCACCGGAGATCAGCGACGGCTGCTGTCCGGCCCGCAGGTCGGCGGCCAGCGCTTCGATCAATTGGCGGAAGTCGATCACGGCCGGCTCACCCTCGTCGATCTCGACGGGGTACCGCCTAACGTCTGGGCCCGCGGCCTGCTCGAGCCGGATAGCGGCCTGGCCCTCGTAGGTGGTCGTCCCCGCGATCCCGCAGAGGGCCGCTACCGAGTCGAACAGCCGGCCCACCGATGTCGTGAGGATCGACTGGCCCGGGCGGCACTGATCCAGGACCTGCACCATTTCGTCTCGGTGTGCGGCCAGGGAGGGAACGGGAGGCAGGTCCGGGCCGAACGTCGCGGCCAGATGGGCCAGCGCCATCCGCCAGGGCTCGCGGATGGCGGCCGAGCCTCCCGGCATGGGCACCGGACGGAGATGGGCGAAGCGCTCGTAGCCGGCCGCGTCGCCCACCAGGATCTCCCCGCCCCACAGCGTGTCGTCGGTGCCCCACCCCATCCCGTCGAACATCACCCCGATGGCCCGGCCGCGGAAACCGGTGTCGGCTAGGCAGGACGCCAGGTGGGCGTGGTGGTGCTGCACTCCCAGCCGGGGCCCGAGATCGACGCTGGCCGCGAACTTGGTCGACAGGTACTCGGGGTGGAGGTCGTGGATCACCAGTTCCGGCTCGGCCCGGGTCATCTCCAGCAGATCGGCCACCGCGGCCTCGAAGGCGGCCAGAGCGGCCGGATGCTCCAGGTCGCCGAGGTGCACCGACAGGTGTGCGTCGGTCCCGAGGGCCAGGCACACCGTGCTCTTTAGCTCCGCGCCCACCGCCAGCACGGGCGGTCCGGCGCGGTCCAGCCGCACCGTGCCGGGCGCGTAGCCGCGGGCCCGTCGCAACAACTGGAAGCCACCCTGCACGATGTGGCCCACCGAGTCGTCGGCCCGGCGCTCGATCACCCGGTCGTGACCCAGCACGGCGTCGGCGATGTCGCCGAGTTCGGGACCGACCCTGGCGTCGTCGGTGACGATGGGCTCCTCGGAGCGGTTGCCGCTGGTGCACACCAGCGTTACGCCGGTCGCCTCTGCCAGCAGGGCGTGCAGGGGCGTCGCGGGGAGCATCACCCCCAGTAGGCGGGTGTCGGGTGCCACTTCGGCGGCGACGGGGGCGGACTCCTTGCGGGGCGCTAGCACGATGGGTGCCTCGGGTCCGCTCAGGGCACGGCAGGCCAGATCGTCCAACTCGACAAGAGCCCGGGCCGCGTCGACCGAGGCGACCAGCAGCGCGAACGGCTTCTCCTCGCGGTGCTTGCGCCGCCGCAGCCGGTCTACCGCGGCGGCGTCGGCGGCCCGGCATGCCAGCTGGTAACCCCCGACGCCCTTGACGGCGATGATGTTGCCAGCCTGCAACAGGGCGACAGCCCCTTCGATGGGATCGGCGTCGATGGCCTCCCCGGTCATCGATCGCAACGACAGCACCGGCCCGCAGTCGGGACAGCACACGGCCTGGGCGTGGTGGCGGCGGTCGGCGGGGTCTCGATACTCGGCCTCGCAGGCCTCGCACAGTTCGAAGGCGCCCATCGAGGTGCGCTCACGGTCGTAGGGGAGGCTCCGCACAACCGTGTGGCGGGGTCCGCAGTCGGTGCAGCAGGTGAATGCGTACCGGTAACGGCGCCCACCGGGATCCGCGATCTCGGCGAGGCAGGCAGGGCAGGTCGCGACATCGGGGGGAACGGTGCCGGCGACCGTTCCGGAGCCGAGCGCGCTGGGCGCGATCAAGAAGCCCCGCTCGCCCTCGACGGGGGGCACGGCGGCGGAGCGGACCGAGTCGACCCGGGCCAGCGGGGGAGCCTCGGCCGTGACTCGCTGTTCGAACTCGTCCAGGTCGGTCGGTCGGCCCTGGATCTCGCACCACACGCCCTCGTCGTCATTGCCGGCAGCTCCGGTCAGCGACAGCCGCCGGGCCAGCCGGTGCAAGTGGGGTCGGAACCCCACGCCCTGGACGGTGCCGGCTATGCGCAGACGTCGGCGCCCCATCATCCTGACGCTATCCGTGCTCCACCCATGGCTTCGTGTCGCCGCGGGCGCCACGTTCGAACGTTACCTTTACTAGATGTATTTTGCATTTAGTGGAATTGACTCACCTGTCCGGTATCTCTAGCTTCCCGTGACTTATGCCCACGACCTGCTGTCGGGCTGACCATTGCAACAAGAGAGGAACAACATGCGACGACTGAGCCTGCTGAGCGCGATCCTGGCCTTCACGCTGCTCGCCGCCTCCTGCGGCGATGACGACGAGCCGGTATCGCAGCCGGCAGCTGAGGAGCCTGCCGCGGAGCCTGCGGAGGAGCCCGAACCTGCCGACGATGAACCTGCTGCTGAGGAGCCCTCCGCCGAGCCCGAGCCCGAGCCCGCGGCTGAGGAGCCTGCCGAGGAGCCTGCGGTCGAGGAGCCGGCGGAGGATCCCGCGCCCGAGCCTGAAGCTGTGGACGACTCGGTCCGCGGCGGCACCATGGTTATCGCCCTGTCCGACGATCCGGGCCACTTCAACCCCGGCATCACCACCGGGTTCAACGTGCACGCCGTCACCGGCTCGATGTTCAACGGGCTCGTCGAGCTGGACGACAACGCCAACCCCCATCCCGACCTGGCTCAATCGTGGGAGGTCAGCGAGGACAGCACTCAGTACACGTTCCACCTCGCCGAGGGCGTGCGCTGGCATGACGGCGAGCCCATGACCTCGGCCGACGTGAAGTTCACCTTCGAGAACATCCTGCTGGAGTACCACTCGCGCACCAGGGGCGGCCTCAGCGGCATTCTCGAGTCGATCGACACGCCCGACGACACCACAGTGGTGTTCAACTTCACCCAGCCCTACGCGGCGCTGCTGCAGCGGCTCAACTCCACCGAGGCGCCGATCCTGCCCAAGCACGTCTACGAGGGCGTCGACGATGTGCAGACCGCGGCGGCCAACCTCACGCCCGTGGGTACCGGTCCGTTCAAGCTCGAGTCCTACGACATCGACAACGAGATCACCCTCGTCCGCAACGACGACTACTTCAAGGAGGGCCTGCCCTACCTCGATCGGGTGGTCATGAGGGTGATCCCGGACCAGAACACCCAGGTGCTGGCCCTCGAGGAGGGAGAGGTCGACTACATCTGGCGGGTGCCCGGAGGCGAGATCGAACGCCTGCGCGGCGACGACTCCATAACACTGCACGGTGTCAACAGCGGCCCCGGCGGCGGTTTCTGCATCCCGACGCTCACCTTCAACTCGGACCGCGAGGTCTTCGACGACCTCCGGGTGCGCCAGGCCATCGCCCACGCCATCAACCGCGACCAGATGCTGGCCCAGGTGATCTTCGGTCAGGGCCGGGTGGCCACCGGGCCGATCAACAGCCAGATGGCCTTCGCCTACAGCGACGATGTCACCACCTACGCCTACGACGTCGATCGGGCCAATGCACTGCTCGACGAGGCCGGGTACACCTCCGACGCGACCCGATTCACCATCGACCTGCTGGTGTTCAGCTTCGGCGACTTCCCCAAGTACGGCGAGGTCATGCGGCAGAACCTGGCCGAGGTCGGCATCGACGTGGAGGTCATGCCACTGGACCGCAGCGCCTTCATCCCGAGGGTGTTCGGTGAGCGTGACTTCGACACCAACATCATCAGCTACTGCAACAACACCGACCCGTCCATCGGCGTGGCCCGCATGTACATCTCCAGCAACATCGGCGACATCCCGTTCTCGAACGGGGCGGCCTACGTCAATCCGCAGATCGACGAGCTGTTCGACGCGGCGGCCAGCACTCCCGACGTCGCCCGGCGGGGTGAGCTCTACGGCGAGATCCAGAGGATCCTCACCGCCGAGCTGCCGTACGTGTGGCTGTTGGAGACCAGGTTCACGGCGGGCTCGGGCGCCAATGTCAGCGGTCTCCAGGCCAACTCCGGCCACGTCGCCGAGACCGCCTACTTCGAGGAGTAGAGGGGCTGGAGCGAGACTGAACCCGTGTAGATCCCGGCTCGCCGCCCGGTCCCGGCACTCCGGTGCCGTGGCTGGTGCGGCGGGTGGATCTGCTAGAACGCGGACCCCGAGCCGGCACCGCAGGCCGCTCGGCTGTCGATAGGAGGCACTGGTGGTCCGATACACAGTGCGACGCCTCCTACAGGCCGTCCCGCTCGTGTTCGGCGCGTCGGTGGTGACGTGGATCCTGATCCACGCCGCGCCCGGTGATCCGATCGTCGCTTTGGCGGGCGAGGACGGCGACGCCGGCTACTACGCCATGATGCGGGAGCGCTTCGGGCTCGACCGTCCGCTGCACGAGCAGTTCTTCGTCTATCTGGGCCGCCTCGTCCAGGGGGACCTGGGGTTCTCCTACCGGCAGAACCGGTCGGCGGTCGGAGTGATCCTCGACCAGCTGCCGGCCACGCTGCTGCTGATGGTCCCCGCGCTGGCAATCGCCACCGTCATCGGGATCAGCGTTGGGACGCTGGCCGCGGCCCGCAAGAACTCAACGTTGGACAACAGCGCCCGAACAGCCACCCTGCTGGGCCACGCGGTGCCGGTGTTCTGGCTCTCGCAGGTACTGCTGCTTCTGTTCGCGTTGCGATTTGACTGGTTCCCGGTGCAGGGCCGCAACGACGCCCGGACCGACTACGAGGGGCTTCGGGCTGTGCTCGACGTGGCCCACCACATGGTCCTTCCTGTTGTGGCGCTGGTGACGGTGTACGTGCCTCCGATCATGCGGGTCACGCGGGCCGCGGTCATCGAGAACCTCGACGAGATGTACATACGGGCCGCTCGGGCGCGGGGCCAGTCGCGCCGCCGGGTGCTCATCCGCCACGCCCTGCCCAACGCCATGCTGCCCATTGTCACGGTGATCGGGAGCCAGATCGGCTTCATGTTCGCCGGTTCGGTCCTGGTCGAGACGGTGTTCGCCTGGCCCGGCCTGGGCCGCCTGCTGCTGAGCGCCATCCTGGCCCGCGACTTCGCCATCATCACCGCGATGCTGCTGATGCTGTCGGTGACGATCATCCTGATGAACCTCATCACCGACCTCGTGTATTCGCTCCTGGACCCGCGGGTGCGTCATGGCACTTGAGGGGCCGGTGGCCGACCGGCTGGTCGCGCTGAGGGAACGGGCCGTCTCCGGACGCCGTCGCGCCGGCCCGGGCGACGCGGACCACCGCGGAGCCCGGGGGACGGGGGGCTCCTGGAGGCGGTTCGCGTCCAGCCCGGTAGCAGTGGTCGGGCTCGCCTTGACAGCCCTGTTCGTGCTGGTCGCCGCCCTGGCCTACTACATCGCGCCCACCGACCCGTTCTCGTTCGCGGGAACGCCCTTCGAGCCGCCTTCACCGAAGCACTGGCTCGGCACCGACGACCTGGGACGCGACGTGTTCGCGGGTGTGGTCCACGGCGCTCGCACCAGCCTGTTCGTCGGGGTCGCGGTGGCCGGAGCGTCGCTTGTCATCGGCACCGTGGTGGGAGGCGTGGCCGGCTTCGCGGGCGGCAAGGTCGACGACCTGTTGATGCGCGTCACGGAGCTCTCGCAGGTCCTGCCCCGGTTCTTCCTGGCGCTGACGGTGGTAGCCCTGTTCGGGCCCGGGCTGAGGAACATGGTGCTCGTCCTGGCGCTGACATCCTGGGAGTTGACCGCCCGGGTGGCGCGGTCGGGCGTGCTGGCCGTGAAGGAGCTCGAGTACGTGACCGCGGCCGAGGCTCTGGGGTCGTCGCCCTGGCGCAACCTGCGCACGCACGTGCTGCCCAACGCGATCGCGCCGGTGGTGGCTCTGGCGTCGTTGCAGGTGGGCGGAGCCATCCTGATCGAGGCCAGCTTGAGCTTCCTCGGGCTGGGCGATCCCAACGTGATCAGTTGGGGCTACATGCTCAACAACGCCCAGTCGTTCGTCCGGCGAGCCTGGTGGATGTCGGTGTTCCCCGGCTTGGCCATTGCGGTGGCGGTGTTGGGGGTCAACTTGCTCGGCGATGCCCTCAACGATTTCTGGAACCCCAGATCGCGCACTTCGGGAGCCTCGGGATGAACGAGCCGTTGCTGAGGGTCGAGGGTCTCCGCACCCATTTCTTCGTTGACGCCGGCGTGGTCAAGGCGGTCGACGGGGTCAGCTTCGAGATCCGGAGGGGCGAGATCGTGGGCTTGGTGGGGGAGTCGGGATGCGGCAAGACGGTGACGTCGCTGTCGATCGCCGGCCTGATCGAGCCGCCGGGGCGGATCGTCGACGGGTCGGTGCGATTCGATGGAACCGAGCTGGTGGGAGCCTCCGAGCGGGTGCTCAATTCGGTGCGGGGCCCCAGGATCGCCATGATCTTCCAGCAGCCTCGGGCCTCGCTGGACCCGGTCATGTCGGTGGGGCGCCAGATCGGCCAGGCGCTCAAGTCCGGCACCGGCCTGGACCGCTCCGCCCGCCGCCGCCGGGCCGTCGAACTGCTCGACCGGGTCGGCATCTCCGACCCGCACCGGCGGGTCCGGGAGTACCCCCACCAGCTCTCGGGCGGGATGGCCCAACGGGTGATGATCGCCATAGCCCTGGCCGGCGAGCCCGACCTGCTCATCGCGGATGAGCCGACCACCGCGCTCGACGTCACCGTGCAGGCGCAGATCCTGGAGCTCCTGCGGGAGCTGCAGTCGGCCAACGGCATGGCCGTCATCCTCATCACCCACGACCTGGGAGTGGTCGCAGAGATCGCAGACCGGGCCGCGGTGATGTACGCCGGCCGGATCGTCGAGGAGTGCACCATCTCGGAGCTGTACGACGCGCCGCTGCATCCCTACACCGTGGGGCTGATGGAGTCGCGGCCCGCAGCGTCGCAGTCCAAGAGCAGGCTGACGGTGATACCGGGCAGCGTGCCCGTTCCCCTCGACCTTCCGGTGGGCTGCAGCTTCGCGCCGCGCTGCGCCCCGCGGGTCGAAGGCGGCCTGACCGTGTGCACCGAGCAGGCGCCCGAGTCGGTGTCCCCCCGCGACGGGCACCGCGTGAGGTGCTGGCTCCATGGGTAGCTCACCCGCATCCGGCACGGCGGCCACGGCCGGTCCGGCGCTGCTGGAGGTCACCGACCTCGTCAAGCACTACAGGATCCGCTCAGGGGGATCGATGGTCCGCTCCGGGCCGCCGCTCAGAGCGGTCGACGGAGTGAGCTTCCGGGTCGCCGCGGGCGAGACACTGGGACTTGTGGGCGAGTCGGGCGGCGGCAAGACGACCGTGGGCCTCAGCGTGCTGCGTCTCATCCGGCCCAGCGGCGGCTCGGTGACCTTCGAGGGCCGCGACGTGCTCGCCGCGGGCCGGACCGAGATGAAGGCCCTCAGGCAGAGGATGCAGATCGTGTTCCAGGACCCGATCGGCGCGCTGGACCCCCGCAAGAGCGTCGGCGACAGCGTGGGCGAGGGCCTGAGGATCCAAGGTCTGGCGTCTCGCTCCGAGTCGCGCCGGCGGGCCGTCGAGGCCCTGGATCGTGTCGGGCTCACCGCCGCCCAGTCCCGCAGCCTCCCCCACGAGCTGTCGGGCGGCCAGCTCCAGCGGGTGGGGATCGCCCGGGCGCTGGTCCTGGCTCCCCTTCTGGTGGTGTGCGACGAGCCGGTGTCGGCTCTCGACGTGTCGATCCAGGCCCAGATCATCAACCTGCTGCTCGATCTGCAGGCCGAGCGTGGCCTCGCCTACCTGTTCATCGCCCACGACCTGGCCCTGGTGCGCCATATCTCGGACCGGGTGGCGGTCATGTACCTAGGCCGCATAGTCGAGTCGGCTCCGGCCGGCGAGCTGTTCGACAGCCCGGCCCATCCCTACACCCGAGCCCTGCTGTCGGCCGTGCCGGCGGATCATCCCGCTGCGGCCAGGCAGCGCATAGTGCTGCGAGGCGAGATCCCGAGCGCCACCGCGCCGCCGAGGGGCTGTCCCTTCGCCCCCAGATGCCCCGACGCCATGGCCAAGTGCAGCCAGGAGACACCGGCGTTCAAAGAGGTCTCTCCCGGCCGCTGGGCCGCCTGCTTCCTCAATGATTGAAGTTCGAACGGATGAGCGAGACGGTGGGGATGGCAGAATCGGCGTCGATGATCCGGATGGCATTCGTCGGTAAGGGGGGCGCGGGCAAGTCGACCATCGCGGGCACGTTCGCCCGTCTGCTGGCCCGCCGTGGCCGGCCGGTGCTGGCGCTGGACTCCGATCCCATGCCGGGCCTGCCCTACTCCCTGGGCGTAGAGGTGGACGATCATCCCATACCCGACGACGTGGTCGTCGCCGGCCCGGAGGGGGGACCCCGATGGGTGTTGCGCCCGGGCCTGGACGCGTCCGCCATGGTGGACCGGTATGCGGTGGTGGGCCCCGACGGCGTGTGCTACCTGCAGTTCGGGAACCTGTGGGGCCACGTAGCGAGGCTTCAGCAGGCCCAGCACGCCTGGAGCCAGGTGGTGGCCGAACTCGACCGGGACCGGTGGCACCTGGTGGGCGACCTCCCCGGCGGCACTCGCCAGGCGATGTTCGGCTGGGCCAGGTACGCCGACACCGTGTGCGTGGTGGTGGAGCCCACCGTCAAGTCGATGCACACCGCCAGACGGCTGCTGACTCTGGCGCAGGCCAAGTGGGGCCCGTCGAATCTGATGCTGGTTGTCAACAAGGCCCGCGGCGGCTCCGACGCGACCGTCGTCTCCGAGCGGCTGGGCGTGCAGCCCGTCGCGGTGGTGCCCTGCGACGCTGACGCGGTTCGGGCCGACCGCCGCGGCGCGGCTCCACTGGACGCGGCCCCCGACGGCTCCCTGGCCCGGGCCGTGGATGCCTTGGTCGACCGGGTCGTGTCGCTCTACTCTCTCGGTTCTCTCGGCGAGGAGGTGGCGCAATGAAGATCGCCGTCGTGGGCAAGGGCGGGGCGGGCAAGACCACCACCAGCGCGGTGCTGGCCCGCTCGCTGGGTCGTCGGGGCGCCCGGGTAGTGGCCCTCGACTGCGACACCAACCCGAATCTGGGCCTCTCGCTGGGAGTGGGCGACTCGGAGACCGAACGTCTGTTGACCCTGCGCGATCAGGTCGACGATGGCGAGGCCGAGCACGCCCCGACCTTCCACGACATACTCGATCGCTACGGCGCCGAGGCTCCCGACGGGGTGCGCCTGTCGGTAATAACCCGCATCGAGAACCCCGAGCCCGGTTGACCTTGATGCGGGCTGTCGGCCGAGCAGTTGCTCGGCTCCGTGAACGATGAGGCCACCACCGTTGTGGCCGATCTTGAGGCCGGCATCGGCACCCTGACCCGCCTGGACGCCGCCGCGGTCGACGCCACCGTGGTGGTGGTTGAGCCCACGCTGCGCTCCATCGACGTGGCCCGCCGGGCCGTGGCCGTGGCCGACGAGCAGCGTCAGGGACGGGTGGTGGTGGTGGCCAACAAGGTCAGTGACGGCCAGGACCGGGCCCGCATCGAAGAGGCCTTCGGGAACCGGGCGCTGGTCGTGGTTCCCGAGGACCCGGCCATCGACGTAGCCGACCGGCTCGGCGTGTCACCGGTGGACCACGAGCCGTCGGCCCCGGCAGTGGCGGCGCTGGAGGGTCTCGTCGACGCCCTGGGCCTCACAAGCTGAACGGCCGCGGTTCGCCGGGCCTCGACTCCCGGGCGGCCGGACTAGATGCGGAATGCACCTAGACGCGACTATGATCCGCGTAGCCCACGAACAGGAGTTGACCATGTGGCTCTGGTGGATCGGCAACGCATTGCTGCTGCTTGCAGTCGTGCCGGTCGTGCTGCTGCTGGCCAACCGGGTGATGCGGCCCGCACTGGAGATCAAGCGCTACGCCGACGACATCCTCGAGCACGGCGTCGGCCTCACCAAGAACCTCGAGCCGGTGCCGGCCGTTGCCGACACCCGCGACCTGGTCTCCGCGGCCAAGGGCCTGGCCGTACGCTACGTCGGCGCGGCGGGACCGCTGCTGTGACCGGAGGCAGGGGCTGATGCCCGCCGCGGCCGTCGTGACCATCGTGATCGCCCTCGTGATCGCGGCCGCGCTGGCCTACTACCTGACACGGGTGGTGATCGTGCTGCGGGCCGTGAACGACTCGCTGGGCAAGATCACCTTCGGGGTGCGCTCCATCGCTCACCGCACCGAGCCGCTGGGGGAGTTGCTGACCCCGGTGAAGACCGACCTGGAGGCGGTCGCCGACACGCTCGAAGCAGTGGCGGCCAGCCTCACCCAAGAGGCACAGGCCAGCTGAGGCGCAGCGCGATGGCACTCGAATTCGCATGCAGCCGGGTCGGCGTCACCGACTGCAAGAAGGTCGCGGTGGCCGACACTGCCGAGGACCTGCTGGCCGCCGTCGCCCAGCACGCCCGCGACGCTCACAGCGTGGAGCTCAACGGCACCCTGATCGACTACGCGCTGACGACCGTTCGAGAAGTCTGACCGCCGCAGTCAGCGGCCGGTGTCCCACCAGATGGTGACCCGGTCGCGTGGGAAGGGGACATCGGCGACCAGCGCGGTCACCTCGGGCTCTCGCTCGGGCGGCAGGCACAGGTTGCGGCGCCACTGAGCCGCCTCGAGGTCGGTGCGCCGGTTGACGAAGCGGTCCTCAGGCAGCAGCGACTCCTCGACGACGGGTTCCAGACCCGCCTCAACCATGGCTTCCACCGCGGTGGCCGCGGTGGGCTCGTTAGGGCGTTCCAGGTTCCAGAAGTGGCGCCACAGCATGCGGCGGCGGTCCTGGGGATGTCTGGGCGTGATCTCGATCACCACCCGTCGCCGGGCATGGGCGTCCAGGGCAGCCACGAACGGAACGATCTCGATCGCGTTGTAGAGCACGTTGTGGCACACCACCACGTCGGCATCGGGCACATCGTCAGCGTTGTCCGGCCACGAGCCCGCCTGCACCGACGCCACAATCCCTCGCTGCTCAGCGGTGGTGGAGAACAGTTCCAGCATGTCGGCCTGGCGGTCGGTGCCGATCACTTCGGTAGCCGGAGGCGCCACCGCGAAGGCTGCGGCCCCGCCCCCGCAGCCGACGTCCAGCACCGAGCCCCCATCGCCCAGGGCCTCAGCGGCCCGACGGTTCGACAGTGACAACTCGAAGGTCCCGGGCTCGGCCGCGGCGAAGATCTCGGGCGCGAACACGAAGGGGAGGCGGGGAGCGGCGTCGAGGATCTCACTGGGGATGGCCCAGTCGGCCATCTGGCGGGCCCAACGCGCCGCGGCCGTCTCCTGCTGTGCCATGAGCGCAGAACCTAGTGGAGGCCCAGGGTCACCGGAACCTGCCCATGCTTCGTTCTTGACGTAGTTGTTCGCCCCATAGCGGCACAACTACGTCAAGAACGGGTCAGCCGCGGGAGATGGTCACCAATCCGCCCGCCGCTCACCAGATGCGGCGGGCGGCGGCCCACCGGCTCAGCTCGTGGCGGTTCGAGAGCTGCAGCTTGCGCAGCACGGCCGAGGCGTGGGTCTCCACCGTCTTGATCGAGATGGTCAGCTGGCGGGCGATCTCCTTGTAGGTGTATCCCCGGGCCAGGTGGCGCAGCACCTCCCGCTCCCTGGCGGTCAGCCGGTCGAGGTCCTCGTCGGACTCGGCCCCCGCGACCGCGACCGTGTCGGTGGCGAAGGCGTCCAGCACGAACCCGGCCAGACGGGGCGAGAACACCGCGTCGCCGTCCCTCACCCGGATGATCGCATCCACCAGGTCGTCCCCGGAGATCGACTTGGTGACATAGCCCCTGGCCCCGGCTCGGACCACGGCGATCACGTCCTCGGCGGCGTCGGACACCGACAGGGCAAGGAACCGGGTCTCGACGCCGGCCGCGCTCACCGATTCGATCACCTCGCGCCCCGACCCGGAGGGAAGGTGCACGTCGAGAAGCACGACGTCGGGGCTCCACCGCTCGATGATCTCCACGGCGGAGCCGACGTCGTCGGCCTCAGCCACCACGGCCACGCGGTCGCCGATCTCGGCCCGCACGCCGCTACGGAACAGCCGGTGGTCGTCCACGATCACAACACGGGGAGGAGCAGCCGCCATGACCGCCACAGTACCGGTGCTCAGCCTCGGGCCAGGTGCAGGCGCACCTCGGTGCCCTGACCCTTCGAGCTGTTGATCTCGCAGCTCCCGCCCACCCGGTCGAGCCGGCCCCGGATCGAGTCCCGGATCCCGTGGCGGTCACCGTTCACCGCGGTCGGATCGAAGCCCACGCCCCGGTCGCGCACGAATATCTCAACCCCCTCCGGGCCTGCCTCGACATAGACCGACACCGTCGGACAGCCCGACCACCGGGCTGCGTTGGTCATTGCCTCGCCGGCCGCGGCCACCAGCGACTCCATCACGCCATCCAGAGGAGCGTCTCCCACCGACACGACCTCGATGACCGCGCCGTGACGCTCCTCCACCACTCCGGCCAGGCGCTCGATGGCCGCTCTGACCGTGGCCGTGCCGGGTTCGGCCGAGTCGCCGTAGAGCCAGTTGCGCAGCTCGCGCTCCTGGCGCCGGGCCAGCGCGGTCATGCGGCCCGGATCATCCGATCTCTGCATGAGGGCCAGGGTCTGCAGCACCGAGTCGTGCAGGTGGGCGGCCACGTCGGCCCGCTCGTCAGCACGGATCCGTCGCTGACGCTCGTCGCGCCGGTCCCGCAACAGCACCGCCACCCACGGCCCCAGGATCAGAGCGAGACCGCCCACCACCAGCCCACCCGACAGCAGCCCGTCCCGAACCGCCGACAGCGACAGGTTGGCCGCGGCGATCACCCCGATGCCGAGCGCGAGCAGGATCGTGCCCGCCGCGATCCGCATCGCGGCGGCCCGGCCCAGGCCGGCGGCGGGCTGCGCCCGCCAGACCACAATCCCGAGGCCGAAGGCCACGCACAGGGCGGGCCAGATCAGGGTGTCTGGCAGCGCCACTCCTAAGTGCCGGACCAGCACGACCGTTCCGAGCACGATCAAGGCCATGCCCGCGGCCCGCCTGGCCGCGATGCGAGCCGGGAGGGCAACACGGTCTGGCCCGGTCCCTGCGGCGGGCGCGGGCTGCTGGGGCAGCAGGATCCATCCCAGCAGGTAGAGGGGCACCCCGACCCAGGCCAGGGCCAGCGCCACGAAAGCGATCCTCACGATGGTGGCGTCGATGCCGAGGCGCGCCCCGATGCCGCCGCACACCCCTGCGATCACTCGGTCGGTGCTGGACCTGACCGGCCAGCCGGCCCGGGTCGGTGCCATGCAGAGATGATGGCACGGCGGCGGCGGGGCGGCACCGGGGACCGACCCCTAGGTCGACGGCAGTCCTCGGGGAGAGTTCAGGGGAATTCCCCATTGGCCGGCTCGACGCCACGCCACACACTGCATGCCATGGCCGAAGAGCAGCCGTCCGGCGAAGAGCAGCCGCCCGGGACGGAAAAGCAGCCGCCGGGCACGGAAGGTCCGAGCCCCGACGAAGGCACGGACGCCGCGGCAGACAATGCCGCCACCGAGCGCCGCACCCTTCGCCGCAGCTCCACCGACAAGGTGATCGCCGGAGTCGCGGGCGGTATCGGCGCCTACTTCGGCATCGACTCGGTGATCGTGAGGATCGCCTTCATCGTGCTGACCTTCCTGGGCGGAGCCGGTCCGTTCCTGTACCTGATCGGCTGGCTGGCCCTGCCCACCGAGGACTCGCCCAGCGTCATCGCCAAGGCCCTGGGCGGCGACTCGCCCAACCGCTTCCGCAGCCTGCTGGCGGTTGCCTTGATCGGCCTCGGCCTGCTCATCACCGCCAACCTCAGCGGCGACCTCTTCGGCTTGTTCGTCGATGTGTGGAGCATCGCTCCCTATCTGGCGTTGATCCTCATCGCCGCCGGCGTGGCCCTCGTCCTGTGGCCGGGACCCGCCGGCGGGTCCAAACCCACTCCGGCCCGGCCGCCGGTGCCACACGCACCCCCGCCGGGCACGCCGCCGCCCTCCTCGGCGTTCGCGTCGCCCGCACCGGCTCCCCCCGCCGCGGCCGGGCCGGAGTGGTCGACCGCCCCGTCGACCGGGACCCCGCGCACTGCACGCGTGCCCTCGCCTCCGGCGAAACGGCGACGCGACCGCTCATGGATCGGCTTGCTCACAGTCGCGACCCTGTTCGTGTACACCGGCGCAGCGCTGATGCTGGACCGCCTCGACGTGATCGCCACCGACGTCGGCGTGTTCTTCGCCCTGGCGCTGGCCATCACAGGCGCGGGGCTGCTGGCATCGGCCTTCATCGCTCCGGCGCGGAGCCTGATCTGGCTTGGGGCAGCGGTCTCAGCGCTCCTGCTGCTGGTGGTGGGCGCCGACCTGCCGCGGGGCTCCGGCATAGGAGAGGCCCGGGTGACCGTCGCCGAAATCGAGGAACTGGAGGACGAGTACCGGCACGGCATCGGCCAGTTGGTGGTGGACCTGCGCGACCTCGATCCTGAGCGCACCGACCACTCCGTCGAGCTGAGCCTCGGCATCGGCGAGCTGCGGGTGTACGTGCCCGACAGCATCTCCACAACCGCCGACATCAAGGTGGGAGTGGGAAGCATCGTGACCCGCGGGGTCGGCTACGCGTGGGACGAGTCCACGGAGGGCCTCGGCACGAGGCGCACGATCGCGGTGCCCGTGGCGGGCGAGACCACGGGTGAGTTGCGCCTGGACATCGACGTGGGCATCGGTGAGGTCGAGGTGCGAACCGTGCCCGCAGCCATAGAGAGGTCTGTACGTCAATGAGCTACGAGATGACCGGCAAGCCCGACGACGACACCCGGGAGCCGTCCTCCCATCGGAGGGTCGCAGGGCGCATCGACTCGATCTCAGCCGTGTCCGGGCTCGTGTTCATCGCGATCGCGTTGTCGGCCCTCACCGATCTCTACTGGGCCGACATCGATGCCGCGCTCGTATTCGGGGGCGCCGTTGTCGCCATCGGTGTGGCCCTGATGGTCAGCGCCGTGCTCCGCCATCGCCGCCGGGAACAGCATGACGGCGGTGTCTCCGCCTGACGCCGCGGGTGTCAAATGGCGCAGCCCCTCAGTCCTCGGCTGCGACGGCGAAACGGTCGAGATAGTCGCCGAAGGCCGACCGGATCCCCTCGGCGGTCAGGCCGAACGCCTCGGGCGAGTAGCGGTGGCTGCCCTTGGCGCCCTTCGGCTTGGAGGCCAGGTATGCCCTGATGGCGTCGGGCAGCCCTGTCGGGAGAGCCAGGCCGAAATGCTCGTAGGCCGCGCCGATGGCGGCGACTGGATCGGCGAGCAGCTCCACGTAGTTGCAGATCGAAGAACCGGTCGTCGGGCAGGCGGCCCGAGGCCCGGTCGGCGATGGCGCGGCGCTGCAGATGGGCCACGCCGGCCACGGTCGGCTCCACGAACGGCTCCATGTCGACTGCGTCGGTGCGCATCCACCGCAGCGTGCCCATGAGGCTCAGCATCGACGGCAAGGTGCGGGCCGGATCCCGGTGGAGCTGGATGACCCTGGCGTCGGGGTAGACCGCGAACAGCTCCCGCAGGGTGGCCAGATGGCTCGGCGCCTTGAGCACCCAGCGCCGGCCGTGCTCGCGCAGGCTCAGCGTCTGCAGAGTGCGGCGGTGCCACTCGTAGGCGGGACGGTGGTCGGCCACGGCCAGATGGCGGCTGTAGCTGGGCACGGTGTGGGTGCCGGCCCAGTTGTCCGACAGGAATGTGGGCACGGTCAAGAAGATGCACTCGGTGGGGAGGTCGCCGCCGTTGTGGTGCATGGTCTCGTACTCGGGCTGCACGTCGTGCCAGAAGGACACCACTGAGTCGACACTTCGTCGGGCCGCGGCCACCGTCGCGGCGTCGCCGGTGGCCGCGGCCACGGGGCGGTGCACCTTCCAGGTGGTCGGCGTGTTGTGGGCCGGATCGAGGGCCAGCAGCTCGTGCAGGATGGAAGTGCCCGACCGGGCCGCGCCGATCACCACCAGGGGTCCGTCAACCGGCTGCTCGCCGATGTCGGGCCGGCGCCGCCACAGATCGACGAGTGCCAGCCGGTTGCGCAGCGCGGCCAGAAGGTCGGTGCGGGTGAGGAGCCGGCCGGTGAGGTGAAGGTTGCCCTCCCGTTCCAACGCCTCCATGAAGGTCTCGAAATGGGTCTGCCAGCCGGTGCCGCCGGCTCCACCGTCGCCGAACTCGCCGGGCCGTCCGAAGTCGTCCAGTGCGGCCTGCGCCGAAGCGGCGGCGATCAACTCGCCGGTCGTCAGCGGCACAAGCGATCGAGCGTCTCCGACGTGGTCTGCGTGCCCGTTGAGCCGGTCGACCCAGCGAGGCCGGGGCGGGGGTCGCCAGTCCACCAGAGGTGATCCCTGATCGAACTTCCCGACTAGCGCCGGAAGCGCCGGTGCACGCCCCGGCGCCGGGCCGCCATCACGCTCCGGCGCTCGTCGGGCGTGACCGTCGGATGGTCTGCGGGCAGGTGGCCGCGCAGCCCGGCCAGCGGGACCACGACTCCCTCGGGAACCGGCGAATCGGATGCGCCTATCCAGCGGTAGATGCACATGCCCACCGGGCGGGCCTCGGTGTCGATCCAGTTGGGCGTGCCCGGGTCCTGGTGGCTGACCACGGCCCGCACCAGGCCGTCGTGGTCGATGTGGGCCTGGGTGTCGTTGAGGCTGGTCTGGGCGTGAGCCAAGTCGCCCGACTCGAACCAGGGCCAGGTGTGGGTCTGGATCGACCAGGTGAAGGCGTGGGGCGGCTCGAACGTGATCAGCCACGCCTCGTCGTCGCCGAGGTTCCAGAACCCGCCGCCGTAGGCGATGTTGTCGGCCCCGCCCTTGGCCTGCATGGGCGGGGTCAGGACGTTGTCGCCGTTGCGCTGGCGTACCCCTTCGACGAAGCGCAGCCAGAAGGGGACCGAGGTCTCCACCCAGCCCGCGGCCTCATCCAGCGCGGCCGCCATGCGGTCGACGGTGAGACGTTCCGGCCGGTCGCCGGTCCGGTCGAGGCGCTCGATGTAGAAGTCGGGCACGGCGTCGGTGGTCCAGTCGCACACGTAGACCCTGATCCCGAGATAGCGCGCTTCGGGGTTGGTGGCCATCCAGTTGGCGGCCCCGGCGGGACGGTCGGGCGCAATCATCACTTCGAGGCGCCCGTCCTCGATGCTCAGTTCACGCAGCGCGCACTCGCTGAACACGCCGTAGCGGCCGAGCTGCATGTCGCCCTCGTACAGCGAGAGGATCGCGTCGCGGCAGCCGGTCACGTCGGCGGTGAGCCGGTACAGGCCGGCCGGGTCGATGGAGCAGCGCAGGTAGTTGTTGTCGGTGTTGGGGCCGCCCCACTTGGTGACGTCGTCGTCGAAGCGGTGGAAGGCGGGGAAGTCGGCGTCGCGGAACTCCACCGCGTCCTGCACCGCGAACACCAGCTGCCGGGTGAGGCACCGCAGCCCCTCGGCCTGGTTGCGTGCACCAGACGCCGCCGGGTCGCCCAGCACGGCCGCCCCCGCTTCGGCGATCCGGCTGCAGAACTCCCTCCAGACGGCGGCCGGATCGGGAGAGTCGGTCATCTCGGTGGTCTCCAAGGGCTCGGGCATCGGTCGCGGTCCGTCAGGCGTCGAGGGTGGAGCGCCAGCCGGAGGCGATGTGCTCCAGCCACCACCGCGGGGCGTTGTCGAGCAGGTTCGACAGGTTGGAGTAGTCCCACCAGCGCGTGATCAAGCCGTCGTCGTCCAACTCCATGACCGAGGTGAACGGGTGCCTGACCACCTCGCCGGTGTGGAACCACCAGACCTCGAGGTGCTCGGTGACGACCACCGAGCTCTCGGCCACCACCAGGCCCGGCTCGTGGGTGTGGCGCTCCACCGGTTCAAGGCCCAGGCGCAGCCGGGCCACGATCTGGGCCGGGCCGTGGGCACCCCCACCCGACTCGCCCGTGCCCACGTCCACGTAGTTGGCCTCGGGGCTGAAGAACCCGGCGACGGCATCCCAGTCGTGGGCATAGAGGGCGTCCCAGTACTGCGCCACGATCTGCTTGTTGCGTTCCTGCAGCTCACCCACGCTGACTCCTCTCGCGGCGCCGACCGCGACAGGTTAGGGGGAGGCTGTGCCGGAAGCGGGTGGTGGAGGCGGGGGTGATGCCTGCTTGCGGCCGCGGCGCCGGCGGCGACGCCACCAGACCAGGGCGATGATCACGGCCACGAAGGGCAGGAACGGGATCAACACGCCGACCGCCACCAGGGCCACGCCCACGATCCAGCGCAGGAACCCGGCGCCGTCGGAGATCGAGTCGCGGAAGCCGGGAAGCGACTCGTCCGGGTCCACGTCCACGTACACCCACGCCGATGTAGAGACCTCTTGGAGGAGCTCGCCGGAAGCGTCTACCGGCACGGCCTCGACTTCGAGGTTGATCTCGAGGCCCCGGGTGGCGACCCTGCCCGCCATCCGCCCGTCCTCGACGGGCTCGGCCAGCACCGCCACCAGCAACTCGCCGGGCTCGATCCGGTCGAACCGGCCCTGAACCAGTTCGAAGGAGCCGACATCGAGGCGCACCTCACGGGAGCGGACCGTCACGTCGGTCAGCGCCGAGGCGCCGGTGTTCTCCACCTCCAGGCAGAAGTACAGGGTGGTGTCGGGGTCGGCGTTGAAGTGGTTGGTGCCCAGGCACGGGTCGTCGGCGTCGTCCGACACCCAGGCCTGCGCCATGATCCCGGTGTCGGGCAGCACGGTGGGCGACTGGGTGATGGTCAGCGTGATGGTGGCCAGGTCCACCTGGTCGCGCAGGGTGCGCAACTGGCCCCGCAGCACCTCGAGAGTTGTCTCGCGGTCCAGCAGTTGACGCTCGATCGCGGCCACATCCTCGAGGTCCACGGCCTCGTCCAGGAGCCGGCGAAGACGGGCCACGCTGGTCTCGGCCGTGCTGATACGGCTCTCGAGGTCGACGACCCGCTCGGTCACATCGTCGGCGCTGATCGACTGGTCGACCAGCTTCCCCACGCCGGCCAGGCGCTCCAGCGCGGTCGAGAAGTCGCCGGGAAGCACCTTGAAGACGATCTCGGCCCAGGGCTCGGGCTCGGTGCGGGTCGTCTGGGAGAACACGATCCCGCCCAGTCCCTGGACTATGGCCACCGCCTCGCTGCTGGCCGCAGTGACGTCGTCGGCCTGCACGCCGATCGTGGCCCGGTACACGATCTCCCGTCCGAGGCCTGCGGGCGTGAGCGCGGTGGGAACGGCAAGAGGGGCGGCTTCGGTGGCGACCTCAGCGGCCGACGCCTCCTCAATGGCCACCTCGGCCGTGTCGGCTACATCGAACGAGCCCTCATCCAAGGCCGCGGGGAATTCCATGCTGGCTGCAGCCAGGGTGTCCCCCTCGTCGTCGCCGCCGACGCAACCGCTGAGCAACACCAGCACAGCGCCCAGAAGGGCAAGCGCCAGGATCCTCAAGGGTTGGCGAAGCGGCCTCACATGGAGACTGATCGCATCATGCATAGGTGTCCTCCCGACTAGGGACGGTCAACACCTATGACGCCTGCCGGGTCGATCTGGTTCCCGGCCGCCGCAGCGAGCCTGTTATTGCCCCTGCTCGCCCTCGCCCTCAGCGAAGCCTGCGGTGGCGGTGGGCGGAGGCAGAGCCTCGCCGCAGGGCGCCCCCGGGCCGGTGTAGTGACCCTCCACGATGTACCAACCCGACTCCTGGCCCAACTGGTTGAAGGAGGTCGCGGTGAGCCGCAACGGCACGTCGGCGGGCAGCCTCCGAGCCGGAGCAGCCCAACGGTCGCCGCTGGAGTCGATCTCGCCGATGGTGTACTCGCCGTTGGTGATCATCGGCCCGCCGTCCACCGACACGTAGACGCGGATCTTGGAGATGTCGGCTGGATTGGGTAGGGCGTCGAACGCCACCAGGAGCTCGTTCTCGGCTGTGCCGGCCTGGCACCTGACGTTGCTCGGCGGGGGAGGCGGACCGATGCTGACCGCGGAGTCAGGCGGCACTGTCGTGCTTGTGGTAGGAGCAACTTCCACAACGGTCGTGGTCGTCGTATCGGGCGGCGCTGTCGTCGGTGTGGTCACCCGGGGCTGGGTCGTAGTGGGAGTGGCAGATCCGGTGGTCGTTGTCACCTCGTCGACCGGCACTTCCTCGCCGTTCTCGTCGTCGCTACACGCCGCGGCGACCAGCGCCAGCGCGCATATCGCCGCTGCGAGCCTCAGTGATCGCATGAGGAACTCCTTTCCAGGCGCCCACCCTACACCGCGGACGCGGTCCCACCGCGTCACGAGACAGAACCGCGAAGCCGGATCATAGGCTTGATTACGGTGATGATCGTGGATGCCCGGCAGACCCACCGAGAAGAGCTGTGCGCCCTGCTCAGCGGCGATGATCCCGCGCCAAGGCTGTGGTCGGCCATCGACCGCGGCGCCATGGCTCAGATCGTTCCGGAGCTGCCGGATCTGCAGATGGAGCAGGATCCGATCCACAGGCACAAGGACGTGCTGGCCCACACGATCGCGGTGGTGGCCAAGACTCCTGACGATCTCGTGGTCCGGTTGGCGGCGCTCTTCCACGACATCGGCAAGCCCCGCACCCGCAGCTACGAGCACGGCGAGGTGACCTTCCGCCACCACGAGGCGGTAGGGGCCCGGATGACCCGCAAGCGGCTGGTCGAGCTGGGTTTCGACGAAGGCACCGTCGACGACGTGAGCGAGCTGGTGCGGCTGTCGGGACGGTTCAAGGGCTACGCGTCGGGATGGAGCGACGCCGCGGTGCGCCGCTACGCCCGGGACGCGGGGCCGCTGCTTGGCCGTCTCAACCAGCTGGTCCGGTCGGACTGCACCACCCGCAACCTCCAGCGGGAGGCCGACCTCCACCGCCAGATCGACGATCTCGAGTGTCGCATCGCCGAACTGGCCGACGCCGAGCGCCGGGCGGCGGAGCGGCCCCAGATCGACGGTGGCGCGGTCATGGCCCGTCTCGGCCTGCCCCCCGGTCCGAAGGTGGGCGAGGCCCTGGCCTGGCTGCTGGAGGTCAAGCGCACCGAAGGGGAGCTTCCCGTCGACGAGTTGTTGGCTCGACTGGACGGCTGGTGGGCTGAGAATCGGGAGTGATTCCCGCTCTTGTTCGCTGCGCTCACGGGCCGCTCGGGCCACGGCCTCGCTCGGCGCACTGCAAGACTCGGAGGAGTTGCGGGGTACTCGCTCGGCCTCTGGGCCGATAGCCTCTTTCACCGTTCGAGACCCAGCAAATGCACTGACTACACCAAGGAGATGTCGTGACTTATAGGGCTGAGTATTTGTGGATTGATGGGGTTGAGCCGGTGGGTGAGATCCGTACGAAGACGAAGATTTTGGCGAATGATGAGGCGCCGCCGATTTGGGGGTTTGACGGTTCGTCCACGAATCAGGCGACGGGCGACAATTCCGATGTGGTGCTCAAGCCGGTGTTCACGTGTGGGGATCCGGTTCGCGGTGGTGACAACATTTTGGTGTTGTGTGAGACGTTGTTGACCCATGACCTGTCGCCGCATCCCACCAATCGGCGTGCTGAGTGTGTGGCGGTGTATGAGAAGTACAAGGACCAGGCTCCGCTGTTTGGGATGGAGCAGGAGTACACGCTTTTGGACGCGACGACGCGCTGGCCGGCGGGGTTCCCGCCGGCGGGGTTCCCGCCTCCGCAGGGCCCGTATTATTGCGGGGTGGGGGCGGGCCGGATCTCGGGTCGTGACCTGATTGAGGAGCACACCACGGCCTGTATCCAGGCCGGCTTGGATATTGCGGGCACCAACGCGGAGGTGATGCCGGGCCAGTGGGAGTTCCAGATCGGGCCCTCTGACACCGTGACGGTCGCGGATCATGTGTGGGTGGCGCGATATCTGTTGTTCCGCCTGGCGGAGAAGCACGGCATCGAGGTGACCATCGAGCCCAAGCCGATGCTGGGCGACTGGAACGGTGCGGGGATGCATTGCAACGTGTCGACCAAGTCGATGCGCGAGGCCTACGAGCCGATCATCGCGGCGTGTGAGGCTTTGGGCGCGGCGGGCAAGCCCGAGGAGCATCTCGGCGGCTACGGCGCCGGTATCGAGTTCCGCCTGACCGGCGAGCACGAGACCGAGCGCTATGACCAGTACTCCTACGGCGTGTCAGACCGCGGCGCGTCGGTGCGTATCCCGTGGCAGGTCGCCCGCGACGGCAAGGGCTACATCGAGGACCGCCGCCCCAACGCCAACGCCGACCCCTACCACGTGTCCACCCTGCTGACGAGAACCATCTGCGAAGCACTCGTCGGCTACAACTAGCCCACCCCGCCCCCGATGGCCGCCGACGCTGCTAGGGGAGCGGGACTCGACCGCTTGAGGGTGGCGATCTGCCAGCTCAACCCGACCGTCGGTGACCTGGAAGCGAACACGGCCCTGGCGGCCGAGGCGCTGGCCCGGGCCGAGGCCGCCGGCGCCGACCTCGCGGTGCTGCCCGAGTTGGCCATCACCGGCTACCCGCCAGAGGACCTCGTTCTGAGACCGGGCTTCGTGGCGGCCAGCCGGGCCGCGCTCGACCGGTTCGCGGCGCGCACCGGTTCGTGCGCGGCCGTGGTCGGCTTCGTCGACGGCGTCGGCGAGACCAGCCGGCGGGTGCCCGACATGGCCGGGGTCGAGAGCTTCAGCGAGGCCTTCAACGCGGTGGCGGTGTGCGCCGCCGGCGAGGTGCGCGGCGTCTACCGCAAGCGCCACCTGCCCAACTACGACGTGTTCGACGAACTGCGCCACTTCCGGCCCGGCATCGAGGAGCCACCGCTCTTCGAGATCGGAGGGGCAGTGGTAGGGGTGACCGTGTGCGAGGACGCCTGGGTTCCGGACGGGCCGGTGAGCGATCTGGCCCGGGCCGGCGCACAGCTGGTGGTGAACGTCAACGGGTCGCCGTTCCGGGCCGGCAAGCAGGCCGCCCGCGAGCAGGTGATCGGCCGGCGGGTGGCGGAGGCCGGCGTGGCGGTGGTCTGCGTGAACCTCGTGGGCGGCCAGGACGAACTGGTCTTCGACGGCGGATCGTTCATGATCGCCTCCGACGGGTCGGTGGCGGCCCGGTGCGTATCGTTCGCCGAGTCGGTCGATGTGTTCGATGTGGATCTGCCGTCCCGCAGGCACATCCCGCCCCCGCAGCACCGTCACCCGGTGGTCGCAGTGACGCGGGAGGGCGCACCGGCATCCGGCCGCGACCGTCTGACCGCGCCGATCGCGCCGCCCATGGACCTCGACGCTCAGCGCTGGGCCGCCCTGGTGCTGGCCACCCGCGACTACGTGCACAAGAGCGGCTTCAGCGATGTCTGCGTGGGACTCTCCGGCGGGGTGGACTCGTCGCTGACCGCAGCCGTCGCGGTCGACGCGCTGGGCGCACACCATGTGCACGGCGTGCTGATGCCGTCTCGCAACTCCAGCGAGCACTCGGTCAGCGACGCAGAGAAGCTGGCCGCCAACCTCGGCATCGACGCTCGCATCGTCGGCATCGAACCGGGTCACGCGGCGCTGGCCGAGATGATCGAGGCCGATCTCGGACGCGGGCTGGACGCGGGCGGACTCACCGACCAGAACCTCCAGGCCCGGGTCCGGGGCACGACCCTGATGGCACTGGCCAACGAGCACGGCTGGCTGGTACTCACCACCGGCAACAAGAGCGAGCTGGCCGTGGGCTACTCGACCCTGTACGGCGACACGGCCGGTGCGTACGCGGTGGTCTCGGACCTCTGGAAGCTCGACGTGTACGAGCTGTGCCGCTGGCGCAACTTGCAGGCGGGAAGCGAACTCATCCCGGCGACGGTGCTGGCCAAGGCGCCGTCGGCCGAGCTGGCGCCCGGCCAGCGCGACGACCAGTCGTTGCCGTCCTACGAGGTGCTCGACCCCATCCTGCGGCTGTACGTGGAGGAGCTCCGAAGCGTCGGTGAGATCCAGCAGGCCCAGATCGCGCCGCCGGAGGTGGTGGAGCAGGTGTGCCGCATGGTTGACACCGCCGAGTACAAGCGCCGCCAGACGCCGATCGGTCCCCGGCTCACCGGCCGGGCGTTCGGCCGGGACAGGCGCATGCCGATCATCAACCGGTACCGCGGCGCGAGCGACCAGTGAGCCGCGGCTACTCCGTGGCCCAGACGGCCCGGCTGGTGGGCGCGCTGCGCTGGGCCTGCGGACGGCTGTCGGAGATGCTCGAGGGCTGGGCCGCACAAGAGGCGGGCGCGCCCGAGCACGCCGAGGTCGCGGCACCGCTGTCGGAGTTGAGCCGCCGGCTCGCCTCGCATCGCGAGGCGCTCGACGGTCTCCAGCCCGACTCCGAGCTGATGGCTCCCTGGAGGCAGGCCGCTCCCGCAGATGAGTCGGTGGCCGCCGCGCTCGACGAGATCGCGGCCTCGGAGGGATCGGTGGAGCGCCTCGACATCGCCCGCAATGTGCTCGTGCCTGAATTGCGGCGCGTGTACGCGGAGATTCGCGAGCACGCCGCGCCCCACTGCGATGGAGCCCTGATCTCCGCGGCCGGATCACTCGGGTCCGACCTGGACCGCCAGGCCGGCCCTGCCGGAGCCACCCAGTCCGGAGCGGTCCAGGCGGCCGCCGGTGTGCTGTTTGCGGCCGGCGGGATTGTGGAGCGCTCGCTTCTGCGGCCCGGGTGGCCGGCGTAGCCGGCATCTGAAGTGAATTGGCAGCGGTGGGGGCGGTTTTCGGCGTCGTCGGCTGCCAGTTCGGTGCTGTGGTTGGCGATGGGCAAAACCTCGTTATCGTTCAACGCAGCAATGGCGCATGGGGCGGCGGTCGTTGGGCCGGCTCTTTTCGGACCTGGAGCGGGGGTACGTGGTAAAGGTCAAGGAGCGAGTTGAGAGAGACGAGGAGGATCTGGTCCGCCTCTATCTCACCGACATCGGCCAGTACCCGCTGCTGACCAAGGACGACGAAGTCCGTCTGGCCCAGGAGATCGAAGCCGGACTGGCGGCCCGCAAGGAGCTCAAGGAGGCAACCCCCGGCTCCCTGACCGACCACCGCCGCCGGGACCTGCGCCGCAAGGAGCGCCGCGGGCTGGAGTCCGAGCGAACCTTCGTGCAGTCGAACCTGCGGCTGGTGGTCTCCATCGCCAAGAAGTACCAGGCATCGGGCCTGCCCCTGCTCGACCTGATCCAGGAGGGCAACCTCGGGCTGATGCACGCCGTCGAGAAGTTCGACTGGCGCAAGGGGTTCAAGTTCTCGACCTACGCCACCTGGTGGATCCGCCAGGCCATCACCCGCGGCATCGCCAACACGGGCCGCACCATCCGGCTGCCGGTCCACGCCGGCGACACGCTGGCCCGCCTCCAGAAGGCCCGCTCTCGCCTGGAGCTCAAGTACGGCCGGCCGCCCACCCTCTCGGAGCTGGCCGCCGAGGTGGAGATGCCTGAGGACAAGGTCACCGAGGCGCTGCGCTTCCAGTCCGAGCCGCTGTCGCTGTCGGAGCCGCTGCGCCAGGACGGCGACGCCGAGTTGGGCGATGTGGTGGAGGACCGGTCGATCGACTCGCCCTTCGACACCGCGGCCACCACCATGCTGCCTGCCGAGATCATGCGCCTGCTGTCCCCGCTGGACGAGCGCGAGCGCGACATCCTCAAACTGCGCTTCGGCCTCGACCGGGGCGAGCCCCGCACCCTGGAGGAGGTCGGCGAGCACTTCAACCTCACCCGGGAGCGGATCCGCCAGATCGAGGCCCGGGCCATGTCGAAGCTGCGCCATCCCTCCAGCGACACCGGCGCCCGAGACCTGCTCAACGTCTGACCGGCCCCGGCCCGGTCCCGACCCGCGGATCCGTCGGCCGAGAATCTAGCCGGGGTTCTTTTGCCTGCTCAGCAGGCCTTTTTTGCCCAGTCTGAGAAGAAATCTGCCGATCACTCGAGAAATTTCTTGCTGACATAATCCTGCCACATTCCATTCCTACCGTGCACCGCATCACTGGTTCTTAGACACGAAAGGAGTGGAACAGTGATCATCAAGAAGCTGACAAACAAGTATGTGATCGGTCCGGTCATGGGCATTCTGCTCGGAGCGGGAATACTGATCGGCTGCACCAACGACTCGGAGAGCGAGAGCAGCTCCGGTGAGAGTGCAGGTGAGCACAACGGCAGCGGCGGCGAGTCCGGCGGTGAGCACGGCGGCGGCGAGTCCGGCGGCGGTGAGGAGGGCAGCGCAGCGATGCTGGCGCCCGATGCGACCTTCGACCAGACCCGCAACGGCGCCCGGCTGACCATGGGCTACGACCCGGCCAGCAACGCCTTCACGGGCACGGTGGCTAAGAGACTCTCTCAGGTTGTCACCGACACTGTTTCACTTCGAAACGTCCGGCCAATCATAAACTATGCTGGTCAGGATGCAGAAGAACGAGGATCCGACGACTCTATTCTTGATGAGACCATTAGGCGACTCATCACAGATGAGAACTTGACAATTGCGGAAGCATATGAGGACACAGTACAGATCATGGTGGAGACGGATCAACTTCAGCGTAGCGCTGACAACATGATAAAGGGATTCAGCCGTCTCTTGGTCAGGACTCGCAATGATGCGGAGCGACTGGCGGTCCTAGAGGTAGCGGAACACCTCAGTACAGAGCTAGGACGCCTAATTGCGGAGAACGAGCCGTGACCAATGATTCGGAGGATCTGTATGACGATCTTGACTACTCAGATGGTGTCTTGGATATGGACGACATTGAGGAGTCAGAGCGACCAACAGGCATTAATCTAGCTGCTGTGATCGAGGAGTTGAGAAAATCCGACGATTGGTTGGATAAGTCTCCAAGGATCTCTGATAGCACTGTCGGGTGGTGCCCCGATCTATGCTCCAGCGATACGACGCGAGTTGTGTATGTCCATCTTGTTGATGAATTGCGTCCGCATATGCGAAAGAGACTGAGCATGGCGGTGGGCATCGAAAAGAGAGTAACGGTAGCGCTGACCCTGAGATCGTTGTTCCAGATTGAAGTAGTAGAGTTCTTGTGTGAATTGGAATGTGACATTATAGTAATTGAGGGTGGTGATGGTATTACGGTATCCGAGGCCAATCATGTGTTGACAACGATGAGCAAGCGGTCTATTCCTGTTGATCTGTCAACGCGTACCAAGGTTGCACTCACTGCTTTCAACAAGCTGTCGGTCGGGAACAGTTACGAAAAGGGTCGTAGGCTTGAGAGACTCTTGGACTTCCTGTTGGGTCAAGTTGCTGACTTCAGAGTCGTAGAAAGAAACTACCGTGGCAAGACAGATGAGATTGATCTTGTGGTTCAACTCTGCAGTTGGTCGTCCCGCTGCTGGCACGTAGATGGCGCACCCCTAGTTATTGTCGAAGCAAAGAACTGGGCTGAGCCTGTCGACCAACAGTCGGTGAGATCCTTACACGGCAAGGTTCGGGATAGAAACGAGAAGGTATGGCTAGGGTTCCTGTTCTCAGCAGGTAGATTCACGTCTGCTGCTGACGATCAAGTGCTGAGGTATTCTACGGACCCGATCACGATAGTAATGATAGATGGCAATGGGTTACGGGAATGGATCGAGAGCGACAAGCCTGATGACCACCTAGTGTCCTGAGTTGTTAGTTCGGGTTGTTGTGTGTGTGGTATGGTTGGATGGCTGCGGGCGGTGATTGGAGGCAGTTGTGGCCAGGGGCCGTCGCGCTGTGGAGGTTGTGCTCACGGATGTGGAGCGTGAGACGTTGGAGCGCTGGGCCCGGCGGCGCAAGTCGTCGCAGGCTCTTGCTTTGCGGTGCCGGATCGTGCTGGGCGCCGCGGGCGGCGAGACCAACAAGTCGGTCGCGGCGGCGCTGGGCTGCAGCGAGGCGACGGTGTCGAAGTGGCGGCGCCGGTTCGCTGAGCGCCGCCTGGACGGGCTGGCCGACGAGCCGCGGCCGGGCGCGCCGCGCAGGGTGAGCGACGAGATGGTCGAGGCGGTGCTGGTCAAGACGCTGGAGTCGGCGCCTGAGGGCGCGACGCACTGGTCGACGCGGTCGATGGCAGCGGAGATGGGCATGTCCCAGACGATGGTGTCGAAGATCTGGCGGGCGTTCGGGCTCAAGCCCCACCTCGTCGAGGAGTTCAAGGTGTCGCCGGACCCGCAGTTCATAGACAAGGTGAGAGACATCGCGGGTCTGTATCTGAACCCGCCCGAGGCGGCGGTGGTGCTCTGCGTGGACGAGAAGACCCAGATATAGGCCATCGACCGCACCGCGCCCGTCCTGCCGTTGATGCCGGGCGCGCCCCAGCGGCGCAGCCACGACTACCGCCGCTTCGGCACCGCCGACCTGTTCGCCGCGCTCGACGCGGCCTCGGGCAAAGTCATCTCCGCGATGGCCGCCCGGCACCGAAGCGAGGAGTTCAGAAAGTTCCTGAACCTCATCGACAAAGAGGTCCCCGAAGGCCTCGACGTGCACGTCGTGTTGGACAACTCCTCGATCCACAAGAGCGCCATGATCCAGCGCTGGCTGGCGCGCCACCGGCGCTTCAGCTTCCACTTCACCCCCACCTACTCGAGCTGGATGAACCTCGTCGAGCGCTGGTTCTCAGAACTCACCACCAAATGGATCCGCCGAGGCACCCACCGATCCACCAAAGAGCTCACCGACTCCATCGAGGCCTGGATACATCACTGGAACCGCAACCCCCGCCCCTTCGTGTGGCGCAAGACCGCCGACGAGATACTCGACAACCTGACCACATATCTACAACGAATTCCCAACTCAGGACACTAGAGGAGATGGTACGTCATGCCATCCTCCTATGATTGCTGGCCAACCATCGACGCGGTGGCGCTTTGGCGTCGGACCGATTTGTCTGTCATGTCGATTGGGACGCGGCGGTGAAGGAAGCCCCAGTTGGAGCGGCAGTGAACGTCGCATGTATCGCTTTTTGGACCCAAGCCTGTGGAGGCCGAGGGGGACTACCGCCCGCACATGTCGGAGCCGACTTGCGGGCTGTGTGATGTCCACGGAAATCGCTGTGTGCGCTAGTTGGCACCGCGCAACTCGGAGATCCCAGACGCTCTTGATCAGGCCCTAGATGATTAGTTCCAAGGGGTCAGTGGTCGTAGGCGATCAGGGAGCGGGCGGGCCCGGGCTGTTGGGTGGTCTGGTTGTGCCAGATGGCGGCGGTGAGGGCGAGGATTCGTTGCAAGGATGCGCGCGGCGACGCCTGAGCGGGTGCGTCCGTGGTGGCGTTCGAGGCCGAGTTGGGCTTTGAGGGTCTGGTTGACTGATTCGATGATCTGGCGCAAGGGTCTGAGGAAGCGCCGCCCGGGCCGGGCCGGCTCGCCTTTGGTGGCGGGCCGGATGAGCGCGATGCCGGCGGTGTCGAGTTCGTGCTCGAAGCGCGCTGAGCGGTATCCCTTGTCGGCGATGAGGGTCTGGCCCTGCCGGGCGATCCCGGCTGCGGCGATCATGTCGAGGCAGGTGTCGCGCTCGTCTGTGTTGGCCGGGGCGAGCGCGTAGGCGATTGGCAGCCCCGACGGGGTGGTGATGAGGTGCAGGCGCAGCCCCCAGAACCACCGCGAGTGCGAGGCGCAATAGCCGTAGGCGGCCCATCCGGCGAGGTCAGAGCGGCTGGCGGTGCTGCGGCTGCGGCCGCACTCCACCGGCGTGGAGTCCGCCAGCCACACGTCGTCGTGCCATGTCGGGCACTCCCGGGCCAGCGCCGCGATCACATGGCGCATCATCTCGCCGGCGCGGCGCAGCCGCTTGTTGTAGCCGGACCGCTGGGGCACATAGGGGAACCACGGCTTCAGGTGCGTGTGGGCATAGCGGATGAAGCGGGCCTCAGAGCCGAGCCCCAGCAGAGCCTGAAGCACCGCCAACGTCGCCAGCTCCGCGTCCGACAGC
>JAJEJB010000043.1 GCA_022828135.1 Acidimicrobiia bacterium | reverse complement strand
TCCCAGACGTGGGGACCGTCACCTGCTGAGAACCCGTCGCCGCGCCGAAATCGCCGCTCTGGGCGACCGCCACGTCCACCGACAACGGACTCGACGGCGCCGGATCCGCGGTCACCGTGAACACCGCGTCACCGCCCTCGGCCACACCCGCACCCGCAGCAATGGAGACCTCTGGCTCAACCAGCGGCGGCGGGTTGTTGCACTGTGCGTGCGCTTCGAGGGTTCGCGTCACCCGATCCCAGCGGCTCGCCATGAACTGGCCCTCGTTGGCTCGCGACTCGACCACAGTCATCGCCGTCTCGCCGGTGTCGACGCCCAACGCGGCCAGCACCCGATTCCAGCGCAGCACATGCGCGCTGACATGGCTGTGAGCGTCACGCCACGCGGTCACCTCTGTCACCGTCACCGCATCCCACGGCAACTGCGGCACACACACCGGCGGATCCGGCGCATCATCATCATCGGCCACCACCACCGACGCCGAAGCAGCCGACGACGACACGCTGTAGCCCGAACCGCCGTCCACCGCCACCGTCACCGAGCCGTCCGGCTCATCAGCGTCGTCGTTAGCAGTCGAGACTGACAGCGTCGCAGCGCCAGACGTCGAGACCGTCACCTGACGCGGCCCCGTGAACACACCGAAATCACCCGACTGCGCCACCGTCACATCCACCAACAACGCCGCCGACGGCGCCGGGCTCGCCGCGACGGTGAACACCGCGTCGCCGCCCTCGGTCACACCCAAGCCTGCCGCGATGCTGATCTCGGGCTCGACCGCCGGAGCAGCAGGCAAACCGGCGACCGTCAACTTGAACGACCCCGTCCTCGATCTGGCATAGGTGGTCGCCTCGATCGTGTAGCCGCCCGCCGACAGCGTCTCGACGATCCGAGAGTTGTAGCCGCTGCCGTCGTCATCGTCCTGGCTCAGAGGAGACCCGGACTTCTCGCCGCTGCCCGAGCGCAAGTACAGATACGTGTCAACCGACGACTCCAGATCGATCGTCACCGTGCTCTGACCGGCCAGCGAGAACGTGAAGAACCGCGCGTAGCGCCCAGCTCGACCCACCGACGCGCACGCCGAGGCCCACTCGCCGTCGACGCTGCCGTCACTCGACAGCGCCGCCACACACGCATCAACCACCACCGGCGGATCATCGTCATCGGCCACCGCCACCGCCGCCGAGCCGGCCGTGGATGACACCGTGTAGCCCGAGCCACCATCCACTGTCACTGTCACCGAACCGTCCGGCTCATCAACATCGTCACCGGTGGTGGACACCGTCAGCGTCGCAGTGCCCGATGTCGGCACCGTCACCGGACGCGTGCCCGTCGCCACACCGAAATCACCGGACTGCGCCACCGTCACATCCACCAACAACGCACTCGACGGAGCCGGATCCGCGGTCAACGTGAACACCGCACCGCCGCCCTCGATGACGCCCGCGCCTGCCGCGATGCTGACCTCGGGCACATCGTCGTCTGATACTGCAACTGTGGCCGTGTCGGCAGACGCCGAAACGGTGTAGCCCTGACCGTCGCTGAGCGTGACAGTGACCGACCCGTCGGACTCGTCGGCGCTGTCGTTCGTCGTGCCGACCGTCAACGTGGCGCTGCCCGAGGTCGGGATCGTGACCGTCCGCGAACCAATCGCCGCGTAGTCGCCGGTTTGAGACACCGCGACACTCACCGACAGCGACGCCGACGGCACCGGATCCGCGGTCAACGTGAACACCGCGTCGCCGCCCTCGATGACGCCCGCGCCTGCCGCGATACTGATCTCCGGGTCAACCACCGAGGGCTCGGGCAGGCCATCAACCGACAACTTGAACGATCCCGATCTCGACGCGGAATAGGTGGTCGCCTCAATCGTGTAGTGCCCCGCCGACAGCGACTCGATGATCCGCGAGTTGAGGCCGTTGCCGCCGTCATCGTTGTGGCGTACGGCATGTCCGGACTTCTGGTTCTTGCCAGACCACAAGACCAGGTACGTGTCAACCCCCGACTCCAGATTGATCGTCACCGGGCTGCCGCTGTCCAAGTAGAACGTGTAGAAGTGCGCGTAGCGGCCGGTCCTGGTCTCCGACCGACAAGCGTCGGTCCACTTGCCGGCTACGCTCCCGTCGCCGGTCAGCACCGTGATGCACGGATCCGCGGGCCCCGCGTCATCGTCGGTCACCGCTACGCCCGCTGAACCGGCTGTAGGCGAGACGGTGTACTCCAGACCCGCCGTCAGTGTCGCGGTGATTCGGCCGTCAGCTTCGTGCTGACTGTCATCGGTCGTGGAAACCGTCAACGAGCCGGTCCCGCCCGTCGAGATCGCCACCTGACGCGGTCCTGTCGCCGCGCCGAAGTCACCGCTCTGGGCCACGTCCACGGTCACGGTCAACGGACTCGACGGCACCGGATCCGCCGACAACGTGAACACCGCGTCGCCGCCCTCAGTGACTCCTGGTCCAGGCGTGATGCTCACTTCTGGGCCTACGACTGTGACCACAACAGCCGAGTGGACTGACTCGTCACCGTCGTCGGCTTTGACCATCACGTAGTAGACATTGTCGGCATCGGCATCCCCCGGTGCGGCTGCCTGGGGAGTTGCTTGAAAGCTCAACACTCCAGCGGCTGAGATGTCGAAAGCTGACGCATCCTCGCCTTCAAGCATCCAACTCACGGAACCACCGAGGTTGTGGGCCACCAGGGTTGTCACCGGCTGAGTGCCGCCTTCGGCGTACGTGACGGCCTTCTCGCCGCCCAGGCGCGGCGTGGAGGGGCCATGCACCTGAAGGACTTGGTCATTCCCAGAACCGTTGGAAGTCGTGATGTACAGGGTGCCGTCGGGTCCGAGCACCGGTGAGCGCAAGCGACCGTATGCCTGGTCGAGCTCCGACACGAGAACTTCGCTGATCAGGGCGCCGTCTTCGCTGAACTCGAAGAGCTTCAACTGCTGCTGTTTCAGCAGCGCAACCGCCAGGCGGCCGTCCCAGACTCCCCAGCCCTCTCCGTCGAGGAAGGCTGCGCCGCTAGTGGCGATCGCCGGAAACCCCGACCGCCACTTGGCCTCGACAGCCTCTGGAAAGTCTTCCAAGTCGGTCATAGGCACGCTCTCGAAGTATGAGCCGTTGCGCCACTCCGGGTCCCAGCCATAGTTGCCACCGCTGACGAGGAGGTTGATCTCGTCGTCGTAGGACGGACCGTGCTCCACCGACCACGCCTGACTGGTTCCCGGTCGAAAGGCCAGGCCCTGCGGGTTGCGGTGCCCGTAGGTGTAGATGCGACGCGTGACCGGGTTGGCATCGGCCGCGAACGGATTGTCAGGTGCTCCTTGACCCGTCTGAGCGTCGACGCGCAGCACCTTGCCGCTGAGGGAGCTGAGATCTTGAGGGGCCGGGGGGTTGTCGCCGTCGCCCGTGGTAATCCACAAGTATCCGTTGGGACCGAAGCGTATGCGACAGCCGCCGTGACGCGGAAACCCGGTCAACCGAATGCCGCCCACCAGAGGATCGGCCACACGAGTTGCCGCGCTGTAGTCGGCGTTCATGGTCCAGGCGATCACCTGAACTGGAGTACCGCCGGTGTGGACCTGACAGGTGTAGAACCGCCTGTTGTTGGCGAAGTCGGGGTCGACCGCAAGGCTCGTTAGTCCCACGTAGATGTTGCTGAAGACATCGCTGAAGTCTGCGCTGACCGGCTGCACCCGGCCATCGAGACGGCGGCTCAGCAAGCGACCGCCACGCTCGGTGACCAGCATCGTACCGTCCGGCGTGAAGGCGACATCCCACGGAATGGTGAGTCCCGACATCACAGAACTCACTGCCAGCGCCGGCGGTGATTCGCCGGCCGCCATCGGGGCGGCAGATACCCACTCTGCCGACTTGTCCGCGATCGCCTGACTAGGACTGCGGCGGTCTACGTACGAAACCCGCACCTTGAGATATTTCCCAGCGTGCTCGATGGCCGACTCGAAAGCGGCCGCTTCGGAGTCCTTGCCTGGGACCTCGCCGGCGATCCCGGCAGCCACTTGGCTGAAGTTCACACCGTCATCGGAAAGGTACCACCTCCATATGGCGGTTCTGACGTCTACTCCACCGTCTGGATCGAATAGACGTGCCCGGGTGATGGTGCCGGCGCGAATGGGCTCAGGAGCCACCGTCAGCGTCCCCGGCTCCTCGACGTCGCTGACTGATATCGACACCTCAAAATCTGTGGAGCCATTGTCGTCGGTGGCCGTGACCGTCACCGCGTAGCGGTCCTGCTCCTCATAATTGAGCAGATCGTTGGTGCGAAGCTGCCCGCTGGCGGGGTCAATGGTGAAGCTCGCAGCGTCGGCACCCCCAAGCCGGTGGGTCACGGTGCCGTCGGGATTGTTCGGCGTAACCGGGGCGCCGACGTGAGTGCCGGCCGGTTGGTTCTCGGCCACCTCCCGCCCTACAGCCGCCGTTGAGCTCGGGTTGCTGGCCAGCGCGGTCGGCACCCGGGACGACGCAGCAACCATCCCCAAGCCGAGCATCGCCGTGACTGCCGCAACTAGTAGAACACTCCGAACAGGTGCAGTCACGAGAGATGGGGTTGACCCGCGGCTCATGCCATCAGGCGCAGGGACGCGCCGTGAGTCGACCGACTCCATCACGAACGTTCTCCTGTGCGCAGCGCTAAGGGGCTAGAGGAATACGCGCACATGGCGCGCCGGTCAGGCTAGTGCGCCGCGGTCAAGCACCAACCAGGCCTATGAAGCCCGCTTGCTCTTGGCTGGCCGAATGGCAGGCTCGCTAGCCTCCCGACTCGGGCTGGGTAGCCCCGGCTTCGGTGCAGAACCCCGAGCCCAGCGCGCCCAGATCGTGGATCAGGGTCTCGGGTGGCACCCAAGCCTCAGACAGGCATCCCTCGAACGAGTTGGTGCCGCCGAGGATGATTTGATCGAGATCGGCCAGCAGGTTGCCCAACTCGGCGGGGATCTCGCCCGACAGGCTGTTGTCTTGGAGCCACAGCCGCCTGATGGCGGCCAAGTTGCCCAAGTCGGCGGGAATCGTGCCGGTGAGCCGGTTGCCGTCGAGGTATAGGCGCCGCAGCCCGGTGAGGTTGCCCAACTCGGCCGGTATCTCGCCCGACAACTCGTTCCCCCTAAGCCACAGTTCCTCCAGCCTCGTGAGGCTGCCCAACTCGGCCGGGATCTCGCCCGACAGCTGGTTCTCGTCGAGGTCGAGCCGGGTGAGGGTGACGAGGTTCCCCAACTCGGCCGGGATCTCGCCCGACAGCTGGTTGTGCCACAGGTTGAGCTGCCTGAGGTCGGCGAGACCACCCAACTCGGGGGGGATCGCACCCGACAGCTGGTTGAACCGCAGCTTCAGGAGCCTGAGGTTGGTGAGGCTGCCCAACTCGGCGGGAATCTCGCCCTCGATGAAGTTGAAGCTGAGGTTCAGCGACTTGAGGCTTGAGAGTTCGCCGAGCGCCGGTGGAATCTCCCCAGCCAGCTGGTTGCGGCTCAGGTCCAGCAGTTCGAGCCGGTCGAGCGTGCCCAGCGAGGCCGGGATCTCGCCCGTCAGACGGTTGCCGCGCATCTCCAGGCGGGTCAGGCCCGAGAGTTCGGCCAGGCTCTCGGGGATCGGCCCGCTCAGCCGGTTGCCGCTCAGGCTGAGAACTTCGAGCGCGTCGAGGTCGCCGATGGCGGCGGGGATCTGGCCTGAGAGCCGGTTGTGGCGGGCGTCTAGCCGGGTGAGCTGCTTGAGCCTGCCGATCCCGGCCGGGATCGAGCCCGACAGCTGGTTGTTGCGGAGGCTGAGCTCGGCGAGGCTCGCGAGGCGGCCGACGCTTTCGGGGATCTCGCCCGACAACTCATTGTTGTGCAGCAGCAGCTGCTCCAGCCTCGCGAGCTCGCCGATGCCCGTGGGGATCTCGCCCCACAGCCAGTTGTCGGCCAGGCTGAGCCGCTCCAGCCTCGAGAGCTCGCCGATGCCCGCAGGGATCTCGCCGGTGAGGCGGTTGTGGGAGAGGTCCAGTTCCCTGAGGCTCGACAACTCCACAAGATGCGCCGGAATCTTCCCCGACAGGTCGTTGTTGTGGAGGTACAGCCGCTCCAACCTCGAGAGCCTCCCAAGCTGAGCGGGAATGGAGCCCGACAGCCGATTGCCCTCCAGCAGCAGGTCCCTGAGATGGGCGAGACGACCCAGCTCGGCTGGTATCGGCCCCGTCAGCTCATTGTCCTCGAGCCACAGGTGCCGCAGGCTCGCGAGATTGCCCAACTCGGCGGGAATCGGCCCCGACAGGCGGTTGTGGCCGAGCCTTGCGGTCCTCAGTGCCTCAAGATCGCCCAGTCGGGCGGGAATCGGCCCCGACAGGCCGTTCACGCTGAGGCTGAGATCCTCGAGTCGGTCCAGGAGGCCGAGCGCATCGGGAATCTCGCCCGACAACTCGTTGTCGTGAAGATCGAGACGCTCCAGCCCCGACATGAAGCTGAGATTCTCGGGGATCTCGCCGAAAAGGCCGTTGGAGCTCAAGTCCAGCCAGACAAGTTCGGTGAGGCCGCCCAACTCGGCGGGGATCTCGCCCGACAGCCGGTTGCCGCTGAGCGCCATGCGAGCAAGCGACGTGAGGCCGCCGTACTCGGCGGGGATCTCGCGGGAGAACCCGTTGTCGCGAAGGTCCAGAATCTCCAGGCTCGTCAGTTGGCCGAGCTCCGGCGCGAGCGCCCCCCACAGGCCGTTGCCCCGCAGGTTCAAGGTGGCGAGCTTGTCGAGGTCGCCGAGCGCAGCCGGAATCTGCCGGTCGAGGTCGTTGTCTTGAAGGTCCAGGTGGGTGAGGTTGCGCAGCTCTCCGATCTCGCCCGGTATCTCCCCGTACAGCTCGTTGTCGCCGAGATCCAGATGCTGCAGGTGGGCGAGGCTGCCGATGGCGGCCGTAATCTGGCCCGACAGCCCGTTCGACGGCAGCTCCAAGCGAAGAACCCTGCCCTCACCGTCGGCGGTCACACCGTGCCACCGGTCCAGCGGCAGGTCCGAGCCCCAGAGGTCGCCCCGATCCCAATCGTCGCCGCCGGTGGACTCGAAGAACTCCATGAGCACGCCGCGGTCGGTGGGCTCGTCCGTCTGGGCCAACGCAGTCGAGGTCGCGTTCAGCGAGGCCACCAGGGCCGCCACGGCCGCCGCCGCGACAAGCGTCCGAGTCCAACGGGACGGATTCGCTCGCCGACTCGCTCGGCCTCTGAACGGGGATCGACGCGCTCTGGGCGAATCAACGGTCGGCTGCATCGGTTACTCCCAATCGACGGCGGACGGGGCTCAGCCGAAACGTAGCCACGGCAGGACCGCCCGGCGCGGACCGTCACCCGGCCTCGCCGCCGCCCGCTTTCACCCCGGCGCGGGGATTCGCGCCGATAGCTTCTGCGCATGAGCCGGCCCAACATCCTGATAGTCATGGCGGATCAGCTCGCGCCCCACTTCACCGGGGCCTACGGCCATCCTCTGGTGCGCACCCCGGCCATGGACGCCCTAGCCGAGCGCGGCGCCCGCTTCGACGCGGCCTACTGCCACTCCCCCATCTGCGCCCCCGCCCGCTTCACGATGCTGGCGGGCCAGCCGGTGTCGGCCATCGGCGCATGGGACAACGCCGCCGAGTTCCCAGCATCGGTGCCGACTCTGGCTCACTACCTCCTTCTCGCCGGGTACCGAACGATCCTCTCAGGCAAGATGCACTTCGTCGGGCCCGACCAGCTCCACGGCTTCGGTGAGCGCCTCACCACCGACATCTACCCGGCCGACTTCGCCTGGACCCCCAACTGGGACGATCCCCACACGAGGATCGGCAAGTGGTACCACAACATGGACAGCCTTGCGGAGGCGGGACAGGCCCTGGCCACCTACCAGATCGACTACGACGAGGAAGTCGGGTTCGCGGCGGTGCGCCGCCTCTACGACCTGGCCCGCGACCCCGACGAGCGTCCGTTCTTCATGGTGGCGTCGTTCATCCACCCCCACGACCCCTACGTGGCCCGACCCGAATGGTGGGACCTCTACGACCACGGCGACATCGACCTGCCCGAGCCCTTGGCCGGCGACGCCATGGACCCCCACACCCGGCGCATCCGCCGCGGCATCGAGGCCGACACCGTCGGCTACACCGAAGGTCAGTGCCGCAACGCCCGTCGGGCCTACTACGCCAACACGAGCTACTTCGACTCGTGGGTGGGGCGCCTCACGGAGGTGCTGAACGAGACCGGGCGCCGCGACGACACCGTGGTCATCGCCACCAGCGACCACGGCGACATGCTCGGCGACCGGGGCATGTTCTTCAAGTTCTCGTTCTTCGAGCGCTCGGCCCGGGTGCCGCTGATCATGGCCGGACCCGGCGTGGCCAACACCACGGTGCACAACGTCTGCTCCCACCTGGACGTGCTGCCCACCCTGCTCGACATCGCCGCCGACGGCGCGGCCTGGCCCGAACTCGGCGCGTCGATCGCGGGGCGCAGCCTGTGGGAACTGGCGACCGGCGGGACCGACACAGTGGACGAGACGACCGGCGAGTACACCGCCGAGATGACCTCGCACCCGATGTTCATGATCCGGCGGGGCCGCCACAAGTACATCGGATGCGATGCCGACCCCCCGCTGCTCTATGACGTGGAGTCCGATCCCGACGAGCGCCACAACCTGGCCGACGATCCCGGCTGCGCCGCGCTGGCCGGCGCCTTCGCGGCCGAGACGGCCCAGCGCTGGGACAGCGGCGCCATCCGGGAGCAAGTGCTGCACTCGCAGCGCTCCCGGCGGGTGCTGCACGCCGCCTCGCCGTCGGGCGGCACGCACTCGTGGGACTTCAGCCCGGAGCGAGACGCCGCCAACGAGTACGTCCGCAATCACATGGACTGGGCCGAGGCAGGCCCGCGAAGCCGCTTTCCCCGCCTCGCCTGAGCGTTGAGCGGCTGGGCGGGCGAGCCTGGCTCATGCGGGCGGGGCCGAGCGGATGCGCGGCCGGCTCGGTCAGTCCCAGCCGAGCTGGTGCAGGGTCTCGTCGTCGATGCCGAAGTGGTGGGCCACCTCATGCACCACGGTGACCATGATCTCGTCGAGCAACTCGTCCTCGTCGTCGCAGATCTCGCAGATCGGCAGCCGGTAGAGGGTCACCCGGTCGGGCATGGCCATCCCGCCGTAGTCGTCCCGCTCGGTCAGGGGCACGCCCTCGTAGAGGCCGAGGAGATCCTCCTCCGGGTGGGCGTCCTCCACCACCACCACGATGTTCTCCATCATCTCGCCCAGCGCGGGGGGCAGAGAATCAAGGGCTTCGCCCACCAACTGCTCGAAGCGGACTTCCTCGATCAGGAACACCGGCCAGACAGTACCGGTCGGGTGTGCACCGAACGGCGCTCGCCGTGAGGGGTGTGCGGCCGTAAGGTCGGGCTGTGTCTGAATCTGAGCATCCGCTGCTGGCGGGCTTGACGCCCGAGCAGCGCGACGCTGTGACGACACGCGCATCCCCGCTGTGCGTCATCGCCGGAGCCGGCTCCGGCAAGACCCGCGTCCTGACGAGGCGCATCGCCTGGCAGGCCGGCGAGGGCCACGCCGACCCGCGGCGCACCCTGGCCGTGACCTTCACCCGCCGGGCCGCCCGCGAGCTGCGATCCCGGCTGCGGAGGCTCGGCCTCAACGACGCGGTGCGGGCCGGGACCTTCCACGCCGTCGCTCTGGCCCAGTTGCGCCGCCACGCGGCCGACTCCGGCAGACGCCCGCCCCGGATCCTCGAGAACGCCCGCGGGCTGGTCTCCGAGCTGCGACCCAGAGCCGATCGCGCCACGGTGGCCGACATCGTCAACGAGATCGGCTGGTGCCGGGCCCGGCTCGTGGCCCCCGCGGACTACGCGCCGGCGGCGCGGGCCGCCGGTCGGCGGCCCCCTGCGGGGCGGGCCGATCGCTTCGTCCAGCTCTACGCCGACTACGAGTCGGCCAAACGCAAGCGCCGCCTGCTCGACTTCGACGACCTGCTGACCCGGTCGCTGGAGGTGATGGAGACGGAGCCCAAGCACGCTGCCGCCCACCGCTGGCTCCACCAGCACCTGCTCGTCGACGAATTCCAGGACATCAACCCGCTGCAGTTCGCCCTGCTCAAGTCCTGGCTGGGTCCGGACTCGACGCTGGTGATGGTGGGCGACCCTGACCAGGCGATCTACGGGTGGAACGGTGCCGATCCCGAACTGATCAATGCCGTCGGCAAACACCTGCCCGGCTGCGCGGTGCTGCACATGCGCGCCAACTTCCGCTCAACGCCCGAAGTCCTCGCCGCCGCGGGACGGATCCTGGGCCGGCCGCCCCAGCCCTCGGTGCGGCCGTCGGGGGAGGACCCGACGGTCACCGTGTGCGACGGAGCCGGCGAGGCCGCGATGCTGGCCCGAGCGGTGCGGCAGCACCACCGGCCCGGCTCGTCGTGGCGACGGCAGGCCGTGCTGGCCCGCACCAACGCTCAGCTCGATCCGCTCCGCAAGGCGCTGGTGCGCCAGAACATCCCGGTGGCCGCTGCCTCCGAAGGCAGCCTGCTCCGCCGGCCCGAGATTGCGGCTCTGCTCGAGGCCTGGCCCCCCGGCGCCAGCCTCACCTCCTGCGCGGCCGACACTCGCCAGCGGCTGCGCGAGCCGGTGGACGCCGGAGCCGATCCCCAGAAGCCGACCACCCCGGACACGCCCGAGGCCCGAGCCAACATCGAAGCCTTCCTGGAGTTCGCCGAGGACCACCTGTCGCTCGACCCCGACTCCACGGTGGACGCCTTCATCACCGCGCTGAGGGCCGACAGCCGCTTGGCCCCGTCATCCGACGGGGTCGACCTGATGACCTTCCACGCCGCCAAGGGACTGGAGTGGCCCGTCGTCCACCTCGTGGGCCTGGAGTACGGGTTCGTGCCCATCGCCCACGCCCGCACCGCCGCGGCCCGGGCTGAGGAGCGCCGCCTGCTCCATGTGGCCGTCACCAGAGCCGAACAGGAATTGCACGTCCTGTGGTGCGACCGCCGCGAGCTGGGAGGACAGACCGTCGAGAGAGAGCCGTCGCCGTGGCTGGAGGCGATCGGGGGTTCGAAGAGTCTCGACGACGCCGAGACACGGCGACTTCGGAACCTCGAGGGCGTCAAACGGGCCCGCAGGGCGAAGATGGGCTCGGACTAGCCGGAGTCGGCGCGGGGCATGGCCACTACCGCCACATTGGCGGAGCAGCGTTCCAGCACCGTCTCGACGGTGTGGCCGAGGAAGGGGCGGCCGTCGACGTTGCGCAGCGAAGCGCCCAGGACCACGAGATCCGCCTCCTGCTCCTCGGCCACCGACACCAGTGTCGACGCCGGCGACGAGCCCGGCTGCACCAGCGTGCGGGCCTCTACACCCATCTCCGCACCCCGGGCCCGGGCGGTGTCCATGAGCGCGTCCACCACCGGACGAGCCGCTTCAGGGTGGGCCTCGCCGAGCACGCGGGTCGCCAACCGGCTGCTGGTCAGCCGCTTGGGCAGCATCCGCAGCTCCGGCCACTGCCGTTGCACCACATGGGTCAGCACCACCTCGGTGCCCAACTGGCTGCTCACCCCGAAGGCGACCTCCTGCGCCGCTCGGGACGACCGCGTGCCGGTAACCGGCACGATGGCTCGGGTGAAGGCACCGGGCAGCGGAGTCTCGAGACCGTCGGCCCGCCTGACGATCACCAAAGGCAGAGGCGAGTGCAGCAGCAGTTCGTCGACCATCGGCGAGTACAGCTGGCCCTCGTGCCGGCCGGCCACGCCCACGCAGATCGCCCCGTAGCCGAGGCGAGCCTCGGCCACGATGGCCGACGCCACGACCGCGCCGGCTGCGCTGGGGGCCCGCACCTGGCGATGATCGACCTCCCGCCCGTCGAGCACGTTGCGGACGATGGTGATGTCGGGCCGCTGGCCCCGGGCAGCGCCGTCGGAGTGGTAGGAGCCGTCGCCGAGGCTCTCGGGCGCCACCGAGATCACGGTGGCAGGCACCTGCACCGGCCAAGCGAAGTGCATGAGCTGCGCGGCCGCGATGGATGCAGGCTCGGCCCGCGATGCGAGCAGGAGCCGGGACGAGCGCACCACGAGGTTCCGGCTGAGCGCCTCCTCGCGCTCGAGGCGCTCGCGCTCGGCGGGAGACCCCATCCAGTCACGCACCGCCAACCGAAGGCTGACGGCAGCGAACACCGAGGTCACCAGGGGCACTATCACGATGACGGTGTAGGCCGTCTCGCTGAACACGCCCAGAGACAGCCCCACCGAGGCGATGACGATCTCCAAGGCGCCCCTGGCGTTGAGACCGGCGCCCAGGGCGACCGCAGCCCGCTGCGACTGCCCCGCCAGCCTCGCGCCCACGAAGGCGCCGGCGAACTTGGCTACGATGGCCACCACCATCACCACTCCGGCCCAGGCCAGGGCATCGCTGTCGCCCAGCAGGGAGAGATCGACCCGGAGGCCGGCCATGGCGAAGAACACGGGGGCGAGGAAGGTGTTGGTGAGCGACTCGATGTGATGGACGACCTCGTGCTGCTGGAAGCGTGAGCGGTTGAGGACCACTCCGGCCACGAAGGCTCCGAGCACGGCCTCGATGCCCAACGCCTGGGTGGCCACGCCGAACACCAGCATCGTGATCACCGCAATGCCGAGCGCGCCGTGCAGGTTCGGGCCCTCGCGCCTGATCCGGCGCAAGCTGGCGTCGACGGCGCGCTGGCCCAGCGTCATCGCCAGGAACAGGAAGGCGGCCAGGCCCAGCACTGTTCGCAAGGTGCCCCCCACCGACACTTCGCCCGCGGTGGCGAAACCCGCGAAGACGGCGAGCATCACCCAGCCGACCACGTCGTTGGCCATGCCAGCGGCCACCGTGATCTGGCCGAAGTCGCGTCTCATCAGCCCCAGTTCCGAGAGGATCCGCGCGATGACGGCCAGCGCCGACACCGACAGCGCCGAGGCCACGAACAGCGCGAACACGGTGCGGTCGGCGCCACCGCCGACGAAGTCGCTGGGCAGCAACAGGCCCGTCACCAGGCCGCCGGCGAGGGGCACGACGAGGCTGAAGCCGGTCACCAGCGCGGCGGCGCGGCCCAAGCGTCGTATCAGGGCCAGGTCTGTCTCGAACCCGGCCGTCACCAGCAGGAGCGCCACCCCGAGCCAGGTGACCGCGAACAGAGCTCCCGAGGAGATCTCCTCGTGAGGGATGAACCACTCGAACCCGCTGGGCCAGACCGCACCGAACACCGAGGGGCCGAGGACCACCCCCGCGGCCAACTGGCCGATCACCGACGGCAGCCCGACCCGGCGCATCGCGTAGCCCGCCGCCCGGGCGGCCACCACGAGCACCAGCAGCTGGGTCCAGAAGACGAGCAGGGCGTGCTCGTCGAGCGGCGTCAACATTTCGTCGTCAAGGCGCCCTCGTGCAGGTCCACGTACAGGGGCGCATGGTCGCTGGGCGGGTCGTCCTTGGGTCCCTTGCGCTCATTGCGGTCGATGAGCACGAAGCCGGCCGCGTCGGCAACCGGGCGGGTCGCCAGCGCGAGGTCGATGCGCATTCCCTTGCGCTTGTGGAAGTCGCCTCCCCGGTAGTCCCACCAGGTGAACAGCCCGCCGCCGTCGTGGTGCTCGCGGAACACGTCCACCAGTCCCCATTCGAGCAGACCGGCGAGCTGCTCCCGCTCGGCCGCGCTGGTGTGGGTGGTGTCGGTGAAGGCGGCCGGGTCGTACACGTCCCGATCGTCGGGGGCGATGTTGAAGTCGCCGCACACCAGGACGGGCCGGCCGGGATCGGCCTCGGCGTCGAGCGAGGCTCGCATACGGCTCAGCCAGTCGAGCTTGTAGTGGTAGTGGTCGTGGCCGACGGCGCGACCGTTGGGCACGTAGCACGACGCCACCCGCACCCCCGCGCAGGTGGCCCAAGCCAGGCGAGCGTCGGGGTCGGGTTCGATGCCGTCCCCGAACCCGGCCACCGGATCCGCGAGCCCCACCCTGCTCAGAATGGCTACGCCGTTCCAGCGTCCCTCGCCGTAGTGGAAGCAGTCGTAGCCCAGCGACTGGAACGTCAGGGCGGGGAAGGCGTCGTCGTTGAGCTTGGTCTCCTGCAGGCAAACCACGTCGGGCGAGAATGCCTCGATCCAGCGCTGCACCCGGCCGAGGCGCGCTTTCAAGGAGTTCACGTTCCAGGTGACGACCCGCACGAGCCGACCCTATCCGGGCCGGAAAGTAGGAAACTAGGATCGTGGCCATGAACGACCGGATCCGCGCCGAGGCGAGCGACTCTCTCGGTGCCAACGCCTGGGTCATCGATGAGATGCGCGACCTGTGGGCAGCCGATCCGGCCTCCGTGGACGAAGCCTGGCGCGCCCTGTTCGAGGGAGAGACGCCGGACACTCCGATCACGCCGGCTCCCCCACCGGCAGCGGCCGCCGCCCGCACCACCATCGAAACCACGGCCACGGATGTGACGGAGCCCGAGGTCGACCCGGCCGCCATGTCGGTGCCGCTCGCAGGAGAGCCACCGCCGCCGCCCGCACCGAAGGAGGCGAAGAAGGAACCGGCGGCGGACACGCCCATCGGCGAGCCGATCAAGGGCGCCGGCGCCCGCATCGTCTCCAACATGGAGGCCAGCCTGGCCGTGCCCACCGCCACGAGCTTCCGCGATGTCCCCGCCAAGCTTCTGGAGGTCAACCGCAAGGTCATCAACGGCCACCTCAGCCGCAAGATGGTTCGAAAGGTCTCGTTCACCCACCTGATCGGCTACGCCGTCGTGCGCGCCATTGCCGACACGATCCCGGCCATGAACAACATCTACGCCACCGACGCGGCGGGCAAGCCGAGGATCGTGCGGCCCGAACACATCGGTCTCGGGATCGCGGTCGACATCGCCCGCGACGACGGCACGCGGTCTCTGATGGTGCCGTGCATCCGCGACGCCGACACCCTCGACTTCGCCACCTTCGTGGAGCGATACGACGAGCAGATCGCCAAGATCCGCGAGAACCGGCTCAGTGCCGACGACATGCGGGGCGTGACCGTCACCATCACCAACCCCGGCACCATCGGCACCCAGCAGTCGGTGCCCAGGCTGATGACGGGACAAGGAACGATCGTGGGCGTCGGGGCTCTTGCCTTCCCAACCGAGTACGAGGCCGCCGACCCGTCCCTGCTGGCAGACCTGGGCGTGAGCAAGCTGGTGACGATCAGCAGCACGTACGACCACCGGGTCATCCAGGGTGCAGAGTCGGGGCTTTTCCTGCAGCGGGTGCACGACCTGCTGCTGGGCACCGACGACTTCTACGGCCAGGCCTTCCGGTCGCTGCACATCCCGTACGAGGCAGTGAAGTGGCGGCGCGACTTCAACCCGGTGGACCGCGAGGCGGCCATGCTCGAGAAGCAGGCCAAGGTCAACCAGCTCATCAACCAGTACAGGGTGCGAGGTCACCTGATCGCCGACCTCAACCCGCTACGCGACGAAGCGCCGGTAATGCACTCCGAACTCGACCCGGCCACCTACGGGCTCACCATCTGGGACCTGGACCGCGAGTTCCTGACCGGCAGCGAGACGGGCATCTACGCCACTGTGGGTCCCGACCGCCGGATGAAGCTCGGCGACCTGCTGGGCGTGCTGCGCGACGCCTACTGCCGCACCGTCGGCGTGGAGTACATGCACATCCAGGAGCCCGAGGAGAAACGGTGGATCCAGGAGCAGATCGAGGGCGCCGACGCCGCGCTCAAGTCCGAGGACCAGCACCGCATCCTCAGCCAGCTCAACGCGGCTGAGGCCCTCAGCAACTTCCTGGGCACCAAGTACGTCGGCCAGAAGCGCTTCGGCTTGGAGGGCGCCGAGTCGACCATCCCGCTGCTGGACGCCCTGCTGACGTGCGCGGCGGACGCGCCGCTGGCGGAGGTGGTGATGGGCATGGCCCACCGGGGGCGGTTGAACGTGCTCGTCAACCTGGTGGGCAAGACCTACCACGAGCTGTTCAAGGAGTTCGAGGGAGCCATCACCGAGGACCAGATCCAGGGCAGCGGCGATGTGAAGTACCACCTGGGCCAGATCGGTGCCTACACAAGCCCGTCGGGCAAGCACCTGCTGGTGGAGCTGGCCGCCAACCCGTCCCATCTCGAGGCCGTTGACCCCGTGGTGGTGGGCATGGCCCGGGCCCGTATGGACAACATCCCGCCCGACAGCAGCTACGGCCCCTACCCGGTCATGCCGCTGCTGATCCACGGCGACGCCGCCTTCGCGGGGCAGGGCGTGGTGGCCGAGACCTTCAACCTGAGCCTCATCAGGGGGTACCGCGTGGGCGGGACCATCCACCTGGTGATCAACAACCAACTCGGGTTCACCACCACCCCGGACGCGGCCCGCTCCACCCAGTACTCCACCGACGTGGCCAAGATGGTCGGCGCGCCGATCTTCCATGTCAACGGCGACGACCCCGAGGCCTGCGTGCGAGCGGCCCGCCTGGCCTTCGCCTACCGCCAGCGGTTCAACAAGGACGCCGTGATCGACATGATCTGCTACCGGCGCCACGGGCACAACGAGGGTGACGACCCCAGCTACACGCTGCCGGAGATGTACCGCCGCATCAATGCCAAGCCGACGGTGCGCACCCAGTACCGGGAGTCGCTGCTGAAGCGGGGCGACATAAGCGCTGAGGATGCCGACGCCTCCCTGGCCGAGTTTCGCGATCAGCTCCAGGCCGCCCTGGACGAGACCCGCGACGCCGCGCCCGGACACAACATCCGCGCCCGGCGCCCGCCCGAGCCGATGGGGGTGATGCCCCACGTGCGCACGGCCATCGACTCGGTAACCGTCGAACGGATCTACGAGGCTCTCAACACCGTGCCCGAGGGCTTCACCGTGCACCCGAAGCTGGCCCGGCAGTTCGAGCAGCGCAACAAGATGTTCCGCAGCGGCGAATTCGACTGGGGCATGGGCGAGGCGATGGCCTTCGGATCCCTGCTCATGGAGGGCACACCCGTGCGACTCAGCGGCCAGGACAGCCGCCGGGGGACCTTCTCGCACCGGCACTCCACCCTGGTGGACTACGAGACCAGCCAGGAGCACGTGCCGCTGGCGGCCCTCTGCGCGCGCGAGGCCGACCTGTGGATCTACGACTCCCTGCTGTCGGAGTACGCCGCTCTGGGCTTCGAGTACGGCTACGCGGTGGCCAAACCGGAGGCCCTGGTCATGTGGGAGGCCCAGTTCGGCGACTTCGCCAACGGCGCCCAGATCATCATCGACCAGTTCATCGTGGCCGCCGAGGACAAGTGGGACCAGCACTGCGGCATAGTGCTGCTGCTGCCCCACGGCATGGAGGGCCAGGGCCCGGAGCACTCGTCGGCCCGCATCGAGCGGTTCCTGACGCTGGCCGCGGAGGACAACATGCACGTGTGCCAGCCCACGACCGCCGGGCAGTACTTCCATTTGCTGCGGCGCCAGATGATCCACCGCGTCCGCAAGCCCATGATCTTGTTCACGCCCAAGTCGCTGCTGCGGGCCAAGGCCGCCCGCTCGAAGGTGGCCGACCTGTCGTCGGGCACGTTCGAGGAGGTGCTCGGCGACCCCGCGGCGGAGGCTGGGACCGTCGACGCGGAGGCCGTTACGAGGGTGGTCTTCTGCAGCGGCAAGGTGGCCTACCCGGCGATGGAACTGCGCGACAAGCACAAGGCCCCGCTGGCCGTGTGCCGGGTCGAGCAGCTCTTCCCGTGGCCGTACGGGGCGGTCGACTACGAGCTTCGCCGGTACCCCAACGCCACCGAGATCGTCTGGCTGCAGGAGGAGCCCGAGAACATGGGCGCCTGGAACGGGATCAAGGGGCGGCTCTACGAGGCCCACGGCGACGACTACGAGATCCGGAGGGTGAGCCGCCCCGAGTCGGGCAGCCCTGCGGGCGGCAGCCCCACCGTGCACGGCCAGGAACAGCAGGACCTGCTCGACGCGGCCGTGCTGGCTTGACACCCGCTACCGACGACCACCGCCTGGCGGCACATCTCGCCCACCGTGCCGGCGAGCTGCTGGTCGAATTGAGGGCAAGGCTGGTCGACGAGGAGGCCCCTGCCGCCGTGCTGCGAGCCGAGGGCGACCGCCGGGCCCACGAACTGCTGGTCTCCGAGCTGGCCGCGGCCCGCCCCGCCGACGCCGTGCTCTCCGAGGAGGGGGCTGATGACGCGAGCCGGCTCGGTGCTGAACGCGTCTGGGTGATCGACCCGCTCGACGGCACCCGTGAGTTCTCCGAACCGGGGCGCACCGACTGGGCGGTGCATGTGGCGCTGGTGGTCGACGAGCGCCCGGTCGCGGGTGCGGTGAGCCTGCCCGGACTGGGGCTGACCCTCTCGACGTCCGATCCTCCCCGGCTGCCCCCTGAACGAGGAGGCCCACCCCGGCTGGTGGTGTCGCGCTCGCGGCCCCCGGAGCAGGCCGACGCGGTGGCCGCCGCGCTCGGCGCCGACGTCGTGCCACTGGGATCGGCCGGTGCCAAGTCGATGGCCGTGGTTCGGGGCACCGCCGACGCCTACGTCCATGCCGGCGGCCAGTACGAGTGGGACTCGTGCGCCCCTGTGGCCGTGGCGAAGGCCGCAGGCTGCTTCGTCAGCCGGCTCGATGGTTCCCGACTCCGCTACAACCAGCCCGACGTCTACCTGCCCGACCTAGTGGTCTGCCGCCCCGAACTGGCCGGCCCGGTGCTCGCCGCCCTGACGGCCGGCTAGCCTCCGGCCCCATCGCTGAGGCGACCGCATCGTGAACACCCGAACCCACAACGAAATGGCCCGGTTCATCTGGGGCATCTGCAACCTGCTGCGCGGCCCGTACAAGCGCAACGAGTACCGCAAGGTGATCCTGCCGCTGACGGTGCTGCGGCGCTTCGACTGCGTGCTCGCGCCCACGAAGCAGCAAGTCCTCGCCGCTGCCGCCGAGCACAAGGCGAAGACGGGCAGCCTGCGCAACAAGCTCCTTGAGGCTGCGGCTGGGCGGTCGTTCTACAACATCTCCGAGCTTGACTTCGCCCGGCTGCTCGACGACCCGAACCAGCTCGCGCAGAACCTCCACGCCTACATCCGCGGCTTCTCTGACAACGTCCGCGAGATCATCGAACGATTCGGCTTCGGCGAGCACATTGGGCGCATGGCCGAGAAGGACCTGCTGTTCCAGGTCGTGCAACGCTTCGCCTCCTTGGATCTGTCGCCCGAGCGGGTGGACAACATGCAGATGGGATATGTGTTCGAGGAGCTGATCCGGATCGGCGCCGAGCAGGCCAACGAGGAGGCGGGCGAGCACTTCACGCCCCGCGAGGTGATCCAGTTGATGGTCAGCCTGCTGCTCTCGCCGGAGCAGGACCTGGGCAAAGGCCACGTCGTCAAGACGATCTATGACCCCGCCTGCGGCACGGGCGGCATGCTGTCGGTGGCCGAGCGGTACCTGCGGGACCACAACCTCGAGGCGATGCCGATCCTCTACGGCCAGGACCACAACGACGAGGCGTGGGCCGTCTGCAAGTCCGACATGCTGATCAAGGGCGAGAACGCCGACAACATCATCCTCGGCGACACCTTCACACACGACGGCTACCGCCGCGGCGCCGACGGCCGTCCATCGACATTCGACTACATGCTGGCCAACCCGCCCTTCGGGGTGGAGTGGAAGCAGCAGAAGCAGGCCATCAACTCCGAGCGCGAGACCCTGGGTTGGGACGGGCGCTTCGGGGCAGGGCTGCCGAGGATTACGGACGGGGCTCTGCTGTTTCTCCAGCACATGCTGGCCAAGCAGCAGCCCGTTCGGGACGACGGCACCGGCGGCAGCCGCATCGCCATCGTGTTCAACGGCTCGCCGCTGTTCACCGGCGATGCTGGCGGAGGCGAGAGCAACATCCGGCGCTGGATCATCGAGAACGATTGGCTCGAGGCAATCGTGGCCCTACCCGACCAGCTGTTCTACAACACCGGGATCTTCACCTACATCTGGGTGCTCACCAACCGCAAGGAGCCCCGACGGGCCGGCAGGGTTCAGCTGATCGACGGCCGCGAGTTCTACGTGAAGATGCGAAAGAGCCTCGGCAACAAGCGCAACGAGCTCTCGAGCGCTCAGATCGACGACCTCGTGCGCCTGCACGGCAGCTTCACCGACGGCGAGACCCGCGACCTCACCGACGAGGATCCCGTCACCCACGAGCCCCGGACCCGGCCCCGCGTCGTGAGCCGGATCTTCGCCAACGAGGACTTCGGCTACCGCAGGATCACGGTCGAGCGCCCGCTGCGGCTGAACTTCGCGGCCACCCCGGAGCGCATCGCCCGCCTCGATGACGAGCCGGCGTTCCAGAAACTCGCCACCAGCAAGAAGCGCGACACTGCCGTGCGCGAAGCCGAGATCGCCGCCGGACGATCCCAGCAGGACCTGATCCGCGCCCTGTTGGGCCTGATGTTGCACAGCACGGACGGCGCGGTAATGCCCGACCGCGAGGAGTTTCAGGCAGCACTATTGAAGGCCGCCAAGGACGCTGACGTGCGACTGACCGCGGCCGAGCGCAAAGCTGTGCTCGCTGCCCTTGCCGAGCGCGATCCGCAGGCCGAGATCTGCCGTGACCGCCACGGCAACCCCGAACCCGACCCGGAGTTGCGCGACACCGAGACAGTGCCGCTGTGCGAGGAGATCGACGAGTACATGGTCCGCGAGGTACTCCCCCATGTGCCCGACGCCTGGGTGGGCCACGCCAAGACGAAGATCGGCTACGAGATCCCCTTCAACCGCCACTTCTACGTGTACGAGCCGCCCCGAACGCTCGAAGAGATCGACGCCGACCTTCAGGAACTAGAGCACGAGATCGTCGGCCTACTAGCCGAGATCACCGAGTAAGACCCTCAGCCACCGACGGGACTCCAGCCAGCCGGACCGGTCGTCGGCGCGATCGGCAGCGGTTACGCCAGAGTGTGGCGTGGAGTCGGCCAGCCACTCGTCGAGATCCGGGACGCTCCAAGTGGGTGGTCGAGGACGCATCACTTGGGCATGATGGCTAGGTGCTTGATCCTGGCTCGCCTGAGGGCCACCGGCGCGATCTGGACGGGCCGCAGTTCGGGGCAGAATCGTGGTGGACGCCTCAGCGAGTCGCGCTTCTTGGTTTTCTCGAAGAGAACGCACCTGCGCTCGCGCCGTTGTACCGAGGGGCACTGTCGCTTGCAATGCTCGAGCGATTCCCAGGTCGGGCCCACTTCGTCGCGCACGCGATCCGTGAGATCCAGAATCGCCTGCCTGGCGCTCTCGGTCCGAAGGTGGCGCGCCGGGATACTGACTACGAGGGCCTCACCGACAAGATTCGCGAACAGTGGCTCGCGGAGGGCCTCCCTGACGATGGAAGGCTGCTACCGCCGGCCGAATCCGCGCCGTCACCCTCAGGTCCCCCTCGCCGAGACGTGTCAGTTGAGTTCCTAGGCTCAGTTGGCCGGCTTGTCGAGTCGCACAACGAGGCACAGGAGAACAGGAGAACACGCGAGAAGTACGCCTTCGGCGCCATGAGCGATCAGGGTCCTATCCCTCGATATGTTGTCGAGAACTGGCGAAAGTTGTACCGCGATGTGCACGGATTCGCCCACGCCAGAGACGAACCGCTCCCAGCGGACGCGGATAGTGAGTGGGTGGAGAAGTTCTTCACGTTCGAGGGACTCCTCATGGCCTTCTCCAAGCGCTCCTATGAGAATCTGGATGACCTCGACAGCCTGCTGAAGCGAGCTAACACACGATGACCAACTGGAATGCACCATCAGATGCCGAACTTGATCAGGTAGCTGCGCTGGCGACTCGACTTGAGAACCGGACATACTTCTTCGACCGCCTAGAGAATCCGGAATGGGTGTCCGCACTGGCGAGGCGCCGCGCATTTTCTGATCCACCGGACCCGGTGCCGGCTGATGAGCCCGGATACGTGCAGTTCCCGCCGTGGCCCGAGGGTCGCTACCTCGCCCGAATGGCTCCTGTGGCACCGGACGCGGTCGCCGCGGTCCTAGAGGGGTTGCCTCCGTCGGCCAACCCGTGGGTCACCCGCATTCTGCTTGAGGCCGTGACAGCCCTCCCCGACGAACAGTTCCGACGACTCGCACCGAACACTGTCGAATGGATCACTTCCGCCGATGCGGCCGTCTTTATGGGCCACTTCGCTGAGGCAGCCGCGGATGCCATCGCTCGGCTCGGGCGCGCCGGGAAGGTCAAACAGGCACTGAAGGCCGCTAGGGCGCTCTTGTGGATCGAGCGCCTCTCGGGTGCATCCGACGGCTCCCCAAGTGACCAGATCTTCACACGCGCCCCCGAGCCCGTCGGGCGGCTCTCGTACTGGACGTACAGACGGGTCGTTGAGCAGACCTTGCCAGATCTTGTCGACTCGGCAGGTCTTGATGGCGTGCGTCTGTTCTCGTCACAGTTGTCTGTCGCGGTCAAGTTCAGCAGACGCGAGGACGAGCCTCCCGATTCCGACTGCCATTCCTACGTCTGGAGGCCGGCAATCGAGGACCACCCTCAGAATTCGGACCGCGACGTCCGGTGCTTGCTCGTGACGGCTGCGCGTGACGCCGCCGTTCGTCTGGGCCGAGTCTCCGACGACGACCTCCGGGCGGTGGTGGACTTGCTGGAGGCTGGATCCTTGCTGCACCGCCGGATCGCCCTGCACGTTCTTGCTGTCGTCCCTGGCGGTGCTGACATGGCAGCAGAGCGCATCGCGACAAGGAACCTCTTTGACGAATCACGGCTCAAGCACGAGTACGCCGAGTTGCTTAGATCCAGACTAGGAGAAGCGCCTCCGAGAGTGCGGCGGACGTTCTTGGACTGGGTTCGTGCCGGTCCCGACCTCGAGAGGTTTCGAAGGCGTTACTCGGATGCGAGCCCTGAGGACGAGATCGCCTACACGGAGCGCTGGAAGCGCGACCGGTTGAGCATCGTCGCCGACCACCTTTCCGGCAACGAGGCGGAGCAGTACTGCGAACTCGTGGCGAAGCACGGGGAAGCCGAACACCCGGATTTCCTGTCATGGACCGAGAGTTGGTCCGGGCCCGAGACGCCTCTCACGTCAGAGGAAATGAAATCGATGCCCGCTGGAGAAGTAATCGGATTTCTGGCTTCCTGGCAGCCGGGTGATGGCACCGGCCCGCGCTTCGAACCCTCGATGGAAGGTCTCGGTCGCACCTTCCAGGCAGTCGTTGCTGATCGCGCTGTCGACTTCGCCGCTATCGCGACCCGGATGCAAACGCTGGACCCGACCTACGTCCGCAGCTTCTTGAACGGGCTCGAAGCAGCTGTCAAGGCCGGTGCCTCATTTGGGTGGGACCAACCGATCCGTCTAATGGCATCGGTGCTAGAGCACCCCTTCGAACACGAAGAGGAAGAGGACGCGCTGGACTTCGAACGCGACCCGGGATGGCGTTGGACCCGCGGTCAAGCCGCATCGCTGCTCCAAGAAGGTGTCGCCAATCGGGACAACCGAATCTCGTTCGATCTACGCGAAGAGGTTTGGAGTGTTCTTGAGCCCCTCACGCGGGATCCAAATCCGTCCCCAGCAGAAGAGGCCACTGCCGCCGGCTACGGCTCCATGGACCCCCTGACGCTGTCGATCAACACGAACCGCGGCAAGGCGATGCATGCCGTGATGGCATATGCGCTGTGGTGCGCACGCGAGCTCGACGCCCGCGGCCTCGACACCACCGCGGGATTCGACTTGATCCCCGAGATACGAACGGTGCTCGACGAGCATCTGGATCCGAACATCGAACCGTCCCTCGCCGTGCGAGCCGTCTACGGGAATTGGTTGCCCTGGCTCATGCTGCTCGACAAGGGCTGGGTAGCAGCCAACCTTGCTCGGATTCTGCCGTCCGACCCTGAACTCGCCGGCCTTCGCGATGCCGCATGGAACACGTACGTCCGCTGGTGCCCGCCGTTCGACTCGGTCTACGACATGCTGCGACACGAGTATGAGGCAGCGGTGGAACGGATTCCCTCCGAAGGAACCGACGACCCCGCTGACGACGAACGCGCCGATGCCAAGCTGGGTGAGCACCTCGTCGCCTTCTACTGGCGTGGTTGCCTACAGCCCGTGCTGCTTGAGCGATGGTTCGAACTCGCCGACGACGAACTCGCTGCGAAAGTCATGGACTATCTGGGAAGATCGCTCAACAACACCGAAGAAGACATAGACCCGGAGGTGCTGCGGAGGATTCGGCAACTCTGGGATTCACGACTCGAGGTGATCGCGAGCGATCCAGAAGCCCACCAGAACGAAGCCGATGCCTTCGCATACACGTTCGCGTCAGCCAAGCTCGACAACGACTGGTCACTCGCAAGTCTCGAGGTCGCGCTGCAGCCTGGAGGCTCCAGGTGGCGCGGCCACACCGTCATGGCACGCCTTGCCGAAATCGCAGCCATCAAGCCAACCGAAGCTACGCGGTGCACGCTTCAAATGCTGGAGGGAACTGCAGACGACTGGGAAGACCTCGGCTGGCGCAACGAGGTAAGAGACGTCCTAGCCGCGACCGACCACGCCAATGACCCGGAAACCCTCAGCAATCGCGAGGCCATCGTCGACCATTACGTCAAACGTGGAGAACACGACTTCAGAGTCTTCGTTCCATCTCAGCCATAGCCAGCATCAGTACCATCGAGCCGTCCGGGGCAAGGAGGCGCGGCGTTAGGGTAGATGGCGTGAGCAGGCGTGACGAGGTGGTGTTGAAGCACAAGACAGCCATCCGCGCCGCGGCGCGGCGCAGCAAGGCTCGATCTATCGCCCTAGTGGGCTCGGTCGCCCGCGGTGACGACACGGATGGCAGCGACTACGACTTCCTCGTGGACTTCGAGGACGATGCCGACCTGTTCGATATGGCTGGGCTTCAAGTGGCCCTCGAGGATCTGCTGGGCCAGCCCGTCGACGTAGTCGACTCGGCCGCGGTGCGCGAGAGCCACCTAGCCATGTTCGAGGACGCAATACCGCTGTGACACGAAGCGACCAGGATCGCTTGGCCGACATCCTCGAGGCCTGCCGAAAGCTGTCCGAAGTCGCGGAGCTGGGTCGAACTGAGTACGACCAGAGTTGGATCATTCAGAGCGCGGTCGAGCGTCAACTCGAGATTATTGGAGAAGCCGCTAGCCACCTGTCGGAGGACTTCCTGGAACCGAACACCGGCCTTCCCGTAAGGCAGGCCAAGGCGCTGCGCAACATCATCTCCCACGAATACTTCAGCCTTAACCACGACCGAGTCTGGAACGTGGTCATTAGCCGGGTGCCGGAACTCATGTCGTCCGTGGCCCGCTACGTAGCAGAGCCGCATACCGAGTCCTGACAGGCCGCGTGTTGATGCTGCAGCCGGGATGACTCCGCCCTAGCTCAAGCCAACTGATGAGACGCCCCTACCCCTGCTACCGAGACTCTGGCGTGGAGTGGCTGGGTGAGGTCCCCGACCACTGGGAGGTCGCCCAGATTCAGCGTTGGTTCACCATCGTGAATGGTGGGACACCAGCGAGTGGAGAAGAGGACTATTGGGATGGCGAGACGGTCTGGCTGACACCAGACGACCTGGGCCGGAACCCGACCGCGTGGATCAGCAACGGTCGCCGCAGCATCACCGACGATGGAGTCCGGAACAGCAGCGCCCGTGTCTGCCCGGAGGGCTCCATCGTCATGTCCACTCGCGCCCCCCATCGGGCACCTCGCCATCGCCGCCGCGCCGGTCACAACCAACCAGGGATGCCGAACACTCGTACCTGATCGCACAATCGATAGCTCGTTCGCTTACTACTCGTTCGTCGCGAGCCGGCCTGTGCTGCAATCGCTGGGACAAGGCACGACCTTCATGGAGCTGACTCCAGCGAACCTGGCAAGTCTCCCGACGGCTCGCCCGCCACTCGATGAGCAGCGGAGCATCGCCGAGTTCCTCGACCGTGAGACGGGCAAGGTCGACCAACTCGTGGACAAGAAGCGCTTCTTGATCGAACGGCTTGAGGAGTATCGGCAAGCGCTGATCACGCTCACGGTCACGAAGGGCCTTCCGCCGGACGCTGCCCGAGCCGCTGGCCTCGACCCGTCACCCCGCCTCAAACACTCCGGCGTCAAGTGGCTCGGCGATATCCCCCAGCATTGGGAGTTGCGGCGAGTCGGCACTGCACTCGCAGAAACGGTAGGCGGTGGCGTCTCATCGCCGGTGTAATAGCAGCAGGGGCGTAGGTTCCTTCAGAGAGATGTCGACTCAAGAAGGAGACCTACGCCCGTGCCAACACGAGTATCGCCCACAGAAGCTGTCCGCGCCGAGATCGACGAGCTGTT
>JAJEJB010000004.1 GCA_022828135.1 Acidimicrobiia bacterium | reverse complement strand
CCCAACAGATTGTTGGTCGTGATCGCGACATCGCCCGCCTCGGCGCTGAAGGAGCCCGCCACGCTGGCGTGCAGGTAGTACTCGGGCCGCGTCGCGACGTTGCTGATCTCAAAGGCGCGCGTCTGGCCCTCGACAATCGTGTCGCGATGCAGAACCGCCTGCGAGGCAACCTGCTGCGCCTGCGCCTCAGACGGCGCCAGCGGCGACCCCGAATCCGACAACAACGGCACCGGCGCCACCGACAGCACCGACCCCAACAGCACCGCCGCCAAACAGACGACCAGACATCGCCTGACCCAGCGGCCCCCCAATACGGCGTCTACAAACACGCCGCCTCGGGGGGGGGGGGGTGCCGAACGGGCCGAATCAGACAGCTTCACCGCCACAGCACCGACCTCTCAGCCGTCTCGACCACGGCGCCGCAGCGCACGCCCGAACCAGTCCTCTGCAGTGCCCGGCCTCGCACGAACAGCCACTCTAGCCCAGATCTTTCAGTAGGGCTGTTGGGGGGCGGCTTGGGGGTTGGGTCTGGTTGTGGGTGTGGGCGGTCGGTGGGCGTGTGGGCCTGTGGGGGGTGTGGGTGCGGCAGATCTGCCTGGGCGACTCGCTGGCCGGGACAGTGACCTGCGGGTCGGCCAACGGTGGCGAAACGGCCGTGGTGAGGACGACGCCGCCTAGAGGAGTTCGCCGTGCCAGAGGCGTCGGGCGAAGTCCGTGGCTCCCATCACGTCGATGCCGTCGTCGGTGCGGCGGGGCTTGGGTTCGAGGCAGACGGCGATCCTTCGTTCCGTGCCGGGGTGCTCCTCGGCGACGGTGCGGAGGCCCTTGAGGTGGCTGCTGGTGACCCTGGCGGTCGCCTTTGCCTCGATCGCGAGCCGCATGTCACCGACCACGAAGTCGACCTCGATGCCGCTGGGGAGCCGCCAGTAGGTCAGCTGCTCGTCAAGCTCGCGGTAGGCGATGAACGCGGAGAGTTCATGGAACACCCAGTTCTCGAACGCCTTTCCGTACTGGTCAGAGCCGCGTTGCAACTCGCCGCGCCGGGCTAGGCGGCTCACGACGCCCACATCCTCGAAGTAGAGCTTCGGTGCTCCGGCGAGGCGGCGCTTGGCCCGCCGCCGCCAGCGGGGCAGCCAGCGTGCCAGCAGCGTGTCGGTGAGGATTCCGAAGTACGCCTTGGCGGTGGGCCCGGACACGCCACAGTCTCGGGCGATGTTCGAGTAGTTGACCGGCTCGCCGTCGCTCAGGGCGGCGGCGTCGAGGAAGTCGGAGAAGGCCGGCAGGTTACGCACCAGGCCCTCGGCCGCCACCTCCTCGCGCAGGTAGTCGGCTATGTAGGCGTCGAGGAGGCGCCGGGGCCTGCTGGACTCGTAGATGGGCGGCAGGCAGCCGTGGTTGAGCGCCCGGTCGAGGTCGAAGGCCTCGCCGATCTCCCCGGAGGTCAGGCCGCGCAGTTCGTAGCGCAGGGCGCGCCCACCGAGAAGGTTGGCTGCTCCGTGCCGCACCTTGCGGGCGCTCGATCCGCACAGCGCGAAGCGCAGCCCGCGGTTCTCGATCAACCAGTGCACCTCGTCGAGCAGCGCAGGAACCTTTTGGACCTCGTCGATGACGACCTGGCGCAACGGATCGGGGTCCGAGGCCTCCAGTTCCTCGCGCAGTTGCTCCGGGCGGGTCGCGTACCGGCGGAACTCGTCCGCCTTGAGCAGATCGACCCACACGGCGTCGGGGTACCGCTGCCTGAGCAGGGTGCTCTTGCCCGCCTGTCGCGGCCCCCACAAGAAGAAGGTCTCGGTCCCCGGCTCCGGCAGCGACAGCAGTCGTCTATACATATGCTTTAGATTATCATGACACTCTAAAGTGTTGCTTCGTGTGTCGAATCCCTGCGACCGGCAATCGATCTAGCGCCCAGGACCGCCGAATCAGCGCCGGGTGCGCGAAGCGACATCCACAGGTGCGCCAAATCAGCATCCAGGAGTGCGCGAAAGCGGCATCCAAGGTGCGCGAAATCAGCATCCAAGGGGTGGCGGAGGCCGTGGTCGTTCGCAGTGCTCTGCTTCAGGGGCGGGGGCCGAACTCGGGGCGTTCGGTGCGGGTGCGCTTGAGCTCCCAGAAGCCGGACACGTTCATCATGGCCACCAGGGCGTCCCACATGGCCAGGGAATCCTCGGGGGGCGGCACCCGGGTGATGACCGGGCCGAAGTAGCCCTGCTTGTCGCCGTTGCGATCCTTGAGGGCGATCATCGGCGTGCCGACCTGGTCGCCGCACAGGGCCAGGCCCTCGTCCATGCGCTTGCGGATCTCCGGATCCCAGGAATCGTCGTCGAAAGCGGCCGCGTGGGAGGTGTCGTAGCCGACGGCCTCCAGCGCGTCGGCCACTGCGAACTCCCGCACACCGTCGTGGTGCAGGCGCCGGCCGTACTCCCAGTACAGGGGCCCCACCGCGTCGTCGCCCTCGGTTTCCCGAACCGACTCCAGAACCCTCATCAGCCGCAGGCTGAAGTAGGAGTGCGTGTAGTAGTCGGAGTCAGGATCAGGATCGTTCTTGAAGAACAGGCTGATCGGCTGCCAGGTGATGCTCAGGTCCTTGGCCGGCTGCACCTCGTCGACGACCCAACGAGCCGTCACCCAACACCAGGGTCAAAGCGGGTCGATCCAGAACTCGATGTCCATGTCAGGCTCCTTGGGGTTGGGAGGTCTGCGTATCAGGCCGTCTTGCGTTCGGGCAGACCCAGGCGGGCCGCACCGTCGGCCCAGTGGGGCCAGCGCTCCCGGCTCTTCGCCGACAGGCGGTGCATCAAGGCGATGGCGCCCGGGTCGTCGTCGCCGGGACGGGTCTCGATCGCACCGTCGCGCACCATGGCGTCGATCACGGCCCGGCCCAGCTCGGTGCGCACGATCGTGAGGGTCCAGTCGGTCAGGTCCCCGATGCCGCCTGTGGAGATGTCGGCATGCTCGGCCGCGAAGTCCGGGCACAGATTGCAGCCCTCCCGGGTCCAGGCGTGGCACTCCTTGAGGTTGATCTCGTGGTAGCCGCCGTCCTTGGTCCAGATCTGGAAGACGCCCTTGATGTTCATCTTCGAGATCTGCTCCTTGGGCAGCCCGTACTTCACCTCGAACAGCTCGTCGAACAGCGAGTCGTCGAACGACTTCGAGCACAGCAGGCCGATGTTGAGCTTGATCGGCTTGCTCACCTTGCCCACCTTGCGATGCCACATCACCGGACCCACCGACGTCTGGCAGCTCATGCCCACCAGCGCCAGGCGCTCCAGCCCCTTGGTGCGGGCCTCCTCGAAGGCGATGGGGTTGGCCGAGTAGGTGTAGCGGCTGCCCGCGCCCCTCAGCACCTCGTCGCGGTTGGTGGCCACCATCGGGAACGCCTTCCAGCCCGGCTCACCGTTGGGCAGCGACTCCACCCCGCTGGTGAGGGCCCCGTCGATGATGTCGTTCTCCATGCACCAGATCAGGATGGCCGACACCAGCCCGCCGTCCTGGCCCACCTCGTACACGAAGTCGTCGCTGGCCCGGGTCAGCAGGATGTCGGAGTAGACGCCCGACATCTCGTCAGGATCCCGCTCCCGGCCGAACAGGTGCATGTCGGCCTCGGGCTCCCACATGCGGAAGCGGGGGCATGCCCTCGTGCACGAGGTGCAGCCCTTGACCCCGTGGACGCAGTCGTCGGCGCCTAGTTCTTCTTCGAGGTGGAACGGCTTGTAGGCGCCGGGCTCATGGGTGTAGCCGATCACGTGGTGGGGGCAGGCGATCACGCACCCCGCGCAGCCGGTGCACAGTCCCGAGGTGATCACCTCGTCGTGCAGTTCCTTCCACTGGTAGGTCCAGCGGGGCTTCTTGGCCGGTGCGGGCGCGGCGTCCGTGACGGTCATGCGCCCCCGGCAGGATTCGAACCTGCGCACACGGCTCCGGAGGCCGTTGCTCTATCCCCTGAGCTACGGGGGCTGGGCCGGGTCATGCTATCGGCGCGCGGCTCACCGAGGAGACAGGGGCCCAACGGTAGGATCGGCCGATGCCGGATGTACGCGACGGCTTGCGGGACGGGCTGCGGTCGGCTCTCGAAGGAGCCGGCGTCGACGGCGCGCCCGCCGAGATCGCCATCGAGCGCCCCCGGGACCGCTCCCACGGCGAGTGGTCGTCCAATGTCGCTCTGGCCGCGGCCAAGGCTGCGGGACGTCCACCTCGCGAGCTGGCCGAGCAGATCGTCGCCCACTTGAGCGCCGAGCCGCCCCCACACGTGGTGACGGTGGAGGCCGCCGGCCCCGGCTTCGTGAACTTCAGGCTGGCCCCGAGCTGGCTGCACGAGGTGCTCGGAGCAGTGATCGACGCCGGCGTCGACGGCTACGCCCGAAGCACCGAGGGTGCAGGACGCTCGGTGAGCGTGGAGTTCGTGTCGGCCAATCCCACCGGACCGCTGCATGCCGGCCACGGACGCTGGGCCGCCTACGGAGACTCGCTGTGCCGCCTGCTGGAGCGCGGCGGCTACCGGGTGACCCGGGAGTTCTACGTCAACGATCGGGGCCGCCAGATCGATCTGTTCGCGGCGTCGCTCGCAGCCCGAAGCCGGGGCGCTGAGCCGCCCGATGACGGCTACCACGGCGAGTACGTGGCCGAGTGGGCCGCCGAGATGCCCGCCGGGGCCGACGCCCGCCAGTGGGGGTTGGAGCGCGCCCGCCGGGACCAGGCCGACACGCTGGCCGCGATGAACGTGTCCTTCGACCTCTACACCAGCGAGACCGAACTGGTCGCTCGGGGCGCGATGGGCGAGGCTCTGCACGAGTTGGGCAGTCGAGGCATGGTCTACAACGACGACGGCGCGGTGTGGCTCCGGACCGGCGAGTTCGGCGACAGCGCCGACCGGGTGCTGGTCAAGAGCGACTCCGAGCCCACCTACTTCCTTCCCGACATCGCCTACCACCACGAGAAGTTCTCCCGGGGCGAGCTCGTGATCGACATCCTCGGCGCCGACCACCATGGCTACGTCCCCCGGATGCGGGCCGCCCTGGCCGCGTTGGGACACAGTCGCGACGGATACGAGGCACTGATCGGCCAGAACGTCACCTTGCGCCGGGGCGGGGCCGAGGTCCGCCTGTCCAAGAGAGCGGGCGACATGGTGCTGGTGTCGGAGCTTCTCGACGAGGTGGGTCCCGATGTGACCCGGCTCGTCTACCTGCTCCAGTCCATCGACACCACCCAGACCATCGACATCGATGTGGTGTCGGCCCAATCGGCCGAGAACCCCGTCTACTACCTGCAGTACGCCCACGCCCGGATCCACTCCCTGGCCCGCCGGGCCGTAGTCCGAGAGGTGGAGCGGGCGCCGCTGAGCGCAGTGGACCTGTCGGTTCTGGTGCATCAGCGGGAGCTGGACGTGCTGAGGGCGCTGGCGGCTCTCCCCGACAGTGTGCTGGCCGCGATGCGAGCCCGGGCCCCGCACCAGGTGGCGTCCTGGGCCCGTGAGCTGGCCGCCTCGTTCCACCGGTTCTGGCACGACTGCCCGATACTGCGGGACGACGTCGGCGAGGACCTCCGCCAGGCGCGTCTGTGGCTGGTGGAGGCGACGCGGATCGGCCTGGCCGTGGCCCTGGGCATTCTCGGGGTGTCGGCCCCTGAGAGGCTGTAGCCCGATGGCCGGATCGCAGGTTGCCTCACCCGCCCAGGCCTCGCCGCTGCCCCGCCGACTGCTGCCCGACAACCACGACGTGTCACAGGGTCGGCTCAGTATCGGGGGATGCGACGTGCTCGAGTTGGCCGACGCCCACGGGACGCCCCTGTTCGTCTACGACGAGGAGCATCTGCGCAGCCGCTGCCGCGAGGCGGTGGCCGCGTTCGGGCCGGACGTGGCCTACGCAGCCAAGGCGTTCCTGTGCGTCGCCATGGCACGCCTCGTCCATTCCGAGGGGATGGGCCTCGATGTGGCCACGGGCGGCGAGTTGCACGTGGCGCTGGCCGCGGGCGTGCCCGCGGACCGCCTCGTGCTGCACGGCAACAACAAGTCGATGGGCGAGCTGCGCCAGGCCGTCGCGGCCGGCGTCGGGCGCATCGTGGTGGACAGCTTCGACGAGTTGGACCGCCTCGACGCGCTCAGCGCCGAGACCGGACTACGTCCCAAGGTGCTGCTGCGGTTCACCCCCGGCGTCGAGGCCCACACCCACGCCTACCTGGTGACCGGCGCCGATGACTCCAAGTTCGGCTTCACCGTGTCGACGGGCGCGGCCGCAGCCGCAATGGAGCGGGCCCGGGCCTCGGCCTCGGTCGAGGTGCTCGGCATCCACTCCCACATCGGAAGCCAGGTGTTCGAGGCGTCCTCCTTCGCCAAGGCAGTAGCAGTAATCGCGCAGGCCGCCGCGCCCTTCGAGGTGGACGAGATTTCCATCGGCGGCGGCCTCGGCGTGCCCTACGTGTCGGACGAGTCGGCACCGACGATCACCGAGTGGGGCGCGGCGGTGAATGAGGCGTGCCGGGCGGCAGGGGTGACGGCTCGGGTGACCGCCGAGCCGGGCCGCGCCATCGCGGCGGCCGCCGCGGTCACCCTCTACACGGTGGGGACGATCAAGGCCATCGAGGGGGTCCGGACCTATGTGGCCGTCGACGGCGGGATGAGCGACAACCCGCGGCCGGTTCTGTACGGAAGCGGCTATGAGGCGTTCCTGCCCAGATCTGTCGACGCTCCCAGGGACCGGGTCGTGACCGTGGTGGGCAAGCACTGCGAGTCAGGGGACACGCTGGTACGCGACGCCATGGTGCCCTCCGACATCGCGGTCGGGGACATCCTGGCCACGCCCGTCACGGGCGCCTACGGCCACTCCATGGGCTCCAACTACAACAAGGTCCTGCGGCCCGCGGTGGTCTTCGCCACCGGTGGCGAGGCCCGCCTGGTGGTCCGCCGCGAGACCTACGACGACCTGCTGGCCTGCGAGCTGCCCGACGCCTGACCCCGCGACCGATCGCCGGTGCGGGAGTCCGGGTCGCCGGGCCGCCACGATGCGGCGAGACGCTGCCACCATCTCGACGGCGGCTCGTCGGCCTTGAGAGTCGGTCGGGGCGACATGTCCGGCTGCGGGTGGCGGGCCAGCATGAACTCGACGGTCGGCGTGGGATCGACGCGCCGCGCCTCCGCAGCCGGCGCGGGCAGCGAGCCGCAGTCGCCCCGGCCGAGCATCTTGGCTGCATCCAGCGCGCTGAGTGTCCGGCCGTCGCCGTCGAGCATGAAGGAGAGTTCCGCGCTGAGAGACGGCGAGCATCCGAGACGGCGCAGGTCGGCCGCCCGCCAGGTCGCGCCCGGGTCCAGTATTGCGCCGGTGGCCAGCTCGACTAGGGCCAACCCCAGCGCCGCCACATCGGTGGCCGGCAGGGCCGGGGCGCCTGGTGGCAGCCTCCCGGGGCTGAACCGCTCAAGCGGCCTGCCGTCCGCGGGGCAGACTGCGTCGAAGTCCGCCAACCACAGCTCGCGGTTGAGGCTCAGCAGCATGTTGGCCGGCTTGATGTCGCCGTGTACGAGCCCGGACGCGTGCATCCGAGCCAGCGCGGCCGCGGCTGCCGTCCCGACCGCCCTGACCTCACCCTCCGCCACAGGGCCCCGCTCATGGAGCACGTCGGCCAGCGAGCAGGCCGCCTCGGCCAGCACGAGATCGCCGTTGTCGCCTACGCCCTTGAGCGGCGCGACGCCCTCGCCTTGTACCGCGTCGAGGTGCTGAGCCTCCCGTGCCGCGCTCTCCTCACCGGAGCAGTGTTTCGAGAACAACTCAGAATGGTCCATAGTTCATTAAAATATATCTGGCTACTTTTACTTGTAATCAGTTCGGCCCGTTCGGTCGCCCGAACGCAACCTGACCGGGCCCGAAGCTGCAGGCCGGTAGCTTGGAGGGGTGAACCGGCTCCGTATCGGACTCCTCGGCTGCGGCAACGTGGGCGCCGCTCTCGTGACGCTGCTCGACGAGCAGCGCGACACAGTGGCGACCCGCACCGGCATCGAGCTGGAGATCACCAGGATCGCGGTGCGCTCCACCTCCAAGGACCGCGGGCTGAACATCGACCCGTCGGTGTTCTGCACCGACGCGGCCGCCATCGTCTCGGACCCCGAGATCGACATCGTGGTGGAAGTCATCGGCGGGATCGAGCCGGCCCGCAGCCTGATGCACGACGCCATCGCGAAGGGCAAGCCGGTCGTGACGGGCAATAAGGAGCTGCTGGCCAACTATGGCGCGGAACTGTTCGCGGCCGCCGACGACGCCGGCGTCGATCTGCTGTTCGAGGCCGCCGTTGCGGGGGCCATCCCCCTCATCCGGCCCCTCCGGGAGTCGCTGGCCGCTGAGCCGGTGCAGAGGATCATGGGCATCGTCAACGGCACGACCAACTACATCCTCACCCAGATGTCCGAGGGCGGTGCGAGCTACGCCGAAGCGTTGAGCGAAGCCCAGAGCCTGGGCTATGCCGAGCGCGATCCCACCGCCGATGTCGAGGGATTCGACGCCGGGGCCAAGGCCGCCATCATCGCCACCGTCGCCTTCGGTGCGGTGGTGGTGGCCGGCGACGTCTACCACGAGGGGATCTCCCGGATCAGCCTCCACGACATCGAGATGGCCCGGCGTCTGGGCTACGCCGTCAAGGCCGTCGCAGTGGCCGAGCGCACCGGGTGGGGCAACGGCGAGCCGCCAGAGGTGGCCGTGCGGGTCCATCCGGCCATGGTGCCGGTGCAGCATCCGCTGGCCAGTGTGCGCGACAGCTTCAACGCCGTGTTCATCCAGGGCGACGCGGTCGGCGAGCTCATGTTCTACGGCCGGGGCGCGGGCGGCCGCCCCACCGCCGGAGCCGTTCTGGGCGACCTCGTCGACGCGGCCGTCAACCTCGCCTCGGGCGGTCCGGGCCGCATCGGGCGGCTCGTCCGGGCCCGCATCCGCTCGATCGACGACCTGCGGTCCGAGTACTACATCGGCTTGGAGGTCGCCGACCGGCCCGGCGTGCTGGCCTCGGTGGCTGCCGTCTTCGGACGTCACGGAGTGTCCATCCGTTCCATGGAGCAGCACGGCCTGGGCGACGACGCCCGCCTCGTGTTCATCACCCACGAGTGCCGCGAGCGCGACCTGCAGGCCACGCTGCGCGACCTCCGCGGCCTGGAGGCGGTCCACGAACTGGGCAACGTCATCCGGGTTGTCGGGGACGAGAACCCCCACGACTGACATGCGGTACATGAGCACCCGGTCGGAGCCGGGTCGCGGCGACCGTCTCGCGTTCGACGACGTGCTGCTCGGCGGGCTCGCAGTCGACGGGGGCCTCTACATCCCCGAGCACGTGCCCAAGCTGCCCGAGGCCGCCGGCCCCGAAGCCCGCAACCTGAGTTACGCCGAACTGGCCGCCCGCATCATGGCTCCCTACGTGGGCGGAGCGGTCGACGACGACGAGCTGGCCTCACTGGTGGCCGACGCCTACGCCACATTCGACCATCCCGACGTGTGCCCGCTGGTTGCTCTCGACGACGACCACTGGCTGCTCGAGCTGTTCCACGGGCCGACGTTCGCCTTCAAGGACATCGCCCTGCAGGTGGTGGCCCGACTGTTCGATCACGAACTGGAGCGCCGCGACGACCGGGCCATGATCGTTGCGGCCACCTCGGGCGACACCGGCTCCGCAGCCATGGAGGCGGTGGCCGGCCGTGACCGCCTCGACATCGTGGTGCTGCACCCCGCCGGGCGCACCAGCGAGATCCAGCGACGCCAGATGACCACGCTGGACGCACCCAACGTCCATGCGGTTGCCGTCGACGGAACCTTCGACGACTGCCAGGACCTGGTGAAGGCCATGTTCGCGGATGAGCCGTTCCGCACCGAGTCGAAGCTGGCCGCGGTCAACTCCATCAATTGGGCCCGGGTGGCGGCCCAGATCGTCTACTACGTCTGGGCCGCCCGGCGACTCGCCGACGATCGGCCGGTCACGTTCTGCGTTCCCACCGGCAACTTCGGCAACGTGCTGGCCGGGCACTACGCCCGCCGCATGGGACTGCCCACAGAGCGCCTTCTGATCGCCTCCAACACCAACGACATCCTCAGCCGGCTCATCGAGACCGGAGAACTGGCCGCCCACGACGTAGTGCCCACGCTCTCGCCCAGCATGGACATCCAGATCTCGTCCAATCTCGAGCGCCTGCTGTCGGAGCTGTTCGACGGCGACGGAGCAGCCACCACCGCCCTGCTCGCCCGATTCCGGGCCGAGGGCCGGGCCGGGTTGAGTACCGAGCAGCACGAGCGCCTCAGGGCCGAGTTCGCCGGCGACCGTCTCGACGACTCCGAGACGCTCGATGTGATGGGCCGTGTTCATGCCGAGTCTGGGATGTTCATCGACCCCCACACCGCGGTCGGGGTCGGTGTGGCCGAACGCTGCCGCCGGCCCGGCGAGCTGGTCGTGTCGCTGGCCACCGCCCATGCCGCCAAGTTCCCCGATGCGGTCCTGAACGCGACCGGATGCCGGCCGGATCCGCCCCCGGCGCTGGCAGCCGTGGCCGACCTCCCGGAGCGCTGCACCTCGTTGCCGAACCGCATCGACGCGGTCGAGGACTTCGTGCGCTCGGTGCGGCGAGACTGACGCAGAGGCTGAACGCCCTGCCGCTCTGGTTGCAGCAACCGCCCTTTGCTGCGTAGCCTTCGCTAAACGCCTCGCGCCTTCGGCGCGATGGCTGTTCTCCGGCTCGTGATGCGTCGCTTCGCCGAGCCGGGATGCTTGAGTCCGACAACCGGGGAATTCATCCGTGGAAGCGACCGAGATGCGGCGGTCCACGCTGCAACGCAAAGACCGTGGCGAACTCAATCAAATCGCCGCCGCTCTGGGGGCCAAGCCCTCCAGCCGGGCCCGCAAGGACGAGATCATCCAGTTGATCATCGACCTGACCGCCGACGGCGCCAGGATCTCCCAGCCGGCCGGCGAGAGCCCGCCGGCTGAAGCCGCGCCGGACAGGTCCGACGAGGCCGATCAAGGACCGCGGTCCACCGACAGTGCTCCTGCCGCCGGGCGCGACGGCGATCAGAAGGGCGAAGGATCGGCGGCCAACAACCGTGAGGAGAGCCGCGCACCTGACCGCGGCGAGGACGAGGTGGATCCGGGAAACCGTCGCCGGCGTCGCCGCAACCGCGATCGCGACCGCGATCGCGACGACAGCTGGGACGGCGACCCCGTCGCAGTCGCGGGCCGCCTGGATCTGCGCGACGAGGGCTACGGGTTCCTCCGGGTCGACGGCTGCCTGCCGAACCGCAACGACGCCTACGTGCCGGTCAAGACGATCCGCCAGTACGGCCTGCGACGCGGTGACCACCTCACAGGCACGTCCCGGCCGGCCAACCGGGCCGAGAAGAACCCTGCCCTGCTGACACTGGAGTCGATCAACGACGGCCCCGCGGTATTCTCCGATCGTCCACAGTTCGAGAGCCTCACGCCGATCCACGCCGTGCGACGCTTGACGCTCGAGCAGCCCGAGGATCCCGACGCGATCGCGGCCCGGCTCATCGATCTGGTCGCGCCGATCGGCATCGGCCAGCGAGTCCTGGTGAGCGGGCCCCGCCGGTCCGGAGCCTCCGAGTTGCTCACCTCTCTGATCACCGCGATCGAGACGAACGAGCCGGACATATTCGTGATGGGTCTGTTCCTCGACCAGCGACCTGAGGACATCACCGAGGTGCGGCGGTGTGTCCGCAACGGCGATGTGGCCGCCACGTCGTTCGACCAGACCCCCGAGGAGCACGTGCAGACGGCCGAGATGACCGTCGAGCGGGTCAAGCGCCTCGTCGAGTCCGGACGCAACGTGGCGGTGGTGCTCGACAGCCTCACCTCCCTGGCTCAGGCCTACAACGCCGCTCTGTCGAACGCGGGACGGGCCTACAGCGGCAACGTCGAGAGCGGTGCCGTGCACATGCCCAAGAAGCTCTTCGGAGCGGGCCGCAACGTCTCCGAGAGCGGCTCCCTCACCATGATCGCCTCGATCGTCTCCGACGGCTCGAGCTCGCTGCCCGGCGTCCTGAGCGACGAGTTCGTGGGCACGGCCAACACCGAGATCCGGCTCGACCGGTGGGCTGCGCAACTCGGTCTGTTCCCGGCCATCGACGTGAGCGCCTCCGTGTCGCGCGACGAGGACCGCTTCATCGACGCGGACGAAGTCCAGGCTCTCCAGGACCTGCGGCGCAGCTTCGCGGACAGCTCGGGGGACGGCGACCCGGGAGCTGTGGTCAAGGCCCTGGAAACGGCCCTCTCCAAGCTCCGCGGCGCCCCCTCCAATGCAGACTTGCTCCGCTGATTCCGACTCCCGGCTGCAATGGGCGAAAGTTCGTTGCCGCAGGGGTTGTGACCGGCCCGCCCGACTTACAGACTGGTGCCCCGATGAAGACTGACATTCACCCCGAGTACCGGCTGGTCGTCTTCTCCGACCAGTCCGCCGGCACCTCGTTCCTCACTCGTTCGACTATCGCCACTGACGACACCATCGAGTGGTCAGACGGCAACACGTACCCGCTGGCCAAGGTGGAGATTTCCAGCGCCAGCCACCCGTTCTTCACCGGGACGATGCAGATCGTCGACACCGCGGGCCGGGTCGAGCGCTTCGAGCGTCGCTACGGCCGCCGCAAGGGCCGCGAGTAGACACGCAGGGTCCGCGGGCACCGTCGGCGATGGAACACACTGAGGCGAATTCTCGCGCTGGCGCGGCCGAGGTCCGCTCTGGCGCGGGCGATGCGCTGGCCAAGGCGTTCGAGATGATCGCCACTCCCGCCATCTTCGGGTTCGGCGGCTGGCTCGTCGACGGGCGTCTTGGGACGTTCCCGCTGGTGACCCTGCTGCTGGCTCTGGTCGTATTCAGCTACCAGGTGTGGAGCTTCGCCCGGACCTACGGCGCCTCGATGGACGAGGCCCTCGAGAGCCGCAGGACGACCTACGCCGGGCCCGACCCTGCGGCCCCCGGCCAATCATGAGCACGACCGGAGGCCCGGCTGTGGCCGCGGAGGCGGGCGGGACGGCCGCGTTGGAGGCTTCCATCGCTCCTGAGCGGGACGTGGCTCGCGACATGATCCGCCGTTCTGCAATGTTCGGGGTTCCGCTGCTCGTAGGGGGCGCGCTGGGCTGGGGATGGACCGGGGCGCTCTCGGTCGGCCTCGCCCTGGCGCTGGTGCTGGTCAACTTCGCGCTGGGCGCAGCCGCCATCGGTTGGGGCGCCCGGATGGGTCCCTCGGGCATGATGGCTGCGGCCATGGGCGGTTACGTCGTCCGCCTCGGTATCGTCACCGCCGCCGTGCTCCCCGTTCGCCACCACGACTGGTTCGAGCTGCTGCCCTTCGCGGTGGCCCTGCTAGTCACCCACCTGGGTCTGCTGATCGTCGAGGCCCGCCGCGTCTCGGCCTCGCTGGCCTTCCCGGGACTCAAGCCTTCCCGGTCCCCGTCGGAGCGTTCGGCATGAGCATCCTCGCCCTCGAGTTCCCCCCGTACAGCCACCTGTTCGACTGGCCCACCATCTGGCTCGACGGCACGCCGCTGGCCATCAACAAGACCGTCCTTATCTACCTGGCCGCCACCGCAGCCACCATGGTGCTGTTCGGACTGGCCGGCCGGCCCCGCGAGTCCCTGGTCCCGGTCGGAGTGCAGCATGTGGCCGAGTCGGGAGTGAACTTCATCGAGAACTCGGTGGTGATGCAGACCATCGGTCCCGACGGCAGGAAGTTCATGCCCTTCCTCACGTCGATGTTCTTCTTCATCCTGTTCTCGAACATCACCGAGGTCATCCCGTTCATACAGTTCCCGGCCAACGGCCGGATGGCGATTCCCATCACCCTCGCGCTGTTGGTGTGGGTGATCTACAACGTGGTCGGCGTCAAGAGCCAGGGCCTGTTCGGCTACCTCAAGAACTCGATATTCCCGCCGGACGTGCCCAAGGTCCTCTACATCATCGTCACGCCCATCGAACTGGTCTCGACGTTCGTGGTGCGGCCCTTCTCGCTGGCCATCCGGCTCTGGGCCAACATGGTGGCCGGGCACCTGCTGCTGGTCACCTTCGCCATCCTGACGGCCACCCTGTGGGACTTCTTCTACGTACCAGCGGCCCTGCCCTTCGTGATGCTGATCCTCATGACTGCCTTCGAGATCCTGGTCTCGTTGCTGCAGGCCTTCATCTTCACCATTCTCACGGCCGTGTACATCGGCGGTTCCATGCATCCCGCGCACTAGGCCCAAGACCTCTCGATCAACCACTCATCACAACCACAGGAGAAAGCAAGTGCTTAGTCTTCTCGCACAGACCGCCCCCGGCGAGTTCCTCGACGGGCTCAAGGCCATCGGGGCCGGCCTCGGGTACGGCCTCGCCGCGGTCGGCCCCGGCGTGGGCATCGGCCTCGTGGTCGGCAACGCCATCACGTCCATGGCCCGCCAGCCCGAGTCCGCCGGCATGGTCCGGACCACGATGTTCCTCGGTATCGCCTTCACCGAGGCGCTGGCCCTCATCGGGTTCGTGGTCTTCATCCTGCTGCTCCCCTAAGGGAACTCGATCATGGCAAGAAGGACCCTGAGGCTCATCGCCACCCTGGGCGTTGCGAGCGCCGTGATGCTCGTTGCGGCCGGGCCGGCGTGGGCGGCGGGCGAGACGATCGGCGGATGCGTCCTCGAGCAGGTGCACCACGCCGAGGAGGAGTACGGCAGCCTCGGTGCTGTCGAAGCGGACGAGAAGGCCTTCAAGGCCTTCGAGGAGGACCTGGAGGGCTGCGTCGAAGCGCCGAGCCCGATCCTGCCCGAGCTCGACGAGATCATCTGGGGCGGCTTGGCCTTCTTGATCCTGTTCGCGTTCATGTGGTGGAAGGGCTTCCCCGCGGTCAAGCGGGCCATGGACGCCCGCTCCGAGAAGATCCGGGCCGACCTCGACGCGGCCGACACTGCCAAGGCAGATGCCATGCGCACCAAGTCGGAGTACGAGGCCCAGCTGGCCGAGGCCAAGACGGCCGCAGCCGCCATCATCGACGAGGCCCGGGGCCAGGCCGACCAGCTCCGCCAGGACCTGCAGGCCCGGGCCGAGGCCGACATCGCCGAGCAGCGGACCCGGGCCGCGGCCGATATCGAATCGAGCCGCCGCCAGGCCATCGACGATCTGCGCACTGAGGTGGCTGCCATTGCGGTGGGCGCGGCAGAGCGCGTCGTCGGCGCCAGCCTCGACGCCGATGTGCACCGCTCCCTGATCGACGGCTACATCGACGAGGTGGCCGGCGCAGGCAGCAACGGGGACGGGAGCTGAACGGTGACACCGGCCGGGCACCAACGGGGCGCTGATCCCCGGACCATCGGCAGGATCTGAGCGATGGCCGACCAGCCCGCCTCCGACCGTATCGGCGGCTACGCCGACGCCGTGCTGGCGGTGGCCCGCGCCGAGGGCGCCCAGGCCGAAGTCGAAGACGAGCTGGCCCGCTTCGCCGAGGCCCTCCGCTCCAGCGACGAATTGCAGTCCACCCTCGCCGACTCGGTCATCGACGTGGAGCGCCGGCTGCAGATCACCGAGGACCTGCTCGCAGGTCAGGCTCTCCCCGCCACCGCGGCGCTGGTGTCGCTGGTGGTCGGTGCGGGTCGCGGCGGCGAGCTCGTCGAGATCATCGACGCGGCCATCGACCGGGCGGCGGCCGGCCGCAACCGGCGGGTCGCTCGGGTGCGCAGCGCAGTGGAGTTGTCCGGCGAGCAGCGATCCCGGCTGACCGAGGCCATCAAGGCCGCTTCGGGACTCGACGTGGAGATCCAGGCCATCGTCGATCCCAGCGTGGTCGGTGGGGTGGTCACCGAGATCGGCGACGACGTGATCGACGGCAGCGTGCGCAGCCGCCTCCAGCAGATGCGAAGCGGCCTCGGCTGAGCACGCCGAGATTCTTCTAGGAGATTGAGCGACCAGACATGAGCGACACGGCACAACTAACGATCGACACCGCGGACATCGCGGCTGCCATCCGCCAGAACCTCGAGGGGTTCACCCCCGCGCTGGAGCAGTCCACGGTGGGCCGCGTGCTGGAGGTGGGCGACGGGATCGCCCGGGTGTCGGGACTGCCCGACGCGGCCGTCAACGAGATGCTGCGCTTCGCCAATGGCGCCGTAGGCCTGGCGCTGAACCTCGATGAGACCTCCATCGGCGCGGTGGTCCTCGGCGATGTCGAGGGCATCGAGGAAGGCCAGCCCGTTCAGGCCACCGGCGACATCCTGTCGATCCCGGTGGGCGACGGCCTGCTCGGACGGGTGGTCAACCCGCTGGGCGAGCCGGTGGACGGGAAGGGACCGCTGTCCAACCCGATCCCGAGGCGTATGGAGATCCAGGCGCCGGGCATCACGGGCCGCAAGCCGGTGCACGAGCCGATGCAGACCGGCATCAAGTCCATCGACTCGCTGATCCCCATCGGGCGGGGCCAGCGCGAGCTGATCATCGGCGACCGCAAGACGGGCAAGACGACCATCGCCCTCGACACGATCCTGAACCAGCGCGGCCTCGACGTGAATTGCATCTACGTGGCCATCGGCCAGAAGGCTTCGACCGTGGCCCAGGCGGTGGCCACCCTCGACGATCTCGGGGCAATGGACTACACGGTGGTGGTGGTAGCGCCGGCGTCGGATCCCGCCCCGTACAAGTACCTCGCCCCTTACGCCGGGTGCGCCATGGGCCAGCACTGGATGGAGAACGGTGAGCACGCCCTGGTCATCTACGACGATCTCTCCTAGCAGGCCGAGGCCTACCGCCAGGTGTCGCTGCTGCTGCGCAGGCCGCCGGGGCGTGAGGCCTATCCCGGCGACGTGTTCTATCTCCACAGCCGTCTGCTGGAGCGGGCGGCCAAGCTCAGCGACGACCGGGGCGCCGGGTCGCTCACCGCGCTGCCGGTGATCGAGACCAAGGCCGGCGACGTCTCGGCCTACATCCCCACCAACGTGATCTCCATCACCGACGGCCAGATCTTCCTGCAGGACGACCTGTTCAAGTCGGGCATCCGCCCCGCGGTGGACGTGGGCATCTCGGTCAGCCGGGTCGGCGGCGCGGCCCAGGTGAAGGCCATGAAGACCGCGGTCGGCACCCTGAAGGGCGACCTGCAGCAGTTCCGCGAGCTGGAGGCCTTCGCCGCTTTCGGCTCCGACCTGGACGCGGTGTCCAAGGCCCAGCTCGAGCGGGGCTACCGCCTCACCGAGTTGCTCAAGCAGGGCGTGAACAGCCCGCTGCCGGTCGAGGAGCAGGTGGTGTCGATCTACGCCGGCACCCACGGCTACCTCGACGGTGTGCCCATCGGCGATGTGCGGCGCTTCGAGAGCGAGCTGCTCGACTGGTTCCGCAGCCGCGAGGCCGCCACCCTGGCCGAGATCCGCGACAGCGGGGCCATCTCCGACACCGACGATTTCGACGCCCGGGTCAAGGCCTTCGCCGACCAGTTCGAGACCTCGGACGCCGCCGCGGGAACCGAGCCCGACGCGGTCGAGCAGGGCGCGGAGCAGGCCACCATGGTCGACGCCGAGACCACCCTGCCCGAAGAGGACCTGAGCCGGGACGAGGGCTGAGGGTCCGGGTTCCGGGACGGGGATAGAGGCCGAGCGTGCCTGGAGGCAAGGAACGGGAGCTGCGCCGGCGCATCGGCAGCATCCAGTCCACCAAGAAGATCACCCGCGCCATGGAGCTGATCGCGGCGACCCGGGTGGTGAAGGCCATGCAGCGGGCCAACGCGGCCCGGCCCTACGCGAGGCTCATCACCAGCGTGATCGAGGATCTGGCCGCCGGAGGCGCCGAGGTCGATCATCCGCTGCTGCGGCAGGCGCCCGAAGTGCGCAATGTCGGGTTCATCATCATCACCGGCGACCGCGGTCTGGCCGGGGCCTACAACACGTCGGTCATCCGCACCGCCGAGCGCCAGGTGATGGCCCACATGTCGGAGGGCAAGGGCTACTCGCTGTGCTGCGTGGGCCGCAAGTCGGCCAGCTACTTCCGCTTCCGCAACTACCGCATCGACAACGCCATGTCGGGGTTCAGCGACAACCCGTCCTATGACGACGCCCGCCGCATCGCCGAGACCGTCAGCGAGTCGTTCCTCTCGGAGGCGGTCGACCAGGTGGAGCTCATCTACACCGAGTTCGTGTCAATGGGCACCCAGCGGGTGGTGGTGCGGCGCTTCCTGCCCCTGGTCGATACCGAGATGATGGCCAGGGAGGGCTCGGGCACCGGCCGGGAGGGGAGCTTCGAGTTCGAGCCGTCCCCCGAGGCGGTGCTGGAGGCGCTGCTGCCCCGCTACACCGAGGCCCGGCTCTACGGTGCGCTGCTCGACGCGGCCGCGTCGGAGCACGCCAGCCGCCAGCGGGCCATGAAGGCGGCCACCGACAACGCCGAGGAACTCATCACCAAGCTGTCGCGGGCCATGAACCAGGCCCGCCAGGACGCCATCACCACCGAGATCATGGAGATCGTCGGCGGTGCCGAGGCGCTGGGCGGCGGCGACGCGACCGATGCCGATGTCGCGCTGGCGTCGATGCTGGCCGGCACGGACGCTTCCGTGATGGCCACCGCCGGCGCCCATCCCGCATGACGGACTGCACAAGACGACACAGATAGAAGGATCCAAGCAAATGACCATCACCGAATCGGCCCCAGGGACCGATCTCCGCACCGGCCGCATCGTCGGCATCGCCGGCCCGGTCGTGGACGTGGAGTTCCCGCCCGGGCACCTGCCCGAGATCAACACCGAGCTCGAGTTCACGGTCGTCGTCGACGGCACCGACGTACGGGTGCCCGCCGAGGTGGCCCAGCAGATCGGCGAGCACCGGGTGAGGGCCATCGCGCTCAAGCCCACCGACGGTCTCACCCGCGGCACCGAGGTTCGCAACACCGGCCACGGCATCCAGGTCCCGGTGGGCGACGACACCCTCGGCCACGTGTGGAACGTGATGGGCGAGTGCCTGGACACACCGGGCCACAGCACGCCCGAGCGCTGGGACATCCACCGCCCGGCCCCCTCCTTCGATTCGCTGGAGCCGTCGTCGCAGATGTTCGAGACCGGCGTCAAGGTGATCGACCTTCTCACCCCCTACAAGCAGGGCGGCAAGATCGGCCTGTTCGGCGGGGCCGGCGTGGGTAAGACCGTGCTCATCACCGAGATGATCACCCGGGTGGCCACCAACCACGGAGGCGTGTCGGTGTTCGCCGGGGTGGGGGAGCGCACCCGCGAGGGCACCGACCTGTTCCTGGAGATGGGCGAGACCGTCATGGGCGACGGCAAGACCCGGGTGCTCGACAAGGCCGCCCTGGTGTTCGGCCAGATGGACGAGCCGCCCGGCGTGCGGCTGCGGGTGGCCCTGGCCGGGGTGACCGTGGCCGAGTACTTCCGCGACGTGCAGAACCAGGACGTGCTGCTGTTCATCGACAACATCTTCCGGTTCGTGCAGGCCGGCTCCGAGGTGTCCACGCTCTTGGGCCGGATGCCGTCGGCGGTGGGCTACCAGCCCACCCTGGCCGACGAGATGGGCGAGCTCCAGGAGCGGATCACCTCCACCAGGGGCAAGTCGATCACCTCGCTGCAGGCGGTGTACGTGCCCGCCGACGACTACACCGACCCGGCTCCGTTCACGTCGTTCACCCACTTCGACGGGACCACCGAGCTGAGCCGCGACATCGCCGCGCTGGGCATCTACCCGGCGGTGGACCCGCTGGCGTCCACGTCCACCATCCTCGACCCGCTCGTGGTGGGGGAGCGCCACTACGCGGTGGCCCGCCGGGTGCAGGAGGTGCTCCAGCGCTACAAGGAGCTGCAGGACATCATCGCCATCCTCGGCCTCGACGAGCTCTCCGAGGAGGACCGGGTGACGGTGGACCGGGCCCGCAAGGTCCAGAGGTTCCTGTCGCAGCCCATGTTCGTGGCCAAGAACTTCACCGGTCAGGACGGCATCTTCACCCCGGTGGAGGAGACCATCGAGTCGTTCGAGGCGCTGGTCAATGGCGACATGGACGACCTTCCCGAGCAGGCCTTCTACATGGTGGGCGGTGCCTCCGACGTGGAGCGCAAGGCCGCGGAGCTGCAGGCCTGACATGCGTGAGGGCCGGGCATGGCTGTAGAGCTCGACGTCGAGCTGGTCTCGCCCGAGGAGGTGACCTACTCGGGCTCGGCCGAGATGGTGATCGTGCGCACCGTGGAGGAGGGCGACATCGCCTTCCAGGCCGGGCACGTGCCCTTCCTGGGCGTGCTGGCCCCCTGGTCGGTCGACGTCCTGCGGCCCGGCGGCGAGCGCGACACGTTCGCCGTGCACCGCGGCTTCGTGGAGGTCAGCCACAACAAGGTGACCATCCTCTCGGACGTGTCAGAGTCCGCCGACGAGATCGACACAGCCCGGGCTGAGACCGCCCGTCAACAGGCGGCGGACGCTCTTGCAGTTGACGCCGAGGACGCTGAAGCGGCCGCCGCGTTGGAGCGGGCCGAACTGCGTTTGAGAGTCGCGGCCGCCTAGGGCGCCGGCCGATGGCCGTTCTACAGGCCCCGGGCCTTGCGATGGCGGTGCCGGCCCTCGATTAGGCGCACCGTGCCGGACCGGCTGCGCATCACCAGCGACTGGGTGTGGCAGTAGTTGGCGTCGAAATGGACTCCCTGGAGCAGATCGCCGTCGGTCACTCCGGTGGCCGCGAAGAAGCAGTTGTCGGTGTTGACGAGGTCGTCCTGGGTTAGCACTCGCTCCACGTCGTAGCCCAGCTTGGTCAGGGCCTTCCGTTCGTACTCGTTGCGGGGCCACAGCCGGCCCTGCAACGCGCCGCCCATGCACTTGATGGCGGCCGCGGTTATCACGCCCTCGGGCGTGCCGCCTATACCGAACAGGATGTCGGCGCCGGTGTTGGGCCAGGCGGTGGAGATGGCACCGGCCACATCGCCGTCGGGGATCAGCCTGATGCGGGCGCCGGCCTCGCGCACCTCGGCGATCAGGTCGTCGTGGCGGTCGCGGTCCAGGATCACGGCGGTCAGGTCGCGCACGAACTCGTTCTTGGCCTCGGCCACGGCCTTCAGGTTGTCCGTCGGTGACTTGGTGATGTCGATCAGGTCGGCGGCCTCGGGGCCGGTGGCGATCTTCTCCATGTACACGCACGGGCCGGGATCGAACATCGTGCCCCGGTCGGCCACCGCGATCACCGACAGGGCGTTGGCCCGCCCCAGCGAGGTCAGGGTGGTGCCGTCTATCGGGTCGACGGCCACGTCGGTCTGCGGCAGCTGGCCGTTGCCGACCCGCTCGCCGTTGTAGAGCATGGGCGCCTCGTCCTTCTCGCCCTCTCCGATCACGACGATGCCGTCCATCGAGATGTCGCTCAGCACCCTCCGCATGGCGTCCACCGCGGCCCCGTCGGCACCGTCCTTGTCGCCCCGTCCCATCCAGCGGGACGCGGCTATGGCCGCACCCTCGGTGATTCGCACCAGCTCCAGCGCGATGTTGCGATCGGGTTTGGGATGCGTCGAGGCCACCATGGGCGCGAACCTATCCCAAGCCAGGCATCGGTGAGTGGTAGGTGAGCGGTGCCGGCGCGACCTGAACGGTGCGGCAGCTCAGCAGTGCCGCAATGGGCGGCCGCGGTGGCAAGATTGTGACGTGCCCGCCGCGTTCCGAGACAGGTTCCGCCGAGGCTCGGCCGACATCGGGTCCGAGCCCTCCTGGAGCGATCCGGTTGACCAGGATTCTCACCAGGATCCCGAGGACGGCGAGGCCGGGGAGTGGTTGGCGTACGAGCTTCACGAGTGGTCGCTCGAGAGCCGGGTGATGCTGCAGCAACTGCTCACAGTCGACAAGGTCGTCCACTCGTGGCAGGGCACGACGCTGATGGTCCACGAGTCGCTGGAGGAGAAGGTCGACAGCCTGGTGGACGAGGTCGAGGAGACCGAGAGGGCGAAGGAGGCGATCAGCCGACCGATCGGACCCGAGGACTCCTTGACGGCCTTCGAGCTCGCGGAATGGTCGGAGGCGCTGAGGGCGGAGCTGGTGGAGCGGCTAGTGCAGGCCCGCGTGCCGCACATTCTGGACATGGAGGGCGACGCCAACGAGGGCGATGCCGATCAGGAGACCGAGCCAGTCGAAGTCTGCGACCTGCTGGTCCGCGAAGCGGACGAGGACCGCGTCGAGCTGGTGATCGACGATCTGCTGGCCCGCGAGGAGGAAGCTCAGTTCGAGGAACTCGACGGTCTCGAGGTCAACGAGCTCCTCAGCGCCCTGTTCGTGGCCTGCGATCGGCTGCGACGAGACCCCGGAGACCTCGACGGCATGCGGGGCGTTGTGACGAACGCTCGGCGGATCGCCGGAGTGCGGACGCCGTTCGGCTTCTCTGCTCCCAGCTGGCGAACGCTGCGCAACTCGGTCGGTGAGTTGCTCGACTTGGTGGAGAGCGAGGACACCGACAGAGACGATCTGCGCGAGCAAGCCCACCGCATGAGCGACACCCTCAGGACGCTCGTCTGAGCGACCGGGCCGCAGACACAGTTCTAACCAGACTCTCAACGTCGGCTCCTACCTTCTTGCCCCATGGCCGACGAAGACGCTCCAATAGAGGACACACCAGTCGAGGACGCGCCCGCAGAGGACACCTCCGTTGAGGACGCGCCCGTTAAGGACGCGCCCGCCGGGGACGTGGCAGCCGAGGACGCGGCAGCAGAGACCGGCTCCGCGGATGACGGCAGCACAAGTGCGAGGGAGCCCCGGTGGCGTACGGCCCGGGTTGCTGCCGTGGTTGCGGGTGCTGTGCTGGCCAGCGCGGCCGCCATCACCGGCGCGGTGTGGGCCATCTCGGCCATCATCGACGATGACGACGACTACCGGGACTATGGCGACTACGCGACGTCCATCGATCCCGACATGTACCCCGAGGAGTTGCGGGGCGCTGGGAAGGACTGGGGACCTCGCCCGGACCGCGACAGGGGCGAGCGGGCAGAGCGCCGCCGCGGTGAGCGTCTCGATCGCGAGCGTGACGAGCGTTTCGACCGCTACTGGGACGAGCGGGCAGAGCGAGACAAGCGCGGCTCCGGCAGGGAACGCAACGAGAGAAGCGAGCCCGAGGAGAGATACGACAGCAAGAAGCCCGACGAGGGCAAGCCAGAGCCAGCGGCCGCGGCCGAAGGCTGCGTGACGATCCTCAGCCTCGGCACGGGCGATGATGCCGTGACCGTCCTGGTCTGCGGCGCCCCTCGAGCCGCTGGGCCAGATGCCGATCCCGGTGACGATGGCGGCTACTTCAAGTTCAGAAAGCTCCCGCGGGACGCGTTCCGCTTCTTCCCCTTCTCCGACCCGAGGGGCGAGCGGCTGCCCTTCGAGGGCGGTCTGTGGCCGTTCGGTCCTGGCATGGCTCCGTGGGATCGCGACCGCAAGCCTCTTGAGGACGGGTTGCCGTTCGAGAATCGGCGGCCGTTCGATCGCGAGGAGTTCGAGGGGTTCTTCGAGAATCGGCGGCCGTTCGATTCTCGGCCGTTCGAATCTGAGCAGTTCTTCGAGCGGTTTCTTGAGGAATTCGACCAGTTCTTCGAGAACGGGTTGCCGTTCGACTTCGAGAGCGACTCGGAAGGCGGCATTGAAGACTTCTTCGAAGACTTCTTCGGGGATGGCGACAGGGGGTTCCGGTTCAGTGAAGACGGTGGTGACGGGAGCCAGGACAGCTTCTGCTTCCGCAACGGCGACGAGGAGCGGTGCTTCGGCGACTTCGGGCAGCTGTCCGACGAAGAACGTGAACAGCTCGAACAGATGATGGAGATGCTGGATGGCTTCGGCCTGGGAGACTTTCTCGGCGGGTTGGTGGACTCCCTCGACGGTCTGGAGCTTGAGTTCCCTGAGTCCCAAACCGACCCGTCCGGGGCGACGGGCGCTTGATTGCAAGCCGCTTCACGCGAGCAGAGGTAGGCGGAATTCTCGCCCGCTAGCTTGGCCTGGTGCTGCTGGCCGAACTGGAGATCTTCCACTCCAGACCGATAGCCCCCACCCGTCGGATCGCGGTGGGCCGGGCTTGGCTGCCCGGCTCCAGCGACGGACGCGGTCCCGGCTTCGGCGGCTTGCTGTTGGGCGCGGTGTGTGCCCGCTTCGGACCCGGCCTCACCCCTGATCGGCTGGGGGAGGTCATGGAGCTAGTCCACGAGTTGGAGCAGGGACGCTCGGTGGCTCAACCCCGGTTGCGCCACCGATTGCAGCGGGACCGGGTCGGCCTGACTCGCAGCCGGCAGAGGCTCTACGGGGCTGACGGCGATGGTTCCGCCGAGCGTCTGACCTGCGAGTTCGACGGGTCGCGGGCAACCGCGAGCCAGCTCGTCCTGGGTTCCGCCTACGCGGCGGGCTTAGCCGGTCCTGGGATCCGCACCGAGGCCCTCCGGGCAGTGCGGAGGGGTCTGGCGTGGCGAGGCGACCTAGGTCCGGTGCTGTTCGCGTACCTGGCGGCTGGTCAGCGGACATCGAGGCCGGCCCAAGCGGTGGCTGATCCCGTCGGTTGGGCACTGGAAGTCCTGGGGTTCGATCGCGAGATCGAGCCACCCGAGCAGGCTGCGGTCCGGCGCGGCTTCCGCGAGGCACTGCGAGCCGCCCATCCCGATCTCGGCGCGGCCGAAGCCGAGGCTGCCGACCGCATTGCCGAGTTGAGCGAGGCCCGCCGGATCCTCCTGGCGCGGTAGGCAAGGCATTGCCCTCCCGGCCGGCGGGTCCTGTCGCAGGGTCCGTCCGGTCGACGGGGCTTCGCCCCATTGTCGACCGCCCGGACCCGGCGCCACCCCCCGGCCTACCGTCCGTGCCTCTCTGCGGCAGGTGGATCGCTCTGGGCTATATGGGGGGCTGGTTGCTCAGTAGGCGCTTGCTTATCTTGGCCGCGGTGGCGGCCGGCGTTCTGTCGCCGTTGAGCGCCTCTCGCAGTGCATCTGGATTCGTGCTCAGGTACTGCGACGCCTTGGTGCCTAGGTGCTGGGTTACCCGGTCGAGGACTTCTTGGCGGATCCTTGCCTGGCGGCGGGCTTCTTGTTGGCCTGTGTCGGCCAGGTGGGCTTGGTGGGCTTGGATGGCTGTTTGGACCTGGTCCGCTCCGTCGCCGGTGGTGGCGGTGGTCATGATGATCTCGGGGCGCCAGTGTTGCGCTAGGCCGGTGATGCGGCTTAGGTCGAGCATGTGCTCCAGGTCGCGGCGGGTGTCTTCGGCGCCGGGGCGGTCGGCCTTGTTGACCACTAGCACGTCGGCGATCTCCAGGAGGCCGGCCTTATTGGCCTGTACCGCATCGCCCATTCCGGGCGCCATCATCACCACGGTGGTGTCGGCCGTGCGGGTGACGTCCACCTCGACCTGGCCCACGCCCACGGTCTCGACCACCAGGGGCCCGAAGCCGCATGTCTCGAAGAGCCGAAGGGCTGCGGGCACGGCCAGCGCCAACCCGCCCGCGTGGCCGCGGGTGGCCATCGATCGGATGAACGCTCGCCCGCCGGCTACGCCGTCCATGCGTATGCGGTCGCCCAAGATCGCTCCACCGGTGAGGGGTGAAGACGGGTCGACAGCCAGGACCGCTGGTCGGGCGCCCGAGCTGGTCATGCCGTCGACTAGGTGCCCCACCAGTGTCGACTTGCCGGTGCCGGGGGCGCCCGTAATACCGATCACGGCTGCCTGGCCGCTTGCCTGGCCGTGAACCATCTCGGCGATCCCGTCGGCGGCTTCACCGCCCTGTTCCACGAGGCTGAGCAGCCGGCCGAGCGCTCGCCGCTCACCCGCAACGGCACGCTCGAGCAGCTCGCCGGGCTCGGTCACCGGTTCGCAGACCTAGTCGCGCACTGACCGGTCGCCGAGCGAGCCGCGGACCGCCTCGGCGACTTCCACGGCCGACGCGCCAGGGTGCAGCACCGCGCTGATGCCCATGGCGACGAGAGCGTCGACATCCTCCTCGGGCACGATCCCGCCGATGATCACCGGCACATCGAGCCCTTCGTCGTCTAGGGCCTGCAGGATGCGGGTAGCCAGGGCCAGATGTCCGGCGTTGTGCATAGAAAGGCCGATCACGTCGGCGTCCTCCTGTTCGACTGCGGCGATCACCGTGTCGGTGGTCTGGCGCAGGCCGAGGTAGATCACTTCCATGCCGGCGTCGCGCAGCATTCGGGCCACCACCTTGAGACCGCGGTCGTGGCCGTCCAGGCCGAGTTTGGCCAGCACTACCCGGATCGGGGCTCGGTCTCCGGTCGCGGCTGCGGGTTGGGTCATGTTCGGCTCGGCACAGTCACACGATGGCTGGTTCGGTGTAGCGGCCGAACACATCGGCTAGGGCGTCACAGATCTCACCCTCGGTGGCGTAGGCCTTGACCGCGTCGATGACCGGCGGCATGAGGTTGGCTTCTGGATCCTGCGCGGCGCGCCGTACAGCCTCCAGAGTGCCGCGCACCGCCGCGTCGCCTCGTTGCTGCTTGACCGCGGCGAGACGCTTGAGCTGCAGATCCTCGGTGTCCTGTTCGATCCTCAGCAGGTTCTTCTCGCCGTCGTCTCCTTCGGTGAACGCGTTGACGCCGACGATGATGCGGGTGCCGTCGTTGACCTCGCGCTCGAACCGGTAGGCGGAGTCGGCGATCTGGCCTACGAAATAGCCGTTGTCGATGCCTTCGTAGACGCCCTCAAGGATGGAGCCGCCGCCCAACTCCAGCAGGTGGTCGAAGATCTCAGCGGCGCGACGCTCCATCTCGTCGGTCATCCACTCCACGTAGGCCGAGCCACCCAGCGGGTCGGCGACGTTGGCCACCCCGGTCTCGTGGGCCACGATCTGCTGGGTTCGCAAGGCGATGCGCGCTGCCTTCTCGGTGGGTAGCGCCAGGGCCTCGTCGTAGGCGTCGGTGTGCAGCGACTGGGTGCCGCCCAAAGCGCCGGCCAGCGCCTGCAGCGCCACCCGGGCGATGTTGATCTCGGGCTGCTGAGCGGTGAGCGACACCCCGGCGGTCTGGGTGTGGAACCGGCACATCAAGCTGCGCTCCGAAGCCGCGCCGTAGCGCTGTCTCATCCAGGTGGCCCAGATGCGCCGCGCGGCCCGGTACTTGCCGATCTCCTCGAAGAAGTCGCTGTGGCTGTTGAAGAAGAAGCTCAGCCTGCCCGCGAAGTCGTCCACGTCGAGGCCGGCTGCCTGGGCTGCCTCCACGTAGGCGAAGCCGTTGGCCAACGTGAAGCCGAGTTCCTGCGCGGCGGTGGAGCCGGCCTCCCGGATGTGGTAGCCGGAGATCGACACCGGATGCCACCGGGGCATCTCCGCGGTGGTGAAGCGCATCATGTCGGTGACGATGCGCATCGACGGCCTCGGCGGGAAGATGTACTCCTTCTGGGCCTGGTACTCCTTGAGGATGTCGTTCTGGATCGTGCCCGACAGCGCGGCCCGGTCCACCCCGGTCTTGTCGGCGACCGCGATGTACTGGGCCAGAGCCACGACGGCGGGACCGTTGATGGTCATCGAGGTCGACACCGAGCCCAGATCAATGTCGGCGAACAGGTCTTCCATGTCGGCCAGGGTGTCGACAGCTACCCCGGCCCTGCCGACCTCGCCGGCGGACCACACCTCGTCATCGGAGTCGCGGCCCATGAGGGTCGGCATGTCGAACGCGGTGGACAGACCGGTGCCGCCGTGGCGCAGGATCTCCTGGAACCGGCCGTTGGTGTCCACCGCAGTGCCGAACCCCGCGAACATCCGCATCGTCCACAACCGGCTGCGGTACATCTCCGGGTAGATGCCCCGGGTATAGGGAAACTCCCCGGGCAGGGGCCCATCGCCGTACACGGGATCGACGGGCACGCCGGACATCGTCGTGAACGAGCGGGGGCCTTCAGCCGGCTGGGATTCCACGCCTCCATTGTGCAGCCTCCGCGCTGGTTCGCAGTGTGCGGTCTGCACTATTGGCACTATTGTCCGGTTCATGAGCGTTGATGTGACCCTCGGTGACGCACAGTTGGGCGATGCGGCGCCCGACAGGCGCAAGAAGATCAAGAACAGGGACTACGAGCGGGAGTTGAGCAGCCTGCAGGAGGAGCTGGTGCGGCTCCAGCGCTGGATCCGTCACAAGGGACTGAAGGTGGTGGTCATCTTCGAGGGACGCGACGCGGCCGGAAAGGGCGGGGTCATCAAGCGGATCACTGAGCGGCTCAACCCCCGGGTCGTGCGGGTGGTGGCGCTAGGCACGCCCAGCGACCGCGAGAAGACCCAGTGGTGGTTCCAGCGCTACGTGGCCGAGTTGCCCGCGGCGGGCGAGATGGTCCTGTTCGATCGCAGCTGGTACAACCGCGGCCTCGTCGAGCCGGTGATGGGGTTCTGCACCGAAGAGGAGTACAAGGAGTTCCTCCGGTCATGCCCCGAGTTCGAACGGATGCTGGTGCGGTCGGGGATCATCCTGATCAAGTACTGGTTCTCGGTGAGCGACGCCGAGCAGGAGCGGCGGTTCCAGAGCCGGATCGCAGATCCGCTCAAGCGCTGGAAGCTGTCGCCCATGGACGTGCAGGGTCGGGCCCGGTGGGTGGACTTCTCCAAGGCCAAGGACACCCTGTTCGCCCACACCGACATCAAGCAGGCCCCGTGGTACGTGGTCGACGCCGACTCCAAGAAGAAGGCCCGGCTCAACTGCATCACGCACCTGCTATCGATGATCCCGTACGAGACCGTGGCGTGGGAGGACGTGGAGCTGCCTGAACGCCAGTCCGGGGTGGGCTACGTGAGACCGCCGATCTCGGACCAGACGTTCGTTCCTGAAGCCTTCTAGGAGCGAACCTCAGGCTCTATTCACGGCCTGCTCACGTCACGTTGGCGTGCAGCAGGGTGAGGGTGCGAGACCACGCGGTGTTCCAGGCCGCTTCGTTGTAGGTGCCTAGGGGGTCCTCCCAGTTGCCGAACCCGTGGCCGGTGCCCCCGTAGGTGTGGAAGACGACGTCCTTGCCCATGTCGCGGAGCTGCTGGGCGAGCGCTTCGCAGGCGTCGGGCGGGAAGAAGTCGTCGCTGGCCGCGAAGTGGCCCTGGACCTTGGCGCTGAGGTTGCTCCAGTCGAGCGAGTCGTCGCCGAGGGGCGCGCCGTAGAACGGGGCCGCGGCCGACACCCGGTCGCCGGCGATGGCGGCGATGCGCAGGGTGAGAAGCCCGCCCATGCAGAAGCCGGTGACGCCGACGGTGGACGAGGAGCAGGCGTCGTGGCCCAGCAGGTAGTCGATGGCGGCGGACATGTCGCGGGCGGCCCGCTCCGGCGGCAGGCTGGTCATGAGCTCTCCGGCCTTGTCCATCTCGGTGTGGGTGGCCATCTCGCCCTGGTACAGGTCGGGCGCCAGCGCGGTGAACCCCTCGTCGGCGAGCAGGTCGCACACTCCCTTGATCTGTGGCACCAGCCCCCACCACTCCTGCAGCACGATCACACCAGGGCCCGAGCCCCCGGCGGCGGCGGCCACATAGCCCCGTGCCGTCGATCCGTTGGCAGCGAACTCCACCATCTCACCCATCGGTCCGTCTCCTTCTTGCCCTTCTCAGCAAGCCGTTTGGTGTTCTGTGCCCAAGCCTGCCAGACCCATCGCCCCGCTGCTCCGCCCCGCCTCGCGCGACCCGTCGGCGTGGTGGCGGCGAGGTCGCGTGGCCCAGCAGCTCCTGCGGCTGCCGAGGCGCACGTCCCCGGTTGTGGAAGGCGTGGCGGCGGCGAGGTTGCTCGGCCCGTCAAGCCAGAGCGAAGAGGCGTGTGCCGTTGATGGTCGGGGAGGGTTCTGCGGGGCCCAGGCCCGGCTGGTGAGGATCCGGCGCGCGGGCTGGGCCGTAGGTGACGGGGTCGGGTGGATGCATCGTGCGTCTGCCGGGCGGGCCGTGGATCTGCCAGCCGAAGTGATGGACCTTGTTGTGGCAGCTCCAGCAGGCCGGCACGAGGTTGTCGATGTCGGTGGGCCCACCCCGAGACACCGGCTCGACGTGGTGGGCCTGACATCGCTCGAAGTCGAATCCACAGGCGAAACAGCCGCCATAGATGGCCTTGAGCGCTTTCAGTTGCGCCGCGGTGGCGGTGCGCTTGCTGTGGCCCTGCCACAACAGCACACCCCGCCGGTCGTAGATGGTCGGAGTAATCGCCGCGTTGCAGGCGAGCTCCTCGAGCACCTGGCGTGGCAGCCGGTCGCCGGCGGGGGTCTCGGCGATGAGTTCGCCGGTGTCGTCATCAACATGGGCCACGATGCAGATGTCGGCAATGGGCTTCGCGCCGCGCGACCCGGTACCGGCGGAGGTGCTTGCGCCGTCGGAGGTGAGGCTGTCGAGGGCGTCGGCCATGCACTGGTCGATGGTGCGACGGTCAGTGTTCCCGTTCGTGGCGTTGTTCTTAGCGTTCTGCTTGTCGCCGTCGAACATGCGGGCGGCCTCGGCCCGCAGGCGGTTCCTGATGCGCTCACCGGTCACAGTGTCGAACTGGCCGTGGAGGTGCACTAGGCCGTCGTCGGCGTCCCACATGCGCACGCAGCGCCGGGCCCGCTGGCGGGCGTGCTCGGCTGCCCCGCCGTCGCCGTCGCGATCGGTCACCCATCGGCGTGCTTCCTTGGCGAACTGCTCGGGCCGCATCGACTCGGCCTTGGCCAACAGGTCGGAGTCCCCTTCCACGTCGTCAGCGCTGGTCTTGTCGACTACCTCGGCCAACCGTTTGGCGTTGGCCACCGACACCCGACCCGACTCGACCGCGTCTCGCAGTCTCGGCGTGTTGCGCAGCTTCTCAGCCGTCTTGACCTGACTGTGAGCCTCGCGCCGCGACAGCCCCGCACTCGACGCCAGCACCTCAGCCCCGCCGTCGCCGTGGCGCTCCCGGCCCGCCACCGCGGCCGCGCCTGCCGCTTGGAACGCCGAGTTGATCGCGGCGATGGCCTTGGACACCGCCAGCGCCTCGCGAATCTCCGCACTCGACGCCGAGCCGTCATTGACTTGCGCCAGCATCTCCTTGGCGTTGGCCTCGGCCCGTCGAGCAGCTTCGATCAACATGACAGAAGTATCCCATAGGGGTGTGACATCTGTCAAGCATTTACATGCTATAACAATCAAAATCCTATACTTGCAAGACTCGGCGGACGGCCGCTCCGGCCTGTGCGGCGGGCGGGTACGGTGTGGCCGTGAGCAAGAAGGCTGACCTTGTCCCGCCAGGCGGCGGCGGGTCCACGGAAGACATCGAGGAGATTCGCAAGCTCAAGGCGCGCTACTTCCGCCTGCTCGACCAGCAGGACTGGCAGGGCGTCGGCGAGCTGTTCTCCCCGGATGCGCAGATCGATGTCTCGAGCAGCACCGTGAACAGCTCGGGTCGCGGCGTCTACAGCAGCCGTGACGCCTTCGTCGATTCGGTGTCGAAGATCCTGCACGGTGCGGTCACCGTGCATCACGGTCACAACGAGGAGATCGAGTTGACCGGCGCCGACAGCGCTTCGGGCGTGTGGGCGATGGAGGACCGCCTCTGGTTCCCCGAGGGGAGCCCGGTCCGAACGGTCTGGGGCGCGGGCTGGTACGAGGAGGAGTACGAGCGCATCGACGGACGCTGGCGGATCACCCGCATGGTGCTGCGCCGCCAGCGCCTAGAGATCGACGGAAACCCGGTCGACTAGTCCCTCGGATTTGCAGCGGGTCTGGACTTTGGGGGCCGACCGGATAGGTGAAGCCCACCGCGTCGCAGCGGCATCGATTTCCGCTCTTGCTGGCTGCGCTCACGGGCCGCTCGGGTCACGGCCCCGCCCGTATGCGCCGGGCTCGCTCGCCTGTCCGCTCGGCCTCGTGGGCTCAGGGCCCCGGCAGTTCAGCCGGTCGACGAGCTAGCCGGATGCCGAGGCGCGCACGGCCTGGTCCGCGACCCAGTTGGCGAGCCTGTCCAGGCTCTGGGCGACCTCCTCGGCGGTACCGGACAGGTCCAGTGCGTAGGTGTGGAGAACCTTGCCGACGTTGCGGACTCGTATCGTCCGCAGTCCGGGATGGCTGGCGTCGGGTGTGCCTTCGGTGGGCATGGAATTCTCGGGCCGGGAAGTGGTGGCCGACGCTCCGTCACTGTCGGAGTCGTCGGCGCGGTTGGCGTCGAGGCAGTAGATGAGGACGCCTTCGGGCAGGTCGAGCGCGGTGGTGTAGGCCAGCAACTGGTAGTAGTCGGCGTTGCGGCCAGCGGCTGTGTCGTCGGTGAGCTTGTACTTGATGTCGCCCACGAAGCGAGGGGCGCCGCCCGCTCGGAACAGCAGGTCGGGCTTGATGGCGACTGTGCCCGCCTTGTCCAGCTTGTCGGGGTGCTGGCCCTTCACTTCAAGGCGTCCCCGCAGTGCTCGCCGCAGCCGCTCGGTCACGAACCGCTCGAACAGATCGTTCATGTCCAGCATGAACGACGAGGCCTGTGTGACCCCGACAGCGTCCTGCAGCGTTAGGTTCTCCAGCACGAGTTGAGCAAGTCGAAGCGCGGGCTTGTAGTGCTCGTTGAGCCGGGTGAAGACGACACGGTCGCTATCGGTGTGGTGGTGCGGCACGTCGCCAACGTCCTCGAGAGTGACGAGATGCTGCATCAGCCTGCGCCGGTCGATGGGCAGCACGCCGGCGACTCGCAGGGAGCGTGACACGGCTGCCTTCAAGTAGGAGTTCTCGATCAGGTCAGCGGTGAACTCTGTGAACTTGCAGGCCGCTGGTATGACGATGCCGGGCTGGGCGAGCTGCCGAGCGATGTCGATGCGGCCCCGCAGGGCGACCAGCCGGTCGCGCTGCTCCCGGTAGGAGTGGTACAGCCCGCGGGCGAGCGTGGTCTCGGTGGTGCGGGCGAAGAACGACACCAGCGCAGGGAGCAGATCGGAGTTCTTCTCGTAGCCGACAGCTTCGTTGCGCCAGTCCTGTTCCCGCAGGCCCACCTCGAGCAGCAGAAAGAGGTTGCGCAGCGGGATCTTCGGCCGGATCAGCACCTGCAGCCCACCGACATTGATGGAGCCCACGTAGTTGCGGGCGGTGACCTGCCAGTACCCCGACTGCTCGCCGGGATCGACCGACAGGTATTGCCCATTGCCGACACCGTTCAGGGCGCGGGCCTGCTCGTCGCTCAACACCACTACCTCGCGGCCGTACTCCCGAAGCGTCAGAGGGCCAGCGTGGTCCCCGACCGAAAGGAGCGTGTCCTCCTCGGTGCTTCCCGTTAGCTTGTAGCGCTCCCGGCCACTTCGAGGACCGGTAGCGGATGGAATGTCATCGTTGTGATGGCCTACGGCCGCAAGATCAGCTTGCACTGTCATGATCCGTCTCGAACCACTCCCGCAGATGACGCCGATACGCCGTGAGTGAGCTTTGGCTATAGCCGTGTGGTGACAAGAGGTCCTCGACGAGTTGGCTGTCGTGCTTGCCGGGATCAACTCCCGCATTCAAGGCGAATTCGACCCACCTACACGCAAGACTCCTAATTTCGTAGATTTGAAACTCGCCCCTTCCTTCTGTCCGACGCGGGAAATTGCTCGCTCGCCATTTCCACAGTTCATCGTCACCGGTTGGTGCTGTGGGTGTCCCCTGAAACTGGTCCTTCCAAGCCGGTGTAGTCGCGCCTCTAGCTCTAGACCGCTCTAGAGAATTCTGAGCCTCGCTTGACCCGGAAGCTTCCGCGCCTTGATCCAGTTCTTCCCCGTCGGCCAGGAATGAGATGCGGTCACGCTCAATGATGGCACGATGACGGGAGACAATGGAACCGAACCGGAAACGGTCGATCTGTTCTGGGTCGCCGAAGAACTGGTCCTCGATGAACGGCTCGATGTTGTACTCCCAGATGCGCCGCAACCGTTGATGCTGCTCGTCCGCTGACGAGCCGTACTCCTTCATGAAGTGGCTCGGGCCCAGCAGGAGATGCGAGCCCCCCAACTCCCGAGTGAGCTCGTCGTTGACAGCGTCCACGAGACGACCGATCCAGCCGGGTTGGTCCTCGCGCTTCAGCCAGCGGGCGAGCAAGCCGGCCATCGGGCCGCTGTCTGGGAAGAACGGCACGAAGTGGAACCGCCGTCGCAGCGCCGCGTCCACGAGAGCGATCGACCGGTCGGCCGTGTTCATCGTGCCGATGAACCAGAGGTTGTCGGGCAGCGCGAAAGGCTCCTCGGTCCGGTACAGGGTCTCGACCTCCTCGTCGCGGTACTCCAGCAGGAACAGCAGCTCCCCAAGCACCCGGGGCAGGTTCCCCCGGTTGATCTCGTCGATGATCATCACATGCCGCTCCGACGATTCGGAGGCCCGTTCAGCAATGCGGGCCAGAGGTCCGGGCGTTAGCTCGAAGCGAATGCTCCCGTCGCTGCCGGTCCCGGCAGGCCGGTACCCCTCGAAGAAGTCCTCGTAGGACGTGGACGGATGGAACTGCACCAGTGCCCGGCTCGAGTCGTCCGGGGCCAGCGCCTCAGCAAGCTTGCGCGCCAAGTACGTCTTGCCCGTCCCCGGTGGGCCATAGAGGATCACCTGCCCCTTGTCCTTGAGCAGCTCGACGATGTCGTCCAGGAACTCAACGTCGACGAGCAACTCATCCGCGAGTTCGGCGAGGTCCATCGGGCCGTCGTCGGGTTCGGGTTCCGCTCCGCCCTTCTGGGTAAGCCACTGCAGGAATGCGCCCATGCCCAATGTGTCATCAGAGAAGAATGGGGACAGATGCTCCCTGAGGCGGTCGTTCGCGTCCAGCACCCTCTGACCGTCGGTAGCGCCCCGAGGTTCCGCCAGCCCGAGCTTCTTCAGGGACCGTCGGCGTCCGGCCGGCCCGCGATTCGCGTCCAGCGGCAGGAGTTCCGTCGGGTTGCAGATAGCGAGCGTCTTGAACGCGTCCGTGAAGGCGAAATTCGGAACGCGGAGGTCGCCGTCGCGGTGCGCCACACGGTCGAGTCTCTGCCACAACGGATCCTCGCCCCAGCAGAGATACTGGATCCGCTGAAGCAACTGGGCGAATCCGGCATCGCTCAGGGCTGAGACCCATTTCTTCGTTTTTCCGCTGGGGATGACATATTGGGCCATCCGTGCCGGGCCATGGGAGGAGTTGACAATGGCCGCAAAGTCCTCGCGGCTCAAGGATCCAATGTTCGCCTGTGCCAACTTCTTGGCCCATACCTCCCGCAGCCGCTTCTGTTCCCTGTGCTCGTCGGTGGGGTAGCCCGACTCGGCTAGGAAGTCCTCGACGAGGGCGGAAAGGTCGATGTCGGCGCGCGGGCCGGGATCCTGGCCCGTCTCCAACAACTGTCGGAAGCGCCACGCTCCGTCGTGGCGCTCGATCCGGAAGAGGGACTGCTGTGCATTGAGCGATAACCGCAGGTCCTCCTGGATGGCTGTCCAGGGCAATTGTGGCCGTCTCCAGTTCACGGACACGACATGAGGCCACTCGGCGTCAGGATCGTCGCCGGCGTACGCGTATTCTCGAGTGACGGTGCCAAGAGCAACGTGAGGCTCCGTCTTGTGGGGCATCACCACCAGATCACCTACGCGTACGTCCGTTCGTATCCTCCAGAGCTGGCCTGCACGGTTGGAGATTGTCCTGTCGCCAGCATCCGGGTAATGCGACCGCAGGGCGTCCTTCACCTTGTCGCGGCTGGAGACAGTCCTCAGATCCAGAAAGGTGCCGAAATCGACACCGGCTAGGCCGCGCTCGATGTTGTGGTCGTAACGTTCGCCGTCGCGCCCAGCCCTAATGACCCACGCCGCCGGTGCGTCAGTCAAGTCTGAGCTATTGCCGTCGGGATTGGCTCGAGGACCGGGATCCTGACCCGTCTCCATCAACTGCTGGAGACGCCACACGCCGTCGTTGTCGTGTATCAAGGAAATGTTCTGTTGCTCGACAACTCGCGTCTGCAGATCCTCTTTGAGGGTTGTACGTGGTACATCGATGCGCTTCCAGTCCACGGACACGACATGGCGGCAATCGGGGTCGGGGTCGTCGCTGTCAAACCAGTACTCCCGCGTGACTGTGCCCAGATTTATCCCTGAGTTCCGCTTGCCAGGCATCACCACGAGGTCGTCCACCTGCACGCTCAGCAACCTCCACATCTGCCGGGCCCACGCGTCGATCGTCTTGCCTTGTGAGTCCGTGTCAGCAGAGCGAAGGTGATTCTGCACATCGCGGAGGCCGGAAAGGGTCCTAAGGTCGGGTACCGATTCCCAGCCACGGCCAGCAACGCCGTGTTCGATGTTGTAGTCGTGGCGACCGCCGTGGCGGCGAGGCCGTATGAGCCAGGCGGACGGCGTGCCGGGTTGGTTGCCGTCTCTCATTGACTCGCCGCTTGACGCGCTCAGCCCGGGTTCATCCATGGTGCTCATATTGCTCGCGCTCGGATCATTCAGTGACTACCACTTGTTGAGGTTGGACTTCGAAATCGTCGCCGGGGATCGGCGTCGGTGTCCAGTCGGCTCGCCGGTGGGGTGGTTCCAGACTTCGGGGGGTGCGGTGGCCCAGATGGTCACGGTGTAGTTCCAGATCGAGCCTCCGACGCCTTCGACTCTTACGCCTACTCGCAACTCCCTCGCTCGCGTCGAGGGTCATTGGCGGGTTCCTTTCTCTCGATAGTTCACACAGAGCCCGCTCGGGTGCGCCGCCGTCTTGCGCCGGCGCGGAGGGCGCGGGGGGTGAGGGCGATGAATGCCGCCCCGAGCGCCCACAGGAGTGTGCCGAACAGGGGGACCGAAGACCCGACCCCGTGGGTGAGGGAGGTTCACGATCACCACAGTGAACGCGAGCCCTGCCCAGAGTGCCTGGATGCAGACGATCAGGACGGTGGTCAGGCGATCCGCTATCCCTAGGGCCGTCCTCTGGGATGTCTTGGCGATATTGCGAGTGGCCCTTTCGGCCGTCTGGGCGATGTTGCGCGTGGTCTTCTCGGCGGTCTCGGCGGTCTTGCGGACCTCGGTGGCCAGAGGCGTGACAGCGCTGGCCGTCTTCGAGACGTGCTCGCCAAGTGCGGATGCAGCCGACGCGCCCTTGCGGAGCGTCCGGTTGACGACAGACGCGGCCGGAGCATGCTCGGCCTCGGCTATGCCGCTGGGCTTCTCGTCCGCCTCAGCGTCGTTCGGGTCTTGGTGAGTCTGCCCTCGCGGGGCCATGCCTTGCTCTCGAGTTGTGAGACCGTGCTCGACACGCGGCTCAGTTCGTCGCTGCTCGACGTCACCCATCGGTCCGCCGTTCGGCGCCGCGCCCTGCCCGGATTCATCCGTGGTGCTCATGCTGCTCGCTCTCGGATCATTGAGTGACTACTCGTCGAGGTTGAACTCTGTATCGATTCCTACATCATCACCGCGGTTGTCGTCGTCGCCCAGACCGGCGGGTTGGTCGGCGGGGTGGTCCCAGACTTCGGGGGGTGCGGTGGCCCAGATGGTTACGCCGTAGGTCCACATGACGTTGCCGACGCCTTCTAGGCCGCCCTGGCAATACAGGAGGTAGCTGCACGTCATGCCGGTTTCGGGGTCGGCCGGGTCGTAGCGGCGACCCTCCTCGCACTCGGCCAGATCCTCCCAGGTAGGTCCGCCCGGTCGTACGTTCAGGCGCAGGTACTCACGCTTCTCCGGGTTGTGGCCGTGGTGGTCGAGCGCCTCCATCGCGAACTTCAGGATGGCCGAGCGCGCCTCGGCGACCGTCCCGACGGTGAAGGGGTTGTCCTCCAACATCATGCAGCCCGTCAAGCTGCCCAGCTTGAGCTCGAAGCCCGTCTCATGGTCCGTTGCCATGACGGCCACAGTACGGACGGGGTGTGACAGCCCGGGTCGGGTGATGCTGGGAGAAGGTTCATGGTGTTGACATGACATTGATTGTCATATAATCTCCCGTACGAGCCTTGTTGCCGGGCTTGATCGGCAGCCGATTCATCCAGCCGCCCTGTCGCACACACTCGCCGCAGGCCCTGAGACGAGGCTCCGATGACGACATCCGCTCCGATTCCCGCCGCCGAAGCGGCATCCCCCATGGTCAACCCGTCTGACACCGCACCTGACGCATCGACCGTCCGGGCGCAAGCGCGGGCCGGCGCGGCGACCGTGGTCAGGCCAAGCCTGCGGGCTCAGGTTGCGGAGAATCCGCTGCTGAGCTTCTTCGGTCTCGTCATCGTGGCCCTGCTGACCGCAGCGATAGTCAGCCCCCACATCCGCATCGACGACACAAACCGGCGCATCGACCGCCTCGAGGCCAAGGTGGATGCCAGGTTCGACATGGTGGATGCCCGATTCGACAAGCTCGAAGCGGCGGTCGCCGAGATCGATCGGAAGCTGACTGCGCTGATCGCCCACCTCAACGCCACCGCTGCGGTGGACGACGCCTTGGCGGGCCGGCTCACCGGCCCGAGTGCCCGCGACGCATCGGGCACGAGCGACGACGAACTCGGCTGACGATCCGGCGCGGGCAGGGAGCCGAAGGCGAGGGGCTAGGAGCCGTTGGGGTCGAAGTAGGGGCGATCGCCGTCGATCTCGAGGCGGCGGATGATGCGGCGCTGGGGGAAGTGGTCGGCCGCGGAGCGGTGCAGCGTGGAGCGCTCGTCCCAGATGGCCAGATCGCCGTTCTTCCACTGCCAGCGGCAGTGCAAGGACACCTCGGCCACGTGCTCGCGCAGGAAGTTGAGAACCATGTCGCTCTCAGCCCGGCTCACCCCGGCGACGTGGTCGACGAACCCCTCGGCGTACAGCAGGGCCCGCTTGCCGGTCTCCGGGTGGGTGCGCACCAGGGGATGCTCCACCGGACCGTAGTCGCGCCTGATGGCCTCCTGGATCGCCGCGGCGTGCTCGCCAGCCTTCTCGGCCACCCGCTTCAGGTACCCCTCGTTGGAGTGCACAATCGTCAGCGAAGCGAAGAACTCCTGCACCTCCGGGCTGAGCGTCTCGTAGGCGCGGGTCGCCGAGGCCCACAGCGTGTCTCCGCCGTACTCGGGAGCCAGCTCCATGTGCAGCAGGGCGGCCTTGGGCGGGGTGGCCATCCAGGTGACGTCGGTGTGCCAGAGGTCGGCGGCGTTGGGGCTGTTCGGACCGTCCTTGATGACGGTCATCGTGGGCTCGGTCGCCCCCATGACCCGAGCAACCGGGTAGATGCTGGGCGTGCCGAAGCGGCGACCGAGGGCGAGGTGCTCCTCCTCGGTGAGGTGCGCACCCCGGAAGAAGATGACCTCGTGCTCGAGGAAGGCCCCATAGACGGCTTCGAAGTCGAGGTCGGGATCCCGGAGGTCGACGCCGATGATCTCGGCGCCGAGGGCTCCGGCGACCCTTCGAACCTGCATGCCGTACTCCCTTGAGTCCCCGCTTGCGCCTTTCTACCTACGAGCAGACCGTAGTGGCGCCGCAGAAAGCGGCCACAGCCCGGTGCACGGCGTCGGCGACCGTGGCCAGGGCGCCGGGTGACGTAGCCCGCTCGGGGGTGTCGGAGGGAGTGTGAAAATCCGGCCCCGCGCCCGTCGTCGACAGCACCGGGACGCCCAGGAGGCTCCACGCCTCACCCTCTCCGAGCCACGTGTCCGAGTCGCAGCGCAGCGTGATCCCGGCATCATCGAGAGCCTCGGTCACGCCGCGGGCGGTTGCTTCGCCCAGCGTGGTCATGGCGATGCGGCTGTCGATGAGTTGGCGGCCGCCCCTGACCGCAGTCTCCACGGCGAGCGACGCACCGATGTGCGCAATGCCCACCGGCGGCTCGGTGCACCGGTCTACCCAGGCGTACGCGCCCATGTAGCCCAGCTCGTGGCCCCCGGTGGCGACCACCGTCAACGGGCGGTCAGTAAGCCGCTCGGCCACATGGCGCAGCACGGCAATGCCGGTTCCACGCTCGCCGGCCGCGCTGAACCAGCCATTAAGCGGGGTGGTAAGCACCAGCCGGCGCCCCGGCTGGTCGGAACTGACCTCGATGTTGGCGGTGCGACCCTCCACGAGCCCCGCCCTGAGCCGCAGGCGAACGGCCGACGAGGCCAGAATGTCGTAGTGGCGGCCAGCCACCAGGACGGTCGGCAACCCGGAAGGGCTGGCATGCAGTTCCCGGTTGATGGCGACCAGCTCTCCGTCGGGCTGGTCGGTGCAGATCACCAGCGCCTCGTGCCCCTCCCGCCTGGTCTCCTCGATGAGGTTGTTGGCCACGTCGGGGAACCCGCCCCCGAGGGGGTCAAACCGTCGGACAGCCACGTCGGAGGTATCGACTTCTCCGGTGAATTCGTAGTACAGGGCCAAATGGTTGATCGGACGCTCGTCAGCGGAGAGTTCGCTAGCCACGTCGTATCGCTCGAACTCCACCGTCGAGCTGATGACCTCCCCGAGGTCGCTCATCAGATCAACAAACCACTCCGTCGTGGCAGCGTCGCGGTCTGTGCCCGACCGGTGGTGCCCGAGCGCGGCGTATTCGCAGACGATCCGGTACAGATCCTCGCCCGAGGCGAAGCCGGTCGGTTTCCCGACGCCAGCAGCGTTCCCGACGTTCATGCGCGGGCCACGAACGGGAGACTCTCGTACCGCCGGACGTAGGCGCCTGAAGCGAACCGGCCGGCTTCCGCGTCCACCGCGAAGTCGGGGAAGCGAGCCAGCAATTCCTCGAGCACCACCACAGCTTGCAGGCGGGCCGCGGCTGCGCCCAGGCAGTGGTGGGCTCCGTAGCCGAACGACACCATCCTGTCGATCCGCCGGCAGACGTCAAGTTCGCCAGCGTCGGCCCCGAACACCCGCTCGTCGCGGTTGGCCGATCCGTACAGGAGCATCACCTTGTCGCCCGCCGGGATGGTCGTGCCGTGCAGCCCGACATCGGTGGTGGTGGTGCGGGCGAGGTTCTGCACCGGTGAGGTCAGCCGGAGGAGTTCCTCGACGGATCCGGGGATCAGGGCGGAATGGTCGAGAAGGAGCCGGCGCTGGTCGAACCTCTCGGTGAGCAGGGCGGCCGCACCGCCCAGCAGGCCCGTGGTGGTGTCGTTGCCGCCGGTGACCATGGTGAACACGAACCCGACGATCCAACCCGCTGAGACGGCTCCCTCGCCGGCCTGCACCAGGAGCGACACCAGGTCGTTGCCCGGCTCGGCCTTGCGGCGCTCGATCAGTTCCGATCCGAAGGCGAACAGCCCCATGAAGGCGTCGGTCGCCAACTCCAGGTCGGCGTCGGCGTTGGCCGCGACGATGCTGTCCGTCCAAGCGTCGAAGCGAACGCGATCATCGGGTGGCACACCCAGGTAGTGGGCGACCACGAAGCTAGGCAGCGGCTTGAACAGCAGCTCGACTACGTCGATCTCGATCCCGGCGGGAACATCGTCGAGCCGTTCTCGTACGAAGGCCCGGACAGCCGGCTCGATCGGCGAGACCATGCGGGGGGTCATGGGCCTCGACACCAGCCGGCGCATGCTCGTGTGATCGGGGGGATCCATCATCACGATGGGGCGGGTGCCGTCCTCGAACATCACTCCCGAGTCAGGTCCGGGCGTGAGACCCTGAGCCGACGAGAACGTGGCCGTGTCGCGGGCCGCGTCAATAACGTCACCGAACCGTGACAGCACCCAGAAACGGCCGAGTAGCGGATGATCGACCCGGTGGACGGGATCGTTGTCCCGCAGCCACCGGTACGAACTCCACGGCGACCGCCAGCTCTCGCCGCCGCGAAGCACGAAACCCTCGATATCGGTAGTCGTCATCAGCACCCCTGTCACGGCGAGGCTACTGAGACAGGCCACGACGGCCGGCGCGGTGCTGCCGCCGCAGGCGGTGGGTACCGTCGCCCGCCATGAAGATCGATTCGATGCTGCTGGGCTCAATCACGGACGCAGGTCGCACGGCCTCCGGCCTTGAGGCGGTCGGCTACTCGGGCGCGTGGACGGTTGAAGGGCCTCACGACCCGTTCCTGCCCCTGGCCGTCGCGGCAGCCGACACCAGCAGAATCGAGCTGGGCACCGCCATTGCGGTGGCGTTCGCCCGCAACCCCATGCTGCTGGCCAACATCGGGTGGGATCTGCAGACTCTGTCGCAGGGCCGTTTCGTGCTGGGTCTCGGCAGCCAGATCAAGCCCCACATCACCAAGCGCTTCTCGATGGAGTGGAGCCGGCCGGCGGCCCGCATGCGCGAGATGATGCAGGCCGTCCGGGCCATCTGGGACGCCTGGCTGCACGGCACGCCGCTGTGCTTCGAGGGCGAGTTCTACCGGCACACCCTGATGACGCCCATGTTCGCCCCCAAAGCCACCGACCTCGGCGACTCCGGACCGCCGCCGATCTACCTGGCCGGGGTCGGCCCGCTGATGACCGAGGTCGCCGGCGAGGTGTGCGACGGGTTCCTGTGCCACCCGTTCACCACCGAGAAGTATCTGCGCGAGGTCACGCTGCCCGCGCTGGAGCGGGGCCGGGCCAAGGCCGGCGCCGAGATGGACGGCTACGAGATAGCCGGACCGTCGTTCGTGGTGACCGGCGAGACCGACGAGGAGATGGAGCACTCCGCGGCCGCCACCCGCCAGCAGATCGCCTTCTACGGCTCCACGCCCGCCTACCGGCCGGTGCTGGAGACCCACGGCTGGGGCGACCTCCAGATTGAGCTCAACACGCTGTCCAAACGGGGCCAGTGGGTTGAGATGGGCACCCTCATCGACGACGAGATCTTCAACACGTTCGCGGTGGTCGCCGCGCCCGAGGGGATCGCCCCCGAACTCGCCCGTCGATACGGCGACGTCATCAGCCGGATCTCGTTCTACGCCCCGCCGGGCGGCGACCCCGACCGCTGGCGGGCCGTCATGACAGCCATCAAGGCCATCTGAACCGAGCCTCTCAGCGGTTCAGGCTGGGAGGCTGATCCGGCTCCGGGTGCCGATCTGGGCGTAGGTCGTGTGGTCGCGCACGTATTCGGTGTTGGCGTCGCGCTCGGGCCGGTAGTCCCAACCGGGGCCGTTGGTGCCGATCGCGGCCTGGATGGCGCGCCGGGACCGCTGGGAGGCGAGCACCCGCTCGCGGATGGCCGCGCTGTCCCAACGCTGCACGGTCTCGGATGCAAAGGCTGCGGTCAGCTCGGCGCAGCCGGGTTCGTCAGCCAGGTTGGTGCGCTCGAGTGGGTCGGCCTCGACGTCGTAGAGCAGTGGGGGATCGGAGTCGCAGTGGATGTACTTGTGGCGGCCCCGACGGATCATGAAGATCGGATGCGACGTCAACACGGCCATGTACTCGCCGACGGTCTCGTCGATGTCGTCGCTGCCGCCGCAGGCCAGCTCCCAGAGGCTGCGCCCCGAAGTCGGCGTGTCGAACTCGGGCCAGGCACCGCCGTCGGAGGCGATGTCGAGCAGGGTGGGCAGCAGGTCGAGCAGCGAGCAGGCGTTCGGAACGGTCATGCCGGGCACGATCCCGGGCCCGGCCATGATCAGCGGCACCCGGGCCGAGCGCTCGAAGAACGACATCTTGAAGAACACGCCCCGGTCGCCGAGCATGTCGCCGTGGTCGCTGATGACGATGACCACGGTGTCGTCCAGGCGGCCGGTCTCGGCCAGCGCATCGACCAGGCGGCCGAGCCAGGAGTCGAAATAGCTGGTGGCGGCGTAGTACCCGTGGCGGGCGGTGCGGTAGTGGGCCTCCGTATAGCCGGCGGTGTCGCCCTGGGTGCCCAGGCGGATGCGCAGGGTGTGGGGGTCGACCGCCTCGTCGTCGATCAGGTCGGGCAGGTCGATATCGTCGTGGTCGTAGAGGTTCCACCACTCGGGACGGGCCTCATAGGGGTCGTGGGGATGGATGAACGACGCCACCAGGAAGAACGGCCGGTCGTCGGCGTGGGGCCGGGCTAGGTTGTAGAGGCGGCGCACGGCTGCGAATCCGACCTCGTCGTCGTAGTCGATCTGGAAGTTGGCCAGCACCGGTCCGGCCCCGGTCACTGACTCGAAGTCGTAGTACCACTTGCCGGGATGTTGGGCGGCCGCGTCCCAGTTGGCGGCCCAGGCGAAGCCGGACGGGTAGACGTCGGTGGTGAGGCGCTCCTCGAAGCCGTGGAGTTGGTCGGGTCCGACGAAGTGCATCTTTCCCGACAGCGTGGTGCGGTAGCCGGCCAGCCGCAGGTAATGGGCTATGGTGGGTATCGAGGCCGTGAACTCGGCTCCATTGTCGAACGCCCCGATCTCCGACGCGAGCCGCCCTGACATCATCGAGAACCGCGACGGTGCGCACAGCGGCGAGCTGCAGTAGGCGGCGTCGAAGCGGACACCCCGCTCGGCCAACGCGTCCATGGCCGGCGTGCGCACCAGCGGGTGCCCGTACGCGCCGGTGAAATGGGGCGCCAGTTGGTCGGCCATGACAACCAGGATGTTGGGTCTGTCCATGGCCGGACGCTAGCGCTGGCACCGAGAGCGGGAGGGCTTTCCCACCTAGTCTTCGAGAGATGGCGTCAGGTCCCGGCACCAAGCCCTCCTCGGCGGCCGGGCTGCTGCTGTTTCCCGGGGCGGGAGGCAGCGCCGACCAGCACACGCTCGTCGCTCTCGATGCCGATCTCGAGATGCCGGTGCGTCGCACGGAGTTCGACTACCGGCGCCGAGGCCGCCGCTTCCCGGACCGGGCTCCGAAGCTGATCGAGGAGGTTCGCTCCGAAGCCGAGGCCTTCGCGGCCGCGTTGGGCACCACCACCGACCGGCTCGTGCTGGGAGGGCGTTCGATGGGGGGTCGCATGTGCTCCATGGCGGTGGCCGAGGGGCTGCCCGCGGCTGGGCTGGTGCTGCTCAGCTACCCGCTGCACCCGCCGGGCAAGCCCGAGAAGCTGCGGGTCGGGCACTTCAGCGGCATGGACCCGCCCACCCTGCTTGTGATCGGCGACCGGGATCCCTTCGGCACGCCCGAGGAGTTCGCGGCCCACATCGGAGCAATCTCCGGCGAGGTGACCGTCCACTGGCTCGCGGGCCAGGGCCACAACCCCAAATCACGGGTCGACGCCGAGATAGTGGCCGCGGTCGACTCCTTCCTGGCCTCGCTCTGATACCTGTTGGGCCGCCCAGAGCGCACCGGTAGGGCCGGTAGTCTCGGAACCATGCTGGAGCGGATAGCCGGCCTCGAGAACGAGCTGAGGGACGTGGAGATGCGCCTGGGTGACCCCGCGGTGCAGTCCGACCCGCGCCGTCTGGCCGAGTTGGGCCGCCGTCACAAGCAGCTCAGCGAGATCGTCGCCACGGGACAGCGGCTCCGCTCGGTCCAGGATGACCTCGACGAGGCTCGCCGCATGCACGGCGCGGCCGACGCAGCCGAGAGGACCGAGCTGCGAGAGATGATCGACGAGCTCGAAGCGGCCGCCGAGGCGGCCACCGAGGAGCTGCGGGTTCTGCTGCTCCCGCCCGACCCCAACGAGGGCCGCAACGTGATTGTCGAGATACGCGGCGCGGCCGGCGGCGAGGAGGCCAACCTCTTCGCCCGCGACCTGTTCGGCATGTACCAGGCGTTCGCCAAGCGACGGCGCTGGAAGCTCGAGCCGCTGGCCGCTTCGCCGTCGGACCTCGGAGGCTTCACCGAGGTGAGCGGGCTCATCTCGGGCGACCAGGTGTGGACCCGCATGAAGCACGAGGCGGGCACGCACCGGGTGCAGCGGGTTCCGGTGACCGAGTCTCAGGGCCGGGTGCATACCTCGTCGGCAACGGTTTCGGTGCTGCCGGAGGCCGAGGAGGTGGATGTGAAGATCGATGAGTCCGACCTCCAGATCGACGTCTACCGATCGTCGGGTCCTGGTGGACAGTCGGTGAACACCACCGACTCGGCGGTGCGGGTCACGCACGTGCCCAGCGGCCTGGTGGTGGCCATGCAGGACGAGAAGAGCCAGCTCCAGAACAAGCAGAAGGCTCTGAGGGTGCTGCGGTCGAGGCTGCTGCAGGCTGAGCAGGAGCGGACCTCCGCCGAGCAGTCGGCCATGCGCCGGGGCCAGGTGGGCGGCGGTGACCGGTCCGAGAAGATCCGCACCTACAACATGAAGGAGAACCGGGTTACCGACCATCGCATCGGGGTGACCCTCTACAAGCTCGACCGGGTGCTGGCCGGCGAGCTCGACGAGTTGAGCGACGCCCTGGTGCAGGACGAGCAGCGAGCGCTGCTGGCCGACGGCGAGAACGGCTGACTCGAACGGGATGCCGGTGGTCTCGACGGTCGATGCCGTCCGCTGGCGCAGCCTCTTCGACGAGGCGAGGCAGCGCCTGGCCGGAACTGACGGCGTGGACTCGCCCGACGTCGACGCCCGGCGCATCGTGGAGGCCGCGGCGGGGGCAGCTCCCGCGGAGTTTGAGAGCGTTCTCGACGAGCCGGCCACGCAACGGGCCGCGGCGTGGTTCCATTCGATGCTCCAGCGAAGGGGCGCGGGCGAGCCCTTGCAGTACGTGGTGGGCTCGTGGAGCTTCAGGACCCTCGACCTGATGGTTGACCGGCGCGTGCTCATTCCCCGGCCGGAGACAGAGGTCGTGGCCGGCTTCGCGACGGACGAGGTGGCGAGCCGCTCGGCCGCCCAGGGCGGTGACCGCGAGGTGATCGTGGCCGATCTGGGCACCGGATCGGGCGCCATCGCACTGTCGGTGGCGGCGGAGTGCCCTGCCGCCAGGGTGTACGCCACCGACGTGTCGGCCGACGCGCTCGCGGTCGCCAGCGCGAACCTCGCCGGTCTGGGACGGGCGGCCGCCCGGGTGACTCTGCATGAGGGCGACTGGTTCGAGGCCCTGCCGGGCGCGCTGAAAGGGTCGATCGACGTGGTGGTGTCGAACCCTCCCTACATAGGCGCGGGCGAGGAGCTACCGCCGGTGGTGGCCGACTGGGAGCCGGCCGTGGCGCTGTGGTCGGGGCCCACCGGTCGCGAGGCGGCTGAGCAGGTAGTCGACGGAGCGTCGCGGTGGCTGCGCCCCGGCGGAGCTCTGATCATGGAAGCGGCATCGCACCGAGCCCAGGAGTCGGCCACTCTCGTCTCGGGCGCCGGGTTCGAAGACGTGCGGGTCGAGCGCGACCTGGCCGGACTAGAGCGAGTGGTGATGGGGCGGCTGCCTTGAGTTCTCAGCGGGTGATGCCAGCCGTCAACGCCGAGGAGCGGGCGGCGGCGGTAGCGGCCGCCTTCGACGCGCTCCGGGCCGGTGATCCGGTTGGTGTGCCCACCGACACCGTGTACGGACTCGCCGCCGACGCGGCGGACACCGACGCGATCGAGCAACTCTTCGAACTCAAGCAGCGCCCCGCGGATCGCAGCATCGCGGTGCTGGTCGCCGACGTGGCCGCAGCCGCGTCGTTGGTGGATCTCAACGAGCCGGCTCGGAGGTTGGCCGAGCACTTCTGGCCCGGCCCGCTCACCATCGTGGCGGCCAGCACGCCCACCGCGCCTGCGCATCTCGGCACGGGCTCAACCATCGGGGTGCGCCTGCCCGGCGACGACGTCATGCAGGCCATCGCCGGACCGGGACCGCTGGCCGTGACCAGCGCCAACCTTCATGGCGGACCCACCCCGTCCACCGCTCACGGCGTGGCAGAGCTGTTCCCGACCCTGAACCTGATCGTCGACGGCGGACCACGTCCGGGTGCATCCTCCACAGTCGTGGACGTCACCCGAGCCTCTCCGGTCGTGTTGCGAGAGGGTCCCATCAGCCTCGATGAGATCCTGGCTGTGGTGCGGGTCTGAGAGGCTCAGTCACGGCAACTAGGGAATTGGCAGCTGTGAGTGCCCAAACCGGCGCCCTCCGCTGCCAATTCGGGATCCAGTCCCTCCGCGTCCATCGGGAGGTTGAGACCTAGGATGCGAAAATGCGGATCGCGGTGGGGGCCGACCATGCCGGTTACGGGCTGAAGCAGGCGTTGGCCGAGCATTTGCGGGCCTCCGGTCACGATGTGACCGACTGCGGCACCCACTCCGACGACAGGGTGGACTACCCCGACTTCGGCGCAGCGGTGGGCCGGGCCGTGGCCGCAGGCGACGCCGACCTCGGCGTGTGCGTGTGCGGCAGCGGCAACGGCATCGCCATGGCCGCCAACAAGATCGCGGGCGTGCGTGCCGCGGTGGCCTACGACGTGACCTCGGCCCGCCTAGCCCGGGCCCACAACGACGCCAACGTGCTGTGCATCGGGGAGCGCCTCACCGGCGCCGAGGTCGCACGCGAGGCGCTCGACGCCTGGCTGGCGGCCGGTTTCGACGGTGGCCGCCACCAGGCACGCATCGCCAAGCTTGACGCCCTCGGCAACTCTGGCTGATCTTCACGACAGGAGCGGCGCCGCTTGCCCCCTGAGCCTCGCTACCGTGCGGCCAGGCATCCCGACCGCTGCGCCCCGCCGAAGGAGAATCGAGGAATCTATGCCCTGGCCCACCGCTGACGAGGCGGTCTTCGACCTGATGCGTCGAGAGGTTCACCGCCAGAACACCACCATCCAGCTCATCGCGTCGGAGAATTTCGCCAGCCCGGCGGTGATGGCCGCCACCGGCTCGGTGTTCACCAACAAGTACAGCGAGGGCTATCCGGGCCGCCGCTACTACGGCGGCAACATGGTGGTGGACGAGGTCGAGGACCTGGCCCGCAGCCGGGCCTGCGAGCTGTTCGGCGCCGACCACGCCAACGTGCAGCCCCACGCCGGCGCCATAGCCAACATGGGCGCCTACCACGCACTCATCGAGGCGGGCGACACCGTGCTGGGCATGAGCCTCGACCATGGCGGGCACCTCACCCACGGGTCCCCGGTCAACTTCTCGGGTCTGCAGTACCGGTTCGTGTCCTACGGGGTCACCGCCAGCGACGAGCGGATCGACATGGACCAGTTGCGCGACCTCGCTCTGGCCGAGCGGCCCAAACTGATCGTGGCCGGCGCCACCGCCTACCCCCGCCTGATCCAACCCGAGCCCCTGCGGGAGATCGCCGACGAGGCCGGCGCGCTGCTCATGTTCGACGCTGCGCACATCGCGGGGCTGATCGCGGGCGGTGTGCACCCCAACCCGACCCAGTACGCCGATGTGGTGACCTTCACCACCCACAAGACCCTGCGAGGGCCCCGGGGCGGCGCCATCATCTGCCGCTCGGATTACGGGCCGGCGGTCGACAAGGCCATGTTCCCCGGCATCCAGGGCGGGCCGCTCGACCACGCGGTGGCGGCCAAGGCGGTGGCCTTCGCCGAGGCAGCCACCGACGAGTTTGCCGACTACGCGGCCCGCATCGTGGAGAACTCCAGGGCGCTGGCCTCGGCGCTGGCCGGGCACGGCTTCCGGCTCGTCTCCGGCGGCACCGACAACCATCTGATGCTGGTGGACCTGCGCACCTTCGATCCCGACCTGACGGGCAAGGAGGCCCAGGCCACCCTCGACGCCGCCGGCATCAGCCTCAACAAGAACACGGTCCCTGACGACCCCCGCTCGCCCTTCGTCACCTCCGGCGTCCGTATCGGGACACCTGCGGTCACCACCCAGGGCATGGACACCGACGACATGGCCATCATCGCCGATCTGATCTCCAGGGCGCTGCGCAATCGGTCGGACGAAGCGGCCGTGGCCGCGGTTCGAGCCGACGCTAAGGAGCTCTGCGCGGCCAAGCCTCCCTACCCGGGGCTCGACACCGAGGACTAGCCGGCCGCCGGATCGCCAGGATCGCGGTCCTCAGGGTTGAGGTCCTCGAGTTCCTGGCCGGCGGTCTCCGGGTACTTCCACAGGACCAGGGCGGCCACCGCCAGCGGACCGACGGCCAGCAGGGCCAGCGCAGGCCCCAGCCGCCCATCGAGCGCGTCGGACAGCCACCCGGCCACGAGGAGACCCAGGGCGCTGCCGGCCACGCCGACGGTGACTATCAGGCCGTTGGCCCGGCCGCGGCGGTAGGTGCCGAACAGCTCCGGTCCGTAGACGGCCAGCGCCGGCACGGCCACCGCGCCCAGGACCCCTCCAGCCAGGGTCAGAGACCACAACGCGGCGCCGTCGGTGAAATATGCCCACGCAACGAACAGCGCGCCCGCCACCAGGCCGGCCGCGCCGACGGGACGGCGACCCCGCCGGTCGGCCAGATAGCCGCCCGCGAGGACGCCGATGCCGATGGGGGTATTCGTGACCACGGTGAACAGGGAGATGGCTGCGGCGGAGAACTCCCGCTCGTCCTTGAGGAAGTCGTTGCGCAGACCGGAAGCGGGGGCGGCGAACATGGCGATCAGGAACGCCGAGGCCGCCAGCAGCGCCAGCCGCCTGCGCCGACGTTCGGCCGCTTCGACATCGGAGGCAGTGCTGGTCGAGCTGTCGTCGCTGAGCTGGAACCCGCTGCTGGCCACATCGAAGCGGCGGCTCTCGGGCAGGTGCCGCCCCACCCAGGCCATGACGGCCACGCCGGCCAGCGGCACTACGTACACCGCGCGCCATGCCGAGATGTGCAGGTCGGCCACCGGCAGCACCCACACTGCCATCCCCGATCCGAGTCCAGCGCACAGCACCAGCACCGACATCGCCCAGGCCCTCGACCGGGCCGGCATCTCCTCGGCGGCCAGTATCACGATGAGGATCCCGAGGGCGGTCGACAGCCCCCGGGCCAGCAGCTGCGTGGCTCCCAGGAACCACAGTCCCGGTGACAGCGCTCCGACCGCGGTGACGACACAGCTGGCCACGCCGGTCGCCAGCAGCAGGCGTCTGCGGCCGTGGCGGTCGGCCAGGGCCACGCTGGCCAGCGCGACCAGCACGCCGACCCGGACGACGGCCAGCACGATCCCCTGGGCGGTGTTGCCGTGGCCGAACTCGTCGGCCGCGAAGGTGAGGGTCTGGGAGAGGACGGTGCCCAGGTAGCCGTCCAGTACCTGGACGGTGCACAGCAGGCCCAGCACGGCCGAGGCGCGGGCGTCGATCCGGTCGGGGGGCGCCCACCAGTAGCCGTAGACGTCCCTGCGGTGCCGCAGCGCGTGCCGCACCGGGAAGTGGAACAGCCATGCCCACACCGGTACCGCAAGCCGGTAGGTGGTGGTCTCGACGAGCTCGTACCGTCCGCCGTCTCGCTCACCGTCAGCACCGCGGGGGTCGCCCCGGTCCAGCTCCGTCAGCTGCAGGCGGCGCTCGTAGTGACGGAAAGGGCCGCCTTCGGCCTCGTAGCGGTCGTCGCCCACCGCCCGTTCGGCCACGAAGTCGCGCCGAGGCGCTCGCAGCGCGGCCCGTTGGCGCTCCATCTCGGCCGCGCCGCCGCGCCGCACGACTCGCAAGACGGTCATCGAGCCTCGGCGGTCATAGGCTTTGAGGGTGGCGATCGAGCGGATAGTCGTTCGCTCCGGCCCTCCGCTGGAGGGCACGGTGGCTGTGGCCGGAGCCAAGAACTCGGTGCTCAAGCTCATGGCGGCCACGCTGCTGGCCGAAGGCTCCTACCGCCTTGCCAACGTGCCCCGCATCGTCGATGTGGACCTCATGGCCGAGCTCCTCCGGGCCGTGGGCTGCACCGTCGAGTGGGATCCGACCGAAGACGCGGCGATCCGCATCGACGTGCCTGCGGAGATCACCCCGGTGGCCCCCTATGACATCGTGGAGCGGTTCCGAGCCTCGGTCGTGGTGCTCGGGCCCATGCTGGCCCGCTGCGGCGAGGCCAGGGTGGCCCTGCCCGGTGGCGACGACTTCGGTCCCCGGCCCATCGACATGCACGTGCGCGGCCTCGTCGAGTTGGGCGCACAGGTCGACGTGGTGCACGGCTACATCGAAGCGTCCGCAACCGAACTGCTCGGAGGCCGGGTGGTGCTGGAGTTCCCCAGCGTCGGGGCTACCGAGAACCTGCTGATGGCCGCGGTGGCGGCCAAGGGCACCACCGTGATCGACAACGCGGCCCGCGAGCCGGAGATATCCGACCTCTGCCAGTTCCTGCTCCGCATGGGGGCCAGCATCCAGGGAGCCGGCTCGTCCACGCTCGTGGTCGAAGGGGCCGGGACAGCCCAGTACCTTCGGGCCGCCGACCACTCGGTCGTTCCCGACCGGATAGTGGCGGCCACCTACCTGGCCGCGCTGGGCGTGGCTTCCGGGGACGTGCTCGTGGCCGGCGCCCGCTACGACCACATGGAACTGCTGTGCCACAAGCTGACCGAGATGGGGATGCTGATAACCCCGGATACCGACGGCATCCGGGCCATAGCGCCGCGCCGTCTCGACTCGGTGGACTGCTCCACGCTGCCCTACCCGGGCGTGGCCACCGACCACCTGCCCTTCCTGGTAGTGATGATGGCCACTGCCTCGGGCGTGGGCATCGTGACCGAGAACCTGTTCCCGGGACGGTTCCGCTATGTCGACGAGCTGCGCCGCATGGGTGCCGACATCCGCACCGACGCCCACCACGCGGTGGTGCGGGGCGTGGAGCGGCTCTCGGGAGCACCGGTGCGAGCCCACGACATCAGGGCCGGGGCCGCACTGGCGGTCGCCGGGCTCGGTGCCGACGGGCCCACCGTGGTGACCGACGCCCATCACGTGGCCCGAGGCTACGAGGACCTGGCCGGCGACCTGGCGTCGCTCGGCGCCGACGTGCGGGCCCAATAGGCCGAGGAGACCGGCAGGTCACTCATCGGGTCCTGGGTTGGTCTGGGACTGCTTGACCGCCCGCCGCTTGGCGTTCCAGACGATGCCCGCGAACAGCAGCAGCGGCCCCGCCACGAGCAGCGCCTCGTCCCATCCGCCCTGATGTGCCAGCACCGTCAGGCCCATCCCGCGAGCTTACGAGGGGGCGGGGTCGGAGTTGGGGCCGGGTGCTGCGAGACTGGGCCTGTGCAGGCGGAAGTGGAGCGGATCATCGAGATCATCCGGCCGGCCATCCAGGCCGACGAGGGAGACATCGATCTCGTCGACGTGGACGAGTCCACCGGGATCGTCACCGTGGAGCTCCACGGGGCGTGCGTCACCTGCCCGGCGTCCACCCAGACCCTCAAGGCAGGCATCGAGCGGATCATGCGGGACCGCGTGCCCGGGGTCACCGAGGTCGTCGAGGTCAACGCCCTCGGCATGAGCGAGATGGCGGTCTCGCTCTAGTCGCCGGGCTGACCAGAACTCACCCGTCCGGCGAGCGCTCCGCGAAGTTGAGAGCGTTCTCGATCAGGCCGAGGTGGCTGTAGGCCTGCGGGAAGTTTCCCCGGGACTGGCCGGTGACGGGGTCGTGCTCCTCGGACAGCAGCCCGGTCGGTCCGGCCAGCGCGGTGTAGTCGTCGAAGAGGGCCCGGGCGCCGTCGAGGTCGCCGATCAGGATCTTGGCGTCGACCAGCCAACACGTCATCAGGTTGAAGCCGCTGGGCTCGCCGGGCAGCCCGTCATCTCGCCGGTACCGGTAGACGGTCGGGCCGTGGCGCAGTTGCGCTTCGATGGCCTCGACGGTGGACACCCAGCGGACGTCGCCGGGCGGCACCAACCCTGAGAGGCCCACCGCCAGCACCGCCGAGTCCAGGTCGGTGCTGCCGTATGCGGCGGTGAAGGCCTTCTCGTCGGGATTCCAACCCTCGCTGAGGACCTCGGCCGCGATAATGTCGCGCAACCGCGCCCACTCGGGAACCGAGCGATCGAACACCGTGCCGGCGATGGCCACCCCCCGGTCAACAGCCACCCAGCACATGGTCTTGGAGTGCACATGGTGGCGGGGAGCGGCCCTGATCTCCCAGATGCCCTGGTCGGGCTCCTGCCAGCGCCGCCCCACCGCGTCCACGAGCAGCTCCACCAGCCGCCAGTGGCGCCCGTCGAGAGGGGCGCCGGCCCGGCCCAGTCGCCAGACCAGCTCCATGATCGGGCCGAAGACGTCGGTCTGGACCTGCTGCTCGGCCGCGTTGCCGATCCGCACCGGACGGCTTCCGGCGTAGCCCGGCAGGCCGGGGTCGGACGTCTCGGGGGGAAGAGCCTTGCCTTCGACCGTGTAGATGGGAGCCAGGCGGTCGAGCGACGCGCCGCCGGTGTCGATGAGCCGCAGCAGCCAGTCGAGCAGGTCCATCGCCTCGTCGATCGACCCGAGCCGCACCAGCGTGGCGGCCGTCATCGAGGCGTCGCGCATCCAGCAGTAGCGGTAGTCCCAGTTGCGGGAACCGCCGAGTTCCTGGGGAAGGCTCGTGGTGGGAGCGGCGATGATCGCGCCGGTAGGCCCGTGGCACAGCGCCTTGAGAACCAGCGCCGAACGGCGCACGAGGTCCGTTTGCAGCGGCGGCAGGGCGAGCCGGTCAAGGAAGGTCCGCCAGTGTGTGATCGTGTCCGAGCGCCGCTGCGGCTCCGCCGGTGCGCACTCGTCAGCACCGGTACCGCACAGCAGCTCCAGCACGACAGGGCCCGCCGAAAGATCCGCCTCGGACCGGGCAATGTCATCTCGGCCATGGGATTCGATGTGCCATTCCAGATCTGGGGACGACCGCAGACACACTGGGTGCGTGTCGCCCTTGCGCACTTCGATCCCGCTGTCGCTGCGTTCAAGACGGGTGCCTTCAGAGCCGCGGTACGGCGCGAACTCGACGACGGCCTTGCCCGTGCCTGCCAGTACTCGAACCAGCCGGTTGCGTGCGGCCGGCTCAGTGGGCAGGCCCCCGGAGCAGTCGAGGTAGTCGACGACGGACATGCCGTCCCACGAGGTCTCCAGAACCATGGAGTGGTCCACGTAGCGCTGGACGGGACCGCCGGCCGCTTCCAGGGGGCGCACCGAGAAGAAGCCGGCGTCCGGGCCACCGAGCATCTCGGCCAGCAGGGGAGGCGAGTCGATCCGGGGCTCGCACATCCACACCACCCGGGCGTCGGGCGTGACGATGGCCGCCGTGCGCTGGTCCGACAGCAGCGCATGCCTCTCGATCGGCACTGTCGCCCCGGAGTCAGGATCAGACGGGCCCGGCCGGCCGGCGGCGTCGTTCACCGGTGCGACGCTAGTGGGCCCGCCGGTCTGCGCCGCTACGGTGCCGGGCCGTGAGCGACACGCCGGAGGTGGTGCCCCGGCCCCCTGAGCGCCGCTGCTATCGGCACCCCGACCGCCGCGGCGGGGTCAGCTGCCAGCGGTGCGAGCGCCCCATCTGCCCGGACTGCATGCACCAGGCGTCGGTCGGCTTTCACTGCCCGGAGTGCACGGTCCAGAGCGGCGCCCGACCGATGACCGCTCGAACGGCGATGGTGAGAAGCGTCTCACGCCCAATAGTCACCCAGATCCTCCTGGCGTTGAACGGGCTGGGCTTCCTGTACTCGGTGGCCGCCAGCGGATCGGCCCGCGGCATCACCGGGATCGACGGGGGCGTGCTCGAAGACGGGAGTCTCCTGGCCAGGGCGGTCACGCTGAGTGGCGGCGGCATCGAATGGATCGGCGTAGATGCGGGCGAGTACTACCGGCTCGTCACGTCGGCGTTCCTGCACGACGGGATCTTCCATCTGGCCTTCAACATGTACATCCTCTGGATCCTTGGGCAGATGCTCGAGGCCGGCTTCGGGCGGGCTCGGTTCCTGTCGCTGTTCATCGTGTCGATGCTCGGCGGGGCGTTCGGCGCGCTGTTGTTGTCGGCGCCGAACTCGCCGACGGTGGGGGCCTCGGGGGCCGTGTTCGGCTTGATGGGCGCCACCGTGCTGGTACACCGGGCCATCGGCGGCAGCATCTGGCGCTCGCCGCTGGCGCCGTTGCTGATGCTCAACATCGTGTTCACGCTGCTGATCCCGCGCATATCGATCGGCGGGCACTTCGGCGGGCTGATCGCAGGCGCTGTCATGGGGGCGTTGATGCTCTTCCTGGAGCGCCGCAACGCTCCGGCCTGGGCAACAGTGTCCTTGGGGGGCATGCTCTCGGCGCTGCTGGTGGCGGGTTCGCTGATCGCCGCCGCGAGTTGAGTACCGGTGCTATCGACGGGGGTGGCCCCTACGTAGGATGACAGGGTGTCCGGTCCGTCCGAGCCGTGCGAGATCTACCTCGACCACGCCGCGTCCACGCCGCTGAGACCCTCGGCCCGCGACGCGTGGCTGGCCGCCGCGGAACGGCACCACGCCAACCCCACCGGATCCCACCAGGCGGCCCGGGAGGCTCGTCGGGCGCTGGACCGGGCCCGGGAGCAGGTAGCCAGCGCTCTTGGTGCTCATCCGGGCGAGATCGTGTTCACCTCCGGAGGCAGCGAGGCCGACAACATGGCCGTGCGGGGCGCTCTCGGCGCCCGGGGCCCGGAGGCGGTGGCGGTGACCACCGAGGCCGAGCATCACGCGGTGCACGACCCGGTGGAGCGCTCCGGCGGCGTGTTCGTGGGTGTGGACGAGCGGGGAATCGTCGACCTGGGCGCCCTGGCCGACGTGCTTCGACGCCGCGACGACGAAGTGGCGGTGGTGTCTGCCATCGCGGTCAACAACGAGACCGGTTCGATCGCGCCGCTGCGGGAAGTGGCCGACATCGTGAGAGACCTCGCTCCCGGGGCGTGGCTGCACACAGACGCGGTGCAGGCCCCCAACTGGATCGACGTGGCCGCGGAGACCGCGGGCTACGACCTGATCTCGGTCACCGGTCACAAGGTGGGCTCGCCGGTGGGCACCGGCGTACTGGTGGTGCGCGACGGTGTGGAACTCGATCCGCTGATCGTCGGGGGCGGCCAGGAGCGGGGCCGGCGGGCCGGGACTCCCGACGTGGCCGGAGCGGTGTCGTTCGCGGCAGCGCTGACTGAGACCGTCGAGCAGCGCGAAGGCAGCGTCGAGCGGCTCTGCGTCCTGCGCGACGCCCTGATCGACGGCCTGATCGACCGACTCGGCGACCGCGTTCAGGTCTCGGCGGCCCGCACCAACGGCGATCGCGGCCACATCGCGGCCGGGATCGCCAACGTATGCATCGCCGGCGTGCAGAGCGAGGCGCTGCTGTTCCTAGTCGACACAGCCGGTGTGCGGGCCTCGGCTGCCTCCTCGTGCTCCAGCGGCGCGCAGGATCCGTCCCATGTGCTGGCGGCCATGGGGGTGTCCAGGGACGTGGCGCTGGGGTCGTTGCGGTTGTCGCTCGGCCATACGACCGTTGACTCCGACGTGGAGCGGGCTGTCGACGTGATCGCAGAGTCGGTCAGGCGCCTCGACCGCTTCGGCGGAGGCTGAGATGGCTGGGTCGACGAACGGCGCCGGCGGGGCGAGAGTCCTGGTGGCCATGTCGGGCGGTGTGGATTCCTCAGTGGCCGCGGCGCGGCTGCTAGAGACCGGCTACGACGTCGCCGGCGTCACAATGAAGCTGTGGGGCGGGCCCAGCGACACCGGCTGCTGCTCGGTGTCCGACGTCGACGACGCCCGCTGGGTGGCCGACCAGCTCGGCATAGAGCACCATGTGTTCAACTTCGGGGACGACTTCGAGCGCTATGTGGTGTCCCCCTACGTGGTCGATCACGCAATGGGCCGCACGCCCAACCCCTGCGTGGAGTGCAACCGGCACATCAAGTTCAGCCGGCTCCTGCGCCGGGCCGACGCGCTCGGCTTCGACCTGGTGGCGACCGGCCACCACGCCCGCATCGTCAATGGGCCCGGCGGGCCCCGGCTGGCCCGGGGCGTCGACGCGGCAAAGGACCAGTCGTACGTCCTGCACATGCTCGACGCCGCGGTGCTGGCCCGGCTGCTGCTGCCGGTGGGGGAGACGACCAAGGCGGAAGTCCGGCGGGAGGCGGAGGCTCGTGGTCTGGTCACGGCCCGCAAACCCGACAGCCAGGACGTGTGCTTCATCACGGCTTCGGCGGGCCGCCGGAAGTTCCTCGGCCAGCGCATCCCGATGCGTCCGGGGCGGCTGGTGGACAGTTCTGGCTCCGAGCTCGGAACGGTCGAGGCATTGGAACTGGTGACGGTTGGCCAGCGGCGGGGCCTGGGAGCGATCGGCGGCGGATCGCCCCGCTACGTGCTTGATGTGGACGCCGAGTCGTCGACGGTGACGGTGGGAAGCCGGGCGGAGCTCGACAGCGAGATCACGCCGCTGGAGGACTGGCACTGGATGGATGGCCCCGTTGACGGCCCGGTGCTGGTGCAGACATCAGCCCACGGTGCGGTGGAGGCCGCCACGGTCGATCCGGCCGGTGTGGCCGTCCGCTGGGCTGAGCCCCGCCGGAGGGTGGCCCCGGGCCAGAGCGTCGTCGCCTATCGGGGCGACATCGTGGTCGGCGGAGGCACCGCCACCCGGCCCCCAGCGGCTCATCGGGTCAGTATGTCGTCCTAACGATTGCGATCGCCCGAAGTGGCGGCCGACTCCAGCTCTTATGCCCAGGCATTCGGCATGGGGACGAGCTTGCCGTGCACCGGGTCGGCTGCCATACCCAGGCCCTCGAGTGTGTAGGCGCCCAGCAGCGGCCGAGCGCTGTCTTCGCCGAACACCACCAGAGTGTTGACACTCTCGCCGTCTATGGTGGCTCTTGCCTCGCCGATGTCGTAGCGGGCGCGCCGCCCGTCGGCTAGTACCACGCCCACCTGGCGGATTGGCTTCACGCCAAGTTCGTGCAGCAGTCGCGCTGGGATCATCGTGTAGGTCGCGCCGGTGTCCACCATCGCCTCGAGTTCCAGTGTGAGCCGGCCGTCGGCGCTCTCGAACCAGACTTGGCAGTCAAACGTTCCCATGCTCCGGACCTCTCTCCGCCCCTTCTCGCAGCTCGTTAGATGATATCAACATATATTTCATGCTAACTGATATCGTGAAGAGATGCAACCGATCGGCTTCACTGCTCGATATCGCCGGCTGCTCGCCGTCAGGCAATCTTTAGGCCGCGGCGCTCGGCGGTGGCCAGCACCGCTGCGGGGCGGCTGGGCGACACCAACATGGCGGTGAGCGAGCGTTCCTCGCTGCGGTTGCGGCCGGTCATCACGCTCGCCTTCACCGGCTCGGTGAGACGCAGTTCGAGGGCCATGCCGAAGGCTTGGGCGGACAGGTCCGTGGCGTCGGTGTCGGCTCGGGCCGGGCCGATCGAGTCAATGCCCCGGCGGCCCACGGGCAGCGGCTCGGCCACAGCCAGATGGTCGTGCACCACCAGCCCGTTGGGGACGAATACCAGCCAGCGACGGGCCAGCCGGTACAGGGCGTGGGCCGAGAAGGCGGCGACCGGCAGCCCGATCGCGGCAGCCACGATCCCTGCCGGCCAGCCCCGATCGGCCAGCAGCAAGGGCCCAACGGCTACGCCGGCCACCGTGATCGCGCCCATTGGCACGACGAGCGCAACGATGATCGGTCCGGGGGGTCGTAGCAGGAATCGGCGCTCGTCGCCGTAGCTGGCTGCATCCACCTGGGCCTCGGCGTAGAAGGGGTGAAACACGATGAGGGTGCCGACCACACAGGCCAGATTGCCAGCTACGGCGGCGGGATCGGAAGTCTCGGCTGCTGCCAATGCCAACTCCAGGGTGCTGGCGGGCACGCCGATGCGAGCCACGGTCAGCGCCCGGGGTCCCGGCAGCAGGAGCGCGGCGAGCACCAGGGCGTAGCCCAGCCACATGGCCACGATCACGGTTGTGTGGGCGGCGTCTTCGTCGGGTCGCAGCGCGGTGTGAATCAGATTCCCGAAGAACGCCAGCACTCCGACCGCAAGCCAGGCCCCGACGACCCCGGCGCGCACCATCAGCGCAGTCCGGGCCCGGTTTCTCTCCGAGGAGCGCACGTCGCCTGGCACGGCCGCCATTGTGTCACCGCGCAGCGATAGCGCGGCACTAGACGATCACACCGCAGATGTAGCCTCAGGCGATGGCCGAACCTGCCGGCGCCGACGCGGGCACAACCATCGACTCCGCGGCGCGCGTTCGCGAGTTGCAGGCTCTGCTCAACCACCACTCGGCGCTGTACTACGCGGGCAGGCCCGAGATACCCGACGCCGACTTTGACGACCTGCTCAAGGAGTTGAAGGCCCTGGAGACACGGCACCCCGAGCTGGTCCATCCCGACTCGCCCACCCAGCGCGTGGGCGCCCCGCCCGACGACACCGTGTTCGCGCCGGTGCGCCACGAGCAGCCCATGATGTCGCTGCACAATGCGCTCGATCTCGAAGAGCTGCGGGCCTGGAATGAGCGGGTGCATCGCGCCTTGGCTGCCGGTACGACCGGCCCGAGTGGCGAGCAGGCCCTGCCGACCATGGAGGCCACGTCGATCGATGCATACGCGGTCGAGTTGAAGTTCGACGGGCTGGCCATCTCGGTGCGGTACGTCGACGGCGTGCTGGTGCGGGCCGCCACCCGGGGCGACGGCCGGACGGGCGAGGACGTCACCCACTCGGTGCGCACCATTGCCGACATACCCATCCGGCTGAGCGGACCGGCCCCCCCGGTCCTGGAAGTGCGCGGCGAGGTGATCCTGCGTCTCTCCACCTTCGAGAGGCTCAACGCCCGCCAGATCGAGCGGGGCGAGAAGTCGTATGTCAACCCCCGCAACGCGGCCGCCGGCTCGCTGCGCCAGAAGGATGCCCGGGTGACCGCGGAGCGGGGCCTGTCGTTCTGGTGCTACCAGCTCGGCGACGCCCCGGGCGGACCCGCCTTCAGTTCCCACCTGCAGACGCTGGAATGGCTGGCGTCGCTGGGCCTGCCCGTCAACGAGCATGCGGTCTGCCTGGACGATCTGGCTGCGGTGGAGACCCATGTGGTCGACTTCGAGCGTCGCCGTCACGAATTCGACTACGAGTTCGACGGCCTAGTCGTGAAGGTCGACGACCTCGGCCTTCAGGACAGCCTAGGCGTGGACGCCAAGGCTCCACGTTGGGCGATCGCCTACAAATTCCCGCCCGAGGAGCGTTCCACCAAGCTGCTCGACATCGAGGTTTCGATCGGCCCGTCGGGGCAGGCAACGCCCTTCGCCCGGCTCGAGCCGGTGTTCGTGGGCGGGGTGACGGTGGCGACCGCCACGCTCCACAACGAGGACCAGGTGGCGGCCAAGGACGTGCGGCCCGGTGACACGGTCATCGTGCGCCGGGCCGGCGAGGTGATCCCCGAGGTGGTGGGGCCGGTGCTATCGGAGCGTCCGGAGGGCTCGGAGCCGTGGGCGTTTCCGAGGGACTGCCCGGTGTGCGGCGAGGCGCTGCAGCGGGCCGAGGGCATGTCGGCCACGATGTGCGTGAACTACTGGTGCCCCCGCCAGGTGAGGGGCCGCGTCGAGCACTTCGTCGGCCGTGCGGCCATGGACATCGAGTTCCTGGGGGAGCGCAACATCGACCGCTTCGTCACCGAGGGACTGCTGAAGGATGTCGTCGGGCTGTACAAGCTCGATTTCGAGCGGATCGAGCAGATGGAGGGCTTCGGCAAGATCTCGGTGAACAATCTCCGCCAGTCCATTGAGGCCAGCAAGCGGCAGCCGTTGTCGAGGCTGCTGTTCGCGCTCAGCATTCCCGAGATCGGCCAAGTCAATGCACAGGTGCTGGCCGCGTCCTTCGGCGACATAGACAGCATCCTCGAGGCCGACGAGGAGGCTCTGGCGGAGGTGGAGGGGTTCGGCCCGATCATCGCGACTTCGGTGCGGGCCTGGTTCGACGATCCGCACAACCGTGAGCTCATCGAGGGGCTACGGGCGGCCGGGCTTCGCATGGAAGCTGACGAGCCTGGTAGCGAGTACGAAGGCGAGCCCCTGCCCCAGACCCTGGCCGGCATGTCGGTGGTGGTGAGCGGCACGCTGGAGGGTTTCAGTCGCGACGAGGCCAAGGAGGCCATCCTGGCCAGGGGCGGTTCGGCACCCGGCTCAGTGTCGGGCCGCACCGCCGCGCTGGTGGTGGGCGTCGACCCTGGCGCCTCCAAGCTACGCAAAGCCGAGTCCTCCGGAGTCCCCGTGATCGACGAGGCCGCCTTCCAGGAACTGCTAGATACCGGCCAACTGCCGTAGCCGCTGGGCTCGGCGCGTCCGCCACCGTGACACAGGGGCGATGTAGGTTCATCACCGATGAGCACTCCGGCACGAAGGGGCGGCACAGCCACGTCCAGCTTCGGCGTGAGCCGGCGGGAGGGCCACGACGCCTCGGCCTTCTACGAGCGCTTCTCTGCTCCAGAGATCAGCCGGGACTCGGAGATTTCCGCTCACGCGAGCCGCAATCAGCTGTGGGTCGGCGATGCGCGCGACATGGACGCCCATGGAGATGTGGCCGACAACTCTGTGGCCCTGGTGGTCACGTCGCCGCCGTACTTCGCCGGCAAGGAATACGAGGAGGCGGTGGGGGAGGGACATGTCCCCGCCAGTTACAAGGACTACCTGCAAATGCTCTGTGACGTCTTCGCCGAGTGCAAGCGCAAGCTGGAGCCGGGAGGGCGCATCGCCGTCAACGTGGCCAATCTGGGCCGGAAGCCGTATCGCTCACTCTCGTCCGACGTGATCGGGATCCTGCAGGATGACCATGGGCTATTGCTGCGGGGAGAAGTCATCTGGCGCAAGGCCGAGGGCGCCGGCGGCAACTGCGCCTGGGGGAGCTTCCAACGTCCGGCCAATCCGGTCCTGCGGGACCTGACCGAGCGTGTCGTGATCGCGTCCAAGGGACGTTTCGACCGCGCGCTGTCGGCTGCGGAGAGGTCGACCCGTGGACTGCCGTCGCTGGGCACTGCCAATGCCGACGAGTTCATGGACGCCACCACCGACGTATGGGAAATACCAGCGGAGTCGGCCACCCGTGTGGGGCACCCCGCCCCCTTCCCGGTTGAGCTGCCCGAGCGCCTGATCGACCTGTACACCTACCGGGGCGACCTCGTGCTCGACCCGTTCATGGGCGCGGGAACCACCGCGGTGGCGGCGGTGCGCACCGGTCGCCACTACGTGGGCTTCGACACCGATGGCGGCTATCTGGAAGTGGCGCAGCAGCGCATCGCCCGGGAACGGGAGCGGCTCCTGAGCGGAACAGGCACTCCCCGATGGGAGGCGGATGGCAACAGCCAGGCGCGCCTGTTCGATTCTCCGGACGGCGGTGACCAACCAGGAGTCAGCGGGTCACAAGCATCGAGCAATGGCGCCGATCACCGGCTTGACGACGACTTCCAGGCTCGGGCCGTGCTGGAGGGCCGCAAGGCCCAGGAGAAGGCGCGGCAAGTGCTGTCCGAGTGCGGGTTCAGCCAGATCCGTGAGAAGGCTTCGTTCTCCTGCGGAGTCGAGGTCAACTTCTCGGCGCTCGACCAGACCGGTCGGAGATGGCTGTTCGACGTGTCGGGCGCCTTCAGCGTCACCCGGCGTCCCGGGCTTCGCCGCACCGACACCTTGTGGAAGGCGCTCGGCAAGGCGGCCGTGCTGGATGCGGCCGGCCACCGCCAGCCCCTCGTGCTGCTCACCACCGACCGGCCCGCCCCCAACAGCGCCGGGCATCGCGCCCTTCAGGCAGTGACCGGACCCGGCAAGCCGGTCCATGCCGTCATCGAGATGGAGAACCTCCAGGACTTGGATCGCCTCCGAGCTCTCGCCAACGGCGAAGCCTGAGCAGTCGACGCCGGCCCACGCCGGCTGTCAGGACACCTCGAAGCACCAGCGGACGGTGTCGGCCTCCTCGGGTCGGGCTATCAGCACGAAGGTTGCCACTGCGCAGTTGGTGTCGGGTGACAGCGCCTCGATCAGCCGGCCTTCACCCGGGTCGAACTCGAACCGGTTGAGGCCTTCGATGTGGTTCACCTCGGCCGTAACGTCGACGCCGTTGCCGACCTGCTCGCTGGGGTACACGACCAGCGAGGACAGCCGGTATCGGGCGTCGAGGACCACAGCCACCCGCTGCTGCTGGAGGACCTCGTCTCCGGGGTTCGGGATCACGCGGTCCACCCCGGGGCTCGCAGTGACCGCTTCGTCAGCGTCGTCGCCTGAGCCGACCAGGGCAGCCACGACGAATCCCAAGATCCCGAACAGAATCAGCGCGGCGATGCTCACCCGGATCCGCAGTGAGCTGCGCGGCGGTGGAGCCTGATCGGGGCCGCGTCCGTTAGTAGTCATCGCAGATCGCACGGTACCGGGCCGGAGTGCCACCGGGTGAGCACCGGCCGGTGGCGCCTTGGGCGGTACCGTGACGGCGATGATCTCCGACCAAGAGGCGAGGCGGGCATTCGGCGGCCGCTACCGGCTGCTGGAGTTCGTCGGAGAGGGGTCGAACGCTCGCGTCTACGTGGCCGAGGATCTCACGTTGCGCCGGAGAGTGGCGCTGAAGATCCTGCGAGCCGACGCCGCAGACGACGCCGGCTTCACGGAGAGCTTCGCGGATCAGATGCGGGCCACCTCAGCGCTCAGCCACCCGCGGGTGCTGCCCGTGTACGACTGGGGTGTCGATCCGCAGCCATACGCGGTGACGGAGTATCTCACCGGCGGCAGCCTGGCAGCGCTCCTGCGCGAGGGCTACCGGCTCACGCCGTCGCAGGCGCTCATGGTCGGGCTGGAGGCCGCCCGAGCCCTCGTGAACATCCACAAGGGCGGCCGGGCACACCTCGGCTTGTCGCCCTCCGCCATCCTGTTCGACTCCGGTGCACGGCCCTACATCTCGGACCTCGGCTTGGCCGCGGCCCTCGAGGAGGCTGCCCGACAGGCGGCCGAGACCGTTGATTCGGGCACAACCGAGACCGCGGATCCGGTCACGGCCCGGGCTGCCGCAGCCGCAGACGACCAGGGTGGCGCACCGGCGAGCAATTCGCGGATTGAACAGGCGCAGGACGTACACGATCTGGCTCTGGTCCTTTGTGAGGCGGTCACCGGCTCCAGGGACCTGACCGTCGATGTCGGCGGCCCGGACCCCATTCCCATCACCGCCCTCGGCCCGCTTCAAGCAGTGCTGGAGCGCGCCATTGCGGCCGATCCCATCGGAAGGTTGACGGCCGCCGAACTGGCATCCGAACTGCTGCGGGTCGCACCCCTGCTGCCGCGGCCCGACTCGCTTCCGCTGGCCATCTCGAAGGCGCCGCCCGCCGATGCGGGTCCAACCCATGGCAGCAGCGAAGCCTTCGAGCAGATCGGGCCGACCGTGTCGGAGCGTCTGGCGATCCCCCACGACGACATCCCCCGACGCCGCTGGCCTGGGCTGGCGCTGGCCGCCCTCCTCGTGCTGGGCGGCGCGGCCGGCGGAATCTGGGCCTGGCTCTCAGTCGGATCCGACCCCACCGTTCCCGACCTCCAAGGTCACCCGCGGGCCGCGGCCGCGTCGGCTGCGGCCGAGTCGGGTTGGCAGGTCAATGAGGTACTGGTGCGAGCATCGAACATCGAGCGCGGCGAGATCCTCCGCACCGAGCCCGCCGCTGGCGCCCCTCTGGGCGAGGGCGAGACGCTGGACGTGTTCGTTTCGCTGGGCGAGCCGCTGATCCTGGTCGCCGACCTGGACATCGTCTACGGCATGACAGTGGACGATGCCGCCGACGAACTGGAGGCGGCGGGCCTCGACTTCGCCGGTGAGACACTCGCCAACGACGACGTTGTCCCGGCCGGGAACGTGATCGGTCTCGACGTGGCCGGCGACATCTACGAACTGGAGGTCGGCAGCGACGTCGTGCTGCTGGTCTCGGAGGGCCCGGCCGATCGGACCGTCCCCCGGGTGCCCGAGAGCCGGGAGCTGGATGCGGCCGCCGACGCGCTGGATGCGATCCAGCTGGTGCCGCGGCTCGTGCAGGAGTTCTCCGCCGAGGTGCCCGAAGGCACCGTGATCGCCTTCCGTCCTGCCAGCGGCAACTCGCTGCCGATCGGCACCACGGTGCAAGTGAGGGTCTCGCTGGGCCCCATGCCGCCGCCAGAGCCTGAGGAGCCGGCTGAGGGCGCGGAGGGAGAGGAAGGCCTCGAGTCCGAAGGCCAGGGTTCCGGAGAAGAGGGCTCCGTGGGATAGGCGTCGGGCCTATCCTTCCGACGTGTCCGGCCGGATAACCCGCGACGAGGCGGCCCATGTGGCCCGGTTGGCCCGCCTGCGCTTCAGCGACGCAGAGCTCGACGAGCTGGCGGCGCAGCTGTCCGCGGTTCTCGACCACGCCGCCGACGTCGAGGCGCTCGACGTGACCGACATCGAGCCGACCTCGCATCCCCATCCGCTCGTCAACGTGACCCGGGCCGACGAGGTTCGACCCTCGCTGGACTGGGACGAAGTGCTGGCCCAGGCGCCGTCAGTGGACGACGGCCAGTTCCGGGTGCCGCCGATCCTCGGCGAGGCACCGTGATCGGACGGGGGCCGCGGCGGGCCTCGCCGCTGGAGGTGGCACCGTGACCGCCCTGGCGATCGCCGCGGCGGTGAAGTCCGGAGAACGCACGGCCCTCGACGTGGTGGACGAGCACCTCGCCAGGATCTCCCAGCGCGACGCCGAGATCGGCGCCTTCAACCTTGTGCTGGCCGACGAGGCGAGGACGGCCGCCCGCAACGTGGACGCCGCGGTGTCGAGGGGCGAGCCGGTCGGGCCGCTGGCAGGGGTGCCGGTGGCGCTCAAGGACAACCTGTGCACCAGGGGCGTGCCCACCACCTGTTCGTCGCGGATGCTCGAGGGTTGGCGCCCCCCGTATGACGCCACCGTGGTGCAGCGGCTTCGCTCCGCCGGAGCGGTCATTGTCGGCAAGACCAACCTCGACGAGTTCGCCATGGGCTCGTCCACCGAGAACTCCGCCTTCGGACCCACCCGCAACCCCCACGACACCGGCCGGGTGCCCGGTGGCTCCAGCGGAGGATCGGCTGCCGCAGTGGCCGCGGGGTTCGCGCCGCTGGCGCTCGGGTCCGACACGGGAGGGTCGGTCCGCCAGCCGGCCGCACTGTGCGGTGTGGTCGGCTTCAAGCCCACCTACGGCGCGGTGTCGCGCTACGGGCTGGTCGCGTTCGCTTCGTCGCTCGACCAGATCGGCCCAATGGCGTCCAACGTTGCTGACACGGCCGCTTGCTACGAGGCCATCTCCGGGCACGATCCGCGTGACTCCACGTCGATCGACGGCGCCCGCGAGCCGGTCGTGGCCGGTCTGGGGCAGGGTGTGGACGGCCTGCGGGTCGGGCTGGTGGCCGAGCTGTGCGCCGCGAGCGCACGCGTTCAGCAGGACGACGGGCTGGACGGGGTCTCGGCCGTCGAGGGCGTCGCGGCCGATGTCATCGCCTGGGTCGACGCCGCCGCCACCGCACTGGAGGCGGCGGGCGCGGCCGTCACCGTCGTGTCGGTGCCGTCGGCCGTGCTGGGCCTGTCGGCCTACTACCTGATCGCGCCGGCTGAGGCGTCCAGCAATCTGGCCCGCTACGACGGTGTGCGCTACGGGTTGCGGGTGGACGCGGCCAACGCCGCGGAGATGAACGTCAGCTCCCGCAGCTCCGGTTTCGGCGCCGAAGTGAAACGCCGGATCATGCTCGGAACCTACGCGCTGTCGGCGGGCTACTACGACGCCTTCTACGGCAAGGCGCTGCGGGTGCGCACGCTGATGCTGCGCGAGTTCGCCGCGGCCTACGCCGATGTGGATGTCCTGTTGTGCCCGACCGCGCCGACGACCGCATTCGAGCTGGGGGCCAAGACCGCCGATCCGCTGCTGATGTACCTCAACGATGTGTGCACGATCCCGTCGAACCTCACGGGCCATCCAGCGGTGTCGGTGCCCTTCGGCAGTGGCGACGACGGCCTTCCGGTGGGTGTTCAGCTCATGGGACCGGCCCTGTCGGAGCCGGTTCTGCTGCGGGCCGCGGCCGTGCTCGAGCGGGCCGCGCCCTCCGACGGGAGCGCTCCATGAGCCCGGTCGTACCCGAGCGAGAGCCGGCCGTGCCCGGGGACTGGGAACTGGTAGTCGGCTTGGAGGTCCATGTGGAGCTGAGCACGGCCACCAAGCTGTTCTGCGGCTGCGCCAACCGCTTCGGCGACGCCCCCAACACCAATGTGTGCCCGGTGTGCCTGGGGCTGCCGGGCTCGCTGCCGGTGGTCAACGCGGCGGCGGTGGACTTCTCCATGCGCCTGGGCCGGGCTCTGGGGTGCGAGGTGCGGGGGGCTGTGTTCGCTCGCAAGAACTACTTCTACCCGGACATGCCCAAGGACTACCAGATCTCCCAGTACGACCAGCCCACCAACACCGACGGCCACCTCGAGCTGCCCGACGGCCACACCGTCGGCATCGAGCGGGCCCACATCGAGGAGGACACCGGCAAGACCACCCACATCGGAGGGGGCGGGCGCATCCACGACGCCGACTATGCACTGGTCGACTACAACCGGGCCGGCGTACCGCTGGTGGAGATCGTCAGCCGCCCCGACATCCGCACCGCCGAGCAGGCCCGGGCCTACGTGCGAGAGCTGCGGGCCATCCTGCTGGCCATCGGCGTGTCCGACGCCCGGATGGAGGAGGGTTCGATGAGGGTGGACGCCAACGTGTCGGTCCGCCCGGCCGGCTCCGACGAGCTGCGAACCCGCTGCGAGATCAAGAACCTGAGCTCGCTGCGAGCCCTGGGCCGGGCCATCGTCTACGAGGCGCAGCGCCATGTGGAGCTGTGGTCCGGCGGCGAGCGGCCCCGCCAGGAGACCCGCCATTGGGACGAGGCGAACGGGCGGACCACGCCGGGCCGTTCCAAGGAGGACGCCGACGACTACCGCTACTTCCAGGATCCCGACCTAGTGCCGCTGGCGCCGGCGACCGGGACGATCGCGGCCATCGACGCCGCGCTGCCGCCGTTGCCTGCCGCCCGCCGAGCCGAGCTTGTGGCCTCGGGCGGGGGAGCGGTGTCAACCGAGGATGCCGCCCTGCTGGTGGAGCGGGACCAGGACGGCCTGGTGCGGGCCGCCATCGCGGCCGGGGCCGATCCGGGCGTGGCCGCCACCCGGGTTGCCAACGACCTGGCCGTCGACGACTGGTCGCCCGTCACCCCCGAGGGTCTGGCGGCGCTGGTCTCCATGGAGATCTCCGGTCGCCTCACCGCCACTCAGTCCAAGCAGGTGCTGGCCGAGATGGCCGACGGAGGCGGGGCCCCCGACGTGATCGCGCAGCGCCGAGGCTTCCAGGCCATGGCCGGCGACGATCTGGCCGCCGTAGTCGATCAGGTAATAGCCGGCAATCCCGACGCGTGGTCGCGGTTCTGCGCGGGCGACGAAGCCGAGCGAAAGAAGCTGGCCGGTTTCCTCACCGGCCAGGTCATGCGGGCCACCAGAGGCCAGGCCGACGGAGCCGCCGTCAACCGTCTCCTGCAGGAGCGGGCCGGCTCCTAGCGGTCGGCGCCGGTGACCTGCCAGGCGGGGCCGGCGAAGCGCCACAGCATCAGAACGAGGCGGGTTGCCATCCAGGCGTGCAGGGCGGCCCAGAGCCAGCCGATGCCCGCGCCGGCGGCCACGACCAGCAGCCCGCCGCAGACCAGGACCACCCCGGCCCCGACCATCGAAACGGCCAGGAAACGCAGGTCGCCCGCGCCGATCAGCACGCCGTCGAGGGCGAACACCACTCCCGCGGCGGGCTGGGAGAAGCCGACGTGCAGGAGAAGGAAGGCGGCCAGCGCGATCACGGCGGTGTCCGACGTGAACACATGAGGCAGCACCGGCGAGATGGCCAGCACCACCACGCCGGTCAACACGCCCGAGAACACGCCCCAGCCGATCATGCGCCGCCCGAGCGCTCTGGCCCGGTCGGGCCGGCTGGCGCCCAGGGCCAGGCCGATCAGGGCCTGCCCGGCGATGGCCACCGCGTCGAGCACCAGGGCCAGCACCGTCCAGACCTCGAAGACGATCTGGTGGGCGGCCAGATCGTCGGTGCCGATCCGTGCTGCGATGGCCACCGTGACGGTGAGGCTGGCCCGCAGTGCCGAGGTCCGGATCAGCAAGTCCCAACCGGCGACGGCCAACCGTCGGATGACGGCAGGGTGGGGCCGCAGGCTCACGTCGTGGCGGGCCACCGCCTGCTTGATCCACCACACGAACACAGCTGCGGCCGCGGTCTGGGCCACCACCGTCGACAGCGCCGAGGCACCGATCCCCTGGTCGAAGCCATAAACCAGCACCACCTCGAGCAGGAAGTTCCCTACTGCCGATCCCAGGGCCACCGCGAAGGGTCGCTTGGTGTCCTGGACGCCCCGCAGGTAGCCCACACCGGCCAGCATCACCAGCATGGCCGGCAGCCCGAACAGCGAGATGCGCAGGTACACGAGGGCGTTATGGAGTACCTCGGGGTCGTCGCCCCCGAGCGCGTCGACCAGGGTCGGCGCGAGGACGAACCCGACCACGGCCAGAACCACGCCCGCGGTCAGTGCCAGCCAGATGCTCTGCACAGCCTGGTGGGCCGCCCGCCGGTCCTCGCCCGCTCCCAGCAGCCGGGCGACCGCAGCGGTCGTTCCGTAGGCGAGAAAGATGAACATGGCGTGGGCGGTCAGCAGGATCGACGCCGCCACGGCCAGACCGCCGAGCTGGGGAGTGCCGAGGCGGCCCACGATGGCGGTGTCGGCCAGCACGTACAGCGGCTCGGCCACCAGCGCGCCCAGGGCGGGCCACGCCAACCGCCAGATCTCGGTGTCGTCGCTGGTCCAGCGCAGCCCGGGGGACATTGGCCGCGAGGCTAAGAGGCGGAGATGGCAGGTGAGGGGTCGCGGTTGCCTCGTGTCGATTCAGCGGCCATACTTGGCGCCGTGAACGACGCCGTCCTGCTCGTGGAAGTACTGGCCTGACAGCGCGCGCTCGCAAACCGATCCGACCGTGCGCAGACCTCCCCCAGGGAGGTCGTTTCGCGTACGGCCCGCAACACCGACCACACCCCGAGCACCGCCCCGGAGGCCCACCATGGACATGAACGGCGGACAAGCCCTAGTCAAGGCCCTCGAATGCGAAGGCGTCGAGGTGGTATTCGGGCTGCCCGGCGGGGCCATCCTGCCCGTGTACGACCCGATCATCGAGTCGACGATCCGCCACATCCTCGTGCGCCACGAGCAGGGCGCGGGGCACATGGCCGAGGGCTACGCCCACGCCACTGGGCGTCCCGGGGTGGCGATGATCACCTCCGGTCCGGGGGCCACCAACGGAGTCACGCCGCTGTGCGACGCCTATATGGACTCGATCCCGCTGGTGTGCATCACCGGACAGGTGCCCTACGCCGCCATCGGCACCGACGCCTTCCAGGAGTGCGACACCACCGGCATCACCCTGTCGGTCACCAAGCACAACTTCCTGGTGACCGAGGCCCAGGACATTCCCCGCATCATCCACGAGGCTTTCCACATCGCCACCACCGGGCGGCCGGGCCCGGTGTTGGTGGACATCCCCAAAGACATCGTCGACCCACGCAACCCGCGCTCGGCCATGACCTGGTACGAGCCCACCGACGACATCATGGAGCTCCCCGGGTACCGCCCCGCCACCTCAGGCGATCCCGAACTGATCCGGGCTGCGGCGGAGATGATCTGCGCGGCCGAGCGGCCGGTGCTCTACGCCGGCGGTGGAATCCTCAAGGCCAGGGCCGCGGCCGAACTGCTCGCCCTGGCCGAGCTGATCGACGTCCCGGTGGTCACCACGCTCATGGCCCGGGGGTGCTTCCCCGACAGCCACGAGCTGTGCCTGGGCATGCCCGGGATGCACGGCAACTACACCGCGGTCACCGCCATGCAGAGCTCGGACCTGCTCGTCGCGCTGGGGGCACGCTTCGACGACCGGGTCACGGGGCGCCTCGACGGTTTCGCGCCCGACGCCAAGGTGGTCCACGTCGACATCGACGCGGCCGAACTCGGCAAGGTCCGCAATCCCGATGTGGCCATCCGGGGCGACTGCAAGCTGGTGATCGCCGAGTTGGTCGAGGTCCTGAGGGCCTGCGGCGGCCTCGACGCCCAGCCCGACCGCCGGGCCTGGCGCTCGCAGATCAGCGGCTGGCAGGAGCGCCACCCGCTCGTCTACGAGCAGTCCGAGCCGGGTGAGCTGCTCAAGCCCCAGTACGTGCTGGAGGTGCTGCGCGACTCGACCCCCGACGACACCATCGTCACCTCGGGCGTGGGCCAGCACCAGATGTGGGCCAGCCAGTACTGGCGCTTCGACCATCCCTACACCTGGATCAACTCCGGCGGGTTGGGAACGATGGGCTTCTCGGTGCCGGCCGCTATCGGCGCCAAGGTCGGGATGCCCGACCGGATGGTTTGGGCCGTCGACGGCGACGGCTGCTTCCAGATGACCGCCCAGGAGCTGGTCACTGCGTCGATGGAGCGCATCCCCATCAAGGTCGCCCTGTTCAACAACGCCTACCTGGGGATGGTCCGGCAGTGGCAGGAGATGTTCTACGAGGAGCGCTACAGCGAGGTGTACCTCTCCTACGAGATCCCCGACTACGTGAAGTGGGCCGAGGCCATGGGCTGCGTGGCCCTGCGGGTGGAGGCTCCCGAGGAGGTGGCTCCGGCCATCAACAAGGCCAACGAGATCGACGACCGTCCAGTGGTGCTGGAGTTCCGCAGCGCTGCAGAAGAGAACGTCTACCCGATGGTCCCCGCCGGCCAGTCCAACTCCGACATCGTCGTCGACCCCTCGCAGCGATGACGGCAACCAGCGAGGCCGCGGCTGCCGATCACAGCCACCGGTTCCACACCATCGTCACCACGGTGGAGAACAAGCCGGGCGTGCTGGCCCGGGTGGCCGGGCTGTTCGCCCGCCGCGGCTTCAACATCGAGTCCCTGGCCGTGGCTCCCACTGCCGATGAGCGTTTCAGCCGTATCACCTTCACCGTTGATGTGGCCTCGTCGTCGTTGGAGCAGGTGGTCAAGCAGCTCGACAAGCTCATCAACGTCGTGGAGATCAGCGAGCTGAGTCCGACCGAGTCCGTGGAGCGGGAGCTGATGCTGGTGACGGTTGACGTGGCCGGTGGGCGCCGCCACGAACTGCTGGAACTGGTCGACGACTTCCGGGCCTATGTGCTGGACGCCAACCAGTCGCAGATGATGCTGTCGCTGGCGGCCCGCCCGGGCAGGCTCGACGAGTTCGAGGAGCGCCTGCGGGACTTCGGGATCGTGCAACTCCAGCGCACGGGCCGGGTGGCCCTGCCCTCGCTGGATTCCTGATCGCTTCCACCGGGGTCTGCTCTACGATCACATCCGCAAACGCGACAAGAGAGGTTCTCGTGGCCAACATCTATTACGAATCCGACGTCGACCGTTCGGCCATCGCCGGCCGGAAGGTGGCCGTGCTGGGCTACGGCTCGCAGGGCCACTCCCACGCGCTCAACCTCAAGGAGTCGGGGGTCGACGTGCGGGTCGGCCTGCGCGAGGGGTCGTCGTCGGCGGCCAAGGCCCAGGAGGCCGGCCTCGAGGCCCGGTCCATCGCCGAGGCCGTCGCCGAGGCCGACGTCATCATGATGCTCATGCCCGACACAGAGATGGGCGCCATCTACACCGAGCACGTCGAACCGAACCTGTCGCCTGGCGAGGCGCTGTTCTTCGCCCACGGATTCAACATCCGCTTCGGGCTCATCGAGCCGCCCGACTCGGTGGACGTGTGCATGGTGGCCCCCAAGGGGCCCGGCCACCTGGTGCGGCGCACCTACGTCGAGGGCGGCGGCGTGCCGTGCCTGGTGGCGATCGAGCAGGACGCGTCGGGCTCGGCGCTGCCGCTGGCCCTCGCCTACGCCGACGCCATCGGCGGGGCCCGGGCCGGGGTTATCGAGACCACCTTCACCGAGGAGACCGAGACCGACCTGTTCGGCGAGCAGGCCGTGCTGTGCGGGGGCACCACCGCACTGGTGCAGGCCGCCTTCGAGACGCTGGTGGACGCCGGCTACCAGCCCGAGATCTGCTACTTCGAGTGCCTCCACGAGCTGAAGCTGATCGTGGACCTCATGTATGAGGAGGGCATCGCCGGTATGCGTTACTCGGTGTCGGACACCGCCGAGTACGGCGACCTCACCCGGGGACCCCGCATCGTGAACGACGCGGTGCGAGCCGAGATGCAGCGCATCCTGGCCGAGGTTCAGGACGGCTCGTTCGCCGAGGAATGGGTGGCCGAGAGCCGGGGCGGCCGGGCCAACTTCCTGCGCCTGGAGGCGGCCGGCCACGATCACCCGGTCGAGATCGTGGGCAAGGAGCTGAGGGCCATGATGCCGTGGATCTCTGCCGGCAAGGCGTCGGTGAAGGAGACCTCAGGTGGACAGGGCTAGCCAGGCACCCGTCATCGACATCGGCATCGACGAGGCCGATCGCGTCGCTATCGCCGAGGGGTTGTCGCGGCTGCTGGCCGACAGCTACACCCTGTACCTGAAGACCCACAACTACCACTGGAACGTGGTCGGACCGATGTTCAACACGCTGCACCTGATGTTCGAGGAGCAGTACACCGAGTTGGCCCTGGCCGTCGACCAGATCGCCGAGCGGATCCGGGCGCTGGGCGAGCCCGCGCCGGGCAGCTACGCCGAGTTCGCCAAGCTCTCGTCGGTGTCCGAGGAGGCCGACAGGCCCGACGCCAACGAGATGATCCGCCGCTTGGTGGAGGGCCAGGAGGCGGTGGTCCGCACCGCTCGGTCAGTGTTCCCCGCAACTGAGAAGGCCGGCGACGAAGCCTCCGCTGACCTCCTAACCCAGCGAATGCAGGTCCACGAGAAGACAGCCTGGATGCTCCGCAGCCTCCTCGCCTAGATGATTAGTTCCAAGGGGTCAGTGGTCGTAGGCGATCAGGGAGCGGGCGGGCCCGGGTTGTTGGGTGGTTTGGTTGTGCCAGATGGCGGCGGTGAGGGCGAGGATTCGTTGCAGGATGCGCGCGGCGACGCCTGTG